>DATJJU010000017.1:0-39595 GCA_035491955.1 Minisyncoccota bacterium | reverse complement strand
TTTATCGCGATTTCTTTTTTTTTTGTGCACCTACCAGGATTCGAACCCAGAATAACGGTTCCGAAGACCGCTGTGATATCCATTTCACCATAGGTGCATGTAACAATAGTTACCGATAAACTATAGCATTTTGCGACAAATACACCAGTAATCGTTGCAAAATAAGGGAAGTGCTATATACTGATTTTGTTCTCTTTTATAAGTAATTCGCGGTTATGGTTTAGTGGTAGAATGCGTCCTTGCCAAGGACGAGACCAGGGTTCGATTCCCTGTAGCCGCACAGATTTTCAAAGTAGCAATGAATACTTTAAAGCCCGAAACAATCCCTCTCTTTGTTTCACATGTAACAGAAACCCTACAAAATAATGGTTTTGAAGCCTATTTAGTCGGTGGTTGTGTGCGCGACATACTTATGGGATTTACCCCAAAAGACTGGGATATAACGACAAATGCGACACCGAATCAGATCCAGGATTGTTTTCCTGACCTAAAAACAGTCTATGAAAACACTTTTGGCACAGTGACAGTGCTAAATATGGCGCCGGACGAAAAAGAGGGTGTTACACGGGAAACACCTGATCAAAACAATCAAGTTCAAGTTACTACTTATCGTTCAGAAGGGAAATATAGCGATAATCGTCGCCCAGATAGTGTTACATATGAAACAAGCCTAGAAAAAGACCTGGAGCGTCGCGATTTTACAATGAATGCTCTAGCGTTTAACCCTGTAAATGGAGAATTAAAGGACATTTTTAATGGACAGTCCGATATAAAGGACAAGATTGTACGATGTGTCCTTGATGCTCCACTACGCTTCGAGGAAGATGCTTTGCGCATGCTTCGAGCTATTCGTTTTTCCACAACCCTTGATTTTGCTATCGCTGAGGAAACAATGGCAGCCCTTATGGCAAAATCTGATCTGCTTGCCAACATTTCACAAGAGCGAATCCGTGATGAATTCACAAAGATTATCCTTTCTGGAGGCCCGGCCTCTGGAATTGATATGCTACAGAAGACTGGTCTTTTGAAACATATGGTTTCTGAACTTGAAGAGGGTATAGGAGTGGACCAAAAGGGTGCTCATATATATGACGTGTATAACCATTTGTTACACGCCCTTCAGCACGCTGCAGATAAAGGCTTTTCTTTGGAAGTGCGCCTAGCAGCCTTGTTTCATGACATAGGGAAGCCGGCTACTCGTCGATACGACGCCAAAAAAGATAAATATACATTCTTTGGGCATGAAGTAGTGGGTGCAAAGATCACTAAAAAGGTTTTAGAGCGACTTAACTTTTCACGTGAAACCATTAATCTAGTGGTAACTTTGGTTAGAAACCACATGTTTTTCTCAGATACTGAACAAATTACGCTTTCTGCCGTTCGTCGTATTATCCAGAAGGTTGGACCTTCGCATATCTGGGAACTTATGGAAGTGCGCGAATGCGATCGTGTAGGTATGAAAAAAGCGGAAGCACCTTATAGATTAAGGAAATACCATGCCATGATCGAAGAAGCACTGCGTGACCCTATTAGTGTTTCTCAGCTAAAAGTTGACGGTGCCTACCTTATTGAAACGTTACACATGAAACCTGGCCCTCGTATGGGATGGATTTTGCATGCATTGCTCGAAGAAGTCCTTGATAATCCAGCATTAAATACTGTGGAACAGCTTCATGAGCGAGTCTTGGATCTTGATGAACTCACCGATGCAGACCTGAAAAAGCTTGGCGAAAAAGGGAAAGAACAAAAAGAATCCGCTAACGATGCCGAAATCGGCCAACTTCGCAAAAAACACGGGGTGAAATAAAAACCCATAGGAATTTCCTATGGGTTTTTATTTCCTATAAATCTATATCCAACACAATAGGGCAGTGATCGCTGCCGTAATAGTCTTTGAGGGTTTCAAAGCCTTTGACTTTATCTTTTAGATCAGGAGAAATAAAGAAATAGTCTATACGCCAACCGACATTCCGTTCGCGGGAAGCGGTTTTTTGATCCCAGTATGTGTATACATCCTCTGCATCAGGATAGAGTTCACGAAAAACATCGATCCATCCATACTCTACGAGCTTATCCATCCATGCGCGCTCAATGGGAAGGAAGCCTGTATTCATAACGTTTTCTTTCGGGCGGGCGAGATCTATCTCATTGTGAGCAGTATTTACATCGCCACAGAAAATTACTGGCTTATTTTTTTTAAGTGTTTCTATGTATTTCAAAAACTGATCATAAAAGCGCAGCTTGTAGTCCAAACGCTCTGGACCGCCGCCGCCATTAGGGAAATAGCAGGTAATCAAATAAAAGTCTTTGTATTCAACGGTAATAGTGCGGCCTTCGCTGTCCAGCTCTAGATTTTCGTTCTTAGCGCCTATGCCAAGCGTAGTATTAAGCGGTGTGTCCTTGGTATAAATTGCCACACCGCTGTATCCCTTCTTTACTTCTGGCCAAGAAAAATAAGCATCATAACCAAAGACCTCTCGAACACTCTCAGGTAGTTGTTCTGGGGTGGCCTTTGTCTCCTGAAGACAAAGTATGTCAGGATCATATTGTGAAAAGAGGGGATCAAAATGGCCCTGCTTATGAGTAGCTCGCAGACCGTTGGTATTCCAAGAGATTATTCGCATAGAAAGAGTATAGCAAACCTCGCCAAAAACCGGCGTGATAAAAAAGAAACCGCCCAAATTAATTATAAGGCGGTTTTATATGAGGGGTATTACCAATATGGTAATGAATGAACAATTTTGTGTTTTATTTATAGACTAAATAGTCTGATGGCAAGAAATGCCAGGAGGAGATGCTCGTTGTTAAACGAAACAGTGTATTAATGTATTCAATTAACAACGAGCATCTGTTACTAGTATAGCTCTCCTATAACTTCGTGCAAGTGGATATCCTTTCGTCGCAAACTCCTCAGGACTTGCGGCCTATCGCTTACTATGAAATTTCTTGTGAACTTCACGAAGCTGCTTGTCGGTGATGTGGGTATAGACCTGGGTGGTAGCAATATTGGCGTGACCCAACATCATTTGTACGCTTCTGATATCAGCACCATTCGAAAGAAGATCGGTAGCATACGCATGGCGCAAAACGTGCGGCGTAACTTTTTTAGAAATACCAGCCTTGATTGCATACTCTCGAACAAGACGTTCGATTGAGCGGGGAGTAAGGCGGGCAGCGACTTTATTTCGCGCAATATTTACAAACATAGCCTCTTCCATGTCTTTGCGGATTTTTAAATATTCTCGAATGCACTCTTTTGCTTCTGTTGAAAGAAAGACGACGCGCACCTTGTCACCCTTTCCTCTGATAGAAAATTCATCACGTGTCAGGTCTAAATCTCTATTTAGCGAACAAAGTTCTGCTAAACGAAGGCCGGTAGAGAAAAATAGCTCCATTAATGCTTTGTCCCGAAGGACTTTTATTTTTGCCTCATCAGTTTTAGCTTTTGTTATATCTGGCGCTTTGAGCAAGCGATTGAGCTCGTCTTTCGAAATAATATCAAGATCTCGAGAGCCGGTTTTTGCCAATTCAATAACATCCGGATTGATCGTAGAGACTTTGATCTTATTCAAGTATTTCAAAAAAGATCGAATAGCGATCATGTAGTAGTTCTGAGTAGTTTTTTTCATTGTATTACCACTTTGCCCCTTTGTTTTCATGCCAGGTGCACGATTGAGCTGAATACGAAATTGGCGCACGATTGATTCGGTAATATCGGAGGGCTTGCTGATCTTCATTTGCTGAAAAAACTGACTAAGGTAGTGATCGTAGTTGCGACTTGTGAGAGGACTGCGACCTTTTTCGATTTCAATGTATTCGAGGAATTGAATTTTAGCCTCTGTTATAGTCATATATGATAACAGTATACCTCAAGAAAGCGCTATTTTGCGACATAACTACACCACTTGCTTTTTTTATGGCTATATGGTATGATATTGCCATGTTAACGACCAAGAAGAAACAGACAATCATCAAGAAGCACCAGTCACATGCTACTGATACCGGTTCAGAAATCGTCCAGGTAGGCATGCTCACTGAGCGCATTGAGTCGCTTGCAGACCACTTGAAGAAGCACAAGAAGGACAACCACTCTCGTCGCGGCTTGATCAAGATGGTGGCAGACCGCCGTGGTCATCTCAAGAGACTTGAGAAGATCAATCCTGAAAAGCACAAAGCTGCAATGAAGATTGTAAAAGCATAATCAAAACAAACATCCTCCGCTCGGAGGATGTTTGTTTGGTGTATACTCTATATATGGCAGTAATTAAACAAAAAGATCAGCGTGTTGGTATTTTCATAGATACACAAAACCTTTACCACACCGCTAAAAATTTATATAAAAGAAAAGTAAACTTTGCGAACGTAGTAAAAGATGTTTTGGCTGGACGAAATCTTATCCGTGCTATTGCATACGTTATCACTACAGAAAATGAGGACGAGAAAGCATTTTTGAGCGCATTAACAAAAGCCGGAATCGAAACAAAAGCAAAAGATTTGCAAATTTTTTACGATGGAAGCAAGAAGGCGGACTGGGACATTGGACTTGCTATTGATGCAGTATCGATGGCTCCAAAGCTCGACGCTATTATTATAGTATCCGGCGATGGTGACTTTGTACCGTTGTGCGAATATTTGCGCTACCACCACGGCGTGCAAGTTGAGGCGGCAACATTTGGCAAATCGGCATCGGCCGCTCTGAAGGATGTAGTAGACGAATTCGTCGATCTTTCAAGCAGTCCTAAAAAATATTTGATAGGATATTAGTATGAACCCTGAACAAGTACAGGACCCTAACGTACCGCATCGCCCAGAAGACAGTCAGGAGGGGCATCGTTCGCACACCTATCAAGACGATCTCAACCAGGCAATGAATGTTACTGAAGCTCCAGTTGTACAGGAGATGCTGAAAAATGCTCGCGATAGAGAAGAGTTTGCGGCATTAGAAGTAAAAGAGCAGGGCGAGAAGAAGGTCTACAGCCTTAGTAGTATATTATTATTAGTGCTGACTATCGGCATTATCATATACGGCGCGTACTACTATAGCCACCTCACAGTGAAGGTGCAGCCAATACAATCAGTTGGAGCGTTTCCTGTTAGTCAAAACCTTTTAGCGAGCAACACAAACCTCCAGCAGCTTATTACGAACCTTACTACCACCCCAACCCCAGTCGGAAAGCCAACACTTATCAATCTTGTAAACGATTCGAAGACAGACACTCTTCTTTCCAATAGCCAGCTCTATTCATTTATTGGTGCTGTAGTGCCAGAGCCATTACAATCAGTGATCAGTGTTGCTCGTCTCGGTGTATTGAATACAGGAACAAAAGTCTTGCCATTTGTTATTGTCTCAACAACGAATCCAGAAAGTGCTTCAAAAGAGTTTGCTATTGCAGAGCCGAACCTTTTACAAATGTTTGGACCGGCACTGAACATCAATATGGGCAGCGTGCAAAACAATGTCGGACAAAACTTCCAAAGCCAGTATTTTTATAATCTTCCCGTACGCAGTCTCAGTACCGTTGCTACTCCTAACACACCATCACAAATGGTATTTCTCTATGGCTATGCTAACAACAATATTATTGTCATTACCACCGATCCTCAGGTTTTGAAGGCTGTGTACGACTCACTCATAAACCAGCACTAGCTGCGCCGGGCTCACCCTGAGGAGTGTTGCGACGAAGGGTTGTGCTTTTGCTGTTACGTGTTAGTATACGGGGTATGATTAATGCAAATCACCTTAAAGAACGACTAGAAGCAGAGCAGAAAACCCTTGGGGAAGAGCTCAGTCAGATTGCACGTTTTAATACCGATACCAATATCTGGGAAGCTACGCCTGACCAGGATATGATGGGTGAAATTGACGACAATGACGCTGCTGATCGTTTTGAAGACTTCGAAGAGCGCACTGGCATGGTTACTACCTTGCAGGCTCGCCTCAATGACATAAATCGCGCGTTGAAGAAGATCGAGGATGGTACATACGGCAAATGTGAAGTGTGTAACGAATCTATAGAAGATGATCGCCTGGAAGCAAATCCAGCAGCTCGTACCGACAAAGCTCACATGAATAGCTAATTAAGTTTTTAGTTTTTCTTGAATATGAAAATGCCATACTGACCGTATGGCATTTTCTAAAATACAGAGCGCGCAGCTTACAGGACTCGGAGCAACAGGTGTAACAGTAGAAACGGATATCAGTAAAGGACTGTATGTTTTTCAAATTGTGGGCCTGGCAGACAAAGCTGTTGAAGAATCGCGCGAAAGAGTAATTAGTGCCCTAAGAAATAGCGTTGGTAAAAATCCCAAAGGTGAAAATCAAAAAGTCATCGTGAGCTTATCGCCAGCAGAACTCAAGAAAGAGGGGTCGTACTTTGATATTGCCATAGCGCTTGGATATCTTACTGCAAGCGAACATCTTACTATTGATCCGATAAACAAGCTATTTGTTGGAGAACTGGGATTGAATGGTGATGTTCGTCCTATACGAGGACTACTCTCTATTGCACAGTGGGCAAAGAAACAAGGAATTACCGAACTCTACATCCCAAAAGATAATGAGCGTGAGGCTGAGCTCGTAGAAGGTGTAACATTCTATTTAATACCGACACTGAGATCACTTATTGAGCATCTGACTGGCCAAGGAAGATTGGAAACAACTTCTTCATCATTACGTATTAGCACAACCGAACGCATTGCTATTGATTTTGGAGACGTCAAAGGACAGCTGGCTGCAAAGCGTGCACTGATTATTGCAGGAAGCGGCGGCCACAACATCGTACTATATGGACCACCGGGCACAGGGAAGACTATGCTTGCAAAAGCATTTCATGGCATTTTGCCGACACTTTCAAATGAGCAGTTTTTGGAGGTTGCAACCATTTATTCAAGCATTGGATTGATCGGTGACATGCTCGATGGCAACCCACCCTTGCGTGCACCGCACCACAGCGCTTCGCATGTTGCCATTGTTGGAGGAGGGTCCAATATACGACCTGGAGATATTACGCTGGCACATAGAGGAGTGCTGTACTTGGATGAATTTCCAGAGTTTGATAGAAGAGTGATAGAAAGTTTGCGAGAGCCGTTGGAGGAAGGAAGTATTACAGTAGCCAGAGCGCGGGGAAGCGTACGCTTCCCCGCGCAGTTCATCCTCCTTGCTGCTATGAACCCTTGTCCTTGCGGCTATCGTGGCAGCTCTATCAAGCCCTGCACATGCTCCGGCCCAGAGCTTGCCCGCTACAACAAAAAACTTTCCGGCCCTATTTTGGATCGCATCGATCTATGGGTGCCAGTGCAACACATTGAGTACGAATCATTGCATGAGATTGGCAATAAAAAAGAAACGGTAGCAGTGCGAAAACAAATACAAGAACTTCGTGCCGTGCAGTATGAGCGCGCAAAGAAATTAAACAGTGCGATGGCTTCACAAGAAGTGCACAGCAAAAGCAAACTTTCTGAAACTGCCAAAAAGCAGCTCCAACAATTTGCACAAAAATTAAAACTCTCACCTCGCTCTTATATTCGCACCATCAAAGTCGCACGCACCATTGCCGATCTTGATCACTCTGAAACAATAGAAGAGCCTCATATTCTTGAGGCTCTTCAGTATCGTCCAAAATTAGATTGAGTACATCGTTCCGATAGTATCAGTACCCCACGGATTTGTTGCGCCGCGAACTTCGAAGTGAAGGTGAGCGCCAGTCACTTTTCCAGTGCGACCAGAGAATGCGATCGGTTGTCCTTGTGTTACGACATCACCAGCTTTAACGAGTGCATATGAGAGATGAGCATACAATGTTTCTGTTCCATTTGCGTGAGAGACAATGATGTAATTTCCGTACCCTCCACTATAGCCATCATCGTTTGCAACTGCGATCACAACACCCTGCGCCGCAGCATGAACAACTGTACCGACTGGCGCAGAAATGTCGACAGCATTCACATCGTGAATACCTTGAGAAAGTTTTCCAGAAATTGGCTGCGCATAATATCCGCGAATATCGGTGGCAGGGATAACATAGTTAACAAGTGTTGCAGGGTTGTTCACTGTAATAGGGTAACTGTCTGACGTCACAGGATTTGTTACTACCATAGTACTTGTTGATGGTGTCTGTGTTGTTAATACTGTTGGCAATGCTACAGCAGGAACATTATTGTCATTGAGCACCATTGCTCGGTCAGCAGCAATAATAGAAGACTTCACTTGTCTCGCTACTTTTCCTACTGCGACTTTTTTCTTTTTCTTGCTTTTAGATGCGGTTTTCTTTGTAGTAGTTTTTTTTGCAGTCTTAGAGGAAGTAGTCTTTTTTGTTGTAGCAGTTTTGGTAGTAGCAGTTTTTGCTTTAGCGGTTGTCGCTTTTGTAGAACTACTTGTTTTAGTAGATGACGATTTCGTTGCAGCAGACACAGGAGTAGCGGTGAAGCTGATGACAGCGATCAGTATGAGGAGGAAGTGAATCCTTCTGGATGAATGATGTACCATAGTTACAAGTAGTAATGATATCAAGAAATGAAGTACCTTTTGTTTTTCACACTGTAAATATAGTTTCGTCAATAGTTTTTTGCCAAAAGAGCTCGTATTTTCGTTCGTTGACACAGTTCTATAAAATTGTCTAATCAAAAACTTATTTCCACCCTTATAAATAAAAGCTGCTTTAGCACAACGATTTTCTTATTGAAGGATGATACACTACATCCATGCAATTTCTTGAAGGATTAAATGATGCGCAGCGCAAAGCAGTAGTTGCTACAGAAGGACCGTTGCTTATTGTAGCCGGCGCAGGCGCAGGAAAGACTAAAACTATTGTCCATCGTATCTGTCATTTGATTGAAAAAGGGGTAGCCCCTTCCGCTATTTTGGCAGTGACGTTTACTAATAAGGCCGCAAAGGAAATGCGCGAGCGTGTTATTGCTCAAATTGAAAGCATCCCTCCTGCATTGCGCGAAGGTTCTATACCGTTTGTCAGTACGTTTCATAGTTTGGGAGTATTCTTATTGAGAAAATTCGGGGCATACGATGGAACGGTGAAACGTTTCACCATTCTGGATGATGGCGACACAATGTCGCTTATAAAGGAATCTTTGCAGTATTTCGGACTCGATCCCAAGACCAATGACCCTCGATCTATTCGCAGCACTATAAGCCGATCAGCAAATGCAATGCTTTCTCCTGACCAACTACTCAGTGAGAGTAATCCGCACTTCCGTATGGCAGGACAAATATGGAAGCGCTACATTTCTTTGAAAAAAGAACAGAAGTCACTCGACTTCGATGATTTGCTATTGGAAACCGTGAAACTCCTTGAGGAAAACAAAGAAGCAAGGAGTTGGTGTGAAAATACCTGGCACTATATTCATATCGATGAGTACCAAGATACTAACGAAGTGCAGTATCGCATCGCCAAAGCACTCGCCGGAGAGCGGAAGAATTTGTGCGTGGTAGGAGATTCTGATCAAAGCATTTACTCGTGGCGCGGAGCAAACATAAAAAATATTTTGGAATTCGAACATGACTATCCTGAGGCAACAGTAGTGCTGCTTGAAGAAAATTACCGCTCAACAAAAACTGTCATCGCAGTAGCAAATGAAATTGTAAATAAGAATACCTATCGCACTCCAAAAAATTTATTCACCAACAACGCCGACGGTGAGCCAATCTCTGTATATGCCGCATACGATGAAAACGATGAGGCCAAGTTCATTGTTGAACGCTGCATCGAGCACATTGATAGTGGAGTATCGCCAGACGATATTGCGGTGCTCTTCCGAACAAACTTCCAGTCCCGCGCACTAGAGGAGGCATTCCTCTCATACAGCATTCCATACCAAGTACTCGGTGTGCGCTTCTTCGAACGAAAAGAGGTGAAGGATATTTTGTCATACATTCGTGCTGCGCAAAATCCTGACAGCCTTGTCGACATCAAGCGCATCATCAACACGCCGGTTCGCGGTATTGGCAAAGTCACTATCGCAAATCTTTTCGCAAATGGTCTCGATTCACTCTCCGGCAAAGCGCACGTATCAGTAAAAAATTTTTATGAGCTGCTTCAGCGCATCAAAGATTTTTCTCAAATACATAGTGTGTCTGAAACTATCAAGTACATCATTGTAGAGAGCGGCATGCAGCATGCGTACAAAGAAGACAAAGTTGAAGGCGAGGAGCGGCTAGAAAACTTAGAAGAGCTTGTGACCCTCGGCTTGCGTTATGACCACTTCGATCCGGAAGAAGGTCTTGAGAAATTAATCGAAGATGCAACACTGATGAGCGATCAAGACAACATGGATCAAGAAAAAAATGGCAACAAAAAAATCGGCGTGAAGCTGATGACTATTCACGCCGCAAAAGGATTGGAGTTTGGTATTGTCTTTGTGACCGGGCTCGAGCACGGACTCTTCCCTCATGAACGAGATAGCAAACTCACTGGTGCAGATGCCGAAGAAGAGCGACGACTAATGTATGTCGCTATCACTCGCGCTCGCAGGAAGTTGTATCTGACGTATGCAAGCATGCGAACAATATTTGGCATGCGTGACGTTCGCTTACCATCGGAATTTTTAATGGATGTTCCTGATGAATATATAGAGCGTGAAAGTAGAAGCGGGGAAGCAGGCTTTACATACTTTTTATAAAGGGCTTGCCCTGAGGACTGTCGAAAGGTAGAGTGTTTGCATGAAAGCAAAGAAATCTCTCGGCCAACATTTCCTGACATCAAAGAGTGCCTTGGAAAAAATTTGCCAAGCCGGTGACATTCGCAACAGCGACACTATTCTCGAAATAGGCCCCGGCACAGGCGTATTAACAGAGGGGTTGCTTGCCCGAGCAGGAAAAGTAATCGCTGTCGAAAAAGATACCGAGCTTATCCCTCTCCTTGAAGAAAAATTCTCTGATGAGCTCTCATCCAAAAAATTAACTATTCTGCAGGAGGATATTTTAAACTTTGATCCTTCATCCAGGAGGTCCAGCCTCCTTGGTTATAAGGTGGTGGCGAATATTCCATACTATATAACCGGTGCGATTATTGAGAAATTCCTTAGTACTGAAAATCAGCCAGAGCGAATGGTGCTGCTTATTCAAAAAGAAGTAGCGGAGCGCATTGTGGCACGAGACAATAAAGAAAGCATTCTTTCTATTGCAGTGAAGGCCTATGGCGCGCCAAAAATTATTGCCAAAGTGCCAGCTGGAGCATTCAACCCTCCGCCGAAAGTAGATTCAGCTATTCTTTCTATAGAAAACATATCGAGAGATTTCTTTACAAGTACTGATGAAACATTGTTTTTCAAAGTTATGAAAGGCGTATTCGGCAAAAAGCGCAAGCAGATTGGCGGCACATTGGCAGAAATACTTGGTAATAAAGACATGGCTAGGTCGGACCTGGCGGGAGCGGGGATAGATCCGAAAACCAGACCGGAAGATATTAATTTAGAGACTTGGAAAAAATTGACACAGGCTATTGCAAATCGAAAATAGCACGATTTATTGTATACTTGGAGCAATGGATGAATCTCGCAAAGGACCAAGTAAGCAATTTCTCATTCGTGGAGGTATAGCGCTTGGCATTATTCTCGTCATATTAATTGTACAGACCAATTGGTTCAGAGGTTTTTTTACTAAGAAGTCTGGGCATCAAACGCCTCAAGCAGTGGGCGATCTTATTGCTAAAGATTCAAACGGCAACGGTATTCCTGACTGGGAAGAGCGCTTATGGGGGCTGGATCCTACGGTGTTATATACCGACGGCAAATCAAATGTCGAGATTATTAAAGAAAAGGAGGCAGCAGCCGGCATAAAGCCAGACACAAACAATGCTACTCAATTAACAGAAACCGACCAGCTTGCTCAAAGCTTATTCAGTCTCACAAGCGCAGTAGGGCAGTCTAACGATATCAATAGCGATGCCACAATAGAAAATGCGGCCGCAAATTTAGGAGCGAATGTGCCGATAGGAAATATTAACGATCACTATTACTTGAAAGATATAAAGACCATAAAAACAACGCCTCAGTCAGTGCAAACATATCAAAAACAGCTAGCAGCTATCATTTCAACCTACGATCCTAATACTGCTGATATCAATGTTGTAGTGCAGGCGTTACAAACAGGGGACTTTAGCGGGCTCGGGGATCTGGTTCCTGCCGCAGCCACCTATAGAAGTTTTGCAGACAAAATAGCTAAAGTGCCGGTACCGATAAGCATTGCTCAATCCCAACTTGATATCATGAACGGCTTTTATGGCATGGCGGACTCTTTCCAATACCTTGTGGCAATACAAAATGACGGTATTCAAGGACTTACTGGTATCGTAGCGTATAGAAAATATGACTTAATGCTTGAGTCTGCATTGACAACGCTGCATGCATATTTTGTGCAATACGGTATACTATCTTCATAATTATGCTCCGAAAAATTATCAGTTTAAGCCTTATCATTGCCATCCTCTTTCTCCCTGCGGGTATAACTGTTGCCTATGCACAAAGTGCATCATGCAGTGCTATCACTTCGTCAAACTACAGTACCTGCTGCCCATCGACTATTGACCCTAATAGTGCTACAGGCCAACTCTGTACAGCATACTTTTATGCCAATATTGCATCCGGCCTTTCTGGAACTATTAATAGTGGTAACAGCGCAACTCCCACAACAGGATTAACAGGGGGGCAAAAATATACTCCTCAAGTGCAGCTGCAATTTGGATCGAATGGCAGCTTCGGCGGGCTAACATTTAAAGGGGTTGGCTCAGCCCTTCTGGCGTGTAGTGGGTTTGGTACATTTTTAGGTAATGCGGTCGGAAAAGTTGTGAATGCTGCAAAAAAAGCCGTTATTACAGGCTTAAAAACTGCGGGCGCCACAGTGCTCGGAGTGGCTGAAGCTGTTCCATATGTTGGACCATTTATAAAAGGTATTGCTGGTGCTTTCAGTTCATCTAAACCAAAGCCTGGCGACAGCGCCGATAAACCACTTCACACAAAGGATGATGCACTTGAACAAAAAGCAGCATGTCTAGACGGTATTGCATACGTGCTTTCACAACAAGTCTTGCAGCAAATCACCAATCGTACTTTGCGCTGGGCTAATACTGGTTTCGGTGGCAATCCACTCTATATTAGAGATATCGATTCTTATTTGCTTTCTGTTCGCAATCAACAGATCAGTTCATTTTTGCAGAGTGAACAAAATAGCGATCCGATTTTTGGCAATGCATTGCGCTCTATTATTACTTTACAAACCACCGGTCGATCAGACGGGCTCTTGAGAACAAGTCCTAATACGCCACAAGCTCAGTCTTATAACTCTTTCATAAGTAATTTCAGCAATGGGGGATGGGATGCATTACTTAATCCTTCTTATAACCCTGTTGGAGCATTGCTTAATGCAAATGGCACACTTACCTATAACATAAGCAAAGCTCAGAACAATACTCAAAATGAAATACAGAGAAATGCTGGATATTTAGATATGAAAACATGCGTACAGTATGCCAATAATGGACAGGTGGGTAATAGTACGCAGAATGGATCAGGGCTTTCAAGCTCCAACACGCCAACATGTTTGAAATATGAAACCGTCACCCCAGGGTCATTGGTGGCAGCGCAGGTAGCAAATATTACAAACTCTCCAACACGCCAAGCCGAGCTTGCGACACAGTTCAATGAAGCTGTTGGTGCATTCTTTGACTCTTTGTTGAATCAACTCTTCTCTCGAGGTCTTTCAGGAGTGAAGGGTCAAGCAAATCAAGCAGATCTTGGTTTGAGCTATGGAGGATTAGGCTCTAATACTGTGTTGGATAGCAACGGTAATGCATTGGCTGGTGTTAATGATAATGTTGGATATATCAATGACATTGCGGCAAAATCAAGCGGTACGGTCGACATTAGTCATCCGCAATTACTCCGCACTATTATAAAAATACAGTATGACTACGTGAATCGCGCTACCGACGCTGCAACAGTACTTGATAGATTGGTACCAGAATTAGGAAAACTAGACTACTGTTTGCCTGGTCCAAATCCAAGCTGGCAAGATGGACTTAGTGATAATTTTGCCGCGTATATTGCTGGGGCAAACATACACGACCTTTTTGTTAATGGCACGGTAAGTAATTCAGGGCTTTCTCTTTACGATAGTTTTAGCGGTAATAATGTTCCTATTGGCGATCGCACCCTTACTGTTGTTGGCACCAATAGTGTAAAAAACTTTTTACAAACAGTCGAAAATCAACTTAGCGCTGACCTTACCAATAAATTTAATATAAACACTTTGGCCAATGCATATGCAGCAACTACTATCGGTGAAGCGAATCAAGTCTATGCCCGAGGTATGGCTATTGATGCATATAATGAAGTAGGCGGACTTGCTGCAACAGCATCAAGTGCGGTTTCAACAGACCAGAACTATGTTGATAGGATTAATAGTGTTCAAAGTGATATTGCACAACTGCAAGTAATAGATAGCCAGGTTGAACAAATAGTAGCAGCAGCAAAGACTCGTTATGAAGCAGCACAAAAAGCTGCGGGTACACCAGTCAATCAACAGTGCTTGGATAATGCATACAGTATTAGCACTACAGCAATTACCGGTACCCCTCGACAGGAGTCAGATGTTCCCAATCCGATTATTCAACAATCTATCGATGCAAGTAGTTATTTCTATAGTAATCTATAATATTCATTATGGCTAAACGCATTATCAAAATTATCCTCATCCTTCTCGCAATATTCTTCTTATTGCTTATAGGTATGTGGCTTATAGGCAGACATCAAGCTCAGAAAGCAGGGAAGCACACCCTTTCATTCAAGCAATTTCTTGGTTTGAGCACTCTTGCTCCAACAAATGCAAATAATACTCAAGGTACACTGAGTTCTGTGTTTACAAGCGGATCTCAATCGGGCAGTGGTCTTAGTAATACTCCGGGGGCTACAGGTAATAACAATACAGGAGGTCCTGGTAACATAGGCGGACCAACAAATAATAGCAGCGCTGTCGATAATAGTGTTCAAACCAGTCAGTTCACGAGTGATACATTTGCACCTGATACTACTGTATTTAATGGCAGTAATAATGTCGGTACAGGTAATCTTGCCGGTGCAGGAAGTGGCTTAGGTTCAGGAAACCTTATAAATTCTGGTTCTGGTGGTATTGGTGAAGGTCAGACTGGCGGCACATCAAGCGGCGGGATTTCTACAACAGGAAGCGGCTTAGGAGGAGATTCATCAGGTACTCCAGGCTGTTCAACAGCAGACACTACTATTACCTTTACTCCTGAAGAAATCGGGCGATTGAATGCCCTGCAAACTCAATACAACCAGATCTCTGCTGATCTTGCTAGTAATGATGATGTCTCAACAGAGCTTTCAAACTACACTACCTACAAGCTACAGGAAGTAAAAATAGCTGAATTACAAAATTTCTGCCAGACAAATACACCTCTTTTGAGCGATCCTGCATATCAACGCCATGTACCCACTCCATTTTGGCATGATCTCACTCAGGACAGCGAAACATTTACAGCGGGTACTGTCAGCGCTGCAGCAATAGGCAGTAACCCTCAGACAGGGGAGTCATTCCTCGAACGCATTTTGCGCATTAATTTGTGGTAAAAAAAGACTTCTGCGTGATACAATAAGCAGGTGCCTGCACGTCTCTTTGGTCGTATACAATCACTTTTTCAGCGTATAAATAAAACGCTGTTGTTGTCTATCGCCGTTTTTATTGTGGCGGTGTTTTTTATTGGACCAATCGTTGCAAATGCTCAAGCAGCTTCGAATGGTGAGTATGCAAACCTCTTTTCTCCTTTTGATAATAGTTACAATAGCGTAGTAGGACTATCTGGAAGCGGTATTTATAGTACTGGCGCCGTCACAACAAGTTCAAGCACCAGTGATACCACTTCGACAAAGGGTTTTGGTTTTGATATTTCTCTTGTATTTCAAACAAGTGCAGCTCATGATGCTACCTGGTATTGGAATCATATAAGCCTAGCGAGTGGTAATTTCGTCATAAGAGCCTGCGAGACTTCCGGTGCTCAAAACTGTTGGATAAATACCATTCCTTTTAATGCTATAAGCGTTAATCCTTTTGATCCCGTGGCTAGTAAAGGTAAGGATAATGTCATTATTGCTACTGATCCTACTAATGCAGCAAAATCAACTCTCCTAAAAGCTGTTGAAACTGTTGGTTCCGGAGGAACAAACCTTATTGCAGGCCTTGCGATGCCAAAAAATTATGTCGTCGTTCCAGCCCAAGAAGTCATTTTAAAAGCATTTAATGGAGACAGTGGGGAGCTCTATCACTACGATAGTTCAAGCAAGTCATGGGTAGACTGGGGAAGCGGATCATCAGTACAACAAATATCATTCCAGCCGGGAGAAACATTGAATGTCGATCTGTGGTATCTCTCTAAAGGATACACAGCAAGTGCAGGTGACACCAATACTCGCACTTTCCCAAACGTTGGAAGCGGTACCTATTTCCCAATCAGTGATCCGATCGCGGTAACAGTGCCCGCTGACGCTACAACTGCAAATGCGCAGAACACTGCGACAAATAATGCTATTGCGAGTAGCAGCGCTGCAAATAGTCCGACTAATGCGTTAACGGGACAAAACAATAACCCAGCGTTTAATCTTCTTTCTTGCGGCTTTGGACACTATGCATCGTTAGTGCCAGGAGACGGTACTATTAACGGCTGTGCCGCTTATCTTTCTCTTGGTATTTATAATCTCACAAGCTGGGTAGCGGGATTGTTTGGAAAATTATTTGATTACTTCATTGGATACTCATTGAGCGATGCTTCATATCGCTATAGCTTTGCGGTGACTGGCTGGCAGCTCGTGCGCGATATCTCAAATATCTTCTTCATATTAATCATGGTATGGACCGGCCTTTCTGCCGTATTCGATACCAGTAAGACATCGATGAAGCGCGTTATCCCGGCACTTATTATTAATGCGCTTCTTATTAACTTTAGTCTTTTTGCTACGCGCATTATTATTGATATTTCAAATGTCACTGCTCGCGTTTTTTATAGTGAGATGGTGGTATGTAAACAGACAGAGATTGATGCCGGTGGCTGTCAAAGCAGTACAGAAAAAGATTTCGCGGGTTATCCATCACTCTCAGAAAAAATTCTTTCTTCATTCAATCCTCAGCGCATCATGCAGCAAGGAGTATTGCAGGCGCCGACCTACAGCAACGGCACATCAACAGTCAGCTCTGCTAGCAATGATCCTATTGCATATTCAAACTACATTACGCTTGTTTCACTGGTGGCAGCAGCGATCATGGTAGTAGTGGGCATTATGTTCTTCAAAGTTTCATTCCTCTTTCTTGGAAGAGTGGTGGGCTTGTATATTTGCATGATCTTTTCACCGTTCGCATTCTTAAGTCGCGATATGCCGCTTTTCGGCGGAGTGGCAAGATTGCGATGGGGAGATTGGCTTAAAGAATTAACAAACTATGCCATGCTAGCGCCGGTCTTTGTATTCTTCCTATATATCATCTATATATTGCTAACAAGTAATTTTGCTCAACAGATGGGAGTATCTGCGCTCAGCAGTGGCGGTTTCTTTGAGATCACGCTCTCTATTGTGATCCCGATGCTTATCATTTTTGGTCTTATGACTGCAGCGCAACGAGCAGCGCAAAGTCTTTCTGGTGAAATTGGAAAGACTATTCAAAAGTATGGCGAGCAACTGACAGGTGCAGTAGCAGGGACAGCAGTAGGACTCGCAACGGGCGGCACCGGACTTTTGGCTCGAAATACTATCGGTCGCGGCTTGCGTGCATATGGTAATCGAGAAATTGAAGTCAGAAATGCAGATGGCACCATAACAAAAACCACTCGTGCCGCACAACTCGCTCAGCTTGCACCAACGAGCTGGACCGCTCGCCAGCAAAACAAGCTGCTCAATCTTGCACAAACATCAAGCTTCAATGTTGGCAATGCCAGTGTGAAAATTGGAGGAAAAGATTATTCTGTCAGCCAGGGCGTGAAGAGTGGGCTCGGGGCATTTGGTCTTAAGACAAATAATCTTCTTCAGAAAAATCAGCTTGTCGGAGAAGGCGCAGGAAAGGGCGGTATCATTGCTGTAGATAAGAAGCGCGCAGAAGAGAGAAAGAAGCAATTGGATAATCGTATTAAGCTTGATCACTTGTCTGACGACCAAGCAAAGGCTGTGTGGGAGAAGTACAAGAAAGATGCTGTAGAAAAAGCAGCTGAGACAAGTTGGAAAGAAGATGAACATATCGATAAAATGGATAGTGTTAAAAAAGCAGCAGATGAGTACAAAGCTATTGAAAAGAGAGAGGAAGACCTCGAGAAGAAGAAGGCTGACATTGAAAAGAATCTGATAGAAGCTCAGAGAACAGGAAACGCTGCGCAAGTAGCTACTCTTACGCGAGACAAAGAAGACAATGCTGCAGCACTCGCCGCTGCTGCCACAGAAAAAGGTACGGCAAAAGGTACGCTCGACAGCCTTCGTACTGCTGCCATTGCGGATCTTAAGAAAAATAATGTGCCTAAGGATAGCGAGGCATACAAGTCTGCAGCTGCTGCTGAGAAGAAGCGCTTGGATGAATACGGAAAGGTTGCAGATGTGAAGCGTCTCGAAGGAGCAATGCGTGCAGAATACGCTGAAGATCTTCGCGCTGATTCTTTCTGGATGAAAGACGGCAAGCCTCGTTATTGGACCGGCCCTATGGGTGTAGCTGCCGCTGCCGCTCTTTCCGTATTACTTCCTGGCATAGGTCTTGCTATCGGCACTGCACTTCTTGGAGAAATAGGTTCAGGCTGGGCGCTTGATGTGGGCGACATTCACGGCAAGGCTACAAAGAATATGATTACTACTTTTAAGAAAGCTCAAGGAAAGGGGAATAGAGAAACTCGTTTAAGCCTGCAGATGGATAAAGTGAATGATCTCATTACAAAAGCTGTGGAGACGCTTGGGGCTGAGAAACCGTCTGGTAAGATCGATGACTGGAGTGATGATATTATACAAAAGGGTATCATCACTATGACTATCGGCCAAGAAGATACGATTGATGCTCTAAAGAAGCAAATAAAGAGCGAGCTTGATGAAGTTAAAAAACGTCAGATGAAATTCCAGCTGAAAGAGGAACAAAAACTTCTCAAGGACCTCAACAAAGCGATAGCAGAAAGGAAGAGTTTGCAAAACCAGCTTGACCAAGTAAGAGATACAGTAAAGAAAGACGAGGAGAGTAAAAAAGAGAAGGAAGCTGCTAAAAAGACTAGTTAAAAACTATGGATGAAGACAAAAAAACAATTGAAGAAAATGTAGAAGAGACTGATCTTGATACAGCCTTTGATAGTGTGCCTGAGGAGGTACAAGACTTCATGAATAGTGATGCATATAAATTCATTATCAATGCTATAGCGAAAGTACTTAGTCTTGATGATACACAAAAAGAGCTGGTGCGTTTGGTAGCAAATGAGGTATTGATCAGAACTATGACACAAGAAGAGGGTTTTGAATTCCTCATTGAGCACGGCGTATCTAATGAAAACGCTGTAAAAGCTATGTATGCTATTGATAGCGAGATTGTTACTCGGGCTGCAAATATCACTGAATTTTATTCTGATGATATCCCTGTTATCCCGCTTGATGTTGACGATAATGGTACAAACGTTTCTCCTGTCATTCGAGACTCTCTTTCAAGCCTTTCTGATCGTCTCAAACAAGCAACTACTGCAGTCCCGATTGCGCGTAGTGGCGCAAATGCTTCTGATTCTGTCTCTCCTTCGCAAGATTCAGGATCTGCAGCTATTGACCCGTACAAGGAACCAATAGACAATGAGTAGATCATGCAGTTCAAAGTCCCACAGTTCATAGATATCGAGGATAAAGTGTTTGGTCCGCTTACATTCAAACAATTTGCATACTTGGCCGGCGGAGCAGGGTTTGGCTATTTAGCATTTCGCTTCTTACCGATCCTCGTTGCGCTTATTATTGGTCCGGCAATCGTAGCATTTGCTGTCGCGCTGGCATTTTTGAAATTTAACGACAAGCCGTTTATCCATGTTGTTGAAGCCTTTATAAAATTCTACAGCCGCTCTCGTCTGTATCTATGGCACAAGCAAGAGCGCGCGTCTGTGCCACAACGACCAAGCCTTAGTGATTCAGTGAATGCCACACTGCAGAATGGGCGTGGTACACTTACTGAGAGTAAACTCAAGACATTATCTTGGAGTCTCGACGTCATTGACCCTAAAAAATAACATATGGCAACTATTGGCACACCCGCACAACAATTCGTTCCCGTTCAAGAAGTACGCGATGGTATCGTGGTCTTGAAAGATGGCACGCTGTGCACTGTCGTGCTTGTTTCATCTATAAACCTCAGTCTTAAGTCCGCTGAAGAACAGCAGGCGACATTGCAGCAATTTCAAAACTTTTTAAATACTATCGATTTTCCTATACAAATCGTTGTGCAGTCACGTCGATATGATATTCGCCCTTATATTTTGACCCTAGAAAACCGCTTGAAAGATCAGACCGAACAACTGTTGCAGGTTCAGACTCGTGAATATATCCAATTTATTCAAACCTTCACGGAGCAGGTCAATATTATGCGTAAGTCATTTTTTGTAGTCATTCCATATATCCCGCCAGTCCTTGCTCAAAAAGGAGGAGTAGGGAAGGTTTTTTCTTTCTTGAGAAAAGCTCCGACACCAGGCACGGTCAGTGATTTCGAGGAGGAGCGAACCCAGCTTGAAGAGCGTGTCAGCGTTGTTGATCAAGGATTAACACGACTTGGCTTGCGATTGGTACAGCTCGGCACACAAGAAGTCATAGAAGTGCTCTACAAAACATTCAATCCAGGGGAAACAAGTACCAGCAACACCTCTCAATCGCAATAATTGCAATAAATAATGATATACTTTGACTACTAATGGCCTTATTTGATTTTTCTACAAAAAAAGATGCGAAGGGCGACAGTAGCCTTCTTCCTATTTCACAGTCTGATGTTCACGAATGGGCGACAATGGAGTTGGCCGACAAAATCGCTCCTTCCGCTATCGAAATCACACCGAAATCAATGCGTATCGGCGACAAACTGGTACGAACATTCTTTGTTATTTCTTACCCTCGATTCCTTAATGACAACTGGCTTACACCGATTATCAACCTGGATAAGATTTTTGATATTGCCATATATGTAAATCCGATTGAGACGTCCGAGCTATTGAAGCATTTCCAAAAAAAGATTGCTGAGGTAGAAAGTCAGATCATTGTTCGCCAGCAGCGAGGCCTCGTCCGCGATCCGATGCTTGATACCGCTCGCGAAGACCTTGAAGAGCTGCGCGATAATCTTACGCAAGCCCAGGAAAAAATGTTCGATGTCGGCATGTATATTACTATCTACGCCGAAAATGATACCGATCTTTTCAGAGCAGAGAGCGAGATTAAATCATTGCTTGAATCAAAGCTCATTTATATTAAACCGAGTCTTTTCCAAGAAGAAGATGGCTTCAAAACAGTTGCCCCTCTTGGTACCGACCTTTTAGGAGTGACTCAAAAATTAAATTCTGAGCCAATCTCAAGTATGTTTCCGTTCGTTTCATTCGACCTTACTAGCGAGTCTGGTATTTTGTACGGCGTTAACCGCCACAATTCAAGTCTGGTGATCTTTGACCGATTCAGTTTAGAAAACTACAACTCTATCATCTTCGCAAAGTCTGGTGCCGGTAAAAGTTATGCAACAAAGCTCGAGATCATCCGCACATTGATGTTCGACGTAGAGGTTCTTGTTATTGACCCGGAGCGTGAATATGAATATTTGGCAGAAGCAGTAGGAGGTCGCTATTTCAATATTTCACTTTCATCCGATCACCATATTAATCCTTTTGATTTGCCAATACCGCGAGAAGACGAGTCTGCAGCAGACGTATTGCGCGGAAACATCATCAACCTTGTGGGACTATTCCGCATCATGCTTGGAGGACTTACTCCGGAAGAAGATTCTTTGATTGATCGCGCTATTACTGAAACATATTCATTGAAAGACATTACTCCTGATTCAGATTTCTCAACTATTGAGCCTCCTTTGCTTTCTGATTTCGAAATGATTCTTTCTGGTATGGAAGGAACAGATTCTATCTTGCAGCGCCTTACTAAATATACTCACGGTTCATGGGCAAGCTTTATCAACCAGCCAACCAATGTTGATATCAATAAGAAATTCGTGGTCTTTTCTGTTCGAGATATGGAGGACGATTTGAAGCCGGCAGCGATGTATATCGTGACGCACTTCATTTGGAACGCTGTCCGAAAAGAGCTTCGAAAGCGCTTGCTTGTAGTGGACGAGGCGTGGTGGATGATGAAATCAGACGATACTGCTTCCTTCCTTTACTCTATTGCCAAGCGAGGCCGTAAGTACTATCTCGGCCTTTGCACTATTACTCAAGACGTGGGCGACTTCATGAAGAGTCCGTATGGTGTCCCAATTGTTACCAACTCTTCCATTCAACTGCTTTTGAAGCAATCTCCTTCAACGATGGATGTTTTGCAAAAAACCTTTAATCTGACCGATGAGGAAAAATATCTTTTGCTTGAATCAGGAGTAGGAGAGGGCATATTCTTTGCTGGATTAAAACATGTGGCTATTAAGATAATCGCTTCTTATACCGAAGACCAGATCATTACCTCTGATCCTTCTCAGGTTATTTCTATACAAAAAGCTCGCCGAGAGCTCAACGAGAAGCAAGGCCAGGCATAAATGCTATACTTGTAACAATGAAAAAAGCGCTCGCTATTATCAGTGCAATCATTGTTGTGTTCTTTTTGGGAACACTACCTAGTCATGCCCAACTTGGTACAGCCGATCTCAGTATTACTACTATTCCTATCAATCCTGTTCCATTGAAGAATGTTCAGATTAGATTGCAGAGTTACGGTTTTGACCTTAGCCAAGCAAGCATTAGCTGGACCAGCAATGGCGTACCCATCTCATCAGGCATTGGAGATACTACTATTACCGTTGTGGCACCAGCAGATGGCAAGATCGCTACTATTACCGCCACAGCAAGCAGTACTGATTTTGCTGCAACATATGCGACATTACTGTTAAGACCAGCCAGTGTCGATCTCCTCTGGGAGGGAGCGGACAGTTATGTTCCACCATTCTATAAAGGAAGGGCGCTGCCTTCTGTTAATGGAGTAATACGAGTCGTCGCAATTCCAGCTATTAGTGCTCCTCGCGGCATCACTTATACCTGGTCAGAAAATGGCTCGGTTGATCAGAATGCTTCCGGCTATGAAAAGACAGGTTTTCTGTTTCATAACGACACCCTTTCAAATACTGAGGATATTTCTGTAGATGCGAGCAGTTCTTTGTTTGATGGGAGCAATGAGATAACTATTGTGCCCGGCAGCCCTAAGGTTGTTGGATATTTAAATACAGATAGCTATATTGATTACGCAAATGGTTCAAGCAGCATACTGAATACAACAGATAGCGGCGCTATTATTCATTTTGAACCATATTTCTTTTCTGTACCAAACAATATTTCTAATGATCTGACTTTTTCATACACAGATAGCGGGGGAAGCAACCTTGTGACTGGTAATAGTCAAAATGAATTACGCCTCTCTCATCCCACTGACGGCAGTCAGTCACAATTCAATGTTGGCATCAACACTGTAACCTACACTTTGCAGAATCTTAAACAAGCATTCACTCTCAATTTCAACTAATACTCGTGATACACTATATACATGAAAAAACTTCTGTGGCTTAGTCTTCTTCTTAGCGTCCTTTTCGCGCGTCACAGTTTTGCTGCTCCAAACTTCAATGCCACAGAAAAAGGAAACACTGTTACAGCATCGCTAAGCGGGGGAAATACTTCGAGCAGCTATAGATTGCTAATTCAAACCACCCCTTTTTCCAGCAATTTCACCCCTTCCTCAATTCCAAGCGCTGGAGCAGTTGATCCAACAGTAAAAAAACCTGACAGCACCGGCTCTATTACTTGGACTGTATCCGAACACTATAATACTACGTACTATGTTCGCGCTATTGAAATACCGAAAAGTCTTGTAACAACAGCCTGGGTAGGTGATCCTGTAACAGTAAAGACTGATCAGCAGACGCTCTATTTTACCCCTCTTACTACTAGTACACAGAGCGGCAAACTCATAGTGCAAGGGAATCTTAACCCTTCAAAACAAACTAACTATTTACAATACAAGATAACGCTCGCATATTCACGCTCTGCTGACATGTCAAACCCTGTAAATGCAGGAATGAAAAGTCTTACGGGTCCAGACACAGATCTATACTCGGAAGGAATCAGTGATGGACAGTCAGAAATGAAAGATAGTTCGAGAGCTGATGCAAAAGTATATCCGGCAGGAAATTATTATTGGGTATTGAGCGGCCTTACGCCTGGTGTAACATATTACATGCAACAGACCATTACCGATCCTGATGGCAATGTCACAGTAGATAAAGCGGTAAAGTTCAATGGCACAGACGGCATAGTGGTCGGCAACACAGCGAGCACTAGCACTAATTTAAATACGAGCAGCTATACGCTTCTTACTCCGCTTCCTGGTCTTACCTCTGTACCGAGTGCAGCGGACTGTGCGGCAGAACAAGCAGCAGCAACCGCAAAAGGGCAAAACCCTCCTTTGTGCAGTGTTAATGATTTATTGAACTACGCTTTGAAGCTACTGATCGGTATTTGCGGAGTTGTATTGGTGCTTCGTCTGATGTTTGAAGGCTACCAATATATGGTGACCGATGTGCCATTTTTGAAAGCAAGTTCAAAAGCTGGATTTTTCACAGCACTGACAGGGTTATTATTGGCCCTGTCTTCCTATGTTATTTTAAATACTATTAACCCAAAACTGGTAGATGAAACAGTAAATATTCAGCAGCTCGCTATAGGTGTGACAGCTTTAGATGTCGATTCTGTTCCTCAGACCCAGAATGCTAGTGCGCCTACAGGCGGGGCTGCAGGTGCGTGTACATCGGGCATCGTTTCTGTGAAAATTCAAAAATCAAGCTTCCTTGCATGTTCAACCTATAATGGTATTCCAATAGCGAGTAATCTGACAAAACTTCTTACTGATGCATATGCTGCAGGATATACGATCACTGGCGGCGGATTCAGATCAAGTGCAGAGCAGACACAGTTACGAAAAGACCACTGCAATGGGGATCTTTATAACTCAAAAGCAGTATGTAATCCGCCAACAGCACCAGTCGGGCACTCAAACCATGAAAGTGGCCTGGCATTTGATCTTCAGTGCAACGGAGGGAGTGCTTACGATTTCGGCAAGAGCGCCTGCTTCACCTGGATGAACCAGAATGCTTCTAAATATGCTCTTAAAAATTTCTATAAAGAGCCGTGGCATTGGTCTTGGAATGGTAATTAGTACAACATTGTATAGTACAATATAACCATGCGTCGCGTTCTCATCATTGTATTAATCATTGTGGCTATCTGGGCAGGCTTGTGGTTCTTTTATTTCAAACCAAAACAAGCAACAACTGGCGTATCTCCGGTCCCAAATGTTTTGAAGCCATTCTTTCCTGTCAGCACCAGCACAGGCGGATCATTTGGTAGCGACACTATCCCAGGCGTAGTAGGGAATACCTCAAATGCCACGACTCCGGGAGCACCCTCTCCTTTCACGCAACTGACAGGTCATCCAGTGGCTGGGTACACAATTTTTGATCTAACAAATAAAGTATCAATACCTTCTACTGACCCTAAAAAGAAGCCGACAGTACAAACTGTAACAGATCATTATATTCGCTACGTTTCCCGTCAAAACGGCTATGTTTACGAAATAAAAGATAGTGGTACACCATTACAGATCACCAATATTTTCATACCTAATATTTACGAGGCTCAGTTTGCAGACAGCAACACTACTGCTCTGCTCCGTTTCTTGCGAAATGATAGTGAAACTATTGCTACCTACAGTGTTCCTATTCCTTCATTGAACAATGATGGTACCCGTACACAAAAAACAGGCACCTTTTTACCTGATAACATTCTTGAGCTAGCAGTTTCACCAGATCAAACACAATTAGCGCGTGTTACTGTCGATAACAGCGGCAGTATTGTGACCACCTCAACAAGTCTTGGCACAAAAATAAAAGCTATTGCCAAATCTCCGTTTGTTGAATGGCTACCATTCTGGGTCAAAAATACTGTGTACCTGCAAACAAAGGCTGCATCAATTGCAAATGGTTTTCTATACAAAATTGATTCATCTACTGCTCGCCTTAGCAGAGCACTTGGAGATATTCCAGGCCTTACTGTTTCTATGAGTCCAAGCGGCACATATATTTTATATTCTCAGAGCACCGGAACCGGATTTAGTACTAGTATTTTCAATACAAAAACAAATACTACAAACAATCTGAGTTTGAGTATCATGCCAGAAAATTGTGCATGGCTACAAAATGAAGATCTTATTTGCGGCGGAGGAAATACTGTTAAAAATGCGACATATCCTGATGATTGGTACGCAGGGGTAGTACATTTCTCTGATCAGCTCTATAAAATTAGCACCAAGTCTAATACCTATACGGTTCTCTATAATAATTCCGGACAGTCATTTGATATGACTACTCTTAAGGTTGATGAAAATCAACACCTACTCTACTTTATCGATAAGAATACTGGGTACCTTTGGCAATTCTCTTATTAAGCCTTTAGCTTATTTCTTACAGTCTTTCTCAGATATAACTCTTGTCCAATCGAGAAAAGGTTTGCTACGGACCAGTAGAGAGATACTGCAGAAGCTAAGCGGCTAGCAATGACAATAATAAGAATAGGGAGAACATATTTTGTCTGAACAGCCAGACTTTGTGCGAATTGGTTTTGCATATTGCTGTCGCCTGAACGGCCTGGAGGGGTAGGAGAGGGGGCAAGGAAGGCTTGTATAGCTTGAGTGATACCAGCTAACAAAGCGAGGGGGAAGAATGGCTTAGTGATGTTTATAAGCCCAATAAAGGTATCTTTAAGATTGTCTGTACTCAAGAAATGATAAAGGTGCTGAGGTTGTACCACACCGCGAGAGAATGAAAAATACAATGCAAAAAGGATAGGGAGTTGGATGATCAAATAAAGGCATCCTGAAAATGGATTTATTTTTTCATCTTTATAGAGAGCGAATGTTTCCTGAGCCTCTGCTTCTTTAGAAAGTCCTTTGTTTTTAATAGCTTGAAGCTTTGGCTCCAATGCCTTCATTTTATATTGACCGACAATGCTTTTTTTACTCAACGGGAAGAGGATAAGACGGATGATAATAGTAAGAACTATCACCGCTAGGCCGACGTCTTGACCTGTAACATGTTGAGCAATAAAGATCAGCGCGTTATAGATCGGCTGATAAATAATAGTGTTCCAAAGGTATATCATGAAGCGTATTGTAGCATAAATGCCTTATTTTTATGGTAAATTAACACCTGGCTCATTTCCTGGGTGACATCGACTGATTCTATGGCTTGTTTTGTACAAAGCCTTCCAAAAAGGGTACTTTTTAAAGCATTCCATGCCATATTCAGAACAAGTAGGGTAGAAAATACAGCTTGGTTTCGGATACCCTGGAATATATCTTAAAAAACCGACAGTTGGCGAAAAAACCTTTCTGTATATAGCTATTATTCCTAAAGCAATATAATTAGGAATTTTAGCTATTTTTCTTATCAATTTTCGATAAAAGGGCATAAAAATAGTCTTTTATTTCTTGGTATGACAGGCTATAGGCCTGTTTTGATGCATAGAAAATACCAGAAATGTTTATATTATAAGCGTTATTTCGAAAAATAATATAGATTTGGCGGCGGATTTTATTACGTAAAACAGCTTTTTTCTGATTTTTTGACCCTGTCACCACACTCAATTTATTAGGTATTTCACTATTTGATTGATGTAAATACTTGAGCGTACCGAGATGATTGAAAATAACCTTTATTTCAGGGTTTTTTAGAAGGTCGGTCAATTGTTGACGGGAGAGCCGTTGGTTTGACGGCAACATATATTAAACAGTGAGCTTTGCGCGACCTTTGCGGCGACGAGCAAGAAGTACTTTTCGGCCTGTAGGACTAGCACTACGAACGAGAAATCCGTGTGTAGTAGCTCTCTTTTTCTTTTTTGGCTGGTATGTTTGAGACATATAACTATATATAAGGTAGCGCCACTATACACCATAAAACATACTTTATCAAGTATTCTTTTTATTAGTCTTATTCTGGTATAATCCACCGTATCCACAACTTTTCCCCATTTTCTATATAAAGGGAAAAGTCTGTATGATGTATAAATGGAAAACAACCTTTCTCAACTTTGGAGTAACTGCATGAATGTGATTGAATCACAGCTTAGTAAAGCGACCATCAATACATGGTTCAAACAGGTTACTATTTTAAAAGAAGAGGAGGGAATCATTTTTATTGCCGTACCGAATGAATTTGTCAGAGATTGGCTTGTTCAAAAACATAATAAACTTATTCTAAAAGCTATTGTTGATCATGCAAACCATATCCGCGCTATAGAATTCGTTATTACCCAGCTTCCATCATCACCAAGCACTGGTCCGCTTATGGAAGCTATAGCAAACCAGGAAAATATTCTTCCTTCTCAGAATGTATATATCAACCGTGATGATAACCTTAATCCTCGATATATTTTTGAACATTTCATTGTTGGACCATTTAATGAACTTGCATATGCTGCTGCTCAATCAGTCGTAAAGCGTCCTCAAAATACATATAACCCGCTTTTTGTGTATGGATCGAGCGGATTAGGAAAAACACACCTTATACAAGCTATTGGCAATGAAATAAAGCGTCTCTATCCAGAAAAAAGGGTGCTGTATACAAGTCTTGAGAAGTTTATGAATGAGTATGTATCCTCTGTTCAAAATAATCGCCAGCAAGCCTTCCAAGATAAATATAATAAATTCGATGTTTTAATTATTGATGATATTCAATTTATTTCAGGAAAAGAGGGGACTCAACATGCCTTATTCCATATATTTAATAATCTTCATGATCAGGGTAAAAATATAATCCTTTCTTCAGATAAGCATCCAAATCATATTATCGGCCTAGAAGATCGTCTTAAAACCCGTTTCAATTCCGGTATGACTATTGATATTCAAGAACCAGATCTTGAATCACGCCTCGCTATTATTAAAGATAAGAGCAGTCAGCTTCAATATCCTTTAGAACCAGACGTACTTTCTTATATTGCATCTGCTGTTATTGGAAGTATTCGTGAATTAGAAGGGGTTATAAACCTTATAAATATGCATTCTACAATGCGACAGCGGCCGATAAGTCTCGCAGATGTAAAATCTCTTGTTAAAAACAATATAAAACCAAAGAAACTTATATCTATAGATTCTGTAGTAAAAATTGTATCTGAATACTACAACCTTGATGAGGGAGTAATTTATGAAAAAACACGCCGAAAAGAGATTGTGCGAGCTCGTCAGATTATCATGTTCGTACTACGAGAAGATTTTAATGAATCATATCCATCAATCGGGGCAAAACTTGGTGGAAAAGACCATACTACTGTTATTCACTCTTATGAAAAGATTAAAGGAGAACTCTCTCATGACGCGCATTTAATGAAAGAGTTAGATGATATCCGAATTCTGTTTAAATAATGTGGAAAAGTAATTAATAAGGATAGGAAAAAGATATGAAAACTTTCAAGGAAAAATTAAATAGAGAAATCTTTTTAAAACTAGTAAAGATAATCCACAGATCAGATTTAAGAAAACCTTTATTAATAAAAGATAAAAAATATTTTTCCACAATCCACACTCTATATAGTCCTATTATAAGAAATTAATAAAAAACCTATGAATATTACTTGTACAACAGAAAAGTTGAAAAACGCGGTCAGTCTCGCAGATAGAATGACAGGTAAATCTCTCACACTCTCCACTCTTCATGCTATTTTATTAACAGCATCAGGAAAAAGTGTAAAAATACGCTCAACCAATCTAGCCCTCGGTATTGAAATAGAAATACCAGCTACTATTAAAGAAGAAGGGGAAGTGCTTATAAAAGGAGAGGTATTAGCAAATGTTTGTAGTCATCTTAGTGATGCATCTGAAGTAAATCTTTCGCTTGATCACGACAATCTTCTTATTACTACCCCTCAACACAGTACAGTTATTAAATGTCTTCCAACAGATGAATTTCCAACACTTCCAGTAGTAGAAGGTGATCATTTTGATATTAAAACCAGTATTCTTCAGGAAGGTATTCGTTCTGTATATTTTTGTGCCGCTGTAACTGATATTAAACCCGAGATTGCTAGCATTTTCATCTACAGCGAAGATAATACTATTTGTTTTGTTGCCACCGACTCATTTCGACTCGCAGAAAAGAAGATGAATATAAAAGGCATTCCTGAAATATCTAAAATCCTTATTCCTTTTAAAAATATTGCCGACATATTAAGAGTATTAGATGTAGCGCCTGACACTATTCGTATTACTTATAGCCGAAATCAGATCGCATTTTCTGCAGCAGGTATTTACCTCACCTCTCGCTTGATTGACGGTGGATTTCCTCCATATCAACTTATTATTCCAAAAGAAACTACTACAAAAGTCGTTGCTTTAAAACAAGAACTTTTAAATACTCTCCGACTCTCAACTATCTTTGCTGATAAATTTTTTCAAGTAACATTTTCTGTTACAGAAGATAAAAAGGGTGTCACTATTGCTTCAAAAAATAGCGATGTCGGCTCTGCAACATCTACTGTCAGTGCCGCAATTGAAGGTCTCCCAATAGAAGTAGAATGCAATCTAAAGTACTTTCTTGATGTGTTTCAAGCACTCTCCGGAGACAGTATGTCTATTTCGTTCACTCAGCCTAATAAGCCTATTATTATTAAAAGCGTCAGTGATACCTCATTCCTCTATCTCTTGATGCCGGCTAATCGTTAATATGTCCCTATTTCATTCCATTCTTTCTCAGCTTCAAGAAAAGATTGAAAAAGGATCAGATCAGAGTGAAAAGATCGCTTCTATAATTACTTCCATAATAGGTACGACTGTTTCTAAAGATCAAATAGTAGTGCAAAAAACAACTGTACGTGTAAAAGTCGCACCAACCATTAAAATGGCAATTTCTCTTAAAAAGGAAAAGATATTGACAGCACTTAAAGAAGCTAATTTACAAATAGATACTATTGCGTAAAAGTAACTGTTTTCTGGATAGTACTTTTTGCGTACACGTTATTTGTAGCATTGAAGGTAATACTATGAGTGCCTGTAGTATATCCATATTGTTGAGGAGAGAATGAGAAGTGGAATGGTGAAGGAAGGGTAGCAATGAAATTATTATCGATCACTACATCAACACTAGTAAGAGGGTTAGGGCTGGTAGTACTTACATCAATATTAAGTGTGTCGCTTAATTTTGCTGATGTTGGTATTCCTGAAACTGTCAGTGTAGACCCTGTTTCTGCTGTAGTACTATCATATCCCACTGGAATATCCGCACTTGATGTAGAAGGGTATTTTGACTGATTCTGAGCCCACCACGTCTGTACTGCCGGCTCCCAGAGATGATATTCAGCATCACTTGAAGGGTTGCTAGGGACTGGACCTGTTGGGTCTGATTTATTTACCCAATAGAGAATGTCGTGAACATCGGTAACAACTTTTTCTATCTGATCTTCTACTGGCGTAGCGCTTGTAGCACGAAGACCTGTTAGCTTATCAACCATCACAGATTCATTACCCATCCACTGACCTCTTAAAATAGGTTTTAGGCTACTATAGTTAGGGTTTGGTACAGGATCTTGAAATCCTGGACTTGGATATTTTGTCAAAGCATACTGCATCATTTGCTTCCATGTTGGACCGGAGATAGCGGAACCACCATTCTTCATCGGAGAGTTATCATTATTACCTGACCATACACCTATAGAGATAGAAGGAGTATATCCAACAGTCCATGCGTCACGGTCATCGTTTGTGGTACCAGTTTTTACTGCCACGCCCGGAATAGTGATTGCGGTAGTACCAAATGTAGGGATACGAGCCTGAGCATCAGCCAATACATTATCCATAGTGAGAGCGACATTTTTATCCATAACCTGATTTGGATTAGGTTGGAATTGTTCCAAGACATTTCCGTTATGATCATCCACCTCAAGAATACCGGTAGTAGGGTTGCGCATGCCTGCATTTCCAAATACACCATACGCTCCTGTCATATCAAGGAGTGTTACTTCGCCGCCACCAAGCACCAAAGAAAGGCCGTACTGAGAAGGATCAGTCAGTGTTGTGATACCAAGTGAATGAGCTGTGTCGACAGCATTTTGGACACCAACAAGGTATTCAAGTTTCACAGAAGGTACGTTTCGTGATTCAGCAATAGCACTGCGTAAGCTAATAGGGCCCTTGAATTTATTATCAAAGTTTGAAGGATGATAACAATCTTTCATAGTATGTCCTGGAAGAGGTTGTTCATCAGCGCTACAGTTGGTAGAGAACTCTGTCGGTACATCAAAGAGAATAGTGTCAGGAGTGTATCCTTTTGCAAAAGCCGTTGAATATACAAAAGGTTTGAAAGATGAACCCGGTTGACGCTGAGCTGTGGCAACATTATATGCACCATCAATTTTCTTATCGAAATAATTTCGAGAACCAACCATAGCCAGGATCTGTCCTGTTGTAGGGTCGATTGCTACCACGCCAGAGTTTGAAGCATCGTATGCCTTTTCATTTGCCGCAACGTTTGTAGCGGTAAGCTGCTCAGCTTTTTGCTGGAGGTCGTAATCAAGTGTTGTTTTAATAGTGTATCCGCCGTTTTCAATAGCATCTTGTCCGTATTTTTGCTCAAGCTGGTTGAGAATCCAAAAGACGAAATGAGGAGCTTTAATGCCATTTTCCGCACTTTGATTGAATGCCACCTTTTCACTTTTTGCCGCTGTAAGTTCATCAGCTGTAATGTACCCATACTGTTTCATTTTTGCTAATACAAGATTTTTGCGATTATCAAGCGCTGTTTTGTTTTGACCAAAAGGAGAGTAGTAGGTAGGAGCAGGAAGCATGGCAGCCAAGTATGCCGCCTGTGCATAGTCCATCTGGCTTGCAGGAATACCGTAATAAGCTTCTGATGCAGCTTCTACGCCATAAATGGTGCCGCCAAGAGGTGCGTCATTAAGATAGATTTCCAAAATTTGATTCTTTGAGAATTGGCGAGTAAGGCGGATAGCGAGCACCCACTCTTTCAATTTTCGAGTAATAGACTTATCAGTATTAAGGAGAGTGTTTTTTACAACCTGCTGAGTAAGAGTAGAGCCGCCTTGCACATAGTGAGCATGAGTAATATTTATGAACATTGCTCGGATGATAGAAGTAGGACGGATCCCGTTGTTGTTATAGAAGTTCTGATCCTCGATAGATATCACGGCTTTTTGGATAGGGTAGCCCATTTGGTCTAATGATACCTGGCTTCTGCGAACAGACTGATGAGCATCGTAGAGAACGACCTTGCCGGTACGATCGGTGATCTTTGAGGAGTTGGCGATTTGGCGGGCCTCAAAGGTAGAGACATCAGGCAATTTGATGAAACTAGCCCAAACCAATACTGCTCCAATGCCGATAAAGAACAGTGCGAGAAGGATTAAAAGAATTTTTTTCCAAGGAAAAGTGCTCTTATGTTTATGTGCTTGCATACCACCTATCATAGTAAAAATACAGCAAAAAATAAAGGAAAATGCTAGAATGGCTTTATGGAAAAAAGAGAACTGATAGACACACTATTGAACAAAGGGGTAGCAGAAATTTTGCCTAGTCGAGGATTTTTGGAGAAAGAATTGTCCTCAGGCAGAACCCTTACTATTTATGCCGGTTTCGATCCGACAGCCCCGACTCTCCATATCGGCCACAGCATTAGTCTCCGTAAGTTGCGACACTTTCAAGACCTTGGACATAAAATCATTTTCTTAGTTGGCGACTTCACCGCTCGCATTGGCGATCCGACAGACAAGTCCTCTGCTCGCAAACAGCTTACAGAAAAGGAAATAAAAACAAATTTAAAGAAATATAAGCAGCAAGCGGGTAAGTTTATCCGTTTTTCAGGAAAAAATTCTGCAAAGATTAAGTTCAACAATGACTGGCTCGGCAAAATGAAATTTGCAGATGTTCTTGCTCTGGCATCTCAAATGACTGTTGATCAAATGTTGAAACGCGATATGTTTGCGCGTCGCATAGAAGAAGAGAAGCCTATTTATATTCATGAGTTCATGTATCCTCTTATGCAGGGGTACGATAGTGTGGCAATGGATGTGGACGGAGAAGTAGGGGGTAATGACCAGCTCTTCAACATGATGACCGGCCGAACACTTTTAAAACAGTTGAAAAATAAGGAGAAATTTGTAATAACCACAAAACTTCTTGAAGACAACAACGGTAAGAAGATGGGCAAGAGCGAAGGCAACATGATCAGTCTTATAGACAGCCCTGAACAAATGTACGGCAAGATTATGAGTTGGACAGACGGCTTGATTGTTCCTGGTTTTGAGCTTTGTACCGATTACACGCTTGGTCAAATTTCATTTGTGAAAGATGAACTGAATAAAGGCATTAATCCTCGTGATATAAAAATGCGTTTAGCGTTTGAAATCGTGAAGGCGTGCACTAATGAAAAGAGTGCTCAAAAAGCAGAGGAAGCGTTTGTTGCTACATTTCAAAAGAAGGAAGCAAATGACAGTATTGCAGAAATAGCGATTAATGGCCGTACTCTCGAAACGTTTCTTATTGAAGAAAATATTGTTTCATCAAAATCAGAACTCCGTAGATTGATTGAAGGGGGAGCTGTCACAAATTTTGAAAACAAAGAGCCTGTTTCTCTCGAAGAAACAAAACAGCTTATGAAAGCTGGAGTGTATAAGATTGGTAAGAGTAGAGTTGTAAAAGCTCTCTAAAGCTTGAACAGATTATTCAATAGATCGGTCCAGGGTTTTTGTAAATAATTCACAATTAAAAAGCCTGGAATAAAAAGAAGGCTAAGGGCGGCAAAGAGAACAAGTCGGCCAGCAAAGAGAAGTGTTTTTTCGACTATTTCCATAGCGTTATCCTACTCGATACAGAATTATTGTAAAGGCGTATTGTAAGAAACCGTTTTTCGTTGTGGGACGAGAGACGGTTTTTTTATCGTGCTACTATATCCCTATATGACTATAGTGGTGGCTGGCGGGAGTGGGTTTATTGGCACAATGCTGACAAAGCGCCTTTTGGGGCAGGGGCATACAGTGGTAGTAGTAGCGACAACTGCTCCTAGTTTTACCCATAAAGAGCTTTTCTTCATACAGTGTGACTTGGCCCACCAGTCTTTGCCATACAATATCTTGGAACACGCTGACGCTGTCATTAACCTTGCAGGCTTTCCTATCAATAAAAAATGGACCCCCGAAAATAAGAACGCCATTCTCGAGAGTAGAACGAAGAGCACTGAAACTATTATTGATGCTATAAGCAAGGCAAAAAGTCGGCCAACTGTTTTCATTTGTGCCTCCGCAACTGGTTTTTATGGTGACACAGGAGAGGAGATGGCAGATGAACAGACAGGTATTGGCGACAGTTTCCTCGCTGGTGTTGTAGCAGAATGGGAGGCAGCTGCTCGCAAAGCCACCGAATACGGCGTTCGCGTAGTGTGTATTCGCACCGCCCCCGTTATTGGAAGAGGAGGTTTTCTTGCACACTTGAAACAGATAGCGAAGTTTGGCATTCTTCCTCGATTGAAGAAAAATGATTTTTGGTTCTCCTGGATCTCTGATATTGATATCGTAAATGTCTATTTATTCGCATTAGAAACAACGACACTTCAAGGGGTGGTGAATGCTGCTGCACCAGAACCTGTTCGTTATAGCGAGCTTTTACAACAACTCAAAAAAGTATGGAGGCACCGTTTTATCATGACCATACCGCAGTGGATCGGTAAGAGAAAATTCGGCGAAGGGTATGAAGAAATGACAAATGATAGCCGTGTTATTCCTCGAAGACTACTTGATAAGGGTTTTGAATTTGTCTTTCCTACCATAGATGGCGCTATTGCACATACAACAGAAACTATTGATAATAAACAGAATGAAGAAAATTGATGTAACAGTTGAGGGGTGGCAGGAATACAAGCTTCTTGATTCAGGAGAAGGAAGAAGGCTTGAGCTTTTCGGCAGACTTGTTTTGGATCGCCCTGATCCTCAAGCGCTTTGGCAAAAATCTCACCCAGAAAAATGGCAGAAGGCTGACGCACAATTTATTTGGGCAGATAAGGGCGATCGATGGAGTGTGACAAAAGGCACACCAGAAGAATGGGTAGTCAGCTGGCAGGATATGAAGCTGAATCTTTCATTTAAAGGCTTTAAGCATATCGGAATTTTCCCTGAGCACTCAAAGCAGTGGGAACAGTTTCAATCATTAGGAAAAAAACACGCAGGGTTACGAATGCTGAACCTTTTTGGATACACTGGTGCCGCCAGTATTGCTGCTGCACAAGCTGGCATGATTGTTACACATGTTGATGCATCAAAGCAGACTATTGAAACAGTCAAAGAAAATGCTAAGCAGTCTGGTTTGTCGAATGATGCACTACGCACTGTCGTAGAGGATGCATTGCGCTATGCCAAAAGACTGGTTCAAAGAGAGGAGCAGTTTGAAGTTATTGTCATGGACCCTCCGGCGTTTGGACGAGGACCAAAAGGAGAGGTATGGAAGATCGAAGAGAAATTGCAGGAACTTACTTCTATTCTCCCGCAACTGCTTTCAAAAGATGCAAAGCTGGTTATATTGAATGGATATAGCTCCGGCTTCAGTAGTCAGACATTTGCAGAACTCCTAAAAGATGTCTTGCCTCACGGTTCTATTTCTCATGGTGAGATCGCTATTGCTCAAGAAGAGCGCCAGCTTGTAACAGGGATCTACGCTTCCTGGCAAGACCAATAGACGTGCTATACTTTCGCTCATGTCAGCTACAAAAACTACTCCGAAATACAGTGTCGGAACAGATTTAAAGATTAAAAAAGGATTAAATGGCTTAGGGCTTTTCACGACAGTGCCGATGAAAAAAGGCGACTGTATTATTGAATATGTTGGAGATATTCTCAAAACAGGTCAAGAAGCTAACGAGCGAGGAGGGCAGTACCTTTTCGAAGTTTCCTCCAAGAAAACCATAGACGGATATTCTCGATCAAATACTGCTCGCTACATCAATCATTCCTGCCGTCCAAACTGCGAGGTGGATATTATCAAAGGCAGAGTATTCATTTATGCCAAGCGTGGCGTAAAAGAAGGCGAGGAGCTTTGTTACGACTATGGTAAAGAGTTCTGGAATGAATACATTAAGCCAAAAGGGTGTCGTTGCGTGAAATGTAGTGAAAAGAAGAATGGTTTTACTTCGAAAGACAACAAAAAGTAGCCCTCCAACCCGACGGGCTTGTTTGGACCTACTTTTTGTTGTCTTTCTCCGTAAAAACTAATTAAATTGAAAAACTAATAAATAAATTGGAACACACACCACAACAAAGAGGGTTCACCGGTACGGCGAACCCTCTTTGTTTTATTCTTTCTTAAAGATATTCCTCAGAAACCTTTAGATATTCGTCATCTTCATTTTGATTGAAGTACGCATCAAGGGCAGCTTTCTCAGGATCTTCTTCCTCTTCTTCTACCTCTTCCTCTTCAACCGCTACCTCTGGCTCAACTTCTACCTCTTCCTCGGGTTCATCTATTTGGAAACCATCCTTTCCCAAATCAACATCGGTTACTTGATCGGTTAGGTCGTCGAATTCACTCATATATATGTATTCAATAAATATAATTAATTTTTATGCATTAAGTTGTATCAAATCAGTTTCTACTTGGCAAGTGCTTGTAACTTCAAAACGCCACTAGCTGCCATACCAAGAGCAATAGCGTCTATTTCATCATCTAATTTCTTTCCTGTATCAACCTTTAAAGTCATTTCCACCATCTTCTGCACAGCCTTTTTATCAGCATTTCCACTGCCTGTCATAGCTATTTTGACTTCTTGAGGAGAAAGCTCGATGAGAGGGATGTTGTGCAAACCAGCGAGGGTTACAATAATACCTCGCGCTTCTGCCACAGCAATAACAGTCTTCTTGTTCACTGAGAAAAACAATGTTTCAAGGGCTATTGCGTCTGGTGAATGTGTCACTATGGCTTCTTCAATACCCTTAAACACGGTAGCGAGGCGAATAGAGTGAGAATCTTTCTTATTGGTACTAATACACCAGGACTGTTTAACACTCGGTGTTGAACCTGTATGGATAATTGCAATACCGCAGCGATCAAAACCTGGGTCCACTGCGAGAATAATCTGTTCTTTAGAATCCATTTAAATACTCTTTTCCTTTCTGTGTCAGTTGACGGCCGCGAGGAGTGCGTTCAATGAGGCCGAGCTGGATGAGGTATGGTTCAGTTACGTCTTCGATCGTACCATCATCTTCGCCGGTAGCAGCTGCAAGATTTTTCACACCAACAGGACCATTGTTAAATTTATCACGAATGGTTTTGAGAAGAATGATGTCCTGATTGCTCAGACCATTCTGATCAAGCCCAAGCAGGCTGAATGCTTCAGCAATACTACTCTCATCAATATCTTTGTTATGCATCTGTGCATAGTCTCTGACACGACGAAGAAGATAGTTGGCAATACGAGGTGTGCTTCTGCTGCGTGAAGCAATAGCTTTGTGAGCAGGTTCTGGAAGAGTGATATCCAAGAGTTGTGCAGAGCGACCCAATATTCTCTCTATTTCTTCATCAGTATAAAACTCTAAGCGATAGGTACCGCCAGAGAAACGTGAACGAAGTGGAGCAGAAAGCATGCCGAAGCGGGTAGTAGCGCCCACGAGCGTAAACGGTGGAAGGTCGAGCTGAACAGTGCGGGCAGAAGGGCCTTTGCCGATCATAATATCCATCTTGCCTGTTTCCATGACAGGGTAGAGGACTTCCTCAATAGCTTTATTCAAGCGATGGATTTCATCAATGAAAAGCATATCGCCTGGCTGAAGGTTTGTAAGGATAGCAGCCAGGTCGCCAACACGTTCAATAGCAGGACCAGAGGTTAGCTTCACCTGAGCACCCATTTCTTTGGCAATAACGTGTGCCAAAGTTGTCTTTCCGAGCCCTGGAGGACCATAAAAGAGTACATGCTCGGGCACATGTCCGCGTGACTTCGCTGCTCCAATCAAAATAGAGAGAGATTTTTTGATCTGCTCCTGACCAATATAGTCCTGGAAGTTGCCGGGACGCAGAAGGGTATCGCTAAATTGTTCGTCAGGGGTGGGTCTTGACATTTCCTTTATAATATGCTATCCTATACTCAGTTTAATAATATACATATTCTACTACAGATCGGTAGTAGCAGTGCAAAGAAGGCACTAATCTCTAAGCAGTCAGCCTCAGGTTCTAAGTTTAGGCGCAGGACGTTTTGGTTTCGACTGGGGCTATCCTACAAACACGCTTTACGTATGCGGCCTCGCCCGTCTACGGACTGTTTAGAGATTTATGCTTTTTTGTTTACAAAATCGTTCATTTAAAAACTCCAACTATGAAA
>DATJJU010000016.1:0-37084 GCA_035491955.1 Minisyncoccota bacterium | reverse complement strand
AAACAGTACCAATCCAACAACAGAAGAATTGACCCTGCTTTCAACGGGGTATGTTGGTATTAACAAGCCAATGCCTGCATATGGTTTGGATGTCACCTCTGATAGAGGAGCTGGTGTAGGTTTCCACGCTGTCGCACAATTTGCTCGTTCAACAGATACTATATACGGCGACGGGATCTTTACGGGCTACTATACACCTGACGGTACTGCTATGTATGGTGCAATAGAAAACAACGCTGCTTCTGGCAGTACTGGACTGGTAATTGGTACTGCCACAAAACCAGCTGCACTTACTATGTTAAACAACGGGGACAGTACATTTAACGGCACGCTTACTGCTGGTAGAACAGGTGCTGTCAATGCATTGACTTTGTACGGCGATGCGCTGGCTAGTAACTACAACGATTATCTCACCTTCAATTTTGATGGCTCAGATGGCTATTATATCGGAACAACAAATGGTATCTACACGCTTGGTCAGTTGTATGGAGGAACATACATACCGTTACTAAAAATGAGCAGCGCATCCATTGAAGCACAGACGGTACTGCTGGGTAAATTCAGTTCTGATGGGTATGATGCAACGATTTGGACGGGTACTAACAGTGCTTTGATTGGTAGTACTGCTAGATCATTGATGTTCACTGCTGATGCACAAAATGGTGATACTAATGGCGGCCTTGGCTACTCTTTCTCTTCTGTGAAAGGATTTATTAATTCAGGAGGGGTAGCAGCGCCTATAGGAGCTCTATCGATAAACGTTGCAAACGGCACACCAGGCACACTTGGTGAAATTGCTCGCTTCTTGCCAGGCGGATTCATCGTAAATGGAACCTCATTGGATGCCTCTGCTATCACAGAGTTTGATTCAACGACAAAAGGTGTGTTGCTTCCACGTATGAACGGTACTCAAATGAATGCTATTAGTTCTCCTGCGGCAGGATTGGAAGTTTATAATACCACTGACAATGCTATTGAATACTATAATGGTACAAGCTGGGTTTCAGGTGGTGGAGGAGGCAGTATTACTTTGAAAACAAACGGTACCAACAATGGTAGTCAAACCACCCTTAATCTCATAGCAGGAAGTGGCGTCACTCTTACTGATAATGGCACTGGCGGTATCACTATTGCGGCTTCAGGAGGAGGCTCTTCACAGTGGAGTAACGGAGCAAGTAGTGCTATTTATTACAATACCGGCAATGTCGGCGTCGGTACGTCAACGCCTGGTGCTAATCTTGTGGTGAATAGTCCAAGCACTATTTCATCGGGCGACTTGTTTGATGTAAATAATAATGGCAGTAGTCGGCTAACCTTGGATTATGCTGGTAATCTTTTCGTTCAAGGTAATATTACTTGTGGCGGCAGTTGTGGCGGAGGGGGATCATCTCAGTGGACAACAAGCGGAAGTGATATTTACTTTACGGGCGGCAAGGTTGGCATCGGCACTTCATCTACTCCGGCCGCAGCACTTGAAGTCGATGGTGCGAACTATAATTCCATGATTATCAATGCTCCATCATATGTGGATTTGGCACTGGCTCACGGTGGAACTGCATTTGGTTATTTAGGAACAGGTCAAATATTGGCGGATTCATACAGTGGACAAGGAGGAGGACAGAATGATCTTGGTCTTGCCTCCACAGGAGGGATCCAGTTTTCTATAGGAGGGACGACTCTTCCGAGTATGACTATTGCCAGTGGCGGTATATATGTTCCCGCAACTCTCTATCTCAATAGAAATGCCGCCGCAATACAGTTCGACAGTTCTGTTGGAAACGGGATGGTATTCTCCATTAGCGGTACGTCGTACGCTACGTTAGGTAGTTCGGGTAGCCTTTCTCTTAGTGGCGGAAGTGCCACTGATCTTGCGATTCAGACAATGTCAGGCAGCAACCTACAATTTGCTACCGGTGGGCAAGCTACCTCAAATATTCGAATGACTATTCTCTCTGGTGGTAATATCGGTATTCATAATACTTCCCCAGGACATTTCCTCGATGTTGGTAGTAGTGCCACTACTACAGGCACTACTGTTGCGGAATTTATTAATGCTGGAGGTACTTGCGATGTTACTCCTTCAACAACTGGTGGTATCTCATGTACGTCTGATATGACACTGAAAAAGAATGTTGTAAATCTTGCCGACGGTTCTGTTTGGTCATTCAATAGTAATATCGCAGTACAAAACCTATCAGTTCTTAATGATGTACTAGCTCTAAATCCTGTGAACTACAACTGGAATGTAGAAACTGACGGCACGCAAAAACATGCTGGTTTCATCGCGCAGGAGGTGCAGCAAGTATTCCCAGATCTCGTTTCTCAGGATCCAGCAACACATCTTCTTTCTTTGAACTACACCGGACTATTACCGTATACAGTAGAAGCAATAAAAGAACTTGATGTTCAGATTACGAGCATTGACGATATGTCATCAAACAATCCTTTTCGCGATGCGATTACAAAATGGCTCGCAGATGCAAGTAACGGTATTCAAAACATATTCACTAAGAAAGTTACGACTGACCAGCTTTGCATCACTGACGCTAACGGTCAGACATGTTTGAATCGCTCACAAGTTGATCAGATCTTGCAGCAGCAAAATGTTCAGTCTGCGCCAAGCGCTTCTTCAGGTGATGATACTGCCACCCAGAGTCCTGATGTAACCTCACAGTCTCCAGATGTTAGTGATCCAACAATTTCTTCTCCTGATGCGAATAGTCAGTCACCTGAGGGTACGGATTCGACAAACTCACCGCAAGCTACTCAAAGCCCGCAATAATTTTTTGCGCTATTGATTGCATTTCGCCTTCTTCGTATTTCACATGAGGACCATGAATATCTTCGCCGTGCATGCGGGGAATAAGGTGAATATGAAAGTGTGGTACTTCATTGCCTACTACCATAAGCTGAACATAATCACACTCCAACGTCTTTTTTAATACAAGTATCAATTCTTTGGCTTTTAAGAAAACAGCAGATACGACTTCATCAGGCGCATCTTGCATCCAAGCATACTGCTCCTTTGGGATAAGAAGAGTATGGCCTTTTGCTAAAGGGTTGATATCCATAAACGCTAAAAACTGCTCATCTTCATACACCACTGTCGCAGGTATTTCCTTCCTAATAATCTTCCCAAAAATAGTGTCATTCATATACTTCATTGTACCATCCATAGGAATTTCCTATGGAAATCTTGAGATAATATTTACCACACTGTATTACTATAGAGAAATGCCGACGAGGAAAACACTTTTTTCTATAGGAGAGTATTACCATATTTATAATCGTGGAAATGCAAAACGTACGATTTTTCTATATCCGGAAGATTATAAATATTTTGTGAACCTCCTTTATATTTGTAATACAGAAGAACCTATAATAGTTCGAGAGCTTTCTAAAGATTTTGCCCCATCAAAGTTACTAGTCGATATAGGGGCGTATTGTTTAATGCCAAATCATTTTCATATTTTGATTAAGGAAAAAGCAGAGGGTGGAATATCAAAATTCATGAGAAAAGTTTCGACAAGCTACGTAATGTATTTCAACAGAAAATATTCTCTATCTGGATCTTTATTTGAAGGTAAGTTCAAGGATCGACATGTAAATAGTGATCAATATTTAAAATATCTTTATTCATATATTCACTTCAACCCTCTCAAATTGATTGATAAATACTGGAAAGAGAATGCGAAACATAACAAAGATAAATATCTGTCTTATATAAAAGATTACGCTTATTCAAGCTGTAAAAGTTATTTGGCTGCGGAAGAAGATTGGGTGCTAAACAAGATCCCTTTCCCTGAATATTTTGTTTCTCGAGCGGATTATTATGAAGAGTTGCTCATGTGGTTATCTTATGGTGAAACCCCATAGGAAATTCCTATGGGGACAGCGCGTGATACAATCACACTTATGAATATTACTATTCCGACGCCGGGGGATTTGAAGGAGATGTTATTGGAAAGATTGGGTCTTGAAAAAGAGGCGCAACAGGCTTTTTTGGAACCAGAATATAAGCTCGGAGACCCATTTCTTTTTAGGGACATGGACAAGGCTGTCAGTCGTATTAAGAAAGCTCTTGATAACAAAGAACATATCGGTATTTATTCCGACTATGACTGCGATGGTATACCAGGTGCAGTAGTATTGTTGGATTTTTTTAAAGTATTAGGTGCGCTGGAATATGTCCATGTTTATATTCCTGATCGCCATGATGAAGGATATGGAGTAAATACGCAGGGTATTACTGAGTTGCAAAAGCTCGGTGTAACGCTGATGATCACTGTTGACGTTGGTATTACAGCGTTGGCAGAAGTAGCAGATGCACAGTCTCGCGGTATTGATGTTATTGTCACGGACCACCATGCTCCGTTGGAGATATTGCCAGCATCTCTAGTAATTCATCCGCAAGTTGGAGAGTATCCTGAAAAGAATCTTTGCGGAGCAGCAACAGCTTTTATGCTAGTGCGAGCTTTTTTGAAACGGCACGCTGCTGATTTTTCTGTTCCTGAAGGCTGGGAGAAATGGCTACTAGATCTTGTTGGCTTTGCAACCCTCTCCGATATGGTGGCTCTCACTGGAGAGAACAGGGTTTTGGCATATTACGGCATGATGGTTATGAAGAAGACTCGCCGTGTTGGTTTGCAAGCGCTTTTTGCAGCGAACAGTGTTGATGTAAATAATCTCACAGAGAGTGATCTGACATTTACTGTTGCTCCACGATTGAATGCTGCCTCGCGTATGGCTTCACCGCTCTTGGCATTTGAACTCCTCTCTACCACTGATCGTATGAGAGCAATTGAATTGGTAAGAGAGCTTACAAAAATAAATGATGAGAGAAAGTTATTAGTGGCTCGTATTGTAAAAGAAGCGCATGGAAGATTGGAGGCTCGCAATGAATTGCCCGATATTGTTGTCATAGGAGATCTGTCATGGCGACCAGCAGTGCTGGGATTGGTAGCAGGAAAACTTTCTGAAACATACAATAGAAGTTTTTTTGTCTGGGGCGAGGGGGGAGACGGCAGCTTGAAAGGTTCATGCAGAATGATTGTAGGACACCATGCTGCGCATCTTATGAATAGTCTGCCTGAAGGAGTGCTTGCTCATTCTGGTGGTCACGAAATGGCCGGAGGGTTTGCTGTAATAAAGGAACAAGTACATTTTTTTGAAGAAGCACTGAATAAAGTTTTGAATGAAGGAGAGAAAGATGGTGAAACAGAGAAGGCAGCGGAAATGCCTACGGCATTTCCGCTGCCACTCGCGAGCGCCACTGTCCGCCACCTTGCCACTGTCCGCCAATTTGCTCCATTTGGCGTAGCCAACGAAGAGCCAATATTTTCTTTTGAAGACTGCGAGATCAAAAGTACGAAGAAATTTGGCAAAGCAAAAGAACATTTAGAATGTGTCATTTCTGATCCAACGGGCACTGCTACAGCTTTTACCTTTTTTGCCAATGATGATCTTTTGGAAAAGGTCCAACCTGGGCACATAGTTTCTCTGTCCGGCACTATCGAATCCGGCTGGCGCGGAGGTGTCCGTATAAGAATTAGAGAAATTCTTTAGAAGTCTTTGCTATACTGATGAAATGAAAAAAACACTCACTATATATACAGATGGGGCGTCGAGAGGTAATCCAGGTCCAGGAGGATGGGCGGCAGTGATATTAGCAGGTGACTATGCCATGGAAATTGCAGGCAATGCGGCAAAAGCTACTAATAATCAAATGGAGTTGGCAGCAGTGGAAGCAGTGCTTTCTGATAGCGGAGCATTGTCATGGGATGGCCCTGTAGTCGTCCACAGTGACTCTATGTACGTTATTAATGGTATGACTTCATGGGCACACGGCTGGGAAAGAAATGGCTGGATTACCAGCACAAAGACTCCGGTAGAAAATAAAGGCCAGTGGCAAAATATTTTGAAACTATTGCGTGAATATGGAAAGCGCCTGACTTTGGAAAAAGTGAAAGGGCATGCAGGAGAAATATATAATGAACGCTGTGATGTCTTGGCTGTAAACGCAGCACTGGGAAAAACTCAGCAATTGTTCTCAGGAAAATTAAAAGACTATGAGAAATTCTTAAAAGAACTAGGCCTTGATGCAAATACTATGAAGAAAGTTGCAACCAAAAAGAAAACAAGTGATAAGCCAGCATACTCCTATGTCTCACTTGTAGATGGCAAGATCCATGCCGACAAAACCTGGGCGGCATGCGAAAAGCGCGTGAAAGGCAAAAAGGGTGCAAAGTATAAAAAAGTATTTTCAAAGGCAGAAGAAACAGAATTAATTCAAGACTACACGCTGGCCAGTTTGCTATGATAGAACTCTTCACTATTATGTTGCTGACAGGGGCAGTACTGTATCACACGCTCCAGCTCAGTCTACTAACAATACTGATCATAAGCGCTCTGACGAGCGCTTTTTTCTTTATCTATTTTTTATCACCAAAGGCCCTCATACTAAGTCTCTGCATGATTTTCACTATTATGCTCGGCGCTGTAACAGTATGGTTTCATCAAGAACCTATTCCTAAAAACATATTTGGGAAAAAGACTATTGTCGGAGCAGTGCACACTGTTGATCGAAGGTTGGATAAAACGATAGTGACCGTGGAACATATTCAAATTACTACTACTTCTCAAATTGATGCATTGCCAGGAGATACCATAAAAGCAATTGGTGTAGTGGAGCAGCCAAAAGATTTTATGACTAATACTGATAGACTATTTCCATATCAAAACTATTTATTATCGAAAGGAATATATGGCATTGTGAAAAACGCTGACGTTACCGTTCTTTTCAAGGGACATTTTTCCCTGAACAGAATTGCTACAAAAATTCGCTTTGGTATAGCAACTATATTTAAAAGATACATACGTTTTCCTGTTGATGGTATCGTGGCCGGCATGCTTGTCGGGTATCAGGGTGGGGTGCCAAAAAATATTCAAGATCTCTTTCGCACGACAGGAGTACTACATGTCCTCGTTTTGTCTGGTGAAAATATCACACTACTCGCAACCTTTCTTTTTGCAATTTTGAAAGTTTTGCCATTTAAGGTAAAAACATTTTTTACAGGTATTGCAGTGATACTCATCGTATTCATTAGTGGTGCCGGCGTAGCAGCAGTTCGTGCTGGTATCATGGCAGCAGTTATGCTTTCGTCGGGAATTTTCAAAAGAACATACTCACCGTTTCGGGCTCTGACACTTTCGATACTATTTTTCTTTTTTATTTCTCCAGAAACAGTATTCATTGATCCTGGATTTCACCTATCAGTCTTGGCAACACTGTTTATGATTGTTGTTGCCCCGAAGGTCCAACCTTCGATGAAGTACGGAGAAGTAGTCGTGCTGGCAATAGGGATGCCACTATTTATGCTGCCGTATACTATGTATTTCTCAGGACTGCTTTCGAGTGTGTCGCCGTTTGCAAATATCATGATGATGGTTATTACGCCAGTTCTCATGCTGGCTGGCGCATTACTTTTGTGTGTTTCATGGCTTACTCCATTTGCACAGATAGTAGGAACAGTGACCTCAATGGTGGGAAGTATTATTCTGAAAGTCCTGCATTTTTTAAATACCTTCCCACAACTGAACACCCCGCCAATAGATTGGCGGGGTGTTCTAGCGAGTTACCTCCTTTTCTTTAGTATTGTTTTCCGAAAAGAGCTTACGCAGTTTTGGTGTGAGCGGAGAAATTCTTTTCTGCCACACTCCAATTCATCTGAGCGAGGAAATCAGTAACATACTGTTTCTTGCCTGACGGCTGGTAGTCTGCCACGAATGAATGTTCCCACATATCGAGCGCTACGATTGGCACGCAGCCAGTAAGCTGTCCAAGATGTTGTTCATCTACCCAGCCGTTTACCAGCTCGCCACTCTTTGTATCGTAGTAGAGCATGGCCCAGCCAATGCCTCGTGTCATCGCAATTGCCTGGAAACGAGCGAGCCATCCATCGAATGAGCCCCACTGTTTCTCAATCTGAGCTTTCAATGCTGGAGCATCGGTATTAGCTCCTCCTTCAAGCAATGCAAAATACACCTCATGATTGCGCATACCGCCCCATTCAAATGCAAAGCGTCGCTGAAGTTCATTGATTTCATATACATTCTTTTCCGCATCGGCAGAAAGCTCTTTTATATGATCAGTGATCAAATTGGCGTGCTTCACATAGCCGGCATAGAGTTTCTTGTGTTCTTCAATGGTTTTTTCACTAATACCGTTGAGTGCAGGAATGGAAAATTGTTGTTCTGTATACATATCGTTTCTTTAATAAAATATTATCGGACTAGTATATAGTCAGTATACATGACTGTGAAAAGCCGTACACTGCTTATACTGGTGGCTGTGTTAGTGGGGTTGGTAGGCCTGTGTTTTGCGCTTTCGCCACAATCTTCGGACGATGGCAAAGCACACGTATTCATGTTGGATATTGGACAAGGGGACAGCTTCTTGGTTGTGGCTCCAGACCATAAGAAATTGCTGATAGATGGAGGTCGCGATACGACGGTCCTTTCTGAGCTCTCCAAAGTGCTTGCTCCCGGTGACAATACTATTGATGTTATGATCGCAACTCATCCAGATGCGGATCATATCGGCGGTTTGCAGTATGTTTTAGATCGGTACCATGTAGGACTTTTTCTGACGTCAGAAGTCCAGACCGACACGAAAACATTTACTGCACTCTATAAAGAACTGCTAAAAGAGCATGTCACCTCTTACTACGCCCGCCGCGGCATGATTATTACATTGGACTCCGTCCATAAAACCACCTTCACTATCCTTTTCCCTGATCGCGATACGACAAATTGGATTACTAATCCTGCTTCTGTTGTAGGACGGTTGGATGTGTATGCTGATACTAACCAAAATGAATACACATCCAACCTAAGCCCATTCGGCGTACCTCCGGCAATTAAGTCAGAGAGTAGTAGTCTACTCAGTAACAATGAAGAAACATCCGGCATAGGCGGAACAAAAAAGGTACCAGGTACTGTTTCTAATAACCTAACTACTAATTCTGAAAAACCTTCCGGGGTACGCGGAATGCGCTCTATGTTGTTCACCGGCGACTCAACATCCTCTGTTGAACACTTCCTTGTTGGAGCTGATCCGCAAGATCTCCGCGCCGACGTATTGAAACTCGGTCACCACGGTTCAAAATATTCTTCCAGTACCGAGTACTTAACAGCGGTCCATCCAGTGCTCGGCCTCATTTCTGCCGGTATTAATAATCGTTACGGTCATCCAAATATCGATACACTTGCTCGGCTCAAATCGCTCGGCATTCCCTGGATCTCCACCCAACAAAAAAGCACCGTCGAGTTAACAACCGACGGGGCTCATCAATGGACGTGGAAAAGTATTTAGTGCTATAGTCTAAGGGAACTTAAACAATTTTTTATGTATGCGTTTATTGTCAAAGAGCTAGAGGGCATCTCGGAGGATGCGCGAGCTACCAATCAATTTTTATTACAGTATCATCAACTATTAAAAATCAGAGGGCATAATCGAAAACAAAATCAGCGAGCTTGGCAAAAAGAATCACACAATTGATTTGTGTAGTAATAAACAAAAAGGCGATTCCCGTTAGGGAATCGCCTTTTCTTATTTCTTTATTTCAAAACACCAGCTGTCTTAAGGGTACTGTAAGCACCATTTTTCTGGATAGTGCGCATACCTTTAGTAGACACGGTAATAATAACGGTCTTGTTCAATTCCGGTACGTATACGCGCTTCTTCTGGAGGTTTGCGTATTTGCGGTGAGAACCTGTTGGGGTAAACACAGTCGCACGAGTACGGTTAGCGTACTTGCCGCCTACGATAGAAGTCTTTTTAGTTACTGCACATTCTTTTGCCATATGTTCGCGCATGGTACCATACAGATATTGCTTAGGCAAGCTGTCATCATGCTTCTCTATAACATTATTACCTCATTTATCTCTTTTAGTACTGCTCTGGCTGGGGTAGTGGTTAGTATTTTAAAGGTAATTATCCTGATTTTGGCTGGAATTCCAGGTTGTATCGCCGCTATCCTTATAATATTTGGGCTTTTCTTGGCTCTTCAGCTCCCTTATTTGGGAAGCCTGGCAGTTATTCCATATATCTATAGTGTGAACCTTCTTAGCTTTTTCGGTCTCATGAAAAAGGATACGAGCTGGTGTGTGGCATATGACAGTGTCACCAAACTCCCGATAGACCCTGCCTATATAACAGTACGCGATATGCAGGGCCGGGAAGTGTCCTCACTCATTACTGACCTCAGCGGGCGCTTCGCCCTATTGCTGCCTCGCGGTCTCTATACTATTCAAGCAAGCAAAACAAATTACGTTTTTCCCTCTGTTAAAATGATCGGCACCAAAGACGATGGCAAATATAGCAATCTTTATTTCGGAACCGTTATCGAAATTGATGATACTGAACGGTCTGTTGCATTTAGTATTCCCATGGACCCCATTCAAGAAGATTGGAATCAAGTAGAGAAGAAGCGTAAAAAACTTTTTTATCGCTTCGATGATACTCGCACGTATTTTCATGCCGCTAGAACATACAGCTTCATCGCGCTCGCTCTGTCTGTTATTCGATATGCAGTGTATCCGTCTCAAGCAATGGCGCAGCTTTTAGAAATATCCATTCTTACAGTACTTATCGTGCTGGCATTCACTAAACATAGAAGCCAATACCCGCATAGTTTTGTTATTGAAAAAGCCACTGGTCAGCCAGTCTCGTTTGCCAAAGTCAGTATCTTTTCCGCTAAAACAGGCAATAAAGTAGCATCTAAAACCACGTCATTTCACGGACAGTTCACTTGCCTGGTTTCAAAAGGCGAATATTACCTTACTGTAGAACGTCGCAATGCCAAGGGTGGGTACGATCTCCTTTATAAGTCCGAAAATTTCACTGTTCACGACGGCTACATCGGCAAACGCTTTGATGTATAATGGTGCAATGATTAGTGCAACTTCCATTCTCTATTTCATCGTCCTTATTTTCTCCATCATTGTTCACGAGGTAGCGCATGGCTTGATGGCCGAGCGAGAAGGGGATCCGACTGCACGTCGTTTGGGCCGTATTACATTGAATCCTCTCAAGCATATAGACTGGCTTGGTTCAGTGATATTGCCGCTTGTCCTCATTCTTAGCAACGCTGGTTTTGTAGTGGGCTGGGCAAAACCTGTGCCATACAATCCCGAAAATCTTAACCATGGCCGAAAAAGTGAGGCAAAAGTCGCCATAGCCGGCATTGTTGTAAACCTTACTATCGCTCTTTTCTTTGCACTTGTTATCCGTATAGCCTTATATTTCAATGTTGGCACTATTCCGCTGATAGACGCAGCAAGCATTATTATCCTTATAAATATAGTATTAGCCTTCTTTAATAGCATTCCTTTGGCACCATTGGACGGTTTTCGCTTCCTTTCTAGTGTTTTGCCGGTTCGAGCTATTCCTACCATGCGTGTCATTGAACAAATCAGCTTGCCTCTACTACTTCTTTTCATTGTCTTTGGATGGAACCTCGTTTCTCCGGTTGTTTTTCATCTCTTTAGTCTTCTGACGGGTATTTCTGTGCCTGTTTAACCAAACCCTTCTTGCCAATTTTAAACGAATGTAGTAGCATAGCGGGACATGTCAACGTTTAATCAACTAATTAAAAAGCCTCGCAAAAATGTAGCCCGCAAGCCGAAAGCGGTGGCCCTTGGTAGTGGTATGAACCACATCAAGAACAAGCCTGTACGCTACCCATCTCCATTCAAGCGCGGCGTATGTACAAAGGTTACTACTGTTACTCCAAAGAAGCCGAACTCTGCTGTTCGTAAGATCGCCCGTGTTCGCCTTACTAATGGTATGAACGTTACTGCCTACATTCCTGGTGAAGGACACAACTTGCAGGAACACTCTGTCGTAATGATCCGCGGAGGCCGTGTGAAGGACTTGATCGGTGTGCGTTACCACATTGTTCGTGGTGTGCTTGATACTCAGGGTATCGAAAAGCGTCGCAAGAGTCGCTCATTGTACGGTACTAAGCTTCCTAAGGCTAAAAAGTAATAATATATGCGTAGAAAAGTAACAAATCGAAATATCGTAAAACCAGACATCAAGTACGGCTCACAGCAGCTTGAGAAGTTTATCAATTCAATCATGCAGGATGGCAAGAAGAACACTTCTCGTACTATCGTGTATGGTGCGCTTGATATCATCAAGGAAAAAGAAAACGTTGAAAATCCTCTCGAAGTATTTGATAACGCGATCAAGAATGCTGGTCCATTGGTAGAAGTACGCTCACGTCGTATTGGTGGTGCCAACTACCAGGTGCCTCGCGAAGTTCGCACTGAACGCCGCAATGCGCTTGCTATGCGCTGGATCATTGATGCTACTCGCTCTCGCAAGGGTATGAAAACAGCAGTAGCATTGGCTGACGAGCTCTCTCTTGCAGCAAAAGGCGAAGGTAATGCAGTAAAAAAGAAGAAAGACATCCACAAGATGGCAGAATCAAACAAAGCATTTGCCCACTTTGCCTAATACAGTACAATGTACTGGCTATTAATTATTAATTCACAAAACAGATAGATTTTATTTATGGAACGAGAATTTCCCCTCGAAAAAGTACGAAACTTCGGTATTATCGCGCACATTGATGCCGGTAAGACTACAACATCAGAGCGCGTGCTCTTTTATACAGGCATGAGCCACAAGATCGGTGAGGTGCACGATGGTGAGACCACAACCGACTGGATGGAGCAGGAACGTGAACGTGGCATCACGATCACTTCTGCTGCTGTGACCTGTAACTGGATGCCAACATACTCTAATGGCGACAAAAAGCAGCAATACCGTTTCAATATTATTGATACTCCGGGTCACATCGACTTCACTGTGGAAGTGAAGCGTTCTCTTCGCGTGCTCGACGGTGCTGTAGTGGTATTCGACGGCGTGGCAGGTGTAGAACCTCAGTCAGAAACCAACTGGCGTTATGCTGACGAAGCCAATGTTCCTCGTATCTGTTTTGTGAACAAGCTCGATCGTACCGGTGCTTCATTTGAACACTCATACAAAACTATCCAAGACCGTCTTTCAAAGAAGGCAGTTCGCGCACAGCTCCCAATCGGTCTTGAAGAAAATCACGAAGGCGTTATCGATCTTCTTGAAATGAAGGCGTACTACTTCGAAGGCGACATGGGTATCAAGGTGATCCAAAAGGAAATCCCTGAAAACATGCTCGAAGAAGCGAAGAAGTATCACGCTGAACTCGTAGAGCGCATCGTTGAAAATGACGAAACAATCATGAATGAATACTTCGAAGGCAAAGAGCCGTCACTCGATGTATTGAAGAAGCTTTTGCGTAAAGCAGTTATCGCTAATGATATCTTCCCAGTCTACGCCGGTAGTGCATTGAAGAACAAAGGCGTGCAGCTCGTACTCGACGCTGTGGTTGACTACTTGCCATCACCAACTGATATTCCACCAGTTCCAGGTACTAATCCTGACAACGAAGAAGAGCATTTGGTTCGTCATGCTGATGACAAGGAACCGTTTGCTGCATTGGCCTTCAAGTCTATGTCTGACCCATTCGTCGGACAGCTCGTCTTCTTCCGTGTCTACTCAGGTACGCTCGAAGCAGGCTCATATATTTACAACCCTCGCACTCGCAACAAGGAGCGCATTGGCCGTATCGTTCGCATGCAGGCTGATCAGCGCGAAGAAGTGAAGAAGGTCTTCGCTGGCGAAATTGCTGCAGCAGTTGGTTTGAAAGAAACCAAGACTTCTGACACTCTGTGTGATGAAACAAATCCGATCATACTTGATCGTATCAAGTTCCCAGAACCAGTGATCAACCTTCGTATCGAACCAAAGACCAAGGCTGACCAGGAAAAAATGGGTCTCGCATTGAACCGCCTTTCTGATGAAGATCCAACCTTCAAAGTATCAACCGATCCTGAGACTGAAGAAACTATTATTGCAGGTATGGGAGAACTTCACCTTGAAATCATCGTCGATCGTATGAAGCGTGAGTTCAACGTGGAAGCCAATGTTGGTAAGCCACAAGTGGCGTATCGCGAAACTATTACTGGTAGTGCAGATGCAGAAGGTAAGTACATCAAGCAGTCTGGTGGTAAGGGTAACTACGGTCACGTGAAGATTAAGATCAAGCCGATGGATCAGAGTGTTGATCCTAAGGATCTTCCAAAGAACGTGAAGCGTACTGGTGGATTTGAATTCATCAACAACATCAAGGGTGGCGCTATTCCTCAGGAATATATTGCTCCTATCGAAAAGGGTCTTCGTGAAGGCTTGGATCGCGGTATCGTGGCCGGATTCAAGATGGAAAACGTTTCTGTTGACCTCTATGACGGCTCATACCACGAAGTGGACTCTAACGAAATGGCCTTCAAGATTGCTGCAAGTATGGCTATTCAGGATGCAGCCAAGGCGGCAAAGCCTGTGATCCTTGAGCCTATGATGAAAGTCGAGGTGGTAACACCAAACAAATTCATGGGCGATGTGACTGGAAGTATTTCTTCTCGCCGCGGCATCATCGAGGGCATGGAGACTCGCGGCATGAACGAAGTCGTGAATGCTGTGGTGCCATTGTCTGAAATGTTCGGATACATGACCAACCTTCGCTCTATGACTGAAGGCCGTGCAGGTTTCACTATGGAATTCCTCCGCTACGACGTTGTTCCACAAAATGTGGCAACGACTATCATCGAATCTCGAAAATAAGGAATAGGAAAGCGGCGCACCCCTAGGGGTGCGCCGCTTTTAATTTGACAAACGGCCTCGTATAGAGCTATGATAGCGCTACACCGCAATTTGCGTTGTTTTTGTTTGTTAGATTATTTAATTAATTAAATTATAAAGTTTATTATGGCTCAAGAAGCATTTGATCGTTCAAAGCCACACGTAAACGTAGGTACTATTGGTCACGTTGACCACGGTAAGACTACGCTTACAGCGGCTATCCTCCATGTCCTCGATATGGCTGGACAGAGCGTTAAACTCAAGGGAGTTGACGCTATCGACTCTGCGCCTGAAGAAAAGGCTCGCGGAATCACTATTAATATTTCTCACAACGAGTACTCTACAGCTGCTCGTCACTACGCCCACATTGATGCGCCGGGTCACGCCGACTACATCAAGAACATGATTACTGGTGCCGCTCAAATGGACGGCGCTATCCTCGTGGTTGCTGCGACTGACGGTGCGATGCCTCAGACTCGTGAACACATCCTCCTTGCGAAGCAGGTGGGCGTGCCAAAAATCATTGTCTTCTTGAACAAGTGCGACATGGTTGATGACGCTGACATGCTTGATCTCGTGGAAGAAGAAATCCGCGAAATCCTCGGCAAGCAGGGTTATGACAAGGACTGTCCTGTAATCCGCGGCTCAGGTTTGAAGGCGCTTGAAGCAACTTCACTTGATGACCCATGGGCACAGAAAGTTCTTGAACTTACCAACGCATTGGACACATACATCCCATTGCCAGAGCGTGATATCGATAAGCCATTCTTTATGCCTATCGAAGACATCTTCTCTATTGAAGGTCGCGGTACAGTGGTAACTGGCCGTATCGAGCGCGGTATTGTGAAGGTTGGTGAAGAAGTTGAAATCGTTGGTATCAAGGATACAGCGAAGACTACTGTTACCGGTATTGAAATGTTCAACAAGCAGCTCCAGGAAGGACAAGCTGGCGACAACGCTGGTATCCTCCTCCGCGGTGTTAAGAAAGAAGATCTTACACGTGGTCAGGCTCTTGCAAAGGCAGGTTCAGTGAAGCCTCACACCGAATTCGAAGGTGAAATCTACGTTCTTAAGAAAGAAGAAGGCGGACGCCACACTCCTTTCATGAACGGTTACAAGCCTCAGTTCTACATCGGTACTACCGACGTGACTGGTGAAGTGACTCTTCCTGCAGGAACCGAAATGGTTATGCCAGGAGACACAGTGAAGATCACTGTGAAGCTCGTTGTACCAATCGCCCTTGAAGAACAGCGTCGCTTCGCTGTCCGTGAAGGCGGCCGAACAGTTGGTGCTGGTGTTGTTACTAAGATCATTGCTTAAGTAAGCTAAATTATTAGCTCTTTAGACAAAAAGATATGGCAACAGCAACAAAAACAACCAAGAAGTCTTCAAAAACTTCAAAAGCAAAGGAAGACCTCCAGTCAATGCTCCGAATCCGTGTTCGTGCATACGAAAACAAGATTCTTGATGCTTCAGTGAAGCAGATCATTGATACCGCTACTCGCTATGATGCAGTAGTACGTGGCCCTATCCCGTTGCCGACTGAGATCAAAAAGTACACCGTGAACCGCTCACCGTTCATTTACAAAAATGCTCGTGAACAGTTCGAAATGCGCGTGCACAAGCGTCTCATCGACATCGAAAATCCTTCTCCGAAGGTCATCGAATCTCTCACAAACCTATCAATGCCGTCCGGCGTAGATATCGACGTGAAGATGATGTAAAAACAAAAAGCCGCCCCCACATGTGGGGGCGGCTTTTTGTTTTTATCCTGAGGAGCGCGAGCATAGCGAGCCGAGGCGAAGGGTGGTATAGTTCTCTATATGTCTATGGAATCAATGCCACAATCACAGAGCAAAGCAGAAAAATTAGAAGCTATTAAGGCCGATGATCGTTTTGCGCAGTTATTAAAAGGTGCGGAAGTCTGCACCAGTAAACAAGAGGAATACAAGGACTTGATGGCAGAGGGCTCATCTGCGACTGCTCAAGAACGCATGGAAGCATTTGAGAATCTGACTCGTATCAAAGGAATCTTTTATACGCTCGGGGCTACTATTGCCAGAGATCATGGTTTTGTGGGAGGGTTCGAACCAGAGGATATCCTCAATTTCGATCAAACGATCGAAGAAGCCAAAGCGTAATAAAAAAGTCCCCTCGAAAGAGGGGGCTTTATATTTTGTTTTATTTTTCAAAAAAGGCTAGGAGGCAGGCGCCTTTTTCTAGATTGGTATCATACGAATGCAAACCGAATCGCAGTCGTGAATCGATAATGGTTGCTCGTGCAACCCAGGAAGCTCCATTGATCTTGCAAAGGTGGTCTACTTCTTCTTTGTCCACCTTACTCTTTGGGATGTCATAGGACACCACCGCTATTTCTGATGGGAAGCGTTTCCTTGCTAATTCCAATACTGCAACCAGGCCCTGGCCGCTTGTTAATACTGCTTCTTTGCTTTTCAAAAATCCTAAACACACTCGACTCTCTACCGAGGTAAGAGTTGGAATAATTTCAACACCGTACTCTTTTCCTGGTATAGGCTTGTAGCTTGCCCTGGCAAATTTTTTATCGCAAAAATTTGAATTAATGAAGGCACCTTTTTTCTTCTCTTGTGCCATATATCGATCGATAGAATCAGTATTCTTATAGTCGATCGGAATGGTTATAGTAAATGTTTTAATCGGCTTACCGAAACACTTTTCATAGCTTACTGCATACGGAGAGAGCAGTGTACGCAGGCTTCCCTGATATTCGCTGAAATCATTGTCGAGAGCAGCTATATCGTGAGGGTCGGTGGCTATGGACGTTATGGTATCCTGAACTTTCAAAAGTAAAGGCTCCATGGGGTGGTTATTGTGATCGTTCATGTGCTGTTTTTTATAAACTGTATCGGGGCAGGGCATGCTTTGTCAAACTCTTGCACAATTTTTAATGTCGTGTATAATCCTGGGACTTGTTAATTAAGTGGTCCAATGCCTTTCGACACAGTCAGGGGTACGAACACAGAAAAGAAGATGAAATATATTTTAGGAACAAAAGAAGAAATGACCCAGCTCTTTGATGAGAGCGGTAAAGTCATGCCTGTAACTGTGGTAAAGGCTTTGCCAAACACTGTTACCGGTATCAAGACCGTAGAGCGTGACGGCTATACTGCTGTGCAGGTGGCTACAGGAGACCAGAAGGAATCACGCGTTTCTCGTGCTGTATTCAACGCTCTTGGCAAAAAGGCGTACAAGTCAGTAAAGGAATTTCGTACTGATGCGGCAGTAGAAGCAAACATTGGTGATACTTTCGCAGTAGACGTTTTTGAAAAAGGCGATGATGTAATCGTAACGGGTACTTCAAAAGCAAAAGGCTTCCAAGGCGTAGTGAAGCGTCATGGCTTCCATGGCGGTCCTCGCTCACACGGTCAGAAGCACTCAGAGCGTGAACCGGGTTCTATCGGTGGCGGTCTTCGTACACACGTGCCAAAAGGCATGCGCATGGCGGGTCGCACCGGTGGTGACACTGTCACTGTGAAGGGTCTTAAGATCGTTGCCGTGGATGCAGAAAATAATCTTCTCTACATTAGTGGAGCAGTACCAGGTCGTCGCGGTACCGTTATTAGTATTGTTGGTTAAGAGTTATTGATATGGCTACAAAAAAGACAACAACAGAATCAGCAAATCTTAGCACAGCAATCTACAGCCAGAGCGGCAAGAGTGCAGGTACATTTGATCTTCCATCAAAGGTCTTCGGTCTTCCTTGGAATGCAGACCTCGTGCACCAGGTAGTAGTAGGCATGCAGGCCAACAAGCGTGCAGGCACCGCTCACACAAAGGATCGCAGTGATGTCTCTGGAGGCGGTAAGAAGCCTTGGAAGCAGAAGGGCACAGGACGCGCTCGTCATGGTTCTACTCGCTCACCATTGTGGGTAGGTGGAGGTACAACCTTCGGTCCTCGCAATGATAAGGACTACTCAAAGAAGATCAACAAGAAGATGCGCGTAAAAGCTCTCTACACTGTGCTCTCTCAAAAAGTTTCTGACAGCTCACTATTGCTCGTTGATGAATTGTCATTCAAGGCAATGAAGACTAAGGATGCTGCAACAACTCTTTCTGCATTTGCAGGCGTTAAGGGATTTGAAAAGATCACTTCTAAGAAGCCAACCAATGCGTTGGTAGTGCTTCCTGAGCATAATGAAGTAGTGGAGAAGAGCTTTGCAAACCTTCCAGGTATTACTGTCGTAACAGTAAATGACTTGAATGCGTTGAATGCTATTTCATTCGCTCGCATGGTAATGGTCGACCCAGCAAAGTCCGTAGCAATGCTCGAAGCTAAGATGAAATAAGAGTTATAGATATGGCTACAAAAAAGACAACAACAGAATCAGCAAAGCCAACACGAGTAATCCTCAAGAATGCTCGCATCACTGAAAAGGCTGCAAACAATGCACAGTACAGCATCTATCTTTTTGATGTGGCAGTTGATGCTAACAAGTCAGAGATTGCAAAGGCATTCAAGGCTCAGTACAAGAAGACTCCTATCAAAGTGAACACTGTCACTATGTTGCGCAAGTCTTTCTTCCGACGCGGTCGCCTCGGCTTTGGTACTAGTGGTAAGAAAGCGTACGTTTTCCTTCCAAAAGGAACAACGATTGATATCGCATAATGAGTTACTATCATGGCAATGAAAAAATATAAACCAACAACTAAATCACGCCGAAACACTGTTACTATCGATTACCGAAAGGTGTTGACTACAGGCACTCCTGAAAAATCTTTGACTAAGGGTTCAAAGCGCACGGGCGGACGAAACAACACTGGTCGCATCACTGGTACTCACAAGGGCGGCGGCAACAAGCGCGCATACCGCATGGTGGATTTCTTGTACAACAAGCATGATATCCCCGCAAAGATCACCACTGTCGAATATGACCCAAACCGTACCGCATTCATCGGTGTAGCGGTCTACAAGGACGGTGAGAAGCGCTATGTGGTCCTTCCAAAGGGTGTAGGCGCTGGATCTACCTTCGTAGTAGGCGAGCATGCTCCAATCGAAGCTGGTAACCGTCTTCCATTAAAGAACATTCCTTCTGGCACTTTTGTATACAATGTTGAAATCAAGCCAGGATCAGGAGCAAAGCTCGTTCGCAGTGCTGGTAACTTCGCTCAGATCGTAGCGCAGAATGACGGCTACACTCAGCTTAAGATGCCTTCTACAGAAATTCGCCGCGTGCAGGACTCATGCTGGGCATCTATCGGTGAAGTATCAAACGATGAGCACAAGCTCGTGAAGTACGGTAAGGCTGGTCGCTCTCGATGGCGCGGCATCAAGCCAACTGTTCGTGGTACTGCCATGAACCCTGTAGACCACCCACACGGCGGTGGTGAAGGACGCCAAGGTATCGGTCTCCGTCGCGGTCCAAAGACTCGCCACGGTAAGCAGGCTTACGGTGTACGCACTCGTACTCCTCAGAAGTACTCAAACAAGCATATCGTCACTCGCCGCAAGAACGGCAAGCGATAATAAAAAGAAAATCCCGAGAGGGGATTTTCTTTTTGACATATAGCTGGCCCATGATAAGGTGAAAGAAATTAGGACAAAAGCAGATTTGTGAAAAACAAAATGGCATGTGTCCTCAGATAACCACACGCGTGTGTAAAACAAAGCTGGCAATGTCCCTAAGCAAGAGGATTACTGTGAAAAACAACATGAAAAATGCTCTTAAACAAATGAAAAATTGTGCAAAACAATTTACGTTCTGTTCTCAGGCAATGGCTCAATTGTAAAAACAAAGCTATTTTTGCCAACCCTTCTCCTATTACGGAGAAGGGTATTTTATTTGACATTTTTTTAAAATGTGATATGGTAAGCAAAATTTAAAAAATCAACAAATCACATGAGTACAAGCAACTCTATTGTCCGCGATCAGGTGAACGCTGGCAAAAACGCCATCATTGAGGCGATCCATGAAAAGATGGGTATCTGCCCATATTATGGCACCACTGAAATTCTTGATGAGATCCTGGTACAAAAAACTTCCTGGGGAGGAAAGGATATTCCTGAAAACAAAACCCGACTTTCTGCTGCAGCTAATGTTGAATACATGCGCTTTGCTGAAAGTGTGGAAGTTCAGAAAAACATGACTCCTTCTTATTATCGGGAACTATACGAAGACTTTCTTCGTTCCGAAAAACCGGAAATGACCGAGAAAGTTCGCCGTATTCAGACCTTAAAAGGTTTAGTGGCATTACGAAGCGCATTTCTTGATGAGCGTCAGGCTATGGAAGCCCGCATCAGGAACCGCGGTAAAGATCTGGATATCTTTCATCCTATTGAGGGAGCGTTCCGGATCAAAAGCATGGAAAAATTTCGTAAGGAAAACGAACCGTTACTAAAAGAGGTTCAGGAAGAAAAAGATTTTTCCTGGCAGAACCTTATCGGTTTTGGTACTGCTCAAATGGGATATGTCCAGAAGACATTAATCGAAAAAGAAATTGAAGCCTATGTGCAACAGTTTCCAATTTGGCAATTCTTCGGCGACTATATTCCCGGTTTTGGCACGTGGACCTGCGCATTCTTCATTGCGAAGTTGCAAGATCCCACACGTTTTGCCGACTCTGGTAAGGTTCGTGCTTTCTGCGGTGTAGCTCCTAAAAATGGTGAACCAATGAGGCGCAAACGCGGTGAAAAAGTAACCTATGATCCTGGTATGAAGGAAATGTTGTTAAAAATATTTCCTGACAGTTTCATGAAAGTTGCCGGTAAGTTTCCTGACGAACCATATGCTGCATTGCTAAAACAATGTCGTGAAAAACAGCTTCACAAAGCAGTTATCACAACACCGGAACAGTTGGCAGAAAAGTATAAGGTACCAGTTGGAAATATTACACCGCTGGGCTTTGAAGAATCAGAGGGTAAAAAGACCTTCAAAGGATTCAAAGTGAAAAAGGCCGATGGCGAAGAAATTACTACGCTAAATCCTGCGCATGTACTACAACGTGCTCTGCGCGAATTTAGCACGATCTTCGTCAGCGACTTCTATCATGCTTGGCTCTACCTGGTAGGTGAAAATCCTCGCATTGAAACCAACCCGCGTATTATGGCTGTATTTGCAAAAGCGAAACTTTAGACAAGCGGAGTTCTGTGAAAAACAAGCGATGCATTGTCATTAAGTTGCAAACCCTATGTGAAAAACAATCATCGAATTGCTTTTGAACAATATGAAAACTGTGTAAAACAACCACTGGCCTGTTCTCAAGCAAACCGTCACATGTCTCTGACATCGTTAAAAGTGCTTTCGGTCCAGGCTCGTCCTGGACTTTGAAGCAAACAAGCCGCTGTGAAAAACTAAACAGCCCGTGCTTTTCAAACAAATGTATATCTGTGCAAAACAATAAAACGTTTGTTTTTAAGCTAATTGGCATATGTGAAAAACAATTGATTGATTGCTATTTAAACAACAAAATGGTTGTACAAAACAGTGTGTCAAATGTTCTTAGGCAGAAAAGTTTATGTCTCTGACAATATGGCTGCTGCCAGCCCTCTCTATGTAAATAGGGAGGGTTTTTTGACAAAATGGTATTACATGATAGTTTGTAATAAATTGTTCAGACAAAATGAGTGTTGTGTAAAACAAAGAATCATCTGTCTTTCAAGCAATTAAACTAATGTGTAAAACAATCATCGAATTGCTTTTGAACAACCGGATATATGTGAAAAACAAATTTTGTTGTGTTCTCAAGCAAAAACAGGACTGTCTACGGACAAGTTGCAGCATGCTTTCGGTCCGGAGCAATCCGGACTTTGAAGCAACATTCCAAATGTGCAAAACAATTGAATATTTGCCCTTCAAACAATTTGACATCTGTGCAAAATAATCAGAACGGTGTTTTCAGGCAAAAGTCGCTATGTGAAAAACTAAGATTTAACTGCTTTTAGACAAGAATACCAATGTGCAAAACAATGATACCTTTGTTTAAGGGCATAGATCAAACTAAAACCATCCAACAGGATGGTTTTTATTAACTTGACAAATTTTAGAAAATATTTAGTATTTGTTTAAAATACATTCACAAAATTCAAAAACCAAATCCATTCTGAACAATGAAAAATATGTTTCTTGGGATGATCACGATCATCATTGCATGCTTTGTAAACAATGCATTCGCACAGAGTAATGCCGGTATTCCTACTGGCGGAGCGAGATTTATGATTACTAATACTAATCCAACTTCGCTCAACCTTTCCGCTGTACCTGGTGCTAATAGCGGGTTTAATGCAGCTGCTGCAATTCCTTTGATCGCCGATTCGACAGAAGAGAGTAGGGAACTGTTCTCGCGTTATCAGCGCTCATATAACGGAGCAACTGTAGCTAGTTATTCTTTTATTTTCTCTCAAAATGTTGATGGAAAAGACTCACCCACTAACTTCTTTCTGGGTGTAAAAACATTAAATGGCGGCTCTACTCCAATGAATTCTTATTTAAATCAGAATGATTACAGGGGTCTTGCTATATACGCAGGCTGGGTCTGGTCTTTCTCAAATAATTGGACGCTCGGCGGTTCGCTTATGACTGTTAAGGCAACGTTTCCTCAGATGAATGCTGGAAACATTGAAAAACAAGGAGGTAGCACGGCCGGATTTAATATCTCTACCGTATATCATGCATATGCTGGGCGAGGATATCAGCTTCGCGCAGTGTTTGCGCTCTCAAATGTTGGTTTTCCTTTAGACTATTCCTCAAACGGCTCATCTGTTAAAGTAGGACTCCCTGCAGATCTCGGGGCGGGCGTGGCATTTGACCATACGTCACCCGGTACCGGAAACATTTTTAGTATGGGTTTCGAGGCTCATAAATCCCTCGGCCCGTCTGTTAATGACGATTATCTGCCAATAAATGGATCAACAGTTCTTAGTCCTGGTGGAGGGTACTCTATTCAATGGGGGGCTCAGTTTGCTTTTCATTTACGCGCTCATGATGCTTTGGCACTTGTTCCCAAATTTGGTGCTGTCATAGATTGTGATAGTAAGCGTTATGACGGCGCAAATCTTGGTTTCGGTATTATCGTCAGGAATGGCTTGATGGTAGATGTTGGTAAATTCGTTACCGTTAATACCTATAATCGCTATAATAATGCTGTGTTATTGGGTTTTTCGGTCTCACCGGCTCTCTTTAAATAGAAATAGCTCTTTTATTAACTGATCTTTGTTTAAAGGCCTTTCGCGCAAGCGAAAGGCCTTTTTTCTTTTCTGAACAGTAATTTGACATTATGTCTTAATCTGATAAGATAGTGGGGCTCAAATCGAGCTTCTTTTTATCTAAATTTTATGACTCGCTCACTCGCAAAAGGTCCTTACGTTGACCCAAAACTACTTAAAAAAATCGAAGGCAAGACTCCTATCTCAACAGGGTCTATTCGAACATGGTCACGTGACAGCCAGATCGCTCCAGAAATGGTTGGATTCACTTTTGGCGTGCATAACGGCAAGCAGCACATCGATGTGTTGGTTACTGAAGACATGGTAGGGCACCGTTTGGGTGAATTTTCTCCAACTCGCAAGTTTACTCGCCACGGCGGTAAAATGCAGAAGGAATTGGATCAGAAGAAAAAAGAAGCTGAAATCACTGCTGCAAAAGCCGCTAAAGGTACTGCAGACACTGCTAAAAAGAAGTAATATAAGTATCTATGAAAGCATCACTTACAAATTATCGCCAATCACCACGCAAGGTTCGCCTTGTTACTGACGCTGTTAAAGGCAAGCGTGTTGCTGATGCCGACATAGTGCTTTCATACATGCCAAAGCGCGCAGCAGAACCTATTCAGAAGCTTATCAAGAGTGCTGCAACCAATGCGGTAAATCTTGGTGCAAATGCAGAAAATCTTGTTATCAAGAATATCGAAGTAAACAAAGGATTCGTGATCAAGCGCTCAATGCCTCGCGCTATGGGTGTAGCGAAGCCTATCAACAAGCGTACTAGTCATGTTGATGTCACACTTGCAGAGGTCGCTCCAACAGAAAAGAAGTCTAAAAAGCAAAAGAAATAATTAGAGAAATAATATATGTCTAAAGTAGTCCATCCCTATGCCCACCGTCTTGTTATCCTTCGTGATTGGAAATCACGCTGGTTTGCTACTGACAAGAACTATGTGAACAATCTTAAGATTGACGTTGCTATTCGTGAATATCTCGAGAAGCGTCTTCGTGGCTACTATGTTTCAAGTGTTGATATCGAACGCGGTCAGAAATTGATCCGTGTGATCATCCGCACTTCTCGTCCAGGTATGGTGATCGGCCGCAGTGGTGAAGGAGCTACGAAGCTCAAGGCTGATATCGAAAAGCAGCTCAAGCGCGAAAAGCTTTCTGTGACTGATGACATCAAGCTTGAAATTGCTGAAGTGTCAGCTCCAGAAGGAGATGCAAAGATCGTGGCGTACATGATCGCTGAAGGTCTTGAGAAGCGTCTTCCATACCGTCGCGTCATGAAGCTCTTGATCGAAAAGGTCATGGCTGTTCGCGGTGTACAAGGTGTGAAGTTCTATGTTGGCGGCCGTCTCGGTGGCGCAGAAATCTCTCGCTCTGAAGTATTGAAGCGCGGTTCTATTCCACTTCAGACATTCCGTGCTGACATCGATTACGCTCGCGAGACTGCTCGTCTTGCATACGGTGGTATCGGTATCAAGGTATGGATTTACAAAGGTCAGGTATTTGATACCAAGTCTCACAAGAAGAGTTAATATATGTTGTTTCCGAAGAAAGTAAAATTCAGAAAATGGCAAAAGAAGCGAACCAAGATGGCTACTCGCGTAGAAACTCGCGGTACTACTGTAAGCTTCGGTTCTTATGCATTGAAGACCGAGTCATTGGGCCGCATCACTTCAAACCAGATCGAAGCTGCTCGTAAGGCTGCAAGTCGCCACCTTACAAAGGTTGGTCGCATGTGGATCCGCGTATTCCCAGACCGTCCATTTACCGAAAAGGCCGCTCAGCAGCCGATGGGTAAGGGTAAGGGTGAATTGCAGGGCTACCATGTAGAAGTACTTCCTGGCCGTATTATCTTCGAAGTAGACGGCGTACCAGAGGCGACTGCTCGTGAAGCATTGCGCAAGGCAGGTACTAAATTGCCAATCAAAACCCGCGTCGTTGCACGTGCATAGACAAAATCAGAAAAATAAGTAAGATACAAGAACTATTATTATGACAACAGCATCAACAACTAAAAAGGCTCTCAAGGGAACTGTCGTGTCTGACAAAATGGACAAGACGGCGGTTGTTGCTGTGACTCGTTTTGTGAAGCACAAGAAGTACTTGAAGTATTTCAAGATTACAAAGAAGTTCAAGGCTCATGATGAAGACAACAGTGCCAAGGTCGGAGACAAGGTATCAATCATAGAAACTCGTCCTCTTTCAAAGGATAAGCGTTTCTCTATCGTTAAATAGTTAATTGAGTTAGGTATGTTACAAGCAGGATCAAAAGTACGAATCACTGACAACGCTGGCGGTACCAAAGGTACTATCTTCAAAGTGCTTGGCGGTTCACGCCGACGCTATGCTGCTATCGGTGATCTCGTGGTTATCTCTGTTAAGGAAGCACAGCCTCGTAAGGCAGTGAAGAAGAAGGATGTGCTCTACGCCGTAGTGGTTCGTCAGACTAATGCATTCCGCCGCAAGGATGGTTCATACATTCGCTTCGATGACAACGCTGTTGTTATTGTTGAAAAAGGAAAGCAGGAACCAAAAGCTGGTCGTATCTTCGGTCCTATTCCACGTGAATTGGCAGAGCGCGGTTATCAGAAGATTATTTCTCTTGCACCAGAAGTGCTCTAATATATTTTTATGAAATTGAAAAAAGGAGACAATGTAATAGTGATCGCTGGCAAGAACAAAGGCGAAAAAGGAAAGATCATGCTTGTAAACGTTGCGACGAGTCGTGTGATTGTTGAGGGTGTAAACAAAACCAAGCGCCACATCAAGCCTGCTTCTCGCGGTGAAAAGGGCAGTACTGTAGAAAAAGAATCAGCGCTCCACATTTCAAATGTTATGCTTATTGATGACAAGTCTGGCAAAGGCACTCGCGTAGGCAAGAAGGTCGTGAATGGTAAGAATGTTCGTTTTGCCAAGAAGTCAGGCAACGAGGTTAAATAATTTTTAAATATATGGAACTCACTAAAGCAAAACAGAATAATGCATACGAAGCGCTCTCTCAGTTTGGATACAAAAACAAGCTTGCTGTGCCTCACCTCGTAAAGATCGTTGTTTCATCTGGTACAGGTAGTGCTATGAAAAAAGATCGCAACAAGAACGAAGCTATTGCTGATCGTCTTGCTCGCATCACTGGTCAGAAGCCTTCTCTCCGCAGCGCAAAGCAGTCTGTGGCAACATTCAAGATTCGTGAAGGAGACCCAATCGGTCTTACTGTCACTCTTCGTGGCGCTCGCATGTTGAATTTCTTGGACAAGCTCGTGCATATCGCACTTCCTCGTACTAAAGACTTCCGTGGCTTGGACAAAAAAGCTGTAGACAATATCGGTAACATGACTATCGGTATCAAGGAGCACACCATCTTCCCAGAAACTTCTGATGAAGACCTCCGTGATGTCTTCGGTCTTGCTGTGACACTCGTGTCTACTGCAAAGACCAAAGAAGAGGCTACTGCATTCTTCGAACATCTTGGAATCCCTTTTAAGAAATAATAAAAAAGCCGATCCCTTAGGGGATCGGCTTTTTTTGACTTTTCCTTTCTTACCCTGTATTTTAAAGAAAACTTAATTTTTCTTTAACTCATAAAACAACGTAATATGGAACAATCTCTAGCAATCCCTAAAGACAAGATGTCTGTACTAGTAGGCAATACTACAAAAGTAACGGTCCATGATCATAAGGTTCAGCACTACATTTCCGTTCAACTCGGAGGCCTCACCTGTAATATTGCCGATCCGGCGTATCCGCTTGATGAGCAAAAAACGACTGAACGTGAAGCGTATGATAAAAACGCCTTGGAGCTTCAGAATACCTGTCACAAGAACGGTATTGTTATAGAAGGATGCGTGCCGTTTTCGCAGTATTCGTCTCCTTTAAAAAGTTTGACCGAAAAGAATTACGTATTCAGCAACATTACTTCTGACGGCAACATTATGCTGAAGGATAGCAATGTATTTACTGGATACGAGAGAATTAAAAAAGATGCTCCGCTTCCGCAAAAGACTAAGCCTATACTCGAAAGGATCGGGATTATCGTAGGATTAGTAGTGCTTTTTTATGAAGTCATTGTTTTTGCTGGAGCAGATCTTCCTTTGGTACGCGACACGCGCAGTTCTGATAGTACTGATCGCATAGCTTCCAATGTGGGAGAAATAGATGGATGGAAATTGATCGGTCAAATCGCTATATTGGTTGCTTTGGCAGCGTTTGTAGGACTCATTGCTTATTCAATAGTAGTTTCCTTATATAGGAAATATTACTACCATAAGCTTCCTACTACTGTTAGAGATTTCTTCATGCCGCTACTGTGGCCAAGCAAAACCGATCATGGTTTTGCTGAAAACATGGAAGGCTGGAAATTATTGCCGCTTCAAATGGTGTCTTTGAGCAAAAAAGTTAGTGAGCTTCTGGCTCGCTGCAAAAGCTTAGGCTTTATTGTTCATACGGTTATACCGGAAGACAATCTTATGGTCTATATTGGTGACAAAGCCGTTGAAGAGGTGACAGTACAAAAGGCTTTCTTCGTGATTGAACATAATGGGGTATTTGCCTTGTTGAACACAGAATAGGGAATAATTAAATCCCTTTAAAGCCTGATCCGTTCCGGATCAGGCTTTTTATCTATCTTCGTGACGCCTTGCTTCACGAAATACTACACTCTTGACCATTTCGGGCTTATTTGTTAGGATACGTGGGTTCTTGTGAATCCGTAGATTTCTCTTTGTTTATCAGAAAACAAAGGCAAGCAAAGAAATTTCTACGAGATATTCCAAGAAAAAGCAAAAAATATGGCTAAAACTTCAACAATAGTGCGTTCTCAAAAGACGCCAAAATTTAGTACCCGTCAGGTAAACCGCTGCTTCCGCTGCGGACGTCGTCATGGCTACATGCGTGATTTCGGTCTTTGCCGTATTTGCTTCCGTGAATTAGCTAATGAAGGAATGATCCCGGGCATTCGTAAGTCTTCTTGGTAATCGAGTTTTATATATGGATAAAGTAGCAAACATGCTTATAACAATGAAGAATGCATCTATGGTTTCAAAAGAAACTGTGACTGTGCCTTTTTCAAAGTTCAAATACGCTATCGCACAGTGCCTCAAGGAGCAAGGTTTCATTACCAATGTTTCAAAGAAGACAGAAAAGAACAATATTCCTGTATTGGAAATTGAGCTTGCCTACACAGCTGATGGAGCAAAGATTCACGACGTGAAGCGTGTTTCAAAGCAGTCTCGCCGTATGTATACTGGCGTGAAAGAGCTTCGCCCTGTGAAGAATGGTCACGGCATCACTGTCCTCTCAACACCAAAAGGTATTTTGAGCGACAAGCAGGCGCGCAAGGAAATGGTCGGTGGAGAAGTATTATTCACAATGTGGTAAGAGTTTCAATATGAGCCGAGTAGGAAAACAACAGTTGGTTATACCAAACAATACCGAAGTAGTATACGCAGATGGCATCATGCGCGTGAAGGGTCCTTTGGGCACTTTGGAAAAGACATTCAAGGATGTTGTGACTATCAACATTGCTGATGGCATGGTGACATTCGCTCAGAAGGGTGACGATCCATTTGCTCGCGCTATCTGGGGTACCTATGCATCTCATGTGAAGAACATGATTGCAGGCGTAAACACTCCTTACACAAAGAAATTGATCCTTGAAGGAGTTGGTTTCAAGAGTGAAGTAAAAGGCACCGATCTCCATCTTGCACTCGGTTTCAGTCACCCTGTTGTAGTAAAAATCCCAGAAGGATTGACTGTTACTGCAGAAAAGAACGTTATCACTATCTCTGGCATCAACAAAGAATTGGTCGGCCAGTTTGCTTCATCTATCCGCGCTATGAAGAAACCTGAACCATACAAGGGCAAGGGCTTCCGCTACGATAACGAAGTTATCCGTCGCAAGGCAGGTAAGAAGAGCGCATAATAAATAAACATATGTCACGATTAACACCACAACAGAAGAAGCTCCGCATTAAGCGCAAGATCCGTGCTACTATTTCTGGTACAGCTACCCGTCCTCGTTTGTCAGTATTCCGCTCAAGCAACTACATGTATGGCCAGCTCATTGACGATGAGAACGGCGTAACATTGATATCTGCAAGCGATATGAAGGCGAAAGGCACAAAGATGGAAGGCTCTATTGCAGCAGGCAAGGCGCTTGCAAAAGCTGCAAAAGAAAAAGGCATTACCAGCGCAGTCTTTGATCGTAATGGCTTCAAGTACGCAGGCCGCATCAAGGCATTTGCAGATGCTGCGCGTGAAGGAGGACTAGAATTTTAATAAAAACTATTATGGCTGAAACACAAGTAAAACCAAATACAGACAGAAAACCAGGTGCTCGCGGTCCTCGACGCGATGGCGGCAAGACATTTGCTGACCGTGTAAAGGATGTTGATCAGAAGATCTTGGATATTCGCCGCGTGACTCGCGTGGTTGCTGGTGGTCGCCGCATGAGCTTCGCTGTTTCAATGATCATTGGTGACAAGAAAGGCGTTGTTGGTCTCGGTACAGGCAAGGGTAATGACACTGCGCTTGCTATTGCAAAGGCTTTGAAAGATGCCAAGAAGAATGCCATCAAGATCAAGATGACTGACAAGCACTCTATTCCTTATGACGTATCTGCAAAATATACTTCTTCAAAAGTAATGCTTTTCCCAAACCATGGTAAGGGATTGGTAGCAGGTGCAGCCATTCGCGATATCGCTATCATTGCTGGATTGAAAGATCTTTCAGCAAAAGTAGTATCAGGCAGTAAGAACAAGCTCAACACTGCGCGCGCTACCATGAAGGCTCTCTCTTCTGTTAGTACAAAATACGTATTCGGCGGACCAAAGGCTGAAGTAGTCGAAGTAGCACCGGTACCAGAAGCAGTAACACTAGCTCAAGAGTAATATATGAATCTTTTACAGCGAACAACAAAAAATAAGAAAGCAAAAACTGTTGGACGTGGCTCAAAGCGCGGTAAGACTTCTGGACGCGGTACAAAAGGTCAGAAGGCTCGTGCTGGTCACAAGATCCGCCCTCAGCTTCGCGACATCATCAAGAAGCTTCCAAAGCTTCGCGGACGTGGCAAAAATATCAACAAAGCATTCCGCATCAAAGCTACTCCAGTAAATGTTGGTCTTATTGCAAAGTCATTCGAAGCGAAGGCAAGTATCACTCCTTCAACACTTTTCGAAAAGGGTCTTATTCGCCGCGTTGGTGGCAAGCTTCCAAAGGTGAAAATTCTTGGAGCTGGAGAAATCGATTTCTCTGTTATGGTGTATGATTGTGAAGTGTCTCCTGCAGCAAAGACAAAGATCGAGGCAGCAGGTGGTACTATTAAATAGTAAAACCTTATCTATGGATACATTTTTCAAAAAGCTTAAACTGATGGTAACTGATCGTTCCATCCGCAATCGTCTGCTTTTCGTATTGGCAATGCTCGTTGTCTTTCGTTTCTTGGCTACTATTCCAGTACCAGGCGTTGACACTAGTGCTATCAGTCAGGCATTCAGCAACAACCAATTTTTGAGCTTGTTCAATGTTGTATCTGGCGGAGGACTTTCAACATTCTCTATTGTGATGCTTGGCGTTAGTCCATACATTACAGCTTCTATCATCATGCAGCTTATCGGCATGATGATTCCTTCAATGAAGGAACTTATGCAAGAGAGTGGGGAAGCAGGCCGTCGTACTTTCAATCAGTACACTCGCCTTATCACTGTGCCTATCAGTTTCTTGCAGGGCTTCGCATTTATTAAGTACTTGCAGTCACAAGGCGCTATTGGTGCATTGTCACTGCCTACTATTCTTTTCAATATTGTCATCATTACAGCAGGCTCAATGCTCTTGCTTTGGATCGGCGAACTCATCAATGAATTCGGTGTCGGTAATGGCACATCAATGATCATTCTTTCTGGTATCTTGGCACAGATCCCTCCAAAGATTTCAGAGTTCTTCTTTACCTTCACTATCGATCAGTTGCCAATTGTGCTCTTGTATCTCGCTATCGGCTTGCTCGTGATTGCTGGTACTGTCTTCATTTATGAAGCAGAACGCCCGATCAAGGTAACGTATGCCCGACAGGTTCGCGGCGTACGCGCATTTGGTGGAGAAGATACATACCTTCCGCTTCGCCTAACACAGGCAGGAGTTATTCCAATCATCTTTGCATCATCATTCTTGCTCTTCCCACAATTCTTCATCAGTCTTTTCCAAAACTCTGCACATGTGTGGCTTCAGAATGTGGCAACATTCTTCGCCGGTTTCCTCGCAAGTACATGGTGGTACTCAGGCGTGTACTTCCTCTTGGTAGTATTCTTTACCTACTTCTATACAGCAGTAACATTTGATCCTCAGCAGATCTCAGAAAACCTTCAGAAGAATGGCGCATTCATTCCAGGTACTCGTCCAGGTGATGCAACCAATAGCTACATCGGCGCAGTAGTCACTCGCATCACACTTGTCGGCTCACTTTATCTTGGTATCATCGCTGTTCTTCCGCTTATCGTGAAGAGTACTACTGGTATCACAGCATTCGCTATCGGCGGTACCTCTCTCTTGATCACTGTTTCTGTTATCATCGACCTTATCCGACGCGTGGATGCGCAGGTGGCGATGAACGAGTACTAAGGTATACTTAGTCAATGCATCCAGTCTATCTACTTATAGGGCAGTCAGGCTCTGGTAAGGGCACGCAAGTTGCGCTGCTCAAAGAAAAACTGTTACAAAAAGATCCAGCCACAACGTTCTTTGCTATTGAAACAGGCGACAAGTTTCGCGAGCTTATTGCCAGCGATAGATATACTGCAACGCTCACCAGAAAAGTCATGGATGAAGGGAAGCTCCCTCCAGCCTTCTTAGCAGTCCATATGTGGTCACATGACCTCATAGAGCGCTATGACGGCACTTCCACGGTCTTTTTGGATGGTACCCCGCGAGTACCAGATGAAGTGCCTCTACTGCTCTCAGCGGCTGAGCTCTACAATTGGACTATCGATGTCATTTATTTGCATACCAGCGATAAATGGGCGTATGATCGCATGAAAGGACGTGGCAGAGAAGACGACACGAGCGAAAAGGAGATCACTGAGCGTATTCATTGGTTCCATACCAGCGTAGAGCCATGCCTGGATATTCTCCGCAGCAGCCCGCTGGTACGTTTCCATGATGTGCACGGCGAGCAATCCATAGAAGCTGTGCATAGTGATATTTGTAAGGAGGTAGGTTTGTAGGTATTGCTCCACTCTTCTCTCGGGCGTATATCCTATTTTTTCCTCGTGTATTTTTCTGCTGAAAAATCACTGTTACTCAGCTCAGTCAGCTTCCGTAACGAAAAAAATAGGATATACGCCCTCGATCGAGCATCGCAATACGGTACAATAAAGTAAGATATATTTCGAATGAGGAGCGAAATGGAGTGTGCCTTGAGCCGTCTCTCGCAGGATGACTGATCCGAGGGTGAGCGAATTTTCAGCAGAAAATTACGCGACGGCGAAAGACATACTCCTTTGAGAGACGAAGTAGAAAATCAGTAACATATGATAATAATAAAAACAGACAGTGAAATAGAACGACTACGAAAAGGAGGACCGATACTCGCTGCTGTTTTGCAGCAGGTGGCGGAGGCAGTGAAGCCGGGTATTACCACAAAGTCACTTGATGATTTAGCATACAAACTTATTACAGAGGCTGGCTGCACTCCTGCATTTTTGAATTACAAGCCAGAAGGTGCTCGCAAGCCGTATCCAGCCAGCCTCATTACTTCTATAAACAGCGAGGTAGTGCACGGCATACCCGGAGATACTGTTTTGAAGGAAGGAGATATCATTTCACTTGATCTTGGTTTGAATTACGAAGGCGTATTTTTGGATCATGCTATCACTGTGCCAGTAGGAGAGATCAGTACAGCGGATAAGAAGCTCCTCTCTGTTACCAAGTCTGCCCTTGAAGAAGGTATTGCAGCTATTGTGCCAGGCGCTACTGTCGGTGATATTGGTCACGCTATTGAAGAGTATGTGAAGCCGCACAAGTACGGCATTATACGCGGGCTTTCTGGTCACGGTGTTGGTCGTGCTATTCATGAAGACCCCTATGTGCCCAACTACGGTAAGCCAGGGAAGGGGACCAAGCTTCAGCCGGGCATGGTCATTGCTATCGAACCAATGATCACTCGCGGTTCTGAGGACGTCATCGAACTTGATGATGGTTACACCCTCAAAACTCCCGACAATTCTCATGCCGCCCACTTCGAGCACACTGTTTTAATAAAAGAGGATGGGTACCCTGAGATTCTCACATTGGTTTGATTTCGGAAATAAAAAATTCCCACCAGACGGTGGGAATTTTTTATTTTACTTTCTCTACGATCTTCTGGAAGGTAGATGGCTTAGAGTGAGCAATATCGGCGAGGATCTTACGATCGATGAGGATATTTGATTTCTTTAAGCTATCCATGAACTTAGAGTAGGTAGTGCCAAGTTCGCGAACTGCAGCATTGATCTGAACTTGCCAGATGCGGCGCTTGTCAGACTTCTTGTCGCGACGGTGAGCGAAGGCGTATGTCCCAGCATGGGCGATAGCGTCCTTTGCCATTCGTTCCTTGGTTGAGCGGCCGAAACGGTAACCCTTTACCTGTGAAAGGACGTTCTTACGGCGCTTATTTGCAATTGTTCCTCGTTTTACGCGTGTCATATAATTAACTTACCAAAATATTATCGATGCGGAATAAACTGTGCAATGTCTTTAGGACTCATAGTGAATGCCTGACCCTTTTTACCTGCCAATTGCTTCACACGAGACTGCTTGGCGTTGTTGTGGTTGAAACCAGGTGTACGTCCAATAATCTTGCCCGTCTTGGTCAATTTAAGGCGTTTTGTATATGATTTGTTGGTTTTTGTAGCCATAATCGTAAATTAGGGTTATTTTGCACTTTTGTCTCGCTCGATGACGATGGCGAGGCCCTTTGGAGAGCGTTTATGCGGCTCTGCAATCTTATAGTGTTCTGTCACAAAATGCAAGACCCGGTCAAGTCTTTCCTTTAGAAAGGCTTCATCCATGCCTTTTGAGCGGCCACGGAGGAAAAGCTCTACTTTTATACGGTGTCCTTCCTTCAGCCATTTTGAGGCAGTCTTGGCCTTGAGCTCGAGGTCATGATCGCCTGTGCCTACCTTGATCTGAATAGCCTTGGTTTCACTGGCCTTAGCGCCGCTTTTAGCCTTTTGAAGCTTTTTCTTTTGTTCATAAAGGTATTTGCCGTATTCGATAACCTTGGCGATCGGTGGTTTTGATTGAGCATTGATCTCTACGAGGTCTACTCCTTCCTTAGCAGCAAGAGCAAGTGCGTCCTCTAAAGACATGACGCCAATGTTTTCACCCTCCGCATCAATAACGCGTAGTTCCGGTGCTTTTATTTGCTTGTTGATTCGTTCCTTCAAAATACTTATAGTAGTACGGTAATGAGTCTTCATAATACTCCAAAAAAGGCCGATAGTCAAGAAAAGAACCATCAAACAAAGGGGCTTTTTCCATTTTGGAAAAAGCCCGGCGAAACCTTGGCGACCATGCTTCGTCGTTTTCGCGAAGAACACAATCTTGGCTCTGATGAAAAACTAACCTATGCTGGACGCTTGGATCCTATGGCCGAAGGCATTGTTCCTATATTGTCCGGCGAGGCACGCTTTCAAAAAGAGCGATTTATGAACCGTTCTAAAACATATGAAGTAGAAGTCTTATTAGGAATAGGGACAGATACTGGGGACATGTTAGGATTGGCAACGCCAAACGTAATCCTGAGCCAAGCGAAGGGTGATGTTTTCGTGAAGCAAGGCGTCACGAAAATAGAAAAAGCGTTGGAAATCATAAGGCAAACCGTTTCTCTTCCATATCCCAACTACTCCTCCATTCCCGTTGATGGCAAACCTCTCTTCGTTCATGCCAGAGCTGGCAACAAAGTGGTCCTACCAATAAAGAAAGTTAAAATATATGATCTAGAATTACTCAGTATTAAAGAAAGAAAATTCAGCGACCTGGTCGCTGAATCAGTGGCAGTTATTGAAAAAGTAGAAGGGGACTTTCGTCAGCAGGAAATAATTGCTCAATGGGAGGACATGGAAAGAGAGTATGGAAATGAAACAGTGCAGATTGTTACTATTCGCACGACTGTCTCATCGGGTACGTATATGAGGGCGATCGCAGAAAAGTTGGGGCTACTGCTAAAGATGCCTGCGTTGGCATATGGCATTAAAAGGATATCAATAGAAGGGATGCAATAAAAAATGGTAGATACACACATATGTGTATCTACCATTTAAACATTTAAACGTTTTTAAAAATCGTTTTTACGCTACTTCTTTCAATTTTGCCTCCATAGACAGGGTGGTGTGAGGTACTGCGCGTAGGCGTCCCGCTTCGATCAGTTTGCCGGTTTCGACACAAATCCCGTAGGTTTTGTTTCCTATGCGAACCAGGGCGGCCTGTAATTGTTCGATGAATTTCTTTTGACGATCCGCTAGCTTAAGATTATTTTCTCTTTCAGCATGCTCAGCCGCTGACTCCGCAGGCTTTTTGATGTCATCAGTCGGGTCTGAAGCTAAGCTTTGAAGGTAGCTGAGCTCTTCTTGAGCTATTGCTATTTTACCTAGTACAATTTTCTCGAATTCTTTCAATTCGGAGTCCGAATAACAATTTTTGGTTTCGTTTACGATTTTCATTTTTATAAGTTTTCTATATTATTTCACTAATTCCACAAAAGTCAAGGAGGGAAGAAGAAAGAAAATAGTGATACTATAAAAGCATATGAATACACTGAAAGGGTTTAAACAATTTATTTTACGAGGGAACGTTGTAGATTTGGCAGTCGGTGTTGTTATCGGCGCATCGTTTGGGGATATTGTAAATGCATTAGTAAAGGATTTAATCACTCCGATCATTGGCGCATTTTTCAAAGCTCCCGATTTTTCTAAGCTGACCTTCTATGTCAATCACAGTCAATTCTTTTATGGAGACTTTTTGAATACATTGATCTCATTCTTATTGGTTGCTATTGCTGTGTACTTCTTTGTCATAGTACCGATCAATGCTTTGATGATGCGCATGCATCATGCTGATCCTATTGATCCGACAACAAAGAAATGTCCGGAATGTTTGAGTGAGATACCGATCGGTGCAAAACGCTGCGCGTT
>DATJJU010000015.1:0-94486 GCA_035491955.1 Minisyncoccota bacterium | reverse complement strand
AACAACATCTGCCTCTTGTATTGATTTTATTTTTTCTTCTTCGGGAGTAGTGATATCAATGACAGTGTACGGGAGTTCTTGGCGATCAAGCAGCATTATGATCGGTTCGCCAACCAACTTCCCTCTTCCGAGAACAGCAATCTTTTTACCAATAAGAATAATTTTGTTTTCCCATAATATTTCCTGCACTGCTCCTGCTACAGGGGCTACGCGTTCAGTGGTAGCAGCACGATAGTGCGCCTTAGCATCTTCGCTCAGTATATCGATATCCATTTCAGTCGGAATACTGTCGATAATAAGGTCGGTATCGAGATGCTGAGGCAATGGCAGCTGCACTACGATACCGTCATAGTTTTTTTCTATAATCTCTCCCATAAGTAGCAGGGCTTCGGCAGTATCTGCAGGATCTTTGTGAATAACATCAGCCTGAATACCAAGGCCATCTGCCACTCGCAACTTCATTTTGATAAATGCGGCACTTGCCTCATCACTGCCGAACTGCACGAAACACACCCGCTTAGCAGTTCCTTGCGCTAATGACCTGACGTCATCGAGAACTTTTTCTTTTATTTCATTGCCGTTAATTATCATGTTCCAATACCTTTAAAATACTATCAATGCGTTCTGCAATCGCGCGCATATCTTCTTCATTCTTCCCTCGCGTTGTTTCAGCCGGCGTACCGATGCGGATACCTGATGGATCCATTGGCGAACGCGTATCGAATGGAATAGCATTTTTGTTTACAATAATACCCTCTTTCTCCAATGCATCGCTGGCCGCTTGTCCGCCTATGCCTCGTATGAATGTATCAACTAAGAAAAGGTGCGTGTCAGTACCTCCAGAAACAATACGCCAGCCTTTTTCTTCTAGCGCAGTAGCAAGGGCTTTTGCATTATCTATGACCTGTCGTGCATGCGCCTGAAATTCCGGCTGCATAGCTTCGTGTAGCGCTACAGCAATACCGGCAATAGTGTTCATATGCGGACCGCCTTGTAAGCCTGGAAATACGGCCTTATTGATTTTGTCTGACAACTGCTTGCGTGAAAAAATCAATGCTCCTCTCGGGCCCCGCAAAGTCTTGTGCGTAGTCATCACTACCGTATCAGCATAGGCAAAAGGGCTTGGATAGACACCGCCAGCAATCAGACCGGCAATATGGGAAGCATCGACGTGCAGCAGTGCGTCACATTCGTCTGCAATGGCTCTGAAAGCGTCCCAGTCCACAATACGAGAGTATGCGGTGTATCCTGCCACAATCATATTTGGCTTCTCTTTAAGAGCGATATCACGCACGATGTCGTGGTTGATAATTTCTGTTTCAGGATCAAGCGTATATGGAATTTGCTTCCACAGCTTCCCTGTCATTGATACGGCATGGCCATGACTAAGATGCCCGCCCTGATCAAGCGAAAGCGCCATAATAGAACCGCCGTCGTGCGGTAGCAATGCACTATAGACCGCCATATTGGCAGGAGTACCAGAAAGGGCTTGAACATTTACAGACCATTCTGCAGGAGAAAGATTGAACAGCTCTAATGCGCGCTGTTGAGCTAAATTTTCAATGGCATCAATATGAACATTGCCGCCATAGTAGCGAGCTCCTGGATAGCCTTCAGCGTATTTATTGGTAAGAGTGCTGCCGAGCGCTTTTAGAACATCCTCTGATGCATAGTTTTCTGAAGCAATAAGATTAACAACATCCTGCTGTCTTTTTGCTTCTGCTTCGAGTAATTGTTCAACCTCTCGATCATTCATAGCAGTACTATATCACCTCTATTAGCGAGGGAAAACGTCGAGCAAATCATTGGACTGATAGAACATCACGCCAAGCTCGCCGAAAGAATAGTCGTGTCCTCCGATCGTAATGACTGAGCCAGCCACTTGCGGATTGGCATTAGGGTGTGATGCGCCGAAGCCAATATTGAAGAGCGTCACCAAAACATCAGGACGCTGACTGACATCGAAACCAGACTTTGACCACTGCGCTTCGATTTCTTTAAGAAAGATAGCAGTGTACAAATATGAGTAGTAGTGATCTTTGGCTGTCAGGCGATTGTAGAGCTCTGTGTCATGATCAACGCCTGCTGGATACGCGATAAGCGGTGCAATCTCTGGTCCTGGATAAAACGGACTGGTTGGATCATTGGCATACTGCTCGATCTGAGTAGCAGTGTCTTGCTTGATACCAGATACGCCGAGTGAGAATTTCGTCAAAGAAGAAAGAATTTCTAGTGGTTCAAAATATTTCTTGAAGCTTTCACGATTAGAAGTGAAGTAACGCAGCTGTTCAGGGACAACAGCAGAAACGATTATGCGCGCAGGCACTCCCGTTTGATTAGAAACTTGATCAAGAGTGCTGCTGTCTTTTTGAAGCGCGCTATTGAGCACTGCCCATTCCTGAGTTTTGTCCCAATCACAGGCTTTTGGCGTACCGGTACTCAATGGCAAGCATGTACTAGTCATGACAGACTTTGGTACTGTCCCTAGCGATGCATTTCTACTGGCACTAGAGCCTTTGACATTAAATACGCCGAATTGCATGCCGAAAAAGACGAGCGTAAAGACAAGTCCTATAGCAGCAAAAAGTGATCCTATAATGACCACAAAGCGAGGGATATTCCACTTTTCTCCGATCCAACGGAGGATACGATATTTTTTCATGCGTTCTAATGTACCATAATATGCTCTATTTACAAAGGAATCAGTCATTATTCATTGACTTTTACACTTATATATGATATAGTACTACTGAACTTAAAAAGATCGACATGGAAACTGAAGAACTTGAAAAACCTCTTGGGCGAATAGGAAAAGCTTCGATGATTTTCTTCCGCATCCTTGTAGCCGTTGGCTTCCTAGTAGCCATTGCCTGCATCATTGGCAAAATACAACGATAATTTGCCGTATACGAATAAGGACCCTCTATTACATCCGATAGCGGGTTTTTTATTTGTTTGACACTGAGGCCATTTTTCCGCTATGGTAAGAAAAACTGTATGCGATGAAAAAGTTCCTTACCACCTTCTTTGTGGCCTTTATAGTATTGGCGACAAATGCTCAAGATCTTCGTCTTAGATTTGATGATCATATCCCGTTGGTGGACAATCTCCCAAAGGGATACTGCCAGCAGTACATCGCTCAAAGAGATGACGATGAACTGTACTATGTTGTATTGCGCTTGAAAAAAGGTGACCCTGCTAAGGACTCATTGCGTGTCTTTTATGGCACAAGAGAAAGACTGCAAGAAGCACCGTATAAGCACAGCTATATTGCTTTTCTAAGCACCGATAGAATCGAAACAACATTATTTTTATTGTCGTTCGGCCCCTACGATGCATCAATCGAACCTGTGCAGAAAACAGATCTTCCTGCCGACCCTGATGAGGATAACAGACTGACCATACTGTATAGAGAAAAATAAAATGGTTACATAATTGACCATCACTGAATGGAAAGTTAGAAAAAATACCCCGAACCGCTTTTGTATGAAGGCGGTTTTTTATTTGATGATTATAGTCAGCACTGGAAGTACATTATTAGTGAGCTCCCTTTTCTATAACCAAAAGTCTTTGATTGATTGGAAACTCTGGTTTCTCTAAATTCTTCTCCAAAAAGTCAGCGACCTCTTGAATTCTTTCGTAATACAGTGAGTCAGGAACAACTAATAATACTTGAACAAGCTCTGCCAATTCTGCAAATGATTCTGCTTTAAAGTGCACATCAAAGTAATGCTGAGTATAGTTTTCGTTTTCTAAAAATTGATCAAGGAAAACATCGAATTCTATTTCCTTAAATAGGGTTTTTGAGAATTCAATTAATTTCCCTATAAAATCATTGTTTGAATTATGGACTACGATTAACTTCCCACTGTCTTTGAGCAAGTCATGACATTTCTTGTAACAAAAATCAAAAGTATTGTTTCTGTAAAAATGACCCCAGACATGCGAAGTTAAAATGAAATCATACTTTTCATCAATTTCTGCATCTTCAAATGAAGAGTGAATAAATTTTTCTTGAGGAGAAAAATTAAATTCATCTACATCTAAGAAAGTGATATTTCTTGAATCCCCTACCAATGATCTTGAGAGGTCTCCACTAGCGCACCCAACATCGAGAATTGTACTGGTACCTGTAATCTCTACATGCTTTTTAATTTCCTCAGCAATAAAAAATTCCTCTCTGGTAATCTCCTTAAATTTATTAAAATTTTCCTCAAGCTTACTCATAAATGTTAGCACTCAATCAATTTATATAGCTTGATTGTATAGTAAAGGACGCAATCGGTCACGAGCTATATTGTCACCCCCTAGATCTCCATGCAAAAAACCACCAATACAGGAGCGGTGGTTTTTTGCGTGTGACCCTACGGGGAATCGAACCCCGATTAACGGCTTGAAAAGCCGGCGTCCTAACCGTTAGACGATAGGGCCATTTATTACTTGGAGTAAGTAATGTGACAGTATTATAAATAAAAAATGAAAAAAGTAAACCGTCTAGAAATTTCTAGACGGTTAGAGGCTGTAATTTTAGCTAGTTGAAGAAAAGCTCTCAAACTCTCCATCAAGTAAATAAGCCATTTGTGATCTTTCCCTTTGTTCATCGCATTGAATATAGTAGCGACTAACTCTTTCTCTTTTGTCTTTTTTGCCGTAATGCAGCTGTAGTTTAACTGACATCTCTTTTTTAGTAGACATACATGCCTTGTCAAACAAAAAGAGGGTTAACTTGATCTGGTCGTTCGTTCCAAAGACTATCACCTTGCCCTGATTTCTTATAATACTTTGAGTTAATTCGGTCAGTAATACTGGAATATTATTGAAGTCATCTTCCTCTAAAACAAAAGCAACAGTCTGAAAAGGATCAATGCTGACAGGGATATGCGCCCAATAAACAGGAAGACTGAAGTCGATACCGCGCCCATTTAACTTTCCTGGGAATTTTAACCTCTCCCAAGGAATAAACACTGCTGAAAATTCATACTGCTCCATATCAATGTATTTTTTTCAGTCTGCCTAAATGCGCATTTTTTGTCAAATTATAAAAATAAACCCGTACCCTAATTGGATACGAGTTCTGTTTTTACGATAAGTTTTGAGATGTCATTTAAGATCGGGTTGGCGTCTTTTTGGAAAGGTTTGCCTCCCTGAAAATAAATGAATGTTTTTTCAAAAATAGAATCTTTAAAGAAATTTTTTTCAAAAAGAATCTCGCGTGGTAACTCCTGCCCAAGTGACGGAGCCACGAGTCTGATGACTGCTCCCCATGTAATAATTACAAGAGGCTTTTGTGTTTGTGCGATTCTTTTACTAATAAGAAGCCGACAGGACCTGACAAAGCTTTTTGGATTTTTAAGCTTTTGAGAAAATCCTGCGTTTTTGAATTCTTCCTTAAGGTATTCCAATGTCCAAACTTCGTAATGATAGAAGTCATTCTTTTCCTTGATACAGCGAAGTATGTCAGGGTGTGGAGCGATCCAATACGATTTTGGCTTTGGCTTGCGATGAAGAAGAAGCGGGCTTGTGCAGTAAGGCAACCTACTTGGGTGGTATTCTACAAAAGTTACCTCTGGCGGATCTTTGCGGAAATAATCCGTTTCGTTCATATGATAAAGTTCCTTTCTACCTAAGTTTGCCTAAATCAACTTTTTTTGTCAAACTGATTGCCGTACTAGGTCTTGCCTGGTACCAACCGTTCGCGCGGTTAGCTCAGATGGTTAGAGCGCAGCATTGACATTGCTGAGGTCACAGGTTCGATTCCTGTATCGCGCACCAAGAATATTTTGATAAAATAAAAACCCTTACATCATAAAAATGTAAGGGTCATAATAGCAAAGGCGTCGCTATTAAGATTCAAGATTTTTCTTTATTTCCAGTAATCGGTTCAGATACATAGTTTCTTCTTCTATACCAGAAATGTTTTTCTCCTTTTTGTAGATTTTTAAAAGTCTTTGTGTTAAGTCGATAGCCTTTAATATCTTTGCATGTGTCTTCTGAATAAAATCAGAACTTTGAGTTTTGGTGAAATTCTTGTCTTCGAGATCCTTTAATAATAATTCGAAAGGATCTTCACCTGCTTCGTGCTCTAATTCTAATTTAGCTTCTTTTAGTAGAAGCTCACTTCTTAACTCGAGATTCTCTTTTGCCAACTTGTTACTTTTTCTAATAAGGATTTCCTTTATCACAAAAAATAGAACGATTGCAATTACTAGTACCTTTCCCATCTTTTAATGATTTAATTTTATATTCCTCAGTTCAATTTCTTCAAACACTTTCCTGTTTCGGTAGAAGTGATGAATAGTTTTCGAGAAACCAGGCAGAGTTTTCGGCAGCATCGATCAATCCATTTTTCTGCTGACGACGGAGTAGTTCCCCTACAAGGGAAAGGAATATTCCCCCAGCTTCATTGTAATGGAACATAAGGTTTCCATATTGTTGCTTCGCCGCAGGTGATATCCAAATGTAGTCATAGAGATTGTATCCGAATGTTGGACATTTGAGACCTTCTTCGAATATCGTTTTCATCCATTTCTGTTCAATCTGAAATGCAGACTCTTTTGTGAACGGTAGAATTCTTAAAAAACAAGACTGAGTCATAAGGTGATTTTTTGCCTGAAAACGATCTTGTTCGGGGTCGATCTTTTCTTGTGAAAAAGAAAGGTGGAGAGTCTGAGCCGGCATAAGCAGGCATCTCAAAGTTATTTCTTTTTGTTCCATAATTTAAATGAGTTTCCATCATATTGCCTTATTATCAATAAAAGTCAATGGTGCCTGACCCTATTGTTCAAAATAAAAAGCCATCTCTTATAAAAGAGATGGCCATATTTAAATAATTAGATTTATCGAAGTGATTCCATAAAGAAATCGTCGTGATGACGAGAACGATGAATCCTCTGAAAATCTTCGTCCGAGTATTGACTTGGAGCACTTTTAAATTCAACCCCTGCAGGAAAGTAATCTTCAAAGACCTTTTTAATTTTAGGAAGCAATTCTTTCCAGGTATATGCCGTTGCTTTTCCTAATCCAAAATCATAATGCTTATCATGATCCATACATATAGGAAGTCCATCATGCAAACTACTGCTTCCACCCATCCCTTTTATAGCGCAAAGCTTTCGGCCAAGTTCAAGATGATACTTCGTTTCGAGACGCATCTCAAAATTAAGCATATCGGGATTTGGAACCGTCGAAATGAGTACGATTTGCTTTTCAAATTTCCACGCATATACATGATGCATATGAATAAAGAAAAATCTAAGGATAGCATCCTTGATATCGTCCCATTTACTTGCGGGCGATTTTTGAAGAGCAATACCGTGATCTTCGCTCTTAGTTACATTAACAATTTGAGGAATGGTCGCGAGTAACTCCTTTTTTTCAATATTGAAGGTACTCTTGTTGAACTGTAAAGGTAATGAGGAAGTCAATATCATCACATCCTTTTTATTGACAGTAGATATTGCAAAAACCATTCTAAGACTGAAGTCGCTGTAGCGTTTGTTGTGAAATAGATTCGCATCGTTTTCATCTACAACGTATTCATCCGGCTCTGGAATAGTTTCTTTTACTTCTTCCTGCTTTTGTTCCGAAGTCTTATTTTCACCATCATCCCATCCCGTTTCATCTGCTAAATACAGAGCGAGATCAGAGGGTGTAGAATCTTCTTTTTTATCTTTGCTAAAGAATATTTTGTAAATACAAAATATAGCAATTAGAAATACTGCGATAAGAACTGCTACCTGCCAGTCAGTAAAGCTTTCTTCTAAAAGAACAAATAAGATTTTCATTACTGTATGTGCATTTTATCGTCCCAGCACCATACGGGACTATTCCTAGTAACCGCCACAGGAACAAGCGGATTTTTGTTGCAACTCGCCATTGAGGATGTATTTCTTCACCCTATAATTCCATTTTCGGAATATTAAAATAATAAACTGTTTTTTATATTTGTCAATAGTGTCTGACCCTTGAGGTTCAATAACACCTGATTGTAAACAAAAAGGCGCCCCGCAGGGAGTGCCTTATATCTTAATTAGTGTGTTGGTTCAAATTTAACCAACTCTTGTATGTTTCTTTCATTTTTAATAGCAGGCTCAAAAATTGGAAATGAGTCCCCTTCTTCCTTAAGATATGTCATCTCTTCATATCCATTTGGTACCTCGTCCGATGGATTTTGCTTCACTTTCTTCTCCATAATTATTTTGTTCTTTGTTTTATTGAATATAGCAGAATTTTTGTGTGAAGTGCAAAATTGACTTTTTGCCTGAAAAAAGCAAAATAAGCAAAAACCTGAGACAATGAAAAAAGACAGTATAATAATCGCCCCCATTACAGCCACTAATGCAGCCGGCAAATCAAGCATTGCTCTTGAGCTCGGCAAACAGCTTGGCATGAAGTCTGTTTCTGCCAGAGAGGTTTTGACAGGATTGTTCTACACTGACTACCAAAGAGAGCCACTCAGCCAAACAGAACTTGGAGAATTTGCCAATGAAATTCGAAAAGACCAAGGGCCAGAATGGTTGGTAAAAAAAGTCTACAGCGATATTCTTTGGAAGAATATTCCGGGAGTATACATCCTTGAATCAATCCGCTGCCCTGGCGAACTTATGTATCTGCAAGAATTGCGCGAAAAATATCCTCATGCAGTTTTCAAACCAATAGCTATTGATGCACCAAAAAAAGTTCGCTATCGAAGAATGGTTGCTCGTCCTCAAGACTTCAAAACCCCTCAGAGCTACAGACAGTTCCTGATGTATGAAGCAGAAGAATACGACCAGCCCGAACCCTGGCAGATGAATATCAAAAAATGCATAGAGCTTGTACCGCCTGAAGGACACTTCGAAAATCTTAATGGCCACTTCTACGAAACTGTCGGCAAGATAAGAGATTATCTCATGCGATAAAAAAAATCCCCACCGCAATCTGCGTCTGGGGATTTTAAAAAACAAAAAAACAACTTACTTATATGAATTCCGGATCAGCAACTCTTTTATATAATGCGCGACGAGGAGCTTCTCCTTTGCACCAGGCCGAATAGTTACTATCAATGATTGTTGTTACCTGTTCGACAGTAAGATTGGTGGTGTCTATGATCAGATCGTAGTGTACGAAATCATTGCAGGTTACTCCGTATAAGGTCCGATACTTTGTAATATCGTTTTTATTCCTCTCTGCCATCTTCTTTTCAGTTTCAGCAATAGTAAGATGCTTATGCTCTTTATAGTTTTCTTTTCGTAACTGCTTCCAACGTCGTTTGGCGAGCACTCTCGGCTCTCCAAATAGATACACCTTGTAGGCATGCTTGAGAAAGAAAAACCCTAAACGAGAATCAATAATATGAGGAGTCGGATTGTCATTAAGCGCGCAGAGCGAATCATCCAATATTTTATCGATTGGTATGCCGTTATCTCTTGCGTATACCATATAGACATCAACTGTCATGCCGTGGCACCTAGCAATCTCTCGAGCAGTATCGCCTGTGGAATAATGCGTATGATCCTTATGATACCCCAATAGATTTGTAACGGTGTGAGACTTGCCAGTCCCAGCCAGGCCGTGAAGGGCGAGTTTGTTGTTTTCCATCTGGTTGTTAATTTTTCAAAACATTACCACGATTTCAGAATTTGGCAAGAAAAAAGTCCCCTTTTGGTAAAGGGGACCATTTTAGTTTAAGTTTAATTTTAAACTCGAACATCTTTTACTTTTTCCCAATCAGACTTTTCGACAAAAATGTGGCCGGAATGCCCAGCAATAGAGCGTCTTGATTCTGGTTTAAGCGTGGCGGCTTTTTTAGCTTTTTTACTGTTTGGAGCAATAACATACCCATTGAGATACGGTGCGATGGAATGCTTATCTGTTTCCATATGCGCTAAGATGTTTTCCAATTCAGGCGATGATTCTAATTGTGTACTCATAGTTTTATTAAATTAATTTTTTAATATAATAACACAATTTTACACTTGGTCAATATGTGCTATCATTAGACCATGAAAATTCTTAGTATAGAAACCAGCTGCGATGAGACTGGTATTGCCGTCTTGGCAGATACCGATCAGGGTGCTATTGCCCTTCTTGGCAACGCTTTGGCTTCTCAGATAGAGCTCCACGCCCAGTATGGAGGTGTCTTCCCTGCTATGGCTAAACGGGCGCATGCACAGAAGATTGTGGCTCTTATGAAGGAGGCTTTGGGACAGGCTGGGTTGCTTGGTACTACCCTCAGCGCATCTGGTACAGATGCGCGAGAGACTATTCTCTCTATCTGCACCCGTGAAGACGAAATGGTAAACGATTTTGTCGATCTTTTTAATACATACGAAAAACCTGATATCGACTACATCGCTGTAACAGTAGGTCCAGGTCTTGAGCCGGCATTATGGGTAGGCATTAATGCTGCAAAAGTTCTTAATGCTGTGTGGGGTATTCCGATTATTGCTGTTAATCATATGGAGGGACATGTAGTAACGGCTGCAGTCGTAGAAAAAAATGGTATTTCCTCCTTCCAGACTGCACAACATTCCCATTTGTCTGCTGGCAGCACCTCCCAGCGGACTGCACGGGAGGATCAGAAAAATGGGAATATTGTTCCGTCTGCGTCGGAAATTCAAAAAACATACGAATTCCGTGAACTACAATTCCCTCTCCTTGCATTGCTCGTTTCAGGCGGGCACACCGAATTAGTTCTTACTGATAGTTACGGTGACTATAAAAAAATCGGGCAGACTCGCGACGACGCCGTTGGCGAAGCATTTGATAAAGTAGCGCGCATGCTTGGATTGCCATATCCAGGAGGACCAGCTGTTTCAAGACTAGCAAAGGAATTCAGAACAACAGGAAAATCTCAGCAATTTGAAATGCCTCGTCCAATGATTCATTCAGGTGATTATGACTTCTCATTTTCCGGAATTAAAACAGCGATGCTCTATACCATTCGCGATCTCGGCCACGAAGTTACTGATGATGAAAAAATGGCATTAGCTTGCGCCTTCGAAGATGCTGTTGTGGATGTCATTATAAAGAAGACACTTCGCGCTGCCGAAGAATTTCATATTCAGACTATCGTCGTTGGCGGAGGCGTCGCAGGCAATTCATTTCTTCGCGAACAGCTCTCTCTTGCAGTGCAAAATAAACTCTCTGGTGTTACCGTGCTATTTCCTGAACCATGGCTCGCTACCGATAACGCTGTCATGATCGGCCTCGCTGCGTTTGCTCGCGGCATGACCGGCACTATTTCCACCACTCCCGCCTCCGATCTCAAAGCCAACGGCAACCTTTCGATTGAGACAGAATAAAACCCCGCAAACTAATTGGGGGTTATTTGGGGAACTATTCACATTTGCTCTTTAATTTCTTTTATTTCTCCTTGAAGACGTTTTACTTTTTCTACTCTTTCATAGTTTAAAGCTTTTTCTTTTTTCTGCGCTGCAGGTGTCAGATAGTCGTAATATATTTCATCTTCCTGTTCTCTTGTGAGGCGAAATATTGTTACCACAAAGTTGTACTCGGTTTTACTTATTTCAATTGTTTTTCGGATTATGTAATGAGAAGGTGCGCTTGGTTTTTTCAAGCTCAATAGTTTCTTAACCATTCCTCTCAGTAGAGTCTGATTGTCTCTACACCCTACTGAAATCTGTCCCAGTGCAATTGACCATGCTTCACAGTGTATGAAACCGATTACATTCGGCTCTCTATACTCATCCTCTTTTGTTGTTAAGTCAATTGGCTTCGTAGAAAATATAACTGTGGTAGTGTATTTCTTTCCTCCAGAAGACCATGGTTTCTTTTCATAGATTTTTAAAAGGGCAATTTTGCCGATTTTAGTTATGCTATTCATTTTTTTAAAGGTTTAATCGCACCGTGCGAATCCGAGATCATTTTTTTCCTTAGCGGCATATGGGAGTTTCTCTATTCACCCTATTTGTCTGAATTTATATCATTTTTAATTAAAACGTCAATAACTACCAAAATCCCTTACAAATTGGTATTATTTTGTTATGAATTCAGAAATCCCTGAAAAGCTTTTGAAGCCCTATAACCCTGTTGAAGAGGAAAATCTTATATATAAGAAATGGGAGGAGTCAGGATATTTCACTCCTGAAAATATGATTAAGGACGGTCTGACAAAAGCTGATGCTGAGCCTTTTACTATTATCCTTCCCCCGCCCAACGTTACTGGTATCCTTCACATGGGCCACGCCATGATGCTGACTGTCCAAGATATTCTCATTCGCCATAAGCGCATGCGCGGTTTTCGCACGCTCTGGCTTCCCGGCACCGACCATGCTGCTATCGCTACACAATCAAAAGTTGAAAAAGAGGTCCAAAAAGCCGAAGGCAAAAGCCGTCATGATCTTGGACGAGAAGAAATGCTCAATCGTGTAAACGCATTTGCACAGGATAGTCACGACACTATCGTAAACCAAATGAAAGTCATGGGGGCATCATTGGACTGGAGCCGCGAAGCATTCACCTTGGATGAAAAGCGCACCCTGGCTGTTCGTACTGTTTTCAAAAAAATGTACGATGACGGATTGATCTATCGATCGAACAAAATCATCAACTGGGACCCGAAGGGTCAGACTACTATTTCAGATGATGAAATAGTATATGAAGCTCGCAAAGCAACATTGTACACATTTAAATACTCGAAAGGTTTCCCTATCGCTATTTCTACTACTCGCCCGGAAACAAAAGTCGGTGATGTGGCCGTAGCAGTGCATCCTGATGATGAACGATACAAGGAATATGTTGGCAAAGAATACGATGTCGTATTCTGCGGTGTTCCTATTCATATAAAAATTATTGCTGATGAAGCAGTGGAAAAAGAATTTGGTACTGGAGCACTTGGCGTCACTCCTGCGCACTCTATGATCGACTGGGAAATTGCTGATCGTCACGATCTCCCTCGTCCACAGGTTATTAATGAATATGCCAAGATGATGGTTGGCGATGAGCGCCTCATGGGTAAAAAAGTTGCTGAAGCTCGCGACATAATCGTGAACTGGCTGAAAGAAGAGGGCTTGGTCGAAAAAGAAGAAGCTATTGATCAAAACGTTGCAACCGCCGAACGTACTAGCGGCATTATTGAACCTTTGCCAAAATTGCAATGGTTTATTGACGTTAATAAGCCATTCACGCTTGCCGATTCCAATATTAACGATATTGCATCAGGCTCACAAACCACATTAAAGGAAATCATGCGTACTACTGTTGGTACCGGGCAAATAGATATTATTCCTGACTATTTCAGCAAGACCTATTTTCACTGGATCGATAATCTTCGAGATTGGTGTATTAGCCGTCAGATTTGGTATGGGCATCGCATCCCTGTCTGGTACAAGGAAAATGAAATCTATTGCGGTATTGAGGCACCAGAAGGCGCAGGATGGACACAGGATGAAGATACATTGGATACATGGTTCTCATCAGGACTATGGACCTTCTCAACCATGGGCTGGCCGGAACAGACTGAAGATCTAAAAATATATCACCCGACGAGCGTTCTCGAGACTGGGTACGATATTTTATTCTTCTGGATTGCCCGCATGATATTGATGACAGGATACACTCTCGGCGATATTCCTTTCAAAAAAGTATACCTCCATGGCTTAGTGCGAGATGCGCAGGGCAAAAAAATGTCCAAGTCTCTTGGCAATGCTATGGACCCTCTTGATATTGCAGCAAAATACGGAGCAGATGCAGGACGTATGGCGCTCATCATTGGCACAGCACCAGGAACTGATAGCAAGATTTCCGAAGAGAAGATCAAGGGACAGAAACATTTTGCAAACAAAATTTGGAATATTACTCGCTTCGTCCTAAGCAACTTCGACAGCACATCAGTGAATGCAGCATTTACTCCTGATGATACTGTTATTGCTGCACAGTGGCACGAAACTGCAAAGAAAATCACTGCCGATATCGATGCATATCGTCTTCATGTTGCTGCAGAAGATATTTACCAATACATCTGGACCACTTTTGCTGATAAGATCCTGGAAGAAAGTAAGCCGTTGCTGGCAAGTGAAGATATAGCTGTTAAACAATCGCGCCAGAAATTACTGTTTACTATTCTCTGTGAAAATCTTACCGTTCTCCACCCCTTCATGCCATTCGTAACCGAAGCTATCTGGCAATTATTGGGCAAAGATAATTTATTGATGACGGAAGTATGGCCAATCAACTAGCCAATTCTTCACTACTTATTCCCCTCTTGGTAGGATTTATTCCTTCTATTATTTGGCTACTATTTTGGCTAAACGTTGATAAAGAACATCCTGAACCCTTCGGATTGCTTTTAACATGTTTTGTTTTAGGGGGAGCAGGCGTATTGGTAGCAACATTCGTTCAGCAATCCTTAAAAGGCCTCATTACCGACCCTCACAATCAGGTCATTGCCTGGGCAGCGGTAGAAGAGATTGTGAAATTTGGCGTATTTTATTTCGTGGCATACAAAAGCGCATTTGATGATAAGCCGATTGAACCTCCGATCTACCTTATTGCTGTAGCACTCGGCTTTGCAGCATTAGAAAATATTTTTTATGTCTTCCAACCGAATCTTGTTGGCAATGTTACTGCTATTGTACTGACAGGAGGCTTGCGATTCTTCGGTTCTACCTTACTCCACACCATTGCAAGCTGTTTTATCGGCATTAGTATCAGCATACTTCCAAAATCTATTCGCGGTTTTGCAATTATTGTCGGTATTGCAGGCGCAATTTTCTTGCATGCAACGTTTAACTTCTTTATACTTAACAACGATACCGCAAGCATGCTCCAGATATACGGCTTTTTGTGGATCGCCGCTATTATTAGTCACATAATTCTTGAAAAGCTTCGACGCATACCTATGCAGCAAGCTGAAATTCTGAAAACAACATGAAAAAGAGATCATTTTTTGAACGACTAGCCGGCAATCTCCGCTTCAATGACGTTGAAGATGAGATGGACGAGCAAGTAGAAGACGTGCGTCCTGTGCGCAAAGCCGTTTTAACAGAACGCGCACCTGAACCTGAGAAGCGACGCGAGTTGCCTGTAAGTAACTTTTTGCGTGAAGAAGAGGATGAAGACGAGGAAGGTCCTGCTGCTATACATTTACAAGAGGAGGAAGAAATCGGACAACTCCCTGTCGATGTGTACGAGACCCCTCATGAAGTTATCATTCAGACACTTATAGCGGGCGTACTCCCTGAGCACCTTAAGATCGATATTACTCGCGATGTTATTGCCATCTCTGGCAAGCGCGAAGAAAACAAGGCTATCTCTCAAGACAGCTACCATGTTCAGGAACTCTACTGGGGTTCATTTGAACGTGTCATCAATCTTCCTATCGAAGTAGACATCGATAATGCCGAGGCGATCGAACGCCACGGGCTCCTCATGATCAAGCTTCCTAAGCTCGACAAAGGCCGCAAAGCCGCTCTCAAGATCAAGTCCATATAGGTTAAACACTGAGTATTTAACACAAAAGGGCGCGCCGACGGCGCGCCCTTTTGTGTATTTTACTCTGATTCTTCTGTGCTCAGGACCAGGGTCGAACTGGTGACCTATCCCTCTTCAGGGGAGCGCTCTACCAACTGAGCTACCTGAGCGAATGAGGAGCGCACAGAAATATTTATATTTCTGTGACGTCCGAACGAAGCTCAGGAAAGATCTGTATACCGGTACAGATCTTACATGAGCAGACCCAAATATACCGCAAAAACCCCCGAAAAGCAACGCTACTTCGTCCCCGTATACTGATTTATAAGGTTCATAATCTCGCCCGGAGGTGTAGTGGTACCAGAGGTATTTTTTCCTGTCAGAGTGTTATATTCGTTCGTTACGGACTCGAAATACGGCTGTACGTAGTACCAGGCGGCAATAGCCAAAATGATACCAATAACCCAGTACAAGATTCTCACATATGCCGCTCTGCGCTGAACCTGACGCATGCGAGTAAGCATCTTGTTGTTATCGCTAACCATTTTTTCTATGTTATCGAGACGTGCTTCTAAATCGGGATCCATGCCCTAATTATAACAAATCAGCTACATGTGGCTATTTAATTTAAGAGCACAAAGAAAATACCCCGTTAAGGGTATTTTCTTTGTGCTCTTGGCCAGAATCGAACTGACAATTACTCCTTAGGACGGAGCAGTTATATCCATTTAACTACAAGAGCCCTTCGGGACTACGCCCCTCAGGGTCTGATGACCATTAAGCCGCCATTGGCATTGTTTGATTGATGCCGAGCAATTCTGCTACCTTATTTTCTTGAAATCCAACCATTGCTGTGTCGCCCACTACGATAACAGGTACACCGAGCTGATGAGTCATATTGATCATTTCCTGGCGCTTTTCGACGTCAGTACCGACATTGTATTCAGTATACGCAACATTGTGCTCCTTGAAGAAAGCCTTTGCTAAGTTGCAGAAATGGCAGGTATTGGTTGTATAGATTGTTACATCTTTCATAGTAATAACTCTTTTTCCTATTAATTCATCTTCTATACTTATAGTATAGCATTGTCGTCAACCCTTCGGTTTGCTCAGGGCCTACGGGGACTTTCGCAGGCCTAAGCCTCTTAATAATTCATCCCACCAATAGGCTACCCCTGTCTGCTGAGGCGCTGGAGGTGGTGTAGCCTCAGTATTAGGGCTGACAATGATCATTTCCTCCCCTGGCTTCAAGTAGTCATACCGCTCTCTCAGAGACTCCTCTGTGCCTTCTGGCGTGGATAAGAAAGAATTGGTAGCCACCAGCTCATTTTGATTGGAGGTCAGAGTAGCCTGCTCTTCTTTCAATTCCTTGCTTCGAGCTTTGATGGTGAAAAATTTATCCGCCAAACGAATAACTGACATCAACAATAAAAAGAAGATTATGAGCGCTACCGCAGCCCCTAAAAGGCGCTTGGATGAGACTGGTTCATGGATTGTTTGCTGAAATTGCTTTTTTGCCATAGCGTGGTAGCATGAGGGTTATGCTATTCAATCATAACAGAAAAAAGGTAGATTTGGCATGGAAAATATTTTCCGTCATCATGATTGTCGGGATGCTTCTGTTTACCATTATTCCTCTCCTGACTCACTAGTCAGTTTGCTTCATTACTTTAATAAAGACGTCGTGCGGAATGTTAACATTCATGTTCTCCCGCATCTTCTTCTTTCCTTTCTTTTGTTTTTCCAAAAGCTTGAGTTTTCGAGAGTAGTCTCCGCCATATAAATGAGCGGTAACATCCTTTCGAAAAGCTTTTAGCGTGCGTGAGGCAATGATTTTTCCCAAGGCTCTTGCTTGAATCTTCATCACCACCTGCTGGCGAGGCATGATCCTTTCGAGACGCTCAACAAACTCTTCGGCTTCGTCTTGCAGGCGACGACGAGAAACAATGCGAGTAAATGCATGCTGTTCTTCATCGCCAATAATGATATCCATGCGCACCACATCAGCCTCGCGTAATGCTCCCTGCTCATAGGCAATAGATGCATACCCAGAGGTAAGGCTCTTCATCCCGTCAAAGAAATTGCGCATCAATTCACGGAGCGGCATGACCGCTGCGATCTTAGCACGGTCATCACCAAATTGTTCCATGTCTTCCACCGTTGCTTCGTGCTCATAGAGAAACGGCATGAGCACCCCTACATAGCTCTCAGGAGTAATAATAGAGACATTTACCCAGGGTTCATAAACAGTGGTGATAGTGCCGTCGTCCGGGAAAAGGTGCGGAGAGTACACAATGATGCGCTCGTGTTTGCGTGTTTCAATTTCATACGTAATAGATGGCATGGTCACAATCAGCTCCAGATTGAACTCACGACGAAGACGCTCAGTGATAATCTCCAAGTGCAACATACCCAAGAAGCCACAGCGGTAGCCGCGACCCAATGCTCCTGATACTTCTTCTTCAAAAGAAAACGCCGAGTCAGATAAGCGAAGGCGGCCCAATGCCATGCGAAGCTCATCAAAGTCGTCCTGACTCTCAGGATAAATAGAAGCCCATACTACAGGACGAGGTTGGCTATAACCTGGCAATGCAACGGCGCTGTTCTTTGAAGAAACAATCGTATCACCGACAGAAGCAATACCCGGCTGCTTGATACCTGTCACAATGTAGCCAATAGTACCGGACTCAATTGTATCTTGAGCTGTTGCATCGGGAGTAAAGACTCCTACCTCCAGCGCTTGAAACTGCTGTTTACTTGCAGCGAAGAGTAATGTGTCGCCTTTTGCCACTCGCCCACCAAACATTCGCACAAAGACGATAACTCCTTTATGGTTCGAATAACTAAAATCAAAGACGAGTGCTTGGGTTTTTGTACCAATCTCTTCGGTTGGCTCGGCAGGAGCAGGGATGCGATCAACAATCGCTTGCAGCAACTCTTTCACACCCTCGCCTGTTTTTCCGGAAACTTTTAATACATCATCAATATCACAACCGATAAGCTTGCAGATTTCCAATGTTGTTTCTTCAATGCGCGCCAATGGTGAATCAACTTTTGTAAGACATGGAATAATAACTAGACCTGACTCACGAGCCATAGCCAGCGTGGTAAGCGTTTGAGCCTGCACGCCCTGCGTTGAGTCCACTAAAAGCAATGAACCCTCAACAGCTTTCAGGGCACGGGAAACCTCGTATGAAAAGTCGATGTGGCCGGGAGTATCAATAAGATTGAGCATGTATGAATTCCAAAGCATACGAACAGGCTGCATCTTGATAGTAATGCCGCGTTCCCGTTCAAGCTCCATATTGTCGAGAACTTGATCGCGCATTTTGCGTGCCTCAATGGTTCCTGTGACCTCAAGCATGCGGTCTGCCAGAGTGGACTTGCCGTGATCAATATGCGCAATAATGCTGAAATTTCTAATGTTTTTGAGCTTCATGTGGCCTGACTATACCATACTTTTATAGTTCCTGCTGTTCTTGAACAACGACAGGTTTCTGCTTCCAGAAGCGGGATTTTGCAGTTTCCATAAACAGTGCAAGATCTTCATTGCGCAGTGCTTTCAGTACGATACCGTAGACTGCTGCGCCCACTGCCGTTGCAATAACTGCCTGAAGAAGTACTCCGAAGAAGCGCGTTTGCACTACCGTATTGCCCCCTGTCACCATAAGCATGCCGTATGCTGCTGCGGCAGCCAGAATACTTGCTTCTATCATATACATGATATTGCGCGTAAATGTCCTATCTTCGCTTTTTGATACTTGTAGCTTCTTCTTGAATGCCACCCACAGTGCCCAGGCATTAATACTTTCTCCTATTGAAAATCCGAGCGGCAGCAATATAACGCTCGCCCCTACCGTACCGTCAATGCGCATCAGGCTGTTTATAAAAGCATTAAAGAAGAAATTGTAGTGATAAAAAAATACCAATCCGACAGCAGAGCCAATAGTCAGGACAGTAGACCAGCTGTTAATGATAAGCGGTGTCTTGGTGTCTCCTATGGCAAAGAATGCTCTGATGAGAAGGAGTTCCAGAGACTGCGCCACGATAGACAGTGCGAATAATGCCACAGCTGCCGCTACCAAGCGCGTATCGTTCCATGAGAATACCCCTGCACCGAGCAATAGTCGTACGATATGAGCGCGCAAGATAATCATGAGCAGTGATACAGGAATGCAGAGAAAGAAAATATTTCGCGTTGTACGATACAAAATATTCATCAGCTCTTTCTTATCCCCTGCTGCATAGACTTTGGTCATAGCAGGAAATGCTGCGACAGCATACGATACGCCAATAATAAGCAACGGAGTGTTTTCTATATTGTATGAAAATTGAAAAATAGAAATAGAGCCGGCTGCAAGCAATGAAGCAAAAGCGCCGATGATAATGAAGGTGATGTAGTTTAGAGAAGAACTCAGTGTTCGCGGCAATGATAAAAGGATGACCCTCTTGATCGTTGGCCAATCAATACCGAATGTAAATTTTGGTATTTTCCCCAATTTGATCAATGTCGGCACCTGTACGCCAAAGTACAAAATAGCGCCAATCACTACGCCGAAAACCACGCCGGTTATTCCGAAGATTGGTCGTAATGCCACAATGCCAAGCAAGATACCGAAATTATACATGACTGGCGCAATAGCAAAGGCAAAGAATTTTTTCTGTACCTGAGAGAAGGAACTAAGCAAGCTTGCAAGACCAAAAAGTAACGGCGAGATCAGCATGATGCGAGAATAGAAGACAAGGTGCATATGTTCAGCACCATTAAATCCTGGTGCTATGACACGAGTAAGCCATGGCATCAGTATGATCAATATCAATGATAGTGCGACCATGCCGATCATAAAGACACTGAAAATGCTATTGAGGAAACGCTTCATAGCGCCATTGTGCCCATCTATTTTTTCCTGTTCTACATACTGTGCGATAAAAGGAATCAAGACGGTCACAGAAAAGAACATGCCGAATGAGTTGTATACCAGGTCAGGAATACGAAAGGCCGCATAGTATGTATCAAGGCTAGTACCAGGACCGACGAGAGAAGCCAGTAAGTGATCGCGCAAGAGGCCGAAAACTTGAGAAAGAAAAGAAAAAACCGCAAGAACCAGGGCAGCCTGGTTCATAGTAAAAAGATCGCGGTTTAAAAATTTTATTATCTTGGAGACCATGTACTACTTCTTCTTTTTCGCTGTAGCAGCGTCAGAAGAAGCGTTGGTAGTGATAGAGGGAACAGTGTTTGCTGCAGTAGGAGCAACAAGAGGATTAGACTGCGTAGGCATATTCTGTAGTCGCTGTATTTGTTGATCAACACCGTTAATATTTGGGAAGCGCTTATGGAAGTCTTGGAGAGCGCTGATAGCTTGTGCATTTTGTCCTGCAGTTTCCAGGGCGCTGATGTATTGGATGTAGTCGTTTGGATTGGTTGGAGCAAGATCGCGAGCGCGTGCAAATGCGAACAGAGCATCGTTATAATCTTTTTGCTGCAACTGTACTTGGCCGAGCAATAGGTATCCTTGATCATCATATGGCGCAACTTGTGTGTATGCAGTCATTTCACGTACGCCTGCATTGGTATCCCCTTGTGATAGTTCAATCTGAGCCTTCAAAACATATGCATCGAGATAATCTCGCTTCAAAGACAAAGCTTTTGAAATATAGCTTAGTGCGCTACTTGTATCCTGCTTTGTCAGCGCGAGCTGTGCCTCGTTCAACGTGTAGACAGGGTTGCTAGGATTAAGAGCAATGGCTTGATCCGCAGCAGCTTTGCCTTGCGTATATGCATCGGCGTTTTGAGCATTTGCTACCAATTGATAGACCTGACTAAGTGCAAGCCAGTTATCAGCCGTGTGCTGATCCCACGCTACTGCTCCTTGAGCACTTTGTTCTGCACCACTAAAGAGTGATTGAAGCTGGCTTTTATCAGGACTCGTCTGATGTGCTGCCGTATTAAATTCACCGGTAAAGAGCTGAGTGCGTGTACGCCAATAAATATCGTTCGGGGAAAGAGAAATAGATTTGTTCAAACGATCGAGAGCAGTGGCTTGATCTTGTGCCGCAAGAGCACGGTTGTAATAGATAACACTAGCGAAACGATTGCCGCTGAAATAGACCGCTGAGAACCCTGCCATAGCAGCTACCACGATAGCCAGGATAGCGAAGAAGCTTGCGCGAGGATCTTGGAGGTAGTTAAACGAGGTAAGTTTAGTCTTGCCTACCAATGTTGAAACACCGAGCAGTAGGCCGAAGTAAAGGAAGCCGATAGTGACAAGAACCAGGCCAGGAGAAGCAAAGATGATCAAGCATAGGAATGCTACAACAGTGATCACCGATGCTACACCAATGAAACGGCTGAAGCGATCTGGAAACTGATAATTGAAAAGCTTAAAACCGTGCATGATAACAAGCACCAACGCAGCCAAAAGAAAGAGGGTTGGCAAGATACCGTTGGTAGTGAAGATAGACTGCAAGAAGCTGTACCCTGTATCAAATGATGTATTCCAGAAGACGGTGCTATTGATAGTGAGCGGGTGGTACAAATTCCATGCATCAGCAAAACGGCCAGCGCCTGCTCCAAAGATAGGATTGTGAGCTAATGAAGCGCGCATGACATGCATAGTAGTGCCAAATGAAGGACGGATATCAGTAAATGAAATGCCAACGGAACGAGCGATACTTGCACCGATTGAACCATTGCTCAAGAAGAAGAATAGTCCCACCAATAACGAGATGAAAGACATTAGAGGAAAACGCTGTGAGGGATCCCCTTCAAGCTCTTGGTCAGTACCGCGCTTAGCAGCAAACATTTTCGAAAGTGAGCGCTCGACAGAAGACTTATACACGAAGACAAGCAATGCAGAAGCGATCGTAATGACCCATGCCAATGAGAAATTCAAGAATACCAATACAACCAACGAAAGAATGATGGCAAAAAGTGACAGCTTTTTAAAGAGGCCTTTTGGAGCAAGCACTTCAAACATCATCAAGGCCAGAAGGAATGTGAAGATGACAAAGTATGCAAAATCTATCCAAGAACCGACCAATGTGCCTTGCGTCGTAACATGAGCAAGATATTTTGAAACAAACGAGATATTCCGACAAGCATACAGAATAACCTGAAGAAATACTGTAATAACAGAACCGCCAAAGGCGGCGAGGAAAAGCTGAACTAAGCGACGCTGATCGCGAGCAAAGGATGCAACAAGAAAAGTAAAGAGTCCGATCACAAGAACGGTTGCAAATGAATCCAGCGCAAAGCCTCTGCCCCACAGTGACACGTTTACGTTCTTTGATGTCAGCGCTCCAACAAATGCGAGCACTACCCAAATACCGAGAGCAAGCAACGCTTTGTGTTTTGGAACTTTGAATGTTCCTTCTAGAAATTGCGCGATAAGCCAAAATGAGAATGCCAAGAATACTGCAACATATAAGAGGACGGCCTTAGTCGCTCCAAGACCGCTCAAGGTTGCGGGAAGAAAAAAGAACGGCAAAAGTATGCAAAGACCAGTGATAATACTAAAAGAAATAATGTTAAATTTGCGAATGGTATTCTGATACATAATGCTTATTCTACCACAATGCTAACAATTTTGGCGGGGATAACTATGACCTTTTTGACAGTTTTTCCAGCCAGATATTCTTGGATGCGAGGGAGTGCCAGCGCGGCAGATTCAATTGATTTTTGGTCAGCATCTGCCGCTATCGTCAGCTCGCCTCTGACCTTGCCATTGATCTGCACGCCGATGCTTACCTCTTTTTCAACGAGGTATTTCGGATTGTGTTTTGGCCATGCAGAAGTATGGATACTTCCTTTTCCGCCAAGCTCATTCCATAACTCATCAGCAACATGGGGAGCAAATGGTGCAAGCAACTGCAAAAAGATTACAAAATCCTTTTCAGACACTCCTGACTTTTCAAATTCATTTAAACAAATCATTAGCGATGACACTGCTGTATTGAACGCAAAATTTTCTATGTCGTCGGTGACTTTTTTGATAGTTTTATGAAGGATACGAGTAGAACCTTCATTCGCTATTCGAACACTCGTCGCCAAGCGCCAAACACGCTCGATAAAACGGCGCGATCCGATAATGCCTTCTGTACTCCATGGCAGATGTGATTCAAACGGACCAAGAAACATTTCAAACACACGCAAAGAGTCGGCACCGTATGTTTTGACAACATCGTCAGGATTTATAACATTCCCCCACCGCTTACTCATTTTTCGGCCGTCTGCTCCGCCAATAAGTCCCTGATTTTTTAATGTCTTAAATGGTTCCTTGGTCGGTACATAGCCCATATCAAAAAGGAACTTGTGCCAAAAACGACTATAGAGTAAGTGTCCTGTGGCATGTTCTGCTCCACCGACATACATGTCGACATCTTTCCAGTAGTTCAAGGCTTTCTCACCAGCAAACGCCTTGGCGTTTGCTGGATCCATGTAGCGCAAAAAATACCACGAGGAGCCTGCCCAGCCTGGCATAGTATTGGTTTCGTATCCTTCCTTCACCCACGACTTCACTGAAGCTAAAGGGCTCTCTCCTGTCCCTGCAGGCTGATACGATTTCACATTTGGTAATTCGAGTGGCAATTCTTTTTCTTTCAAAGGCGCGATCAATCCATTTGTTTGGTGGCGCAATGGTATCGGCTCACCCCAATAGCGCTGACGAGCAAAGATGGCATCGCGCATTCTATATTTGGTAACAATCTTTCCTTTTACAAATACAGTGATAGCTTTTTTTGCTTCTTCTGAAGAAAGCTCGTTGAAGTCATCCGAGTTAATTAATTCACCTTCACCTGTATATGCAGCCCCGTGCTCATTTGAAAGTCTGGCGAGCCAAATAGCAAATTCTGAATTAACCATTTTTTCCGGCACAAAATCTTTTGCACTGACCCACAAAATTTCATTAGCTTCGTCTTCATCATTACCGATAGCAACACGTTTATCACTCGCTAGTTCAAAATACACCGGCTGCGCAACGGCAATACGATTCTCTCCTTTGTGCTTTGTATAATATGCAGCCTTAGTGGTGCCTCCTAGCAGTCGTTTAAAAGTGAGATCAATATATCCAGTCTCTTCGCGCAATTCGCGCAATGCTGCATCAACAGGATTTTCATCACCTTCAATACCTCCAATGATAGTAGTATCCCAGCCGAATTTCTTATTTCGAATGATGAGATATTTTTTCTGCTTCGGATCAAAGACAAGAGCATGTACTACATTCCTGCTAACAAGCGGCTTGCCTTTTTGATGGGGATTTTTGTCATCAATAATAACCGGGCGAATAACTTCTTTGATCGGCAGCTTGTATTTCGTAGCAAATGCGAAGTCGCGCTCATCGTGTGCCGGCACAGCCATGACTGCACCAGTGCCGTACCCAGCTAAGACATAGTCAGCAATCCATACTGGTACCTCTTCGCCATTAGCTGGATTGATCGCAGTAATACCTTTCAATTGGATGCCAGTTTTTACTTTTTCAGCACTTGTTCGCTCTGCTTCATCTTTCTTAGAAATATCTTTAATATATTTCTCTACTTCAGACCAGTTTGTAATAGCGTTTTTCAAATCCTCTACTAAAGCATGTTCCGGAGCTAAGACAATATACGTCACACCAAACAATGTATCTGGTCGAGTAGTAAAAACTCCTACTGAGCCTAGTGGCGAAGACGAAAGAACCTTTGGATGGGGTGTGGGCGGGGTCTGGCCAGCCAAAGGTTCTTTCGGCGCAGCCACTAATTGAAACTCTATCTCTGACCCCTCACTTCTTCCTATCCAATTTCTCTGAATCTCTTTTATATTGTTTGGCCAATTAATATCTTCCAGGCCTTCAAGCAAACGATCAGCATAGGCAGTGATGCGCATGAACCATTGACGCATAGCTTTTTTGATAACAGGAAATCCTCCGCGTTCTGACACAGGACCATTCGGACCATCAACAATCTCATCGTTCGCTAGCACTGTACCAAGATCTTCAGACCAGTTCACTTCACCGAAGCCTTCGTATGCCAAGCGATAGTGCATCAGTATTTCTTGCTTTTCTAACTGAGAAAATGTCCTCCACTCTTTTGCAGAAAATGTTTCTTCTATATCGGTTACAGCATCCACAGATCTGTTACCGCTTTTTTCAAAGAGAGCAATAAGCTCAGCAATAGTACGGGCCTTGTTTTTCTTTTTGTCATACCAAGCATCATAGAGTTGTAGGAAAATCCATTGCGTCCACTTGTAATACTCAGGACGATGAGTATCTACTTCGCGTGACCAATCATAAGAGAAGCCGATGATTTCCAACTGCTTTTTGTATTGCTTCACCAAACTGTCAGTAAAAGGACCAGGGTGCTTACCTGTGGCAATAGCATACTGTTCGGCTGGCAAACCGAATGAGTCAAAGCCCATAGGATGCAAAACATTGAAGCCATTCATGCGCTTCATGCGAGCATAGACGTCGCTGCCGATATAGCCGCGAGGGTGACCAACGTGAAGTCCTGCTCCAGACGGATATGGGAACATATCCAGGACATACATCTTTTTCTTTTGCTTTTTATTATTTTTGGTGGGATCCTCAGTTTTATAGGTCCCCTTTTCTTCCCAAGCCTTCTGCCACTTCTTTTCTACCTTGGCGTGATCATAATGGGCAGGTTTTGCCTGTTTTGGCTTCATATATAATCATTTTTCCACAAAAAACCCTTTTCAGCAAACTACGCAAACTTCTTTATAGCAGTATAGATAAGACCCCCGAGAGCTACAGCCAAAATAACAACCTTCAGAAGGTTATTGGCATCTGACCAATACCGCATTGAGGCAATGACAAGAGAGAGGACTCCACCCCATGAAAATGAAAGTGAGAGGACAGTGTTTTCGAAAACCATACCAACGATGAGGCTCAGCGCGCCAAGTATAACCAGTACGATGAACACGGTACGATCATAATGCTTCTGCGCCAGATCAAACTGCTGCTGTTTCTTGAAATCAGGATTGCAGTAGCCTTGAGGTTTTGTCTCTCCGTTTGGTCCAGATACTACATTAGAGTTCCACTGCCCTCCTACTACTACGCACTGTTCTTCAGTAGTGATCGACGGTACCACTTGCTGCTGTGGGAAATACTGATTATAGTCTGGCATTTTATACACCAACGACAATGCGTAATTGAAAAAGAGATTAAGGACAATAACGATGCCTATAATGAGAGACCATTTCATAACTGGTGATTTTGCTTTTTCCATGTATCTAGTATAGCAATTAAAAAGGCGCTCAGCATTTTGCTGAGCGCCTTACATTGTAGTGCACTATCCTTACTTAGAAACAGCAGCTTTAATCATTTTTTGATTGATAAGATACCATTCTTCCTTAAATCCAAAATAGAACGATTCCTCATCCTTTTCTAAAAGCATGATTTTTTGAAAATCATCTTTATATTTTTTATCTCTAAGGATGGTAACGTTTTGCCAGGAACCATCTATCCAGAAATAATATCGAAGAGTAATCGGGTTATTTCCATGCTCCTCAGCACATATGAACCCATCGTTGAATGGTATCCAGTGCTTGCGATAAGTAGACATCATTATACCCGAGACCTCTCTTCCATCTGAAAGATAATTATAATGTTGATAATTATCTTGAATGAAAATGAATTTGTGTACCGGTCCAAACACATCCAGTTGAGTGCCTACTTTGGGCAACTGCATCCATCTATGTTTTTTACCTAAACGGACATCCACATCTTTTGGATGGACAATCACTTTTACATTGTCTTTCTTTTCTGAGAATGAAAGTGTGTAAATGGTGAATTCATCCGAAAAAAATATTTCCTCTCCATCATATGCTGGCTGCCAAGTGCTGACATCTGCCCATTCAGGAAATTGAATAATATGAAGTTCATGATATCCGCCGAAAGGAAAGAATCCTATTTTCGCGGATTCAGACTTTCTATCTGTACCGGAAATATATATACCGGCATTAGTGACCCTTAGGTCAGTAAGATGATGAAAGGCCTGGGTATCTTTCGAAAAGTAGTGACTTGCGGAACGATAACTTCCTTTTTTCTTAATGGGAAAAATATTCTCGCAGGTTATTGTCACGGTTTTCCAAAGGTTTTTTTCATCTACGCTAACAAACATATTATTACCTATATATCTTAGCGGATATTCGTCCTTGTAAATTTCATGGAAAACGGATCCGTCCCATAACACATAGATGTAGCAGGAAGCTCTCCATTCAAGATCATCGGCCTTTATAACGTATATGACGCCATCCTCTTTTTCATGAAAAACAGGTATGGGATTTTTAACAGTATTCTTTAAGTCATATGCTCCGGGATATAGTTTTCTGAGCTCTTCCATAAGGGGTGCCTGTACTGGAGTCTTGCGAAATTCTTCGAGAGAAATAGTTTCTTTTTCTACTGTTTCCATAATGCTATTGTTTAAGTTCAATTTCCTCGACTTTACCATAAAAAGTGAGAAAGTAAATGAATGTAAAATACCCCATCTCTGCGGTATTTTTATTTCTTATTTACAATAGATCTTACAAACTCCTGGAGCGATATGCCGACTGATTCGAGAGCGGCGAGGAATGGCGAGTTATTGGTGAGGTGCGGATGAGTATCAAGCTCGATAAACCATGGCTTGCCGCGGCGATCAACAATGAATTCACTTTGGGAATAATCTTTAGCACCAAAGTGCTGGTGAAGTTTTTTTGCAAGCTCGCTCAATACATCGCGCTCTTGTTTAGTAAATCCTCCATGAAGCCGCGCATACTGTTCTTCAACATTTCTGCGTGTTTCGTTTTTCAAAATGTCACGAGAAGGCGACGCTACTTCTATGACAGGCAGTACGTATGGATCTTGATTGCGAAAATTATCGATCACACCAACTGACGCTTCCCTTCCGACTATATATTGTTCAGCCAAAAATGGCTGTGCATCAGAAATACTTTCTTCAACGAACTGCGCTAATTCAAGCGGAGTAAATGCAAAGTATGTGTTAACTGACCCTCCTCCTTTCAACGGCTTCAGGACCCATGGCGGTGCCATTGTTTTATAGATGCGCTGCGTTACCTCCGACACTGACTCAGTACCTTCGGGTAAAATCAAGAGAGACTGCGGGGTGTTGATACCAAGAGCCTTAGCGTGCTCTTTAGCTGACTGCTTATTGTAGGCTAGCTGTGCTACTTCCGCGGACGATCCTGTATACGGAATACCGTAGCTTTCAAACAAGGCCTGCACTTGGCCGTCTTCGCCAAATTCTCCGTGCAAAGCATTCCATACCATATCGACAGAATCTTTTGCTCGGGACATGTCAGCCGGTATGCCTTTGATGTGGAGCACGCCATCCTTATCAAGCAGCATATCTACCGCTTCCAGTCCTGCTTCATGCAAGGCGCGTTGAACAGTCGCTCCTGTCTTAAGCGATATGTCGTATTCAGGACTGACCCCTCCGCGGAGGATGCCGACTCGTTGCATGCATATAGTATAGCAGGAGCTCATATTCTTGACGATGTAAAATATGGGCGTACTATTACGTATATACATATGAATACTATGTATTAACATTTAATATAGAAAATTATGGCAACACCAGGCGATGACGAGGAGACTACTCCAAGCAATGAAGATCTTCAGCAGAGAGTAGAAGAGCTTCAGGAGGAGACTCATGAGCAAGCTGAAGAAATCAGCGAGCTAGAGAAGGAAAAAGAAGATAAGCCGGACGATGATAAACCGACCATAACCATTTTCGGCGAAGATCCGTACTAAGCAAAAAGGGCGCACTTGCGCCCTTTTACTTTTTTACTGTATCTCCAAACTGAGCCTTTGAACGCTTTTGCTTATGAAAAGTAATGGCGAAACGGTGCGCTTCAGAGTTAGAAAGAAGAATGGCGAACTTATGCGCTTCAACGATTTCCTGCGGACCAGAGATAGACTTCGGGCGATGGCGCTCATCTTTTGTCACTGCAATAATAGGTATCTCAAGTTGCAGTTCTCCTAATACATCTTTGGCAACATTTACTTGAATGACATTTCCATCTACTACAATAGCGTTCGGGTATGGCCATTCAGTATGAGCTAAGCGACGCACTAGTACTTCGCGAAGCGCACCGGCGTCATTAGCTTTATCAAAACCCCGAATGATGAATTTTCGATATTCATTTTTGTTCGTTGTGGAGTTCTCCACTACCGTCATCACGCCCACCATCTGCTTGCCGGACAAGTGCGCAATATCATACGCCTCCAATCGAAAGACTGATTCTCCGCTCGCCCGTTCCAAGTCGCGCTTGATCAATGAAATATCCTGAATGTGCTCAAGGGCAAATACTTTTTGCTTTAAAATTTCCGCCTCCTCGAAATCTTCTTTCTTGGCAGCCATCATCATTTCTTTTTTCAATCCTTTGATCAATGATTGCATCTTGCCTTGCAGTATCATTTTGATACGGCCAACATTTTTTCTATATTCTTTTCCTACTTCTTTATTTGAAACATCCGGTGAAAGCTCAATTTGCCGATAAAATGCTTCCTTGTCTTTTTGAGCACTTGCCCGATCACGAAACGGGAAAATATGACGAATAATTTTCAATGCTTCGCGTATGCTAGGACCGCTCGGAAATGGACCGAAAACAACATCATATTTTGTCTTATTCAAACCCAGGCGCGGCAATGTCACAGTCTTTGTTCGGCTATCGATATCTTTTTGTCGTACCAAAATAACGCGTGGATAATCTTCTTTGGTGATAACTACGCAATTGAAACTCTTATCGTCCTTTTCCTTGGTATTGTAGTGCGGCTTGTATTTTTTAATGAGATTAGCTTCCAAGATAAGTGCTTCCAAGACAGTATGTGTCACTTCATAGGTCACGGTCGTAGCCTTGAAGACCATGTCCACAATATGCGCACCGCGAGTCTTGATAACATCAGGCGCAAAATAAGAGCGCACGCGATCGCGCAATGATGTCGCTTTTCCTATATAGAGGATATGATCATTACCGTCTCTCCAGAAATATACTCCCGGCTCATTCGGCAATGCTAATTTGTCTAACTCTTGCCGGATCATAGATAGTATTAATTAGTGGACTCGTCAGTTGGCTCAGCAAATTCTTTGTAAGTGTTCTTTATAGTACGTTTAGGGTCATTAATTAATCTATCTACATTAAGGTCTCTACCGGGAATTTTTCCAGTCATATACTCTTCTTTTTTAAAGGTATGTCTTTCACCTGGAAACTTAAATCTGGTCGTAAATTGCCCAGCGAAACCGTCTGTGTCGGTCTTATTAAGATCGTCCATGAATGTGTACCCTTTTACGCCATTGTCCGCTCGCAATGCAATAGTCTTACCTTTTGCTTCAGCCTTCTTTTCTAATTCATTCAACTTTGTTTGGTAATCTTTCAATGCCGTTTGAATTTTTACGACTAAATCTTTACTGAAGGTTGTGCCAGGATTCTTTTTAATAAAATCCTTCATCGTTTTTTCAGATACTGCGCGATGGTTCAATTCTGGACTCCCTTTTAGACCGATTGAATCCAGATAATCAATATATTTATTCCAATGTCTTTTATTCTCATCAGTTACTCCATGAAAAACAGGTTCCGGAGTAGGAGCAACATTTTCAACCTTGGCAACATCTTTATCCTTATCTCCACCCTTTTCTGTACCACCTGCTTTTGAATGAAGAGGTAGCATGCTCAAGATCGGCGCCAATGCTGCCACTGCAAGAAGTCGCATGCCTTTCATTGAATATGCCTTTGGCTTTTTTTCTTTTACCGATGCATTAAAGGAAGTTCCTTCGAGCTTTCCTTCAGGAGTTACGACAGTATCAGAAAGTTGGCGATCCTTTGTATGTTCAAGAATATCAGCATGGAGTGCCTTGGCTTTCTCGCTATCTTCTTGTTCTTGTTGTTTATAAAAACTTTCTTGAGCCTCATTGTACATCTCACTGTACTGAGGGTCCTTCATCGGATCCTGTTCTATAATAGGCTCATTATTTTCTTCATTTTCTAATGTCGGTAATTGCTCCTTTTTCATTACCTCAGTATACCAAATCGATCAACAATTTCCTCCCAGACCGGATCTGAGTCTTTATTAGCAGCATATATGGCTTCTTGAGCCTCTTCTACAGCGTTGGCAATAAGCGCTTGGATATGATGACGAATATCTTGAGGCGAATCATCAGGGTGGGCATTTTCATACCATGTCACCATGGTGTGCTGGCCATTTTTCTTATCATCCTGCCAGTCATAGAGATCATCAATAAGCTGAAATGCTATACCGATCTGAACGCCAAAGCTCTTAGCGAAATCAAGCGCTTCTTCATCGCCGCCAGCCAATATCATGCCGAGTGCAAGTGGACGGTAAAAAGAATAGCGAGCTGTTTTCAATTCAATAACTTTTTCCAAGAGTTCTTTTGTGGGAGTAGTGCTCGTAGGCAATACATCAAGCATTTGACCGTGTATCACTTCTTTCAATAAAAGATTATATTCTTTCATTGCATCATCGCTCGTGTATGGCTCATACTCTGCCACGACCTGCATGCATTCAAATGACCAGGCTAAGAGCAAATCTCCGGCAAGAATAGCAATCGATCTATCAAACTTCTCGTGAATAGTTTTGGTGTTATGACGAGCAAAGGCATTGTCCATGATATCGTCATGCACAAGACAGAATAAATGAAGGAGCTCAATGCTTGCGAACAACTCAAACAGATCATGCTCTCCGCCTTCTGTAACATATCCAACATATGCCATATATGGTCGCAAGCGCTTCCCTCCTTTGGCAAATACTGAGATATACGAAACAATATCTTTTATGCTTGCCTCATTGCTATATGACGCAAACTCATTCCCTTTCTCTTCTAATAATGCAAAAAATTGCTGATCAAACCACTGTTTAAATTCTTCGAATGACATCATGCCCCTAGCATACAAAATAGCCCCTCAAGAAACATGGAAGAAATTCTAAAGACTCAGCGACCAGGTCGCTGTTTTTTATAGATCTAAAAGTTTATATCTTTGCTTGTTAAGTTTTACCTGTTCAAGCACTTCTAAGGCATACCTTTCATAATCTTCCGGCGATTCGAATTGATCAAGTACAAGATGTTTATGAGTACAGAATGTGGGCTTATTAGTCTTATATTCCCCCCAGCTAGATATTCCAGCGACCAGGTCGCTGTATTGTTTTTGTTGATCATTTAGATTTACATAGGCACTTACATATAATAAGTACTCGTTTGATCCAATATGTTTTGCTTTAAAAGGAGATTCAAATAAAGTACCTGATCTTTTGTATTTGTTATTAAAGTACCAGGCATAGCCACCAGTTACTCTTTTTATAAATTTACTAATTCCATTTTCCACCGCTTCTTCAAGGATAAAGTGGAAATGATTTATCTCGGGTGAATGTGCAATAAAATTAACCAGCGGAACTGCGTCGCTTTTCATATACTTTTTAGAAAGTGCTTTCTTGAGACTTCCAGACAGCTCTACATCATTAAAGATTTTCATGCAAAGCAGGAATCTTTCGACATCATTCTTATCTAAAAAAATATGTCTTTTATCAACACCTCTATTAAATACGTGAAATTTTTCACCAACCCCAAACTTCTGTTTTCTCATTAAAAATGAGTCTAGCAAAGGTAGATAAATTAAAATTAAAACAGCGACCAGGTCGCTGTTTTTTATAAAATTTTCTTTAGATAATGGCCAGTGAAGGAGTTTTTGTTGTTGGCGACAGCTTCAGGTGTGCCTTTAGCAACGATTTTACCACCGTGAACTCCACCTTCGGGGCCGAAGTCGATCAGCCAGTCGGCAGCTTTGATCAGATCAAGATTGTGTTCGATCACAACAACAGTGTTTCCTTTGGCAACAAGACGATTCAAAACACCGATAAGATTCTTCACATCATCGTAGTGCAAGCCAACAGTTGGCTCATCGAGCAGGTAAATAGTCTTTTCAAGGTATGGGCGATACAGTTCTGAGGCAATCTTTACGCGCTGCGCTTCGCCACCAGAAAGCGTGGTAGCACTTTGTCCAAGCTTCACATAGCCAAGACCAACGTCATTCAGTGTTGTAAGGCGATCTGAAATAGCTGGAATATCCTGGAAGAATTCCATAGCTTCTTCTACGGTCAATTGCAAGACATCGTAAATGCTCTTGCGCTTGTATTTCACTGTTAGGGTTTCTTTATCGAAGCGCTTTCCTCCGCAGACATCGCACGTCACATAGACAGTCGGCAAGAAGTGCATCTCTACGGCAATTTCACCATTGCCTTCACACGCTTCACAGCGTCCGCCTTTAACATTGAAGGAGAAGCGGTTTACTTTCCAGCCGCGCAAGCGCGCTTCTTCGGTGGAAGCAAAGAGCTCGCGAATATGGGTAAACGCTCCAGTGTATGTAGCAATGTTTGAACGCGGCGTACGGCCGATCGGCGATTGATCAATAAGAATAGCGCGCGCTAAGTATTCACTGCCTGTAAATGACGCGCAATTAAATGTCTTCGCACTGCGCATTTTACGTTCAAAGCGAGCCTGAAGATTGCTATACAAAATATCGTACAAGAATGTACTTTTCCCTGAACCTGACACGCCAGTGATTGCTACCATGCGTCCGAGCGGTACATCAATGTTTTGATTATGAATATTGTGAAGATTTGCTCCGACGACTTTAATAGTGCCCTTGTCATCATCTCGCCGCTTCTCCGGCACTTCTATCTGCTCTTCCTTTCGGAGATATGCGAGCGTTCGCGAACCAGAAGGATTAGTTTTCGCTGCAAGCAATTTATCGAGATAGCCTGACACCACCACTTCTCCGCCATGCACTCCAGCTTTTGGACCGATATCAACAATATAGTCTGATGCAAAAATAGTATCCTCATCGTGCTCGACAACAAGAATAGTGTTGCCGATATCGCGCAAGTCTTCGAGCGTACGGATCAAGCGTTCATTGTCGCGCTGGTGCAGACCAATGGTTGGCTCATCCAAGACGTACATTGCCCCCACGAGACGTGAACCAAGCTGTGAAGCTAAACGAATACGCTGTGCTTCTCCGCCAGAAAGAGTATTTGCGGTACGACTGAGCGCCAAGTATTCCAGACCAACATTCAGCAAGAAATTCAGGCGGTCTTCGATTTCCTTCAATACTGCTCGAGCAACCTCCTTATCTTTTGAAGAGAGTTTCAATGATACGAAGAAATCAAACGCTTCTTCTACAGACATACTTGTTACATCAACAATATTCTGACCGTGCTTTGTAGCAGAATGCTCTCCGAGAAAAACATTCAATGCCTCAGGGCGCAAGCGCTTGCCGTGACAGGTCTCACACGGTTCTGTGCCGCCAAAAAACTTTGTACCGATACCATTACAGGTAGGACATGCGCCATACGGACTGTTGAATGAAAAGAGTCGCGGTTCAATTTCTGGAAATGAGAAGCCGTCATTTGGACAAGCAAATTTACTTGAAAGAAGAAATTCTTGTAGCAAGTCTGTATCCATTGAGAAATCTGGCGACGTGCCAAATGTTACTTGCACCAAACCATCAGCTTCCAAGAGAGCACGTTCTACCGCTTCTGATAAGCGAAGCTCTGCATCACGAGGAGTATCTTTGAATTCGTGCACAGCAAGTTCGTCCACCAATACTTCAATAGTGTGCGGAGTAGTCTTATTCATTTCAATGCGCTCACGGAGACTCTTGAGCTGCCCATCAACACGTACGGTAGAAAAGCCACGTCCGAGCAAATCGTAAAGCAACTGGTAGTACTCACCTTTTCGTCCGCGAACAACAGGCGCATAAATCTGAATGCGAGTATCGTTCCATGCAACACCCATGACTTCTTTATTCTTTGCTTTAGAAAGATCCTTGATCTTGTCCAGAATGAATCCATTAATTTCTTCCATCGAAAGCTTCTGAATCAGAGTGCCACAAACAGGACAGTATGCCTTACCAACACGAGCATACAACACGCGAAGATAGTCATAGATCTCGGTAATAGTCGCAACTGTTGAGCGGGGGTTGTTTGAGCGAGATTTTTGGTCGATAGAGATGGCTGGTGAGAGACCGGTGATCTCATCAACATCAGGCTTTGGCATTTGGTTCAAGAATTGCCGCGCATAAGAAGAGAGCGACTCAACGTATCGACGTTGGCCTTCTGCAAAAATAGTATCAAATGCTAAGGAACTCTTGCCTGAACCTGACATTCCCGTAATAGCCACCATGGCATTACGAGGCATTTCTACACTAATATTTTTAAGGTTATGAGTACGGGCACCTTTAACTACAATGGTCTCAGCCGCACTCTCCACTTTTCTCCTTCCTTTTTCCACGGCACCCATTATACCACAAAAGTCAACTTTTTTCTAATACTGTGCTATAAACAATAGGAATACAAAACAATAGAATAATGATACAGCTTAAGATTAAAGATCAGGAAACTACATTACAAGAGGGCGATACTATACGTATCCAAATGAACTTAACTACCAGAAAAGCTACTATTACCTTTTGGAGAAAAACTATAAAGTTATTGTACGCTAAAGAAGCCTTGAAAGATTACTTTGAAGAATTTCTTAAGGACTTTCGAAGAGTTAAAAATATTAACGCATTTCAAAGAAAGGTGCTGAGATTTAAAAAGATAATCGATGCGTTTTCTGATCTAGACTTAGAAATACCTGAAACACACGGTCTTGAAATGTATCGCGAGAACAGGCCAAGAGCCACACTAACAGTTCACAAGAAATAGACTTGGAGCCGGGATACTTCCCGGCTTTTTTTATTTACGGATTAATATATGTTCTTTCTCTCAGCACTTTAATCTCATCACGCAAGATGGCGGCAGTTTCGAAATCCAAGAGCTTTACAGACTCTTTCATTTCCTGTTCTTTCATGGCGATCAGTTTTTCAATAGGATTCTTTTTGCCGCGCTTGCCTTTATTGTCTTTTTCCAATTGTGCAAAGAGTTCAATATCAAGCGCTAGCTCTGCGTTCACCGCCTTAGCATGATCGCTTTCCATACCCTGCGTAATATCAAGAATTTTCTTTTCAATAGTCTTCGGCGTAATGCCATGCTCTTTGTTGTAGGCCAGCTGAATATCGCGACGACGCGTCGTTTCCTTGATCGCACGATCCATAGAGCCGGTCATGTTGTCGGCGTATAGTATAACGCGGCCGTTAGCGTTACGAGCTGCACGACCAATAGTTTGAATGAGTGAAACTTCACTGCGCAAGAAGCCTTCCTTATCGGCATCAAGAATACCAATCAATGATACTTCCGGCATATCAAGACCTTCACGAAGCAGGTTCACGCCAACCAGAATATCAAACTCCCCTTTTCGGAAGTTAGTAATAATCTTGATACGATCAATAGTCTTCACATCGCTGTGCAAATAGCCAGCTTTGATTTTCTTTTCTTTCAAATAATCCGTTAGGTCTTCTGCCATTCTCTTTGTCAGCGTCGTAGCAAGTACACGACCACCCTTAGCGATTTCTTTTTCTGCTTCATTAATGAAGTCATGAACCTGTCCATGATAATCGCCATTTTCCAAAATAGGACGAACATCTACCATTGGATCAACCAGACCAGTCGGACGAATAATTTGCTGAACTACTTTTGTAGAATGTTCCTGCTCATATTTACCTGGTGTGGCAGAGACAAATATGGTCTGACCAATACGCTCCTTGAATTCTTCAAACTTCAATGGCCTATTGTCTTTAGCGCTTGGCAAACGAAAGCCGAAGTCTACGAGCGTTTGCTTGCGAGACGCATCGCCGGCATACATGCCCTGCAATTGTGGAATTGTCACATGACTTTCATCGATGAAGAGCATGAAGTCAGCAGAACCGTCGGCTTTGTGCGGGAAGTAGGACAATAGTGTTTCTGGTGGTTCGCCTGCCATCTTGCCCGACATGTGTCGAGAATAGTTTTCAATACCAGAACAATAGCCAATCTCTTTGATCATGGCCAAGTCATAGTTTGTACGACGCTTGATGCGCTCAGCTTCGAGAAGCTTTCCTTCCAATTCAAAATGCTTCAATTGCTCATCCAGCTCATGCTTGATGTCTTTAATGGCGCGATCCTTTTCATCCTCATTAGTAATGAAGTGCTTGGCTGGGAAGATAAAGACTGTTTCTTCTTCTGCCAGAATACGAGAAGACACCGGATCGATCTTTAGGATACTGCTAACAGTATTGCCTGTGAATTCGATCATGTATTGCTCAGTACCTGACACTGGCATGACTTCGATTTTGTTACCAAGCGCTCTGAACTGACCAGAATCTAGGTCTGCATTAGTTCGTGAGAAATGGATACTGATGAGACGCTGCATGGCATCAGTACGAGAAAGGCTCATACCTTTTTCAATTTTGAAATTTACTTTTTCGTATTCAACAGGAGAACCCAACCCGTAGATACAAGAAACAGAAGCCACAATAATGACATCCTTGCGTGTCAGCAAGGACTGCGTGGTAGCGTGGCGAAGACGATCAATTTCTTTGTTGATCTGTGCATCCTTTTCAATATAGGTATCCGTCACCGGCATATAGGCCTCAGGCTGGTAGTAGTCGTAGTACGATACGAAGTAGTGCACAGCATTGTTTGGAAAGAATTCTTTGAACTCACTGGCTAGCTGTGCTGCCAATGTCTTGTTGTGAGCAATAACCAGTGTCGGCTTCTGCACTGCCTGAATAATATTGGCCATAGTAAATGTCTTACCAGTCGCTGTACCGCCCAATAATGTCTGAAGCTGCTCGCCATCTTTTAAGCCTTTTAGAAGGCTTTCAATGGCCTTAGGCTGGTCACCTGCTGGCTTAAAATGGTCAGAAATTTCGAACTTCATACTTCTATTATATAGAAGGCGTCAAGTGTTGCCTATTTATAGTATTTTGCTAAAAAATCCTTCTTGTATTGGTGAAAGGTATCATTCAAAATGCTTTCGCGAATATTTTCAACAAGACGAAGAATAAAGTGAAGGTTATGGATGGACGCTAGTGTGGCAGCAGTCATTTCTTCTGCACGGAAAAGGTGAGCAATATATGCGCGAGTGTGATGCTGACAGGTATAACAGGTACAGCCTTCATCAAGCGGAATAAATTGATCGACGTATTGTGCATTCTTCATATTCAAACGACCGGTAGTAGTGTGTACTGTGCCGTGGCGCGCCATGCGAGTTGGAGCAATACAGTCAAAAAGATCACACCCGGCTTCTACAGCATCAAAAAGATCTGATGGTTCACCGATGCCAAGAAGATGGCGCGGCTTGTCTTCAGGCAACAGCTTGTTTACCCAACTGACAGCAGTACCGATATCGTCTTTGGTAAATGAACCGCCAATACCAAATCCATCAAAATCTAATGCACCGATAGTGCGCGCAGCTTCTTCGCGAAGATCTTGGTGTCGCCCACCTTGCACAACACCGAAGAGCGATTGCTTTTTCTCAGTATCCAACTCCTCATGACGAGCCAGACTGCGCTTGGCCCATTCGTATGTGCGAGCAAGAGATTTCTTTTGGTATTCATATGGCGCAGTCGGGCTGGTGCATTCATCAAATGCAAAAATCATATCCGCACCGAGCTTCCACTGTACTTCCATCGAAGACTCTGGAGTAAACAAATGTTTGCTACCATCAAGATGTGATTTGAATGTCACACCTTCATCTGTCACCTTTGCCAGGCGTTCGTCGGGCATATCGCTTTGATACTCTTCATCCGTTTCTTCTTTCGCTGCATCTGCTGCCGCCACTTTGCTGACAGCCTTGCCAAACGCCGCTCCCAATGAAAATGCCTGAAAGCCGCCCGAGTCTGTCATAGTCGGACCATGCCAGTCCATAAACTTTGGAAAGCCTCCGGCCTTCTCGACAATCTCAGGACCTGGCTGCAAATATAAATGATACGTATTCGCCAACACTACCTGCGCATCTAAACTTCTGATTTGCTCCGCTGTCAGTGCTTTCACTGTTGCCTTCGTTCCCACCACTACAAAAGCCGGTGTCTTGATAACACCGTTCTTGGTCTCAATCTCCCCTGCTCTCGCAAGCGTTCCTTCAAGTTTTTTCTCAATCGTAAACTTCAGCATTGCTCACCTTTTATAACACACTTATTGAACTATTGCTAAAATCGAAAACAGGTTGTATGGTGGTGGAAATCAATATACTATGTACAAATTAATAGTCATGAAGCAAATTCATAGCACGAACGTCGTGATTATGGATGCCAATATCACAGAAGATCCTGATATACAGTGGGTACAAAATGCTGATGGTTTAATTACTGAAAAGAAAAATATCGCACTTGGTGCATACGGCGCAGATTGCTGCATTATTGCTTTCTGGGATGAAAAAAATATTGGCATTTGCCATGCAGGATGGAGAGGTTTCTTAAACGGAATACTTGAGCAGATGCTTAAACATTTTGAAACAGAGAAAGTAGCCTGCCACATCGGGCCATTTTTACACTCGTTTGAAATCCAAAGAGATAGTTGCTATGAAAGTATCGTTCAGAAATATGGTAACAAGTATTTTGAATACACTTCAGGCAAAATAATTTTTCATTTCAAGTCAAGGAAGCAGTTCTTGAAGAATTACAAGGAATTCCTTTTTCAATTGACGACCGTTCCACGGCTGAACACTGTCCTCCTTTAGCAAGTTGGCGAATGGGTCACAATAAAGGAGACGGTACACAGAACAGATTAGTTGTTTGGAAAGACATGCAACAAAAAGTGTGTCACCAATTATTTCTTCCTGGTGAAAAAGTTCTATTGCCCCAGTAAGAGTTTCGCAGTATCGATGGTAACCCCTAGATACTGCTTTTTTATAAAATAAAAAGCCTTCATACCATGAAGGCTAGTTGTTAGATAGCTTATTGTTTAATTTAAAAGCCAGAGGGGACCCTTGAGAGCAATCATATTCTGCATATTTCTAAATCCGTCTACAAGGTTCTTTGAAACTGTGTCATACCTTTTAGTTTCTTTATCTTCTTCTTTTTTATCCTGAGGAATAACAACAATAACAATCTTCCTTTGAATTTCAAACAAGTATTTCTTCTTGAATGCTTCTTCACCCAATACTTCCAGACTTTTGCGCAGCAGCCCTAAGTAAAAACTTGGATTAAAGGATACTGTGTCAGGAGGGATAGTAAAGGTACATACGTCCTCGTTAGTATCAAACGTATCAAGGTTTAATATTGTCCGAGCGTCTTGTCCTTGTTTCTGTCCTATAAAGGATAATGATCCCGTACCGTGACGAAATCTTTCAAGATCTATTTTCATACTATTTAGTTTTTTCTTACTCTACAGTATTTCAGTTCTTCGTCAATATGCCTGATCACTAACGCACTATCACCCACTTCAATGCCTGAAGATTTACAGGAGCTTTGGCGAGGAGACGCTGGAAAGGATCGCGAGGATCGGTAATGATTTTTTGAACAGTAGCAAGCGTCGCGGCGTCGGTCGACTGGAGAGCAACGGTACCGCCTATGTCAAAGGGTACATCGCGAGGAAGCCGCACTTCATATTCTCCTCCGCCGCGTCCGAGCAAAGTCACTGCTACATTGCTGCCGACTGCTGTACCGGTAGTTTGTCTGGCTGGCGCACTATAGAGCACTACCGTAGAGGTATGAGCAGTAACAGAAGAAACAGTGCCAAGTGCCACAGAACCGAAGGCATAGGCAATCATATCTTTTCGCACGCCCTCTGCGCTGCCAGCATCAATATTCATTGTGTCATAAAAACTTCTGTTGGGCAGAGACAGCACATTTGCCAAGATACCTTTTGGTGGAGGTACGCGTCCAAGCTCTGCTTTCAACGTATCATTTTCATTTTGTAGCTGAGCAAGCGTGCTGAGCCGCGCCTGATCGCTATTGATTTGTGACTCTAATGCATTCACTTTGCTAATAAGTGCGCGCTTTGATGAAAACTCTCCACTGACCGTGCTGCCGTAGATAGGCGGTACGTGACTGGCAATTCTTTTTACAAAAAATGCTGCGAGTGCAATTAAAATAACTGCTCCACCGATAATAAGACCCCATTTCAATAATGGATGCCAGGTGCGCAACGGTCTTACTTTTTGAGTTGGTTTTTTATAACGCGGCATGATCCTCTAGTGATAATAGTGTACTCTTATATTCATCAAATTGCTCAAGAATAATGCCGGTACCACGCGCCACTGCTGATAATGGATCTTCTGCAATGTGTACAGGTAAACGCAATTCTTGTTCGAGAAGCATTGGCAAGCCGCGAAGGTTTGCGCCTCCGCCAGTAAGAACAATGCCTGTTTGTAAAATATCTGAGACCATTTCTGGCGGAGCTGTTTCAAGCACTTCTTTTATACCTGCGATAAGCAATGCAACGGTACGCGCAAATGCTTCGCGCACATCGCCATCAGTGATCATCAAGGCTTTTGGCAAACCTGTAACGAGATCACGGCCACGCACTTCTATTTCCATATAGTCAGTTTCAATAGCAGAGCCGAGTGAAAGCTTTACAGACTCCGCTGTTCGCTCACCCACCAAGAGCTTAAATTCATCGCGCAAATAGTCCACAACACGAGCATCAAAATGATCTCCTGCTACACGCAAATTCATCGAACGTACAATGCCTCCTAGAGCAATCAGCGCAATATCTGTTGTGCCTCCGCCAATGTCTACAATGAAACTGGCATTTGATCCTAATACCGGCAATCGTACGCCGATAGCCGCAGCCATAGCTTCTTCTACGAGATATACTTCGCGCGCACCAGCATCAATCGTCGCATCATACACAGCGCGCATTTCCACATTCGTAATACCTGAAGGTACGCCAATAACAACGCGTGGACGGAAAAATTTATTAGACATCTTTTCTACTTTGCGAATGAAGTATGTCAGCATTTCTTCTGTCATTTCGAAGTCTGAGACAACGCCTTCTGAAAGCGGTCGCACAATCTTAATATGCTCCGGCGCCTTGCCCCACATTTCTTTTGCTTCACGTCCGATAGCAACAATTTGTCCCGTCTTTTGATTGACCGCTACAATACTTGGTTCATTAATGACAATGCCATGGCCTTTGACATAGACGAGCGTATTAGCAGTACCAAGATCGATACCGATATCATTTGAGAAGCGTTGGTAGAGTTTTTTGAACATGATTAATAGGCCTTAGCAAACAAGACACGACCTTGTGATGGCTGACCTGTCTTCACACATACCCCATCTTCTTGTTCTTGAGTAAATGGAATACAACGAATAGTTGCGCCAATTTCTTCTTTAATTTTCTTTTCAGTTTCAGTTGTACCGTCCCAGTGTGCTAAAACAAATTTTCCGTTTTCAATTGCACTAACAAAATCATCCCAACCGTCTACCTTAATAGTATTTTCTTTCAAACGTTTTTCCGCTACTTCATAGAGTGAAGACTGAATGTTCTCCAAAATGTTTTTTACTTCTCCACCTATATCATCGCCCACACTGAGTGTTTGTTTTTCTCCTGTATCACGGCGCACCGCTACACAATGACCTGCGGCAATATCCTTTGGCCCGTATTCAATACGGAGCGGTACACCTCTTTTTTCCCATTCAAAAAACTTTTCCCCTACGCGCAAGTGATCACGATCATCTATCTTTACAAGACGACCTGTGCCTTTAGAAATCATATCAGCAAGCTCAGTGGCTTTCGTCATAACTTCTTCTTTATTGTCAGCAGTAAATACAGGAACAAGAACAACTGGTGTATTTGTCATACGTGGAGGGATCACTAAACCTTTGTCATCACTATGGGTCATAATCAATCCGCCAATTGAACGAGTAGAAAGGCCCCAGCTTGTTTGCCAGCCGTACTGCGGAGTATTTTGATCATCAAGAAATTGAATATTAAACGCTTTGGCAAAATTATCACCGAGATTGTGTGACGTTGCATACTGCAGAGCTTTGCCATCCTGCATCATTGCTTCACAGCTATAAGTACGGAGTGCGCCGGCAAAACGCTCATTGTCAGACTTCGGACCTGTAATAACAGGAATAGCCATGTATTCGCGAGAGAACCATTCATATACTCCGAGCATTTGTCGCGCATATGCATCAGCTTCTGCTTCTGTAGCATGCACGGTGTGACCCTCTTGCCACAAAAATTCTGTAGTACGGAGGAATGGCTTGGTTTTCATTTCCCAACGCACAACGTTTGCCCATTGGTTTATCAGTAGAGGAAGGTCTCGGTATGAATGAATCCATCCGGAGAACACCTCGTACATAATTGTTTCAGATGTAGGACGAACAATAAGCGGTTCTTCAAGTTTTTCTCCCCCTGCATGAGTAACAACAGCTACTTCAGGAGCAAAACCTTCCACGTGCTGAGCTTCACGCTTAAGCAATCGTTCTGGAATAAGTAATGGGAAATATGCATTCTGTACTCCAAGTTCCTTAAATCGAGCATCAAGAATAGCTTGTACACGCTCCCAAATAGCATAGCCATTTGGCTTAATGATCATACACCCCTTTACTGGGGCGTATTCTGCCAAGTCTGCTGCCGCAATAACGTCCAAATACCACTGTGAATAATCTTCCCCGCGAGGCGTGATAGCCTTTTCATGCTGTTCGCTCATATGTCCTTATATATTGGCATAAAAAACCAAATAAAAAAAGCCTCGTTTTATTGAGACTTTATATATCTTCACTTTATTACCTAGTGATATCGCGACGGTCTATTTGTAGTAGCGACTATAGCAGCAGCCATAATCATTCCTATCAGCATCATCCCCCATCCGATTGATCCGTAAAGGGGTCCATACACTGGAATAAAGCGTTTTTCTTGTGTGTAGCAATACATCATTAAACCCATACCGACTACCATCATCATGATTGCCACTATCAGCCATTTCGTAGATTTCTTTAACTTTGCCATTTTTCGAAGATTTAAATCTGTATGACTTTTACCATATTTACCTTAAAAAGCAAATAAAAAAGCCTGCCAATTAGGTAGGCAGGCCTCTTCACGATTATCTTCCCTTCTTTAAAAACGGCGGATAGCTGCTGCTGATCCAGGCTTCGACAAGGTTTCCCAGGGAAACCAATATACTCCAATCATAGCTGTGACAATACCGATCATTGCGGTATAGGCACGATTATCATTGAAAGTAAGCGTAAAACACGCTACATAGATTACTACAATGCCAACAATGGCAAAAAGAATACAGAAGGATTTTTTAATCATGGTATTTATTTGTTTTGGATTCCTGTCTATATTATAACACATTTACTCAAAAGTCAATAAGAACTAAAGACTCCTCGATTCTTAATCGAGGAGTTTAGTTCTTAATTACGGGTTTTATTCTTTTGATTTTAAAAATGCTTGGCAAATAACACAGATTACTCCTAATGAGCCCACGACTGTTGCTGCTCCTGGAGCATGGATTATTGCAAGAGTTATGGACTGGAGAGCAAAAATGATTCCTAGTGCATGAAGATTTTTCATATTGATTTTTTAAATTTTAAAACGATTTTTACTTGATTAAATAATAACACTATTTTATAAAAAAGTCAAGTATAGCTTCTTGTCAAAAACGCCTGTGGATGCTATATTTACGGCTCATCTTTTGATGAAATTATTCAGTAATTAAGGTCGGGCTAGTTCCCTTCCTGCTACAGATTGTATGAAAAATATAGACCCTAAAGCCCTCATGGAGGCAGGTGTCCACTATGGATACTCACGTACTCGCCGTCACCCAACCGTGACCAAGTTCCTCTATGGAACAAAAGACAAGATCGACATTATTGATCTTGAAAAGACTATTCCTCAGATGGAAGCCGCTGGTAAATTCCTGGCTGAACTCAGTGCTGCCGGCAAGACAGTATTGTTTATTGGTGTGAAGCCAGAATCTCGCAATGCTATTCAAGAAACAGCGGGCGTTCTTCATCAGCCATATGTTACTGAACGTTGGATCGGCGGCATGCTTACCAACTTCGGTGAAATCAAGCGCCGTATCAACAAGCTTGAAGAAATGAAAGAAAAGCGCGCATCTGGCGAATACGAAAAGTTCACCAAGAAAGAGCAGCTTCTTTTGACTCGCGAACTTGATCGTTTGAACAAATACTTCAACGGTCTTGTTGGTATGACGAAGCTTCCTGATGCAGTAGTTGTTATCGACTCAAAGAAAGAGCACATTGCAGTAGCAGAAGCTCGCAAGTCTAATATTCCAGTGATCGCTATCGGCAACACTGACTGTTCTACTCGCGCTGTCCAATATCCTATCATTGCAAACGACAGTTCTGCTTCTTCTATTTCTGCAATTCTTGGTATACTAAAAGACGCATTTCAAAGGTAAGCTCTCATAGAAATCACCTTTCGAAATACGCGCATAAATTTCTGCTGAAATTTTGCTATGCTCGGCTCAGTCAGCCTTGCGCAATGCATTTCTCAAGGTATTTCTATTTCCGCTTCACTAGAACACTAGATTAATTAGATAAATTATAAAAACAATGAGTACAATCACCACAGAACAAGTAAAAGAACTTCGCGACAAGACAGGCATTTCTATCATGCAGTGCCGCAAAGCATTGGAAGAAGCCAATGGCGACATGGAAAAAGCTTTAATCATTCTTCAGAAGAAGGGCGGCGAAGCAGCACAAAAGAAATCAGACCGTTCAGCAGCTGACGGCATTGTTGTTATGCGTACTGATGGCTCACGCGTTGTAACACTCGTATTGAACTGCGAAACCGACTTCGTAGCAAAGAACGACGACTTCGTTAATCTTGCAGATGCACTTCTCGCTCTCGCATGGGAACAAGGTGTAGAAAAAATGCAGGAAGCTGCGCCAGAAATGATCAATGCGGTTGTGTTGAAGACTGGTGAAAACATTCAGCTCGGCGGCGCAGAAGATCTTAAAGGTGAAGTCGTTGGCAACTACACTCACTTCGACAAGAAATCTGCTGCTGCAGTGGTATTGAAAGGTGGCACTCCAGAAGTAGCAAAAGATATCGCTATGCATGTGGCTGCTATGAAGCCTTCATTCCTTAGTAGTGCTGATATCTCAGCAGAGCAAAAGGATAAAGTGAAAGCAGTGATGGAGGAAGAGGTTGCTCAGAGCGACAAGCCTCAAGAAATCAAAGACAAGATGCTTGAAGGCAAGATCAATAGCTTCTTTGCAGAACAGACACTTCTTAATCAGCCATTTTTCAAGGCCCCAGAAAAGACCATTGAACAGTACGCCAAAGAAAACGGTGCTACTGTTGATACCTTCGTATTGTATACTGTAGGTGCATGATACTTATCTTAGTATGCATTTTGGCAGTACTGCTCATCGCGCTATGGCTTTCTACTATGGCGCTGTGGTGGCAGACTGAAGAAGGCCTAGAGCGCAAGACATTGAAGCGCGGCGATGTTGTACGTCACTGGAACAAAACCGCCCGCCTTGCCCGTCGAAGCTGGTACGAAAGCATTCGCTATAGCAAGAAAGCTGCCGTGTGGGGCAATAAAAAAGCCAAGACAGTATTTACTACAGTCTTTCCTCGCGCTAAAGCAGCTTTTGCCGAACAAGACCTTTTGACCGGCCTTGAACACGGACCATCCTCATATTTCTTGGCGAGCCTCTCCAAAAGAGAGAAGCCGAGAAGGGTGTATGCGAGAAGAAAAAAACCTTCAGAAGGTTTGCAAGAAGAACAAAAACCTGATATTGTAGCTTAGCTGAATATCAGTATGCCGGAATAGCTCAGTTGGTAGAGCAACGCTTTTGTAAAGCGAAGGTCGTCAGTTCAAGTCTGTCTTCCGGCTCATTAGAGGAATAGTTCAGTTGTAGTGACCTTTTGTATAAAGCGAAGGATCTCGTCAGCCCAACCTGTCTTCCGGCTCCACAGAAAAATCCCCAAAAGGGGATTTTTCTAGTGGTTTATTTTGTATATTGAGAGTACGCAATTATTCGGTGCAGGGGTTTTGGTTGTGAGGACGAGAGTGTCTTCTTTATTTAGTTCAGCGAGGAGTTTTTGCTTGTCGTCAGTGCAGTGTCCCCCATCATCGGGACAGTTAAGCTCAAGACTGCAACTGTTAAGCGCGATGTAGTCATTAGTAGATTTGAACGAATTGTAATCGCTGTATGCAGCATTCCAATCAGCATATAAGTTGTGAGTGATATAGACGCTACTATATGCGAGTGTATATGGAGAGGTGGTCAGGATATGGGCACCGGGCGTTTGCGTGAAGTATGTATCAAACTTGTAGAACATCGGCGCATCTGAATCAATATTTCGATAAACAAAGAGTGGTGCAGCTACCATAAATGCGGCAATGAGAAACAATCCAAAAAAAAGCATGCGCGGCATTTTTGTCCACTCCAATACATACACAATGCCTGCACCAGCAAGAATAGCGAGGTACGGCAGAAACGCTAATGCATAGCGAAGTTCCTTATGCCATTGATAGATACCGAAATATCCTCCAACAATCACTATCGCCACTGTGACAGCAATAACAGCCTTTGATCGATACTGCTTCTTATAAAATAAAGCGATAGGCAGAATGCCAAGTATCAATAGAAAATCTTCTTTCAATAGCTGTAGCGGATAGAACCATACGCCTTTGCCGTATAAACTCGGATAACTTTTAATACTTGCCGTGCCTTCAATGAATGGCAAGAAAGCATTGTGATAAAAAGAATAGTTTACTACAAGAAACGGTACAACTATGATACAAAAGCCCGCACCAATCAAAAATACTCTTTCCAACATGCGAACGATTTTGTCATTCCATTTTCCTTTTTCTTGAAACATTTTTATGAATGTCACAAGCATCGTAGATGGCAAAAGTAGTCCTTGCGGGAAACGAAACATAAATGCTATTGCTACGGTAATGCCGGCAAGAAAATACTGCCTGTTTTTATCAGCTTTGTACGTAAGCCATAACGCCAGCAATGAAAAGAATGTGGAAATAATATCGGTGATAGGAACAGCACTATATGTAAAAAAGACTCCGCAACCAGCCAGAACTACAGCTGCAATATCTCCTGCTCCTGTGCGAATATCTTCTGCAAAAAAATAGACCAAGACAATAGTGGCGCAGCTAATGAGCAAGCTAATGATTGTGCCGGCAAGATACGGACTAATGCCCAGCTTCCAAAAAGATCCCAAAACGATTGGCAATGCAACCGGGCGAAGAATTTCCCATGTACCAATAATGCCGTGAGAAAAGAGATACTTTCCCATGCCTATATAAATAGCAGCATCCCAGTACGGCACACCATGATAGGTCAAGGTGACAATACGAACCAGCGCAAACGCTGCAATGGTAGTGATCAGTATCCAATGCGATTTTAAAAACCCTTTCATTATTGACTGGTCTGACTAGTAGGAATAACCTGCTTTTTTGAAGTTACGGCCGGAGTAGAAGTTGTTGCCTTGGGGGTCACCGGATTGATAACAGTTTTTGGGAGAAGCTTTGTAATATCATCCATACTCATAAAACCACTTTTTGTTTTGCCATTAATAATCAGTGCTGGTAGATTGTCCGGAACTTTATAAATAGTGAGCAATGCTCTAATAGTAGAGCTGTCGAGACCTGCATCAAATGAGTACACGCGAATCTGAGGATAGTTTTGACGGAGCGCATCAAGAACATACCCTTGCTTGGTACAATCTGCACAGGTATTGTCCGTTTTGTAGAAATATAAAATAGTAGCAATCGGTGTCTTGCAGCGAGCACTGATCTGCTTGTTCAAAAGAAAATCTTTTACTTCTAGCACTGAATATTGCTGTTTCAACAGTGCAATCTGCGTTTGGTCGTTAATATTTTGCTCAGCATATGAGATCTTATCTGCAAGATCAGAAATTTCCTGCGCCAAGTAATTGTTGCCAATATCCTGGCATGACTGCTCTTCAAGCAAGTCAAACTGCGTCTCAGAGGACATAACATCTACCGTTGCCTGATCTTGAGCCTTTTGAATTTCAGCAATCTTCTGGTCGTTAAAGTATTCACTGGCAGACCATGCAACCGCAAAGAGTCCGGCCGTAATAAGAAGTACGATAAAATATTTTTTAAAATCCTTCATAGTATTATCGCCACGCCGGCTGTCGTCGTCCTGTAATTGTATTCCATACTGCTTTCAAAAGCCAGAATGGTGCAATGATGCTGTACACGACTATATAGAGAATGATATGCCAATCAAACCCCTTACCCTGTTGGTTGAGCCGAGTGCCCATGACAATAGAAAAAATAAGGAGAACATACAGAATGATGGTAATGAAGAACACCGTCTGAGTATTGATATAGAAAAGGCTGAAGTTAAAATGAAAGCGTGTTGTTGTAAAGCCGATCGTAGAGTATTGGGTAATCTTCTTTATGATAAAGACGATAAGATCGTATAAGAATGTTCCTGACAGGAAAACGACAGCAATGATAGAAATAATGCCTGACGGCAAGGTAAAGAAAGAGAAATTGAGATACTCCCGATTGAATACAAGCTGGCGATAGTCGATAGTATTTTGAATGAAGCCGTAGATCCAGCGCAAGCGTTGTTTATATAATTTCTTCACAGTATTAGGAGAAGATGTATACACATATGCGTTGACGCAGTGCTCAATCTTCATGTGATTTTTCTGCATGCGATATGCAAGTTCCTGATCTTCAGTATTGTGAGCTTTGCGGAATTTGCCAATCTGATCAAAGAGTGACTTTCGAAAAAGAGAAAAAGGTCCTGGTGTTACGTGAATAGCGCCAAGGAATGACAGCATCTTCTTATTATAAGTACTCATGTTGTACTCTACGCGCTGAGCATACTGAAGAAGATTTTTAGGATTGTGAACAATCAGCGATGGCGTGACGGCCATAACAGCGGGGTCCGCTTGAAACATGGCGACCATACGCTTCAAAGCATCAGGGGCTACGAATGAGTCTGCATCAAGTCCTCCAATAATTTCTGCATCCGTATTATCAATACCAAAGTTAATAGCAGTGTGCTTGCCGCCATTCTCTTTTTGGAAGATGCGCACGCGCGGATTGTCCTTGTAATATTGCAGCTCTTGCCATGTGGTATCCGTGCTCCCATCATCAACAGCAATTACTTCTAGTCTGTCCTGTGGATAATCAAGCGCTAGGATGGAAGCGATGGTGCCATGGACAGTCTTTTCTTCGTTCCAACAAGGCACGATAATAGCCACCTTTGGAGGATTATGGATCTCCGGTACGTCCTGACTCATCAATTGTGGCAGCTTTTTGCGATGCTCGAGATAGGTCACAAAAAGGAATACCTGCACATAGACAGCCAAAAATATGACTGCATACGTTATTATTTCCCCTACGGTCATTGCCCTTCATACTAGCATGAAGGGCCTATTTTTTCCAGATAGAAAATACGATATACTGCGGGTATGGAACCACAAGAAAATCAAGAACAGCCTGTTGAAATTCAGCAGCAAGAGACACAAATAAAGAGCAAAGCCCCTCTTACTATTGCGGCTGCAATAGTAACGGGCGCAGCAATGATCGCATTAGCGCTTATTATCGCTTTACATCCATCAGGAAGTACTAGCGCTACAGGCAATACGGCAGGCTCAGCACCTACGACCCCGACAAGTATTCCGGCCAGCGTTACCACTCTTCGCGCGAGCGATATGGCGCATATCCGCGGGGATGCAAATGCGCAAATTTTGATCTTCGAATACTCTGACAGTGACTGTCCGTTCTGTCAGCAATTTCACCCCGTCCTTCAACAGGTGGTGAAAGACTACAAAGGAAAAGTGGCATGGGTGTATCGCTACTTCCCTCTTGATATTCACCCGGACTCTCATAATGAAGCAGAGGCCCTAGATTGTGTCGGTCAGCTTGGCGGAGCAAAAGCATTTAACGGTTTTCTTGATGCCATTATGAATGTTACCCTTTCTCCTACGAAAGACACTTTCAACACATTAGCAACATTCGCATCTGAACAAGGTGTTGATAAGAATGCCTTCAATACTTGTGTTGCTAATCCAGCAACTAGTGCAACAATTGACGCAAGTATAAAAGAATCTGAATCAATCGGCGCGCAAGGTACGCCATTCAGCATTATCGTAAATACCAAGACCGGCAAACAAATCATTATTCCTGGTTCATACCCTCTTGATGCGGTTGAGAAGGATATCGATTCCCTTTTGAAGTAATCGTGAAATAAAAAGGTCAAAAGCCGTCCCTGATTGGACGGCTTTTGTTTTTATGTTGAAACTCCATAGGAATTTCCTATGGGATTTTAGTCGAAATAGTTGCGGAGGCGTTGGATGCGGTCGTTTTGGCGAAGCTTTTCATGAACTTTGGCTTCGATTTGACGAATACGTTCGCGAGTGACACCAAACTCTTTACCGACTTCTTCGAGGGTGTGCTGTACACCGTCAATCAAACCGTAGCGCATTTCAAGGATACGCTTCTCTTTTGGAGAAAGCTCTTCAAGCACGGCGCGGATAGCATCCTGCAGCATGCGACGACTGGCTTCCTGGTCAGGACGAAGAATCTTATCATCGGCAATGAACTCACCAAATGTAGACTTGTCTTCATCGTCACCGATCGGAGACTCTAATGAACGAGTCTCTTGGTTGATCTGCTCAATAACATGAACTTTCTCAACTTCGATACCCATTTCATTTGCAATTTCTTCCGGCATTGGATCACGGCCTAAGTCTTGTGCCAAACGACGCATGACCTGTTTATACTTAGAAATAGTTTCTACCATGTGCACAGGGATACGAATGGTACGTGACTGGTCAGCCAGTGCACGAGTGATTGATTGTCTGATCCACCATGTCGCATAGGTTGAGAACTTAAAGCCTTTGGTATAGTCAAACTTTTCAACTGCCTTAAAGAGCCCGATGTTTCCTTCTTGAATAAGATCAAGCAATGTCAGGTCAGCGGTACGGTTAGCGTACTTCTTGGCAATGGACACTACCAAGCGCAAGTTTGAACGAGCAAGCAGATTCTTTGCTTCCAAGTCTCCGGCTGCGATACGCTTCGCAAACTCTTTTTCTTGAGCCGCATTGATCAATGGGTACTGTCCGATATCCTTCAAATACATTTGCACCGAACTGAAACTGTGGCTGTCTTTGACATATTTTGAAAGGTCTTCATTGCTATCGATATCGAGCAGATTTCCACCTTCCAAAATATCAATGCCTGCTACGCTGAACTTTTCGTACAGTTCATCGAGGAACATGATATTGTTTTCAATATCCGGGAATGTTTTTAAAATTTCATCATACGTAATAAAGCCGCGCTTCTTGCCTTTGACAATAAGCTCTTGGGACTTTACTTCCATTTCTTTTATTTTCTTCTCACTATTGTTTTCGCGACGCGGAGCAGTACCGGCATGACGAATCGTGATTGGTTTTGGTTTGTTCTTAGGAGGAGTAGCAGCCTTTTTTACTGGCTTCACAACTTTTGCTTTTTTTACAGTCTTCTTAACGACTGTTTTCTTTGCTGGCTTTTTACCCTTTGCCAGCTGGGTCTTTTTTGAGGCGGTCGCCTTCTTTACTGCTTTCTTTGGTTGTGATTTCTTAACGGGTTTTTTTGGCATACTTTTTAAAATGCTTTTCGTATCATCCTTTAAATAATGGAAAAAGTCAAATCTTCAATTGCTGGTGAATCTTCTGAAGAAGCGCTAGATACTGTAGTTCTTCTTCCTCATTCCCCTGTCGTTTCGCCTCGCTCATCTTCATGGCGTATTCAAAACGCAATTGCTCCAAGAATTGCGCAATAATAGTATCGTGCAATTCCTTCAAAATTTCCTCTCTTTGGTTTTCATCAAGGCCTGCAAGCTCTCTTTCAATGATAGCGATTGCCCGATCCTTGTGATCTCCCTCAAACAAAGGAAGATCAATCGGTGTATTATTGAAGCGATAGTTTGCGAGGTTTGTGTGATAGCTTTTTGCCATTTCATCCGGATACACTTCCACGATAGACATGAAGCGCTCGCTATGACTAATGGGCTTGCGGATGAATGCATCAGGTATGGCGATTGCTTCTTTTTGATTATATTCATTTTGCTTCTCTTTTTGATTCTCTTGCATAAAGCTAGAAAAGTCATCATTCACCTCCTTAATACCAAGGCTTGATTCAGAAGCAATGAGATTAAGATACACATTTCTTTCGATTGCTGATTGAACGCGCAAGAGAAATGGAAAAAGTCTGGTACGAATAGCGTGCTTCAATTGATGAGCAGACGTGCTAGCCTGCTGAATACTATGCAAAACATGCGGAATAAAGTGTTCAGCTTTTTTCAATAATTCTTTCCACGCTTCGCTTTGCTCAGGACCTCCGACACCAATAAAATCTGCTGGATCCATACCTTCCGGTAGCGCTACCACTTTTGGATTCATACCGAGCGACAATGTGACAAGAGCTGCACGTTCAAGGGCTTTTTGTCCGGCACTGTCTCCATCGAATGCTAAGAAGATATTTGGTGTGAGGCGCGCAATCACCGAGAGCTGCGCACCTGTATCACCGATAACGGTTTCGGATACAGCAGTACCAGATGTGGCAACAGTATTTTTAAATCCGGCTTGATGACTGAGAATAAGATCCATCTGTCCTTCCACTAAGATGACAAAGTTATGTTTTTTAATAGCAGCTTTGGCTTTATCAAAACCAAAGAGTATGCGAGACTTTTGGAATAGTTCCGTTTCTGGACTATTAAGATATTTCGGCCCCTCTTGGACTCCTTTGGGCGTTTCAGGAAAAATTCTTCCTGAAAATGCCACGATACGGCCACTGCTGTCTGCCATAGGAAAGATAATGCGTCCACGAAATCTGTCGTAATATCCTTTCTCCGTTTTCTTTACAAGGCCAGCTTGTTCATAGAATCCTGCGCTTTTTTGATCAAGACTCGAAGAGAGTGTGCGCCATTCAGTCGGAGCATAGCCTAAGCGAAATTCTTCAATAGTTTGATCGTTTACCCCTCTCTGCTTGAGATAGTTCACTGCCTCAGTATTACTTTGCAAGATAGTGGTATATTTTTTTGTAGCACTTTCCATTGCATCATATAGACTATCTGATGAGTCATCAGTAGTACGATATGCGGTAAGTGGAATACCTGCCCTATCGGCTAATATCTTCAGCGCACCTTTTCTATCTACACCTTCGAATTGTTCAACAAAGTTAAAGATGTCTCCTTTTGCTCCACAGCCGAAGCAATAGTAAAGACCGCGTTCCGGTGAGACCGAAAACGACGCAGTCTTTTCATTGTGAAAGGGACATCGAGCCTTATACTGAGATCCAGATGGTTCCAGCGTGATATAGGTAGACAGGACTTCGGTGATAGGCAGGCGATTCTTTATTTGTTCGAACAGCCTGTTATCCATTCTTATTCCTCGTCAAACTTAATATTGTTGATGTCGAGAGCACTGCGCTCGCGGAAGCCTGTACCAGCCGGGATCAATCGTCCGACAGTTACGTTTTCCTTAAGACCGCGAAGTGTGTCAGTACCGCCCTTCACAGCGTTGGTGATGAGGACACGGTTTGTGTTCTGGAATGAAGCGGCAGAGATCCAACTCTTGGCATTCAATGCAGTCTGAGTAATACCCAAGATAATGAGCGCGCCCTTTGCTTCCTTGAGGCCGGTTGCACGCATGCGAGCATTTTCTTCCATGAGCTCGGTTGCCTCAATAACATCTCCTGGTGAGAATGAAGTATCTCCAGCATCCTTCACTTTGCGGCGTGAGAACATCTGACGAACGATGATTTCCAAGTGCTTGCGGGCAATAGATGCACCCTGCAATTCATACACTTTGATAATTTCACGAATAATGTAATCTTCCGCTGCTTCACGTCCGCCGTATTCATACACTTCTTCAACGTTTGCAGAACCGTCTGTGAGCAATTCGCCCTTCGCTACTTCTTGCCCCACTTTTACGATTGGCACACGACGAGGACCTGCAGTGTATTCAACAGAATCTTTCTTAGCATCACTGTCTTTGTTTGAGAGTACAACGATAGTCTTCTCACCTGCATTGTCTTTAATTTCTGAAACAGTACCGGCATACTTGTTGACGGCTGCAGGATTCTTAACAATGCGACATTCAAAGACTTCTTCAACACGAGGAAGACCTGATGTAATGTCGACACCTGCCAAACCGCCGGCGTGGAATGTACGAAGAGTCAACTGAGTACCTGGCTCACCGATCGCTTGCGCCGCCACGATACCAACCGCTTCACCGCGATTGACAAGGTGGTTACGTCCGAGATCAAGACCGTAACACTGTCGACAAATACCGTAGATAGTCTTACATATCATTGGAGTACGAACATATGCTTCCTTCACACCTTTTTCTTCCACCAATGCTACATCATCTTTGCCGAGCAGGTGTCCACGCTTGAAGAGCACTTCACCGCTTTCTGTAACAAGATCCTTGGCCAAAACGCGTCCACGAATACTCTTGCTCAATGGAATTTCCAAACCAGAGATGACTTCAGGAGTCATGCGCTTTGCGCCTTTTGTTCCACAGTCTTCTTCAGTGATCACGATATCCTGAGAGACATCAACAAGACGACGAGTAAGGTAACCAGCACGAGCAGTGTTCAATGCTGTGTCGGCCAGACCTTTACGTGAACCGTGAGTAGTAATGAAGTATTCAAGCGGTGAAAGACCTTCCTTGAATGATGGAATGATTGGGAAATCAATAGTACGACCGGTTGTGTTTTGAATCAAACCTTTCATACCCGCCATCTGAGTAACGTTACTCATAGAACCTCGGGCGCCAGAGATGACCATATCATAGACAGAACCGTGCTTCTCGATAGTATCAGGCAAGATTTTTTCAATCTCATTCTTTGCCTTATTCCAGTTAGAGATAACCTTTTCATAGCGCTCGTCTTCAGAAAGCAAACCTTCTTCGAACTGTGAGCGAATGTCGGCTTCAAGCTGTTTGTACTTGGCAATGATAGCTGGCTTTTCTTTTGGCACAATAACATTATCAATACTCCATGTTGTACCTGAACGAGTAGCGTACTTGTATCCGAAGTCCTTAATGCGGTCGAGCATTGGAGCGACAAGGTCTACTCCGTATTTCGCAATCAATGAATCCACGACACCGGCCATTTTCTTACCAGTCATATCTTCGTTCATGTATGGGAAGTCACTTGGCAATACTGCATTGAAGAGCAGTCGTCCGATAGTTGTTTCGAATGGCTTGTTTTCAAACGCAGCGTACTTGCCTTTCTGAGTACCCAAGACTTTGATCTTGGCACGAAGAGAAACAGCATCAAAGTCGTTCGTAGTGATCGCTTCATTTGGACTTGCAAAGTACATGCCTTCGCCTTTTTGACCATCAATAGCAGTAGTCATCCAGTAACAGCCGAGGACAATGTCCAACATTTTTGATGACACGATTGAGTCACCGTTTTGAGGCTTCAAGATATTCTTGTCAGCGGCAATCAATTCACGCGCTTCCTTTTGAGCAAGATCAGAGAGAGGCAATGCCACCATCATTTGGTCACCGTCGAAGTCGGCGTTGAACGCAGGACAAACGAGTGGGTGCACCTTGATCGCATTACCTTCAACCAATACTGGCATGAAGGCCTGAATACCAAGACGGTGCAAGGTCGGAGCACGGTTCAACATAACGTACTTGCCTCTGATCACTTCTTCCAAGATAGCCCAGACTTCTGGAATACCATCTTCGATGAGTTTGTTGGCACCGCGAATGTTGTACGCAAGCTCTTGTTCAATGATCTTTGAGATTACGAATGGGCGGAAGAGTTCCAAGGCCATATGCTTTGGAAGACCGCATTGATTCAAACGAAGGGTCGGACCAACAACGATCACAGAGCGGGCTGAGTAGTCAACACGCTTACCGAGCAAGTTCTGACGGAAGAGACCTTGTTTTGACTTCAAGTTGTCTGACAAAGACTTCAACGCACGACGCTGAGCCTGACTCATAGCAGGACTGTCTTGTCCGGCGATAGAGTTGTCGATCAATGCGTCTACTGCTTCTTGCAAAATACGCTTTTCGTTACGCAAGATCACATCTGGAGCGCCGATTTCTTTCAATTTCTTCAAACGATTGTTTCGGTTGATCACGCGACGATAGAGGTCGTTGATATCGGAAGTAGCATGACGGCCACCTTCCAATGCCACCATCGGACGGATGGCTGGAGGAATAACTGGAATAACAGTGAGGAACATCCATTCAGGGCGAATGTTTGCATAGATCATGCCGCGCACGAGTGACAAACGCTTGTGAAGCTTTTCACGTTCTGCTGCGCCAGCCTTTTCAAGCATCTTTTCTGTAGACTCCTTAAGCTTGTGAAGATCCATTTCTTTGAAGAGCTGGTAAATTGGTTCAGCACCAACACCGGCTTCAAATGCAGAACCATACTTCAATGAGTAGTGGTGATATGAGATTTCATTCAATACCTTACCAACGCGGATTTCTGCAATTTCCTTTTTTGTATTAGTGAGGAGGGTGCGCAACTTTTCGCGAGTGTCTTCATCGGCAGCATTCTTGAGCTTGTTCTTAAATTCAGCATCAAGTTCAGCTACGATGCGCTCTCGTTCGTCTTCATGCACAGTAGTAATGATGTAGCCGGCAAAGTAGACAACCTTTTCCAAGTCACTGAGAGAAACATTAAGCAAGATGCTCATACGAGACGGTACGCCACGCAAGAACCAGATATGTGCAACAGGAGAAGCCAATTCAATATGGCCCATGCGTTCGCGGCGAACGATAGCCATAGTTACTTCCACGCCACATTTTTCGCAGATAATACCAGCGTAACGAATACGCTTGTACTTACCGCAATAACATTCATAGTCTTTTTCAGGACCGAAGATGCGCTCATCGAAGAGGCCTCCGCGCTCACTGCGTCCAGTACGATAGTTGATTGTTTCCGGTTTTGTTACTTCTCCATATGACCATTCGCGAATAGCGTCAGGACTTGCGATCTTGAGAGAGATTTTATCAAAATTTGTTGTGTCTAATGTTTTCATATTATTTGGTGTTATTAACTTCTTCTTCCTCGACCTGTGCTGGCTTGATCAATTCAACGTCCAATGCCAATCCGCGGAGATAATTCAACATGACCGAGAATGAGGCTGGAACATTCGGTTCACCTATCGGCTCATTCTTGATAATGGCATCGAATGTCGCTGCACGTCCGCGAATATCGTCGGACTTAATAGTAAGCATTTCGCGAAGCGTATGCGCTGCGCCGTATCCTTCCAATGCCCAGACCTCCATTTCTCCGAAACGCTGACCACCGCCTTGTGCCTTACCGCCCAATGGCTGCTGAGTAATAAGAGAGTATGGACCAATTGAGCGCATGTGGATTTTGTCTTCGACCATGTGGTGCAGCTTCAAGATGTACATGTAGCCCACAGCAATATCCTGTTCGTATTTTTCACCAGTGCGTCCATCAAAGAGTGGCACGCGACCGTTTTCTGGCAATCCTGCTTTCACAAGTTCTTCTTTGATTTCAATATCACTTGCTCCTGCGAATGGAGGAACAATGGCCTGATAGCCGAGTTCGTTTGCAGCCATACCCAAGTGCAATTCGAGAATTTGTCCGAGGTTCATACGTGATGGCACACCAAGCGGTGTCAGCACAACATCAACAGGACGACCATCTGCCATGTATGGCATGTCTTCTTCTGGGAGCACCACTGAGATAACACCTTTGTTACCGTGGCGGCCAGCCAGCTTGTCACCGACTGAAATGTTTCGAAGCTGAGCGACTTCAATAACGATCTTCTTGATCACACCTGATTCAAGGGTGTGTCCTTGATCGCGAGAGAATACTTTTACGCGAATAATACGTCCGCGCTTGCCGTGATCCATCTTCAATGATGTGTCTTTCACATCGCGAGCTTTTTCGGCGAAGATACTGCGGAGCAAACGCTCTTCAGGAGTAAGTTCTGTCTCGCCTTTCGGAGTAATCTTACCTACCAAGATGTCGCCTTCCTTCACTTCTGCACCAACGCGAATGATGCCGTCTTCATCGAGGTCCTTCAAGCGAGCTTCGCCAACGTTTGGAATATCACGAGTAGTGACTTCTGGACCAAGCTTGGTGTCGCGCACAACGGACACGAACTCAGCAATATAAATAGAAGTGAATTTTGAATCCTTGATAATACGCTCTGAGAGAATGATAGCGTCTTCGAAGTTTGCACCGTTCCAGCTCATGAATGCTACGAACATATTCTGACCAAGCGCGATTTGTCCGCGATCAGTAGTAGACATGTCAGCAATGAGATCTCCCTTTTTCAATTTCTGACCAAGTGTCACTACTGGGCGCTGGTGGAATGCATTGAAGTTGTTGTTACGCTGGAATGAAACAAGAGTATAAGTCTTATCCTTCCCTTTTTCATTCTTGACAGTAACCTTTGAAGCATCAACATAAGTGACTTCTCCCGCTTCTTCAGCCAAGATAAGGCGTCCTGAATATGGAGCTGCCGCTTCTTCTACACCAGTACCAACCAATGGTGCTTCTGGACGAATCAATGGCACCGCTTGTCGCTGCATGTTACTTCCCATCAAGGCACGGTTCGCATCGTTGTGATCAACGAATGGAATCATTGATGTACCGACTGAGAAGGCCTGGTTTGGAGCAACGTCAATGTAGTTCACTTCTTCTTTTTTTACGATGCCTGGACTAGTACGAATACGAGCTTCTACCATTTCAGAAAGGTTGCCCTTGTCATCATAGTCATTACTTGCGTGAGCAATAATGCACTTTTCTTCTTCTGCAGCATTCAAGTATTCCACTTCGCCGGTAATCTTACCGTTCTTTACTTTGACGTATGGAGTTTCGATGATACCGAAGGCATTCACGCGAGCGTAGATAGAGAGACGCAATACCAAACCAATGTTTGGACCTTCTGGTGTCTGAATAGGACAGACGCGGCCATAGTGAGATGGGTGCACGTCACGCACTTCCAATGTTGCGCGCTCACGAGTCAAACCGCCTGAACCCAATGCGGTCAACATGCGCAATTCTTCAATTTCAGACAAGACGTTATCCTGCTGCATGAATTGTGAAAGCTGGTTGGTAGTGAAGAACTCTTTGATACGAGCCTGCAATGGACGCTGGTTTACCACCTGAATAGGCAATGCATTTGATGCATCAATAGTAGACATGCGATCCTGCACATTACGCTTGATCTGAGTCAAACCAGTGAAGATCTTCTGCTGAAGCATTTCACCAACGAAACGAACGCGGCGAGACGCGAGGTTGTCGATATCATCAGCATGAGAGCCAGGAGTAGTGTTGAGTTCAACGATATTGCTGAGGATGATGGCAATATCCTGAGCAGAAAGAGTCTTGCGCTCCATTTCCTTGTCGCTCATGTCGAGACCGAAACGCTTGTTGAAGCGGAAACGTCCTACTGGAGAAAGGTCGTAGCGCTCTTCAGAAAAGAGATTGTTCACGAAGTCGCGAGCATTGTCTGGAGTAGCAAGGTCGCCATCGCGGAGCTTACGGTAGATTTCTACGAATGCATCACTAGCATTCTTGGCAGGATCTTTTTCGATAGAGTGAGCGATCATTTTTGCAGCAGCTTCATTCTTGAAAAGCTTCTTGATAGCTTCATCATTTTCAAGACCAAGAGCGCGCAACAAAGAAACAGCTGGGAACTTTCGCTTCTTGTCGATACGTACATATATAGAGCCATCGGGATCTGATTCGATTTCAATCCAGACACCACGGTTTGGAATAATTTTTGCACCAAAGTAGCGCTTGCCTTTCACTTCAAGCTCAGTAAAGAAAATACCACTTGAACGAGAAAGCTGAGGAATGATTGAGCGCTCAACACCGTTAATAATGAAGGTGCCGTGAGGAGTCATAACTGGAAGATCAGCCATGAAAATTTCTTGCTCCTTTTCAGAACCAGTTTGCTTGTTGGTGAGTTTTACGCGAGCTTTGATTTGTGTTTCGAGTGAGAGCTTGTTTTCCTTGGCATAGTGTTCATCGAATTTCGGCTCAGACAAATGGAATGATACGAAGTCGAGTTGGAATTTCTTGCCAGAATAGTCTTGAATAGGAGTGAATTCCTTAAATACTTCAGTCAAACCTTTTTCTACCAACCAATTGAATGAGTCACGCTGGTGATGGATAAGATCTGGAAATTCTATAAATGGTTTCTTGTACTTCGCAAAGTACTTCTTTGGACGAACGTCCGTATTTTTTGTTTTAGACATTAAAAATGGAAAAATGCCACACGAAGTCCCCTCTCGTGGGCGTTACCTATAAATTTCGCTCTAATATACAGGTTTTCTACCGCAACCCTTCCTCACACTGTAAGGCACATAGTATAAAGAAATAGTAAAATATTGTCAAATTACTCCCCTCTATTAAAGGCAGCCATGGTCAGGGCGCCGAAGTTGCCGGTAGCTTTTTTGAGACCAGCGGGAGCAAGAGTGTCTTTGGCGTGGGCAGTTTGGTACTTAGCAATAGCAGCTTTTGTGGCCGGACCGTAATAGCTGCTTTCTTTACCAGCAGAACCGACACCGCTTTTTGCTACAGTAAAGCCGTGAGCATTCAAATATTGTTGGATCAAAATCACTTCAGGATCATGAGCGCCTGGATTTAATGTCTTGGTAAAGACTGGGATAGAAGAAAGAGTTCCTGTAATGCCTGCGGAATAATTTGGACAAGGCTTACCAGACAGCGGACTAAATGCAGTGGTTGCTGTACAGCCAGCAACAGGAGTAGTAGCTATTGCAGAAGTGGTAAGCACGCTTGCTACCGAAGGAGTAACAGTGGTGCTAAGGACTTGGCTTCCGCCTCCGCCGCCACCTCCTCCGGAGCCCCCGCCCCCTCCGCCGCCACCACCAGAAAGGTCGTGAGGTGTACCGCTGACAGTAACACTTACTGTATCAGTAGTCTGTGAACCGCCATCATCGGTTACTGTTACTTGGAAAACATACGTACCATCGGTTCTCATGTTAATAACATTTGTTGCAGCAGTAGTCGGAGTAACAATAGTGTCGTCAGTTGGTCCACTTAGCTGAGTCCAGTTATACGAAACAATCTTGCCATCAGGGTCCGTAGCGGTCGCAGCAAGAATAGCGGTCTGATGGTCAGGCAGCTGCAATGTTTGGTCGCTGCCAGCATCAAGAATAGGTTTTACATTATTCACCGTATTAGTGCCAGGCTCCACATCAACACCTCTAATATTACCGACAGTCATTATTCTGAACATACGAACATCGCTAATACCGTCTGCCAATGGAGCGAGTGTAATCTCATGTATTGCTCGGAAGTCGGTCAACATGGAAGTAACGAAAGACTGATCGAGCGTCCCAACGTCAGGCATGGGAGTACTGCCACTTCCCGTATTCACATCCTGTTCACGGAAACGACCATTCAATAATTCTACATTTGCACTAGGATTACTTGCATCGGCTAAGAAAGGTTTTTGTTCAACAAACATGCCGAGACCGAGTAATTTAGTATTTGTACCATCACCACTGAGAGAGATACGATCAGAGAGATCACCGCCAACAAATGTTGCCCTACCGTTAAAGTTATTAATAACGACAGAAGGTGTATTGGTCGCAATATCAGGAGCAATATGGTTATTATCGGAAGTATAGGTACCAGTATCAATAAGATTAGCACTAGTTGAAGGATTGCCTTCATACCACACATCTCGAATCATCAAGTTGCCATTTTTAGTAACTTCGTGAGAAATAGCATTTCCTGATTCTGCACCTCCATAAATGACTGTTCTTCCAGCCGCAGGAGTACCGGCCTGAGCTTTCGGTCCACCAATAACACTGACCGCTTTTGCTTCACCAGCAAACTGATCTCCTTCGCCTATATATTCAGCATTATCATCCTGGTTCATTAACAAGCCTGTAGAGTCAATACTAAATCGCTGGTCACTAAAGACTCGAGCTCCGACCTGGTCGGCATTGCCGATAAAGACACCAGTTGAAGTAGCTGTTGTTCCCCAGACAGTGAGATTGCGTAAGGTTGCTTTACTTGGTCCGGCAATAGAGATCATCGGTCCTTTGATAGCCCCCGTCCATCGTAATATGGTTCCGTTCTCAAGACCGTATCCATCACCAACTACTTGAATATCGGTATTAGCCGGAATATAAATGGTTGAATTAATACTATAGGTACCAGTTGGTATATGAACGATAGGACGATTGCCTGATACTAGTACTGCCTGATTAATAACTGCCTGGATCTGAGCAGTAGTCGCATTAGTAGGTACTTCGAAAATCTGTCGATGAAAATTTGGACGAACACCTGGCAAGATTTGTTCTTGCAGATTTGCCATCGGATAACTGGTTCGATCCACACTTTCGTTACGGAATGCCACAATATTCGGACCAATGTAAGGATTCGGAAGACTGAAACTGTTGCCTATCAATGTAGCATTGGAACTTGGATACCCTGTGATCTGTAAAACTGGCGGATATGCATCGGCTCTAGAACGGAATATATTATCAATCATTGTCAGAATTGTCTGATCTTCGATTTTTACGGCATTAGTATAGGTATAGTCAATAACAGTATTGCCTTGCATGACAATGCTTGCTGGATTTTCTGTAAAACTTGCAAACAGAAACATATTGGAATCGGTTGAAGTATTGTCGCGGATGGCAAATTCTCCGGTATTACCAATCTGAATATCGGCATATGTAGAATTCCTGAAGATATTATTGTAGGCACGGAAATTACCCGCACCATATCCGTTGGTAATACCAAAATAACAGTCTTGGAATAAAGAATCACGAACCCAAATATCAAGCGCATTAAAATTACCAAGACTCACCCCTGCGGATGTCATACCAATAAATGTATCTCGCAAGATCGATGTTTCAGCGAAGCCATGTCCAAGCATGCCACCTTCAATACCAAATGCCAGATGTTTGAATACACTATCAGTATATTCATTACCAGTATCAAAGTTACCGCCACTACCGCTCCAGGATTGATTAATACCGACATCAGCGACACTATTACCATCCCACGTCAGGCGATCGAAAGCAGAGTATGCTGTACCGTCAAGACTAAACATTGTGCCGTGAGCCGCTCCTCCCCATTTGATAATAGTAGTAGAAGGATCTTCACCAATGACATTTACATTGATTTTGCTATCCATATGCAGAGTACCAGTAATAAGATACGTTCCGGCCGGAATATACGCTACACTTGCTGTTTGAGAAGTCGCAGCTGCATTAAACGCGGCTTGAAGCGCAGCAGTATCATCAGTCACACCGTCACCGACTGCCCCGAAACGAGTCTTGACGTTGAGCCAACTTGGAAATGGTCCGACAAATTCATCATCAGTGGCAGGAATAGAATTATTGCCCGGGTTAGCAGTAGCACTCGAAGAAGGAGTGGTTTGTACGACATCGGACGGCAAACTGTTAGCATTGCCGTATACAGCCGTCACTCTGAAATCGTAGCTTGTGTTATTGGTAAGGCCGGTAATAACCTCATTTCTGTTTGTCGGCACACTATCTGGAAATGTTGTCCATGCACTATCGCTAGTCTTTTTATATTCAACAATATAGTTAGTTGCATTCAGTACAGTTGGCCATTGAAGCAATGCTGCGCCATTTTGAGCGGCAACTGTCACTGAGGTTGGGCGAGCTAGCGCATCAGTCACATTGATACTATCCCATTGAGGATACTGAGCGCCATTAAGAGGTGCACGATAATATCGCAAAGCAACAGTGCCGGGTGTAACAATTCTAGTATCAGTAATGCTCATAGCTGCAACTTCAGGAGTTTGCCATGTACCACCATTGGTAAGGTACTCACTGTCAGATTGACGCTGTACTTCTATGCTTTGATTTTGACCAGTCAGTGTCCAATTGAACGTATAGGTATCACCCGCACTAAGATGTGTTGGTATTTGTGCCAACACTGTTTGACCGCTATTAACAAACGCAGAAAGTTGGAGGGCTGTTGGATTGCCTCCATACTCTAACAAATATCCATTATAGATCGTTGAAGCACCGCTGAAACGCGCAAGCATGCCAACAGAAGGAAAGCCTGGAGTAAGATCAGCTGCCACATACAACTTGCTCGAGACAGTATAATCAGGAGAAGAAGGAACAGCAGTCGAATAATACTCAGTATCAGTATCAGTAGTCTGAGTAATATGTCCGGACGAATTGATTTGCAGTGTACTCGCACCGAAGTACGGTGTCGGTAACCAGATCTTGCCGCTTTCTCCTGTATGGTTTTCAAGAAGAGTACCTCCTGTATCTGTAAATGTATCAGTAATAAATGCTCTGACAGTGGTAGTAGTGGCAACATTACTTGCTACACTTGTCCCAAGACTAGCAACAGCACTGACTCTAAAATCGTACGATGTATTTGTGGTCAAACCCGTAACCGTAGCTGTTATTGCCGACGAAGCGAAGTGATCGTATACGAGCCAGTTAGTGTCGCTACTTTTCTTGTATTCTATTTTGTAGTTAGTAATAGGAAGATTACCTGCGGTGGATGGTGCAGTCCATGAAAGCAATACTTGAGTGCTTGCAGGCAGGGCATTTAATCCAGTCGGGGCAGCTGGAGCAGTAGAAGCAGTATTGTTCACTGAAATGTTATCGATCTGCCCGACACTAGAAGTACTCGATGATTCCAAAAAGATCGGCGCATTATTCGGATGAACGGATGTAGTAATCTGACAGAGCAATGCACTATTCTTATAAATATTTGCTCCTGTTGTTGTTACTTCCATCGTATACGTTGCGCCATTTGTCCCCGACCCACATCCATATGATGCATCTGTATCAGTACCATTGCTGTATGCATTGATATAAACAACATTATTACTCAATACACTAAGCACAATAGCATGTGCTGTCGGACTCGTGAAATTTGGATCACCGTATCCCATATAAAATTGTGTGCCACTATCAGCACTTGGCGTGATATCACCACTGATGTGTAGGCCTGAATTGCTGAATGTATCAACCGAAGTAAGCGCTGATTGATACCATATGCCTGAGCTGGCACTATTTTTTATTGACAAGACATTGCTTTGATTAACGTTTCCTCCAGTATCAACAATGTTCCATTTAGTCGTATCGATAGTGTTTCCGGTAAAAGCATCAGAAAAGATCGTGCCACTACCAGAAAGTGTTGGCCCTACAGTTTTCGTCGTAACAGCGCTTGTAGCACCAGTACCGATAGTGTTAATAGCAGAAATCTTGAAGTCATACGGTACACCATTAGTAAGGCCTGTCACTGTAGTACTTGGGGTTGTCGATACTCCATCATTAAAAGTAGTCCAACTGACATCGATACTCTTTTTATATTGAATGGCGTAATCAGTAATTGCCGAACCTCCGTTGTACGGAATATTCCAACTGAGACCCATCTGAGTATCCCCTGGAGTAGCTGTAATAGTAAGCGGCACATCAGGAGCAGTAACAAGAGAAGAAACGGTAATATTAGAATATGTTGGCGCGTTGAAAACAGTATCATCTTGCGATTCGATTACCAGCGATTGATTGTCTATATTTGTTTCATTATTAAAAGCGCAAGACTGCAGAACGTCGCCGCTGCCCGTATTTTCATAGACATGAACACTTGTTGGAGTGAACACCATTTTGTATGTCACCGTACCGCTTGGAATACTGCCACAACTTTGAGACTCAATTGCATTTGCATTGCTCTGACGATTTAAGTAAACAGTATTGCCAGTAGTTGTCAGGATGATTCCATTGTTGAACAAAGGGTCACTGTAGCCAATGACATTATAGTTACCGAAGTTGGTGACAGTAGCACTGATGGAAAGGTTTTGATTTGAAAACGTATTAGCAGAAACAAGAGAGTTGTTATTCCAACCATTCTTGAAAAAACTATTCATAATGGTTAAGCCATTATTCTGATGAATATTTGTTCCAGCACTAGGATCATTAACAATCCATTTTGTTGTATCAATAGTAGTGCCTGAGAAATTGTCAGAAATAAGAGTAGTGTCAGCTAAAACACTAGTGCCGACATGCAAAAATAAAAAAGAGAAAGCAATAATAACAGCAGTGGCGGTCTTTATCCCCCGTTTTTTCATGCTGCTAGTATATCATTTCTTCTGACTTTCTCGCCATTGATCGATTTTCTTGTGATCACCAGAAAGAAGTACGTCGGGCACCTTGTATTTCTTCTTTTTGTACACAAAGACTTCAGGGCGTGTATAGACATGCGGGCTGGCAGTGCGGGACTCTTCAATAGAGAGCGCGTCGCCAAGTACCCCGGGGATTTGTCGTGCAATAGCATCAGTCATAACGAGCGCAGGGAGTTCGCCGCCGGTCAGGACGAAATCTCCTACGGAGATTTCGTCCGCCTTCAATATCTTCCTCACCCTATCATCCACTCCTTCATATCGTCCGCAAATAAAAACAATATCGCTGTATTGCTTCGCCCACTTCGCTGCCATCTTGTTATCAAACAATTTCCCAGAGGGAGAGAGCATAACGACTTTCGTTTTATTTCCTTTCATTTTTAGTTTCGAATGAGCGCGAAGAATAGGTTCAGGCGTCATAACCATGCCTGGCCCCCCGCCATATGGACGCTCATCAGTCTTATTGTGCTTATCCAATGTATACTCGCGAATATTCTTCACATCAAAAGATACCAGTTTCTTGGCACTGGCACGTTTGAGCATTGCTTCCCCAGTATAGCTTTCGATAATTTCCGGAAAAATTGTTAGGAAGTGAAATTTCATATTGTGACTTTCGAGTGTGAAACTAGCTTTTTGGATGGGGTGTGGGCGGGGTCTGGCCAGACAAAAAGACTAGTTTGAACGAGAATGTTTTTATAAATCCTTCAGATCTGCCATTGCATCGTCCAAATTGGCAACATCAGGGCTTTTGTAGCCGGCAGGCTCATTGATTTTGAGGTTTACGCGAGCATTATTCTTCATACCAACAACACGCAAAAGAGTGCGGATAGCCTTAGCAGTATTACCGGAACGCCCAATAATCTTGCCCATATCAGCTTGATTAATAGACAAGGTCAAAAGAACACCCATTTCATCTACTGTTCGATCAATACGAACATCGTTTGGGTTATCAACAAGAGCTTTTATGAGCATTTCGAGAAATTCTTTGTCAGACATAGGTATATAAAGGATTATGCTAATGTACCGCGTGGCACTATATATAGTATAAACGAAATTAAAGATATGTTAAATAAAATGTGCGCTGCTAAGCAGCGCACATTTTTTATTGGGTTATTTTTTCTTCGCTTCCTTGCGCTTTACTGTTGGAGACTTCTTTGAAAGCACATTCTTTTTTCTACCTTCAATAATGCCCTGCTTTATGAGCATATTGTGAGCAGTGTCAGAAACCTGAACACCGTGCTTGAGCCAGTGCTGGATGCGCTCTTTTTTAAGAGTGACTTCATTACTCTTAAGAGTGTATGAACCAAGAATTTCCAAAAACTTGCCGCTCTGAGGGCCGTTTTTTGATTCGGTAACAACCAAGCGAAATGCCGCTTCATTCTTGCCACCGATACGCTGTAATCTGATCTTTAACATGTGGCAGTTATCGTAGCAGACAAACAAAAAAACGTCAATAACTACAGGGTTATAGACGTTCTTTAAAAATCGCTATTTTTTTCGAAAAGGTGAATCTTCTGATGAAAAAGCGCTTATTAATACCAGTAATGAAAAGAGGGTTCCTATAAGCATAGGCCAGTTAGCTCTAAAGACAAGCTCAAATAGTGTATATAGGAGTAGCCCAATCGCTAAGATCAAGCAACACCAGTCAGAAAAATTTGGTTTTTTCTTTTTATTCTGTAGCGCCTTAACAAGACGTTCGTTTTCAAATGAAATCTCAAACTCTTCCCATTTCCGCATTCTATCTTCAGGATAATACGATCGAAGAGCATCCCAAATTTTTGCGATATTAGCATTCTCAGGAAGGTTGCGCGGTATAGCAATGATACCTTCAAATGCTTTCTCTGTTTTATTCTTTTGATCACTATCGTATATATCGAAGTCGTGATTTTCGGCAATAACCTTGAATTTGAAACCTGCCTGAATGATAGTACTCCCCTTTCTTGGCAGATCGGAAAGATGAAATGTTCGTGAGAACTCTCTGTTCCCTACAACAAGGGTGAAATACAGTGGGTGTAATGGATTCATCGTTTTTCAATTTTTTAAAAATATACTTTAAAAATCAATTATGTCAATGTTTTTCTTCGCTCTTTTGAGAAGTCGTGCTACAGTGTGCATTATATGGAACAAGGTTCTCCGGCTCTCGCAGTAGGCGCCCAATATGAAGGACAGATCAATATTTCTACCAAAGGCATCGGCTATGTGAAGGTTCGTGACTTGGATATTTCGGTTGAAATTCCTCGCGAAGCATTAAACAAGGCTTTTCATGGCGACACAGTCAAAGCTGAGGTTACTGCCCTGCCTGGACCTGCAAGTGAAAACCCTCAGGGTAAAGTCATTGATATTACTCGTCGTTCAAAGGTTGGATATAGTGGCACGCTTTCATTTGAAGGAGGTTCGCATCAAATCGTCTTTACCGACGGCCGCATGTACACTCCTATTATTATTTCTCAGGACAAGCTTAATGGCGCAGTACCGGGAGACAAGGTCTTCACTCGCATCATTGAATGGAACGATCCGATGGGTGCCCCATCTGGCGAAGTCACTCGTATTCTCGGTAAGCCGCTTGAGAACAATGCCGAAATGCTCTCCCTCGCTTTGGAAAAAGGCTTTGATAATACCTACCCCGATGCAGTCATTAAGGAAGCAGAAGAAATAAATGAGCATGGCATTACTGAAGAAGAAAAAAATAACCGTCGGGATTTTCGATCAACCGTAACATTTACCATCGATCCGGAAGATGCAAAAGATTTTGACGATGCTATTTCTGTGAAATTCCTTGAGGATGGAAACATCGAAGTCGGTATTCACATTGCTGACGTATCGCACTATGTTCAGCCTGGCATGGCTATTGATAAGGAAGCCTCTGCGCGCGCTACTTCTGTGTACCTTGTTGATCGTACTATTCCTATGTTGCCAGAGGTTCTCTCAAACGATCTTTGTAGTTTGAATCCTGACGTTGATCGCCTGACATTTTCTGCCGTCTTTATTCTTAATCAAAAGTACGAGCTTGTTGATGAATGGTACGGCAAGACAGTCATTCATTCTCATCAGCGCTTTACCTATGAGAATGCCCAGAAAGTTCTTGATGATAAAAATGGCCCATACCTAAAAGAGCTTGAAGCCGCACTTGCCATTGCTCAAACCTTGGAGAAGAAGCGTTTTGAAGATGGAGCTATCTCTCTTGAAACAGAAGAAGTGAAATTCAAACTTGACGCGAACGGCTTTCCTATCGGTGTATACAAGAAAGAGCGCGGACCGACTCATCATATGATCGAAGAGTTGATGTTGCTTGCTAACCGCAAAGTAGCAGAATTTATTGCAACGCACGACAAGCATGCTGATGAAGTATTCGTCTTCCGAGTCCACGACCATCCAGATCCAGAGCGTGTAGAAAATCTGCAACTCTTCTTGAAGCGTGTTGGATACAATCTACAAGTAAATGAAAACGGTGTTATTCCTTCCAAAGAATTGAATAATCTTGTTCTTTCGCTTGAAGGCAAGCCAGAACGCGAAACAGTACAGACTGCTATTGTTCGATCGATGGCCAAGGCAATCTACTCAACAAAAAATATTGGGCACTACGGTTTAGCATTCAAGTACTACACGCACTTCACCTCTCCTATTCGTCGCTACCCTGACTTGGTAGTACATCGTCTTCTTTTTGAATACCTTCAGCATAAGCATATTCCAAAAGAACTCTGGCATTACTATGATGAAATTTCTTCTCACTCATCACAGCGTGAAAAAGAAGCAGCAGATGCAGAGCGTGCAAGTATCAAATACAAACAAGTGGAATACATGTCTACTCGTATCGGCCAAACATTTGATGGTGTAGTAACAGGTGTATCAAGAAACGGCTTATTCGTTGAAGAGAAGGATACTCGCTGTGAAGGCATGGTGCGCTTGCGTGATATCGGCAAGGACTATTATGAATATAACGAAAAGACACTGTCTATCGTCGGCCGAAGCACGAAGAAAGAATATCGTATTGGTGATCGCATACGCTTCAAGGTTACGGCAGCCGACCTTAATAAAAGACTGCTTGACTACGTATTAGTATGAATAGAAAGAGTACAGTAATAGTTATTTGCATACTTGCAGCATTTGCTGTCTGGCATTTTTCTGTGCTTCGTATTAATGACCCGATGTTTACTGTCCAATCTCCCGCTACTGCGCCGACACAAACTATTACTATCGGATGGGGTGGCGACATGGTACCGGCAACCGATGTTGGTTACAACATTACTGTTTTGAATAATGTCACAGAAAGCTTAGAATCTCCTGATCTCATGATCGGAAACCTCGAAGGCACCTTTGCGCACAGCAACCGTTCGTCGAAGTGTCTGTATATAAATAGTATGTGTCACGCGTTTGCTGGTGATCCATCATTTGCAGATGCACTGAAAGCGGCTGGCTTTGATTTCATTAGCCTTGTAAACAATCACGCTCTAGACTACGGCACACCAGGTTTAAAAGATACCGAGGCAGAGCTCGAGCGGGTCGGCTTGCCGTATATTGCTCCTGACAAACCAACAGCAAGCATTACTATCAAAGGCACAAAGATCGGCATCGTCGGCCTTTCAAGCACGCAACCTCAATCTAGTATTACAAATTACGCGTACATTGCGCAGACAGTGCAAGCATTAAAAAAGGATAATGATATTGTGGTAGTAATATTCCACGGTGGTGCAGAGGGATCTGATAAAACTACTGTGACTGGCGGCGAGGAATATGAAGGCAGCGAAGATCGCGGCAATGTGCAAGCGGTCGCATACACAGCAATCAATGCGGGCGCGGATCTTGTACTTGGCGATGGTCCGCATGTGTTAAGAAAAGTGGAATGGTATCACGATAAGCCTATTGCTTATTCTCTCGGCAACTTTGTCGGTGGTGATGGCAAGCTTTCTACCAGAGGTAACCTTGGCCTTGGCGGTATCTTCACTGCAACATTCTCAGATTCTTCGGCAGATTTGGAACACTCATCACAATCTGCCTCAGGACGCTTCGCGCCTGTCGCTACAGACTTCACTTCTGTCCTCTTAGCAAAAGACGGTACTCCTTCTCCTGATCCTGCTGACCAAGCAAAACAACTTCTAAACTCGCTTTCAAAATAAAATAGAAAAACAGGACCAACGAATATCGTGAAGCAAGGCGTCACGATAAATTTTTAATGAATTCTTAATACTATCTTATTCACTTTTTTGCTTGCATATCAAAGTATATTTTTTAGACTTCAATTTATGGCAATTAGAACTATTAGCTTTGTTGAACAAGAGTATTACCATATTTACAACCGTGGTAACAGTAAGCAAGTTATTTTTCATGATAATGAAGACTATCAAAGGTTTAGAGAAATATTGTTTATCCTAAATTCAACAAGAAGATTCAATATATACGATATTAAAAAGCAACGTATATCTATTGAAAATATTGACCGGGAAAAACTACTAGTTGCAATAGGGGCATTCTGTCTGATGCCAAATCATTTTCATATTCTTATTACACCTTTAATGGAGAATGGAGCGAGTAAATTTATGCATAAAATTAGCACAAGTTACTCAAAATATTACAATCAAAAATATAAGCGTACTGGTTCTCTTTTTGAGGGGAAATTTAAAGCGGAACATATTACGAATGAAAGATATTTGAAATATATATTTTCATATATACACCTAAATCCAATTTCATTAACTGAACCGAGGTGGAAAGAGCATGGCATACAAGATAAGAAAAAGGTGCTAAATTTTTTATATTATTATATTTTTTCAAGCTACAAAGATTTTTCAAATCCCGAACACATATTGATTCCTGTTCTTAATAAAGAATATTTTCCTAATTATTTCCCGACAAAACAATTCTTCAAAAAAGAAATTTTTTCTTGGATTCAGTATCGTGAAGCAAGGCGTCACGATACTGAATCCGCTTTCAAAATAAAAAAGACCGGTCCTCTTTGAGGATCCGGCCTACTTATTAAAATTAAAACTATTATCACAATTATCTTATCTAATGGTCTCATACGAGACTCGTTATTTGCGTGGGCAGCTAGACTTTCGTCCGCCGCCACTTTCATGAGCTCACTGCTCCTCTCCTTATCTTTTTCACCGGATCTCTGAGGATCCCCAGGCCGAAAAACTACATACTCAATAAAAATTCATTTTGTTGAGTAACAGGCGAAGCTTTGTTACGCATAGCTTTAATGTGCGCCAGATATGACCGGCTTCTGGTACTATAGTAGCAGATATAATACTATTTGTCAATAGTAAAAAATGTTGTTTTCAAGAAGCCTTTTTCACTTGTGAAAAAGGCTCTTTATTGCTATTATGTATCTGTTTCACCTATGTCAGCAACGCTACACAGTCTTCAATTAGTTATTGCAATCGTGCTTATCGCTCTCGTTCTCCTTCAGCGTACAAGCGGCGACACAAATAGCAGTTTTGGCGAAAGCTCATTTTTCCAAACTCGACGAGGAGTTGAGCGCTTTTTGTTTATTTTGACTATTGTCGTAGCAATCCTTTTCGCTGGTATTTCTATCTGGGTCATTGCTCTCGCCTAGTACTACGCAATCGTCTCAAATATGGTGAGGCTCCTTATGGCGTCTTTTACCTCATTTCTTAAAAGTAAAAAGTTTCCTGCTCCGCGAGTATTTCGTGCATTGTTGCGCGGACCACTTACTGCATTTCGCGTCGTAGTATACGGCATGATTATTGCTCTGTGCGCCGTGGCATTTGTCACTCTTATTGTCTTGAACAACAACACGCTAGTAACAGTACCGGCTCGCGGTGGCAACCTTACCGAAGGAGTTATCGGGGCACCTCATTCTATCAATCCCATTTCAGCAAATACTGAAACAGATACTCGTCTTGTCTCATTGGTATATGCCACGCTTGAAGATGACATGCAGAGCTACACCGTTTCTCCTGATGGCAGCATGTATACCGTTACCCTTCTTCCTAATCTCCGCTTTAGTGATAAAAAACCGCTGACAAGTGACGATATCGCATTTACCGTACAAAAAATGCAGAATAGCAGCCTAAGTTCGCAGAGCGCTTATTGGCAAAATATCAGCACTGATACCCCTGATCCAAACACAGTAGTCTTTACTCTTCCTCATGCTGATACAAGCTTTCTTAGCCGTTTGAATTTCGGTATTTTACCAAAACATATCTGGCAAACTGTCAGCGATGAACAGTTTGATACTGCACCACAAAACCTTCGTCCTATTGGCAATGGTGCATTTAAGATATCTGATATCGACTATCAAAATGGTATTCCTAGTACTATTATTCTTACACGCAACACTATCAATACCGGACCTTCGCCTTTTCTCCGCACTCTCACTCTCAGTACCTATGCAAATCAATCTTCGCTTCTTGCTGCATTAAATAACGGCGATGTTGATTTTTCATACGATGCCAGCCCTGAAGCATTGAAAGATACAGCGATAGATGCCGCTTTGACTGTCCAACATATCCCTTCTGATCAAACAGTCAGTATTTATCGTTCGCCTTCTGACGCTGCGCTCGCCAGCGGCTCAACTGTTCTCCAGCTGAATCAGCTCATTGACAAAAATGCTATAATTGCTATAGTTAGAAACGGTTATGGAACTCCAGCCGGCGCGCTGGCCAGTACTACTCAAAACATTTCTACAAAAGCTCCTTCTACTGGATTTGCATTGGCAGTTGAAAACGATCCTGAACTCTTGCTTGCAGCACAAACACTCGCTCAGCAATTGCAGTCCCACGGCATTACCGTTCTCGTCAAAGCATACGACCCGGGAGTATTTCAAAATAATGTTACAGCCGGTACCTTCACACTCTTCCTTGCTCGCAATGGCGATGTGAATATTCCACAGCAATATTCGACGGTCATACCTCTGTATACCGAATCAGTGCCGTATATTTTTGATACCAGCACGCACACCATCATTCCCACGACATTAGAATCCCCCGTAACCGAATATTCTGATGTCAAAGACTGGTACGCCAATACTGACAAGCTCTGGAAATGGTTTATACGAAAGAAATAAAAAATAAATTTTAATTATGGAACAAAAACAAACAGAAAATAATACTACTAATAGTAAAAAGCAATTTAATAAGAAGCGCTCATTCGGAGGCCGCCGTCCTCACGACAAGCGTCGCCCTGCATGGCCTAAAAAGGTTGAGATGAGCGATGGCTTTAATGACGCTCAGTCTACAGAGCGCAAAACTGCGCATATTCCTGACCCAGAGCCAGGCGTAGTTCGCATTATCCCTCTCGGTGGCGTAGAAGAAATCGGCAAGAACATGACTGTCATTGAATACGGCGATGATATTATCGTTGTTGATGCCGGCATGTACTTCTCAAATGAAAGCACTCCGGGTATCGACTATGTCATTCCGAATACTCGCTATCTTGAAGAGCGCAAAGATAAGATTCGCGCATTGATTGTTACTCATGGACACCTAGACCACATCGGTGGCGTTCCGATCGTACTTTCTCGTATTGGCAACCCGCCAGTATATTCTCGCAATCTTTCTATTCTCTTGATGCGAAAGCGCCAGAGTGAATTCCCGCATCTTCCTGCATTGAATGCAATAACAGTAGAAAAAGACCAGGTTATCACGCTCGGTAATCTTCGCGTGCGTTTCTGGGGCGTTACTCATACTATCCCCGACTCAATGGGTATCATTATTGAAACTCCGTACGGCAACATCATCAACCCTGGTGACTATAAGCTTGATCAAATTGAAGGAGTAGTTTCAGAATCAGAAGAAAAAGAGTACAAGCAGTTTGATGCTTCAAACAACCTTCTTTTGATGACTGACTCAACCAACATCGAAAATGAGGGTTTTGCATTGGCCGAAGTGAAAGTCCATCAAGGTATCGAAAACATTCTTCGCCGCGAAAAGAACAATCGTATTTTCATGGCAGCCTTTGCCTCTCACATTACCCGTCTTATTCGCGTTGTGCAGATTGCCGAAGAGCTTGGCAAGAAAGTCGTTCTTGAAGGCCGCTCAATGAAGACAAATATTGAGATCGCTATTCAAGCTGGTATTCTTAAGCCGAAGAAAGATACGATCATTCCTCTTGATGAGATTGATAAGTATCCACCAGATAAGCTTCTTATTCTTATCACTGGTGCACAAGGAGAAGAGTACGGTGGTCTTAACCGTTTGGCTAATAAAACCAACAAGAAGCTCGCGCTACGAAAAGGCGACCGCATCATTCTTTCAGCTTCTATTATTCCCGGTAACGAGCGACAGATTGAAAAAATGAAGGATGGCCTTGCGCGCCAAGGCGTAAAGATCATTAGTTACCGTACACCTGGTGAAGAAGAGGTTCATGCAACAGGTCACGGCAACAAAGAAGACATTAAATGGCTTCACAATAAGATCCATGAAAAGTTCTTCATCCCTATTCACGGCAACCACTACCGTTTGGTTTTGCACAAAGAGCTCGCTATGACTTGTGGTATTCCTGAGGATCACATTATTGTGCCTGATAACGGATCCATTATTGAAATTATCGATAACGGCACTAAGATGGTTGTTCGCAAAGAAAAAGCTCCCGCTTCGCCAATGATGGTAGACGGCTTCTCAGTCGGCGATGAACAGAATGTTGTTATTCGCGATCGCCAGATGCTAGCCGAAGATGGCATGTTCGTTGTCATGGCTCTCTTGGATAGCAAGACCGGCTTGCTCAAGAAGTCTCCGGATATCATTTCTCGAGGCTTTGTGTACTTGAAAGAGTCACAAGAACTCGTTCGCCACACCCGTGCCCTTATCAAGCGAACCATTGAACAAGAAACAAAGGGTCAGATGCAGCCAAACATCGATCAAATTAAGAATATCGTTGCTGATACCGTATCGAAGTATCTCTTCCAGCAGACTGCTAAGAGTCCACTTGTATTACCGGTAATCCTGACTGTTTAGTATACTGTTGAGTATGCAAAACAGCGCCAAAGCATTGCGATTGATATTGCTTTCTTCCTTCCTTTTCTTCGCACATATTGCTTTGGTCCTGTACATAAGTTCGGCCGTTCTTACAAAACTAGTCGGCAGTACTACTGCCACAGTACTCTACACTGCTGGAGCCATGGGTTCCGTTATTCTCCTCTTCGCTATTCCTCGCATCGTACAGCAGTACGGTCTCGTCAAAACGACCCTTGCTATATTTATACTGCTCGCCTTGAGTTTATTCACTATGGGTACTACGAAAAACCCTCATGCCTTCGTTGTGATTTTTGTAGTCTATAGCGCTCTGACTTCTACTGTATGGTACTGCAATGATATGTTCGTATCGCATTACGCGTATGAAAAAACAATGGGACGCATTCGTGGCACCTACCTCACTATTATAAATACCGCGATAGCTCTCATGCCCTTCCTCGCGGGCATATTGATAGTGAAGGAAGGATTTTCCTCTACTTTTATAGGAGCAGGGTACCTGCTCCTGATTGCCATAGGCGTTATTGCCGTAAGCCAGAGGCATTTCGTTGACAGAGTATACAAAGAGCCGAATATTAGAACAGCGTGGCAAAGCATGAAAATTTCTCCGGCGCTGCGCAGAGTAACAGCTTTAAGTTTTCTTTTACAATTCTTTTACGCTGTTATGACAATCTATTCCCCGCTCTATTTATTGCATGTCATGCATTTTGGCTGGAATACTATCGGTGTAATATTTTCTCTAATGCTCACAGCATTCATCATTTTGCAATATCCTATCGGCAAATGGTCAGATGGTATTGGCGAGAAAAAATTATTGATCACCGGTATCGCTATTGCCGGCATTAGCACAATCGTTTTCGGCACACTTGGTGGTCATACATATTCTGTACTAATTGTTATTGTTATTCTCTTCTGTACCCGTATTGGCGCCAGCATGCTGGAGGTTATGACAGAAAGCTATTTCTTTAAGCAGGTTACTGACAAAGACGAAGGTGTTATTTCCATTTATCGCATGATGTATCCTGTGGCATATATCATTGCTCCGCTCTTTGGGTGGCTCATAGTGAGACAAACATCCTATATGACACTATTCATTGTTCTCGGCATTATCTTACTCATGGGAGCGCTCTACAGCTTTCGTCTCGTTGACATTCGAAAGTAAACATGGTTCTATAGTGAAAACATTCACTCTTTATTATTTTTTGAACCATGAAAAGATACTTACTACTAGCCCTTGCACTGCTGGGCGCAACATGTACGTATGCTCAATCGAGTAGCGTATTTAAGAACAAAGAGTATGAAAAACGTGACACTAGCATTCATACTAAAAAGTATTCTGGGTCTTCAGTAGTGTTCAATGACTATCCTACACAGAAAGTCAGAACGCTCTCTTTGCCCCATGTTCCCTCTTCTGCCGGTTTTGGTTTTGGTAATTTCCTCATAGAGAAAATTCAACAAGGTGGAGCAGCCGAAAATAATCTGAGTAATGAAATGCCCAATGTCATACCACTGGATGACGGCGGGTACATTGTCATTCAGTATGATAAATCTTTGATGGGATGGATTTTTTGGTGGATGCCGGGAATGCCTGCCATAACACAAAATCCTACAACAAGGGTGTTCATTATGCAGTAATAAGTTTTTCTTTCTTTAGTGCCGTATAGGCTTCCGAAATCCTCTCTTTTTCAAAAGGGAGGATTTTTTGTAATTGGCTAAGTGTCCTAGGTTGGACAACAAGCTGTTTCAAAATTGCGCCACGCACCTCTCTTAGCGATCCTTTGAGCGGAGGCTGTTTTTTATAAGCTTTGCTTGTTCGATGAATGACGACACCTTGCGACTTTAGATATGAACCGTAGTCCATGAGCGCCCAATACCACTCGCGAGGGTTTTTATGATCAAGCGTCGCTTTAATAATAGGAAATAATTCTTTATCGGAAACGTTTTTCTTATCAGCAAAGAAATGGTGAAGGTACACTGTGCGGATATTCGTTTCAATAAATACTGCAGGATCGTTGTACGCAAAGACAGTGATCGCTCCAGCAGTATACGCACCGATGCCTGGCAATGCCTTCAGGTCTTCTAATGTCTTTGGAAAAGATTTCTGTTTCGAAACTGCTTTTGCCATTTCGTGCAAAAATTTCGCACGGCGATTATAGCCGAGCCCGCTCCAGATCGATAGAACTTGAGGTAAAGGCGCGCTCGCAAGCGAGCGCGCCGTCGGAAACGCTTTCAAAAATTCCTTGTACTTCTCTATCACCCTGCTAACCTGCGTCTGTTGCAACATGATTTCAGACACAGCAATCTTATACGGATCCGAGGTTTTTCTCCACGGCAAATCATGTCTTCCCTGCTTTTTATAAAAATCAGAAACAGTCTTAATGAATCTTTTATTATTGTGGGCTTTGAGTGTCATCGGAAGGTGTTACAGGAGTATCTTGTGCTTGCCCTGAGCTTGCCGAAGGGTCAGGAGTCGAAGGTTGGACCTCCGGAGACTGAGGTTGAACATCAGGACTTTGTGATGAGTTATCGTCTGAAGGCGCCGGCGTAGTTGGCCCACTACTACCGCCTGCTGAAGAAACTGGTGATCCTCCGCTATTCTGAACCATCTGCAAGAACTGCTGCTGAGTGACACAGACAGAGCCGACGCAGAGATTGTTTGTTTTCACCGTATCGCTAAAGATAGTCTTGATGCCATTCTTAGTATCCGCCAGCCAATTTGTAATAGCGTCTCTCCAGGTATTTGCTTTTGTTAGGTCATCGATGTTTGTGATATTAAGATTCATCTCTTTTATAGCTTCAACAGTGTACGGAAGAATGCCAATATAGTTTAGAGATAGTAAATGAGTATTTGGATCTTGAGAAACAAGATCAGGAAATACTTGCCGTACTTCTTGGGCAATGAAACCAGCGTGCTTCGCGGTTCCATTACTTTCATTATTCCAGTTATAGTTCACAGGATTAAGCGCAAGAACATCAGCGAGAACGCTTTGATTAGCTGGCGAAATATTATTATTGAAAGACCACGCACTGTTGTCAGCAAGATTGTTGATATTTTTCTTGAGTGTCATATCAGATGAGCACGACAAAGCAGTAGCAGTCGGATTGATGTCACAAGTACCGGTACTGTTCTGGAAGCGGGCCACGATACCACTTACTGAACCAGAGCCGACCTGAAGAGTGTAAGCAGGGTTAGGAGAAGCAGGGTCAAGCGCAATGCCAGTATTGCCATTTTTGAGAATCATAAGCGCATCAGAATTGCTAAGTATAGACGGGTCGGCATTACCAATTTCAAATAATGGATCAGTACTTATCCAGATAGCAGGGTCGCCGCCGCCAATATTTTGGGAGCCAAAGGCGGTTGAAGTAAAGGATGAGGCAACAGTTATTGAGTTAAAGGCAGCAGACCAGTCACCGGAAGCTCTAGTATGATCACCGGAAGCAAAGGATGAAAATCCAGAAGCAGCAACACTGCTACCAAAAGCAGTCGATCCATTACCAGTAGCTTGAGTGTTTAGTCCAAAGGCAGTTGATCCATACCCTGAAGCATAACTACCAGCCCCTCCAGCAAATGAAGATACTCCGATGGCAACAGTCTGATTTCCTGCAGCGAATGAATAATTTCCTGAAGCTGTGGTAATAGAACCAAAAGCAGCTGAGTATTGTCCGACATTGGCACTATCCCAAGAATCAGTCACGGTATACCCTGCTCGGAATGCTGCAACTGATGGTATCCATTCTAGACGAGTATTAATACCAACAGTACTAAGATTAGGTACTGCAATGCCGGAACCAAAAGTACCAATTGCAACAATTGAACCATCGCCGTTTAAAGACAGATTGCCGGCATTATTAAGGGTGAACAACGAAGTCCCATAGTTTTTTATATCAAAAAGATCTCCGCTTGTATGCTGAGTAACTGTATCAAATTTATACGGCACACTGCCGTCATCCGGGGCAGTCGGCCAGAGCAAGGTTTGATTACCTCCATTTACAATCAATGTGAACTTGATGTCAGTAGTAGTGTTATTAAAATCAACTTGAGTAGTATTACCAGATCCGTCATCCGCTGTTTGGGTAGTATCCCAAAGGCCTAATGCCCCATTGGAGTCCAGTCCTGATGTAGCACCGGTACCGGTACTGTCATCGACTGCAATATACAGTTCGTTAGTATTCGCATCTCCTAATGAAGGATCGTTAATCGCAATAAGTCCGGTATTTGAAATATCTCCTCCCCAATCCGCCACGGCATTTGGGCCGACTGAAATACCGCCGCCTGAATAATTGATACCGCCGGTGACATCATTCCATTGAGAGGAGCCTCCGCCTCCGCAAGTGCCTCCGCAAGTGATATTGCCTGCTACATACAAGTTACCAGCATGATCAAATGTAAGCTCTGTTGAGCCAGCATTATAAATATCAAACAGATCTCCTGTATTATGTGTAGTAGCGGTATCAAAAATGTATGGAGTGGAACCAGTAGGAGACAGTGTTGTGAGCTGCCTGTTTGCAGCAGATAATGTAACAGCGACCGAGGTCGGGTCGGTACTAACTTGAAAAATACTGGTATTTGTACCGTCAAAACTTTTCTGTATGGTCTGCCACCCTTCCATGCCACCTTTCGTATCGAAGCTTGAGTAGAGATCAAAACTAGGATCCAACACTGTGCCGACAAATAACTCGTTCATATCTGGATCTCCCGCAGTAAGGTCGTGAATGCCAACAAAGCTCGCATTAATAAGAGGAGAGGTGCCCCAATCGTCAGGAATGTCAGCACCTACAGTAAAAGCACCTGCTGTTAGACCTGCATCTCCTCCTGTATAGCTAATACCACCAGTAACATTAGTCCATTGAGACCCACCACCTCCGCCTCCACACCCACTACCACACGTTACATTGCCGGTAATATTAAGATCACCGTTAATAGTAGTATTACCATTTTTAAGTACCAGTAATGCATCCGATTTACTACCGACACCTGTACCGTTACCGATTTCAAACAATGGGTCAGTGCCTATCCAGTCCAGTGGATCACCTCCACCAATATTATACGACCCAAATGCAGCACTTTCATAAGAGTCCGCAGTAGTAAACTCTCCAAACGCTGAAGCTGAAAATCCAGAAGCAGTTGAATACGGACCCGCCGCAAGCGAATAGTCACCAGTAGCATTCGCACTTCTCGCCAGTGACACAGAATAGTTACCTGATGCAACTGAGTATGTCATTAATGAAGCAGAGCTTTGGCCAGAAGCATTTCCGCCAGGAAAAGCGATGGAATTCAGCCCAGAAGCTAGACCACCGAGGCCGATGGAATTTATTCCAGTAGCATTTCCTCCTGCTATAGCAGCCGCGCCGTCTGCAGTGGCATTTGAGAATCCACCTAAGGCCGTTGAATAGGACCCCGTCGCAGTAGAGCCATACCCCATTGCAACAGAGTAGGTGCCGACATTCGCATTATCCCACCCGGTACTGTAAGCAAAACCTGCGCGAAATGCCGCTTTCGATGGTATCCATTCCATGCGAATACCGGCACCAAGATTAGGTACGCTTACCCCTGACCCTAGAGTGCCGGGGGCTAATATTGATCCATCCCCTTCAAGATCAAGCGATGTAGACGGAGCATTAGTCCCAATACCCAGCCGATTGTTTGCTTCATTGTACCCGCTCGTACCAAAAAGAATTTTTCCTTTCGTGGAGTTAGTGGTAGAGGAAAGTGTCAAATTATTTGAAGCTGCCGTACCACCAACAACACTTTGTCCTCCTGAAACGCCAGTAGAAAGATTACTGGTGATAGTATTAGCTGTATTGGTTAATCCCGTACTAAATGTATAACTGGTACCTCCTCCAGAAATAGTAACCGTACAGTTTGAAGAGCCTGGGACACACGCTGGGTCAAGCGTTTGTCCTGCATTGTACGGTGAACCAGGTGGCGTAGCGTATGTAACTGCGAATGAAAAAAGTGTTAAAAATCCTATTGAGACAATAAGGGTCTTATGCTGCAAAAAAATCTTGCGCAAGCGAAGCATGGTACCTATATTGTATCATTAATTTTCAGGACTTTGTGTGGAAACTGGAGGGGTGTCAGCAACCGGAGTCGAAGGCTGGACCTCTGGAGACTGAGGTTGAACCTCAGGACTTTGATTTTGATCTGAAGTATCAGAAGAATCATTTGATGTTCCAGATGATGTAGTAGTTGTAGTAGGACTAGTACCGCCGTTATTCTTCTCGATTTGTAGCAATTGTCGGATATCATCCTTGGTCAAACACTGATCATCTACACAGATTTGATTGTGAACAACAAGCGACTTGATACCGTTTGCGCTATCAGCAAACCAATTGCTCAACGCATCTCTCCAGGTATTGGATTTTGTAAGGTCATCAATGTTTGTGATATTAAGATTCATCTCTTTCACTGCTTCAACTGTGTATGGAATAAGACCGATGTAGTTCAAAGAGAGCAGATGTGTTTTTGGATCCTGCGAGACCAGATTAGGAAATACCTGCTGTACTTCCTGCGCAATGAAACCATCATGCTGTTCAGTGCCATCTGCTTCTGTTTTCCAGTTGTAATCAACAGGATTTAGTGCGAGCACTTTTGCAAAAATAGTCTGATTTGCAGGAGTAATATTATTATTGAAGGACCATGAAGAATTATCAGCGAGATTTACAATATTTTTCTTCAATGTCATGTCTGATGAACAAGACAATGCTGCTGATGTCGGATTGATATCACAGGTACCATTATCGCTTTCAAAACGAGCAACAATGCCATCGATACCACCGCTACCAACTTGTAAAAGAAAGGTCGGCGAACTGCCTGGACTAAGCCCAATACCTGTGGCACCATTCTTCAACACCATAAGAGCATCTGATGTTGTAAATTGATCTTGGCCGTTACCAATTTCAAATACAGGGTCAGTATCCTGCCAGATATTAGGGTCTCCTCCACCGACATTGTATTGACCAATAGCCAATTCCCCGACTGAAGTGGCCTGGGTGAAAATACCGAAGGATGTAGATTGATCACCGGAAGCGGTAGTGTGATTACCCCCTGCAAGTGAAGCAGCTCCTGAAGCAGTTCCTGCTCCAAAAGCAGTAGCATTAGTACCAGAAGCTATACCGCTATTTCCAGAAAAGGCTGCACTTCCAGAAGCAATAGAAGCTTGACCGGTAGCGGTTGAATACTGACCTGAAGCTTTGGTATCCCAGCCAAAAGCAGTTGAGTACTGCCCGACATTGCCGCTATCCCATTCACCATGCCATGTCGTTCCGGCCCGAAAAGCACTAGCGCTTGGTATCCACTCCAAACGAGTAGTGTGATTGGATCCGACATCAGGTACAGCAATACCGTTACCCACACCAAACACACCTTGTGCATAGATAGCACCATCACCTTCAAGATCAAGTTCGGCTGTAGGTGTAGCAGTATTGACGCCAATCTTTCCGGCATAATTAACAGTAAACAAATTTGTCGTATTGTTCCAAAGCTCAAGAATATTGCCGGTAGTATGCGCGACAGAGGTTTGGAAAAAGAACCCAGCACTACCATCAGCGGTAGTTGGGATCAATTGAACATTTCCATTATTAGGAGCTGATAATGTGAACGCTACAGTAGTAGGAGTAGTGGTTACATCAAAAGAAGAGGTATTCGCCCCACCATCAGTTGCAGATTGGTAGGTGTCCCAACTCGTAGAACTACCGTATGTATCAAAGTCTCCAGCAGCGCCAGTACCAGAATCCGTTGCTTCAATCCATATTTCATTAAAATCCTGCTCGCCAAGAGCCACATCGCGTGCGCTTGCGAATGCAGTATTAGGAGTAATACCCAATACGCTTTGCGTATTAGCACCGACTTGAATTCCTGAACCGGAATACGTAAGAAGGCCAGGAGAAGCGCCCTGCCATTGTGAACCTCCCCCGCCACCGCCACATCCACTGCCACAGGTTACATTACCGGTAACATTAAGATCACCATTGATAGTAGTATTGCCATTTTTTAAAATAAGAAGAGCATCCGCTCTGGCCCCTGTTCCAGCCCCATTACCAATTTCAAAAAGCGGGTCGGTACCAACCCATGTCGTCGCATTGCCCCCGCCGACATTGTATCGACCGAGCGCAAAAGAACTGTATGAGTCAGCGGTATTGCCGAAGCCAAACGCTGAAGAGTAACGACCAGCAGCAGTACTGAAGTTAAAAGCAGCTGACGATACACCAGAAGCGAGACTATTGTTGCCGTTAAAAGCCACAGATTGAATACCCGAAGCAACACCACCATTAAATGCAGCCGACGCAACTCCTGTAGCAGTACTAGCAAACGCAACGGAATCATTACCGGAAGCAATGCCTCCATCAAATGCAAATGAATACGCTCCAGAGGCGGTGGCAGCAGCCATGGCAAATGATTGTGTACCGGAAGCAATGCCATCAGCAAAAGCTACTGAGCCAGCGCCAACGTTGGCATTATCCCAATCGGTACCTGTTACAGGTCCAGCTCGAAAAGCAGCTTTACTAGGTATCCACATCAACCGTGTCCCTGCCCCAAGGTTCGGCACTGTTACACCTGCGCTTTGTGTGCCGACTGCCAGAATCGCTCCGTCACCTTCTATATCGAGCGCTGTTGCTGGAGTACTTGCTCCGATGCCGACCTTGCCGCCGGAATAATTAATGCCACCGGTGACAGTAGTCCATTGCGATCCTCCGCCACTAATAGTAACAGTACAGTTTGAAGAGCCAGGGGCACAGGCAGGATCAAGTGTTGCGCCAGCACCATAAGGAGAACCTGGCGGAGTAGCGTACGTGACTGCGAAAGAGAAAACAGTAAGAAATCCGACTGATAAAAGAAGTGTTTTGTGTTGCGAAATAAACTTGCGCAGGCGAAGCATGATATTTATATTGTATCATTAATTTTCAGGACTTTGTGTGGAAACTGGAGGTGTATCAGTGACATCTGATGACTGCGTTTGATCACCGTTATCAGGCGGAGTTATGACTGGATCGGAATCATCTGACGACTGAGGTCCGACCTCTGGAGTCTGAGATGAATCACTACTATTCCCTCCTGAAGAAGGTGCAACTGGCGCAGATGAAACGCCTTGATTTTGCAGCAATTGATCGAGCTGAGCTTTTGTCACACAGGTTTGATTGCCGGGCGCACCGAGACAAATAGTTTGTGAATCGATTTCCTGTGTTGTCACCTTTTTAGCAAAGAAATTCTGTATGCCATTATTCGCATCAGCAAACCAGCCCGTGATAGCATTTCTCCAAGTGTTGGACTTTGTAAGATCGTCGATACTCGTAATATTAAAATTCATTTCCTTAATGGCCTCAATAGTATATGGAACCAAACCGGTATAGTTTAATGAGAGCAAATGCGTCGTAGGATTTTGAGAAACAAGGTCTGGGAATACTTCTTGTACTTCTTGTGCAATAAAGCCGGCATGTTTTGAATCAGTGTTTTGCTCAACGTTCCAGTTATAGTTCACTGGGTTAAGCGCTAAAATATCACCAAGCACTGATTGATTTTGTACAGAAATATTACTATTGAATGACCAAGTACTGTTGTCAGCAAGGTTTGTAATATTTTTCTTCAGATTCATATCGGATGAACAGCTGATACCGCCAGTTGTTGATGGTACGACGTCACAAGTACCTCCGGCATTTTGGAACTCCGCCACCGTGGTACCTGTAAGAACAGAAGAAGAGCCGACATCGAGGATGAAGGTTGGAGAAGTATTTAAAATACCGACAAAGCCATGCCTATCGACAGTAAGAAAGTCGCCGCCGGGTACGCTATAAGGCCCAACAGCAAATGAAGTCCAGTTAGCCGAAACAGACAAATGAGTATCATTACTGATAGAGGAAATAGTGCGAGTCTGTGACCCCACCGTTATTGTATCTCCTACCTTGAAGTTAGAAGTAAAGGCTGTATTAATGCCAGTCACAGCCTTCTGTCCCGATGGAGCGGTAACACTACCAGGACCGATTGTTGATTGACTGACTTGGAATAGTGCCGTTGAGGTAGCAGTACCAATGCCGACATTGCCGTTTTTAAATACAGCAAACGCATCGTTGGCAGTACCGGAAGGAGCATCACCGATTTCAAACAATGGATCAGATGCGACCCAACCGCTAGCATTAGTCGCTGCGTTAACGGCACCTATACCAAACGATGAGGCACGGAATGATCCTGCTGAAGCACCGTTGATGGCAAAGGAATTATCACCGGAAGCGGTGCCGGCGACAGCAAATGAATTGGTACCAGAAGCAGTACCAGAAGCAAAAGTCACGGAACCAGAGCCACCAGTACCGTTGGAGAAAGCACCATTTACATGAAGAGCTCCGCCAATAGTGGTGTCCCCACTTTTAAGCACCAATAATGCATCAGAAAGACTGGATGAATTTGTACCATTACCAATTTCAAATAATGGATCAGTACCTACCCAGTTAACTGGATCTGTACCGCCGTCAACATTATATTGTCCAATAGTGAAAGCGCCAAAAGAACTTGCTGTGGTAATGCTACCAAAAGCGGTAGAAGCATTACCAGAAGCAGTAGTACCTGTGCCGCCTGCCGTTGAATTAGTACCGGAAGCGGTAGTAACAGAACCGAATGCGGTGGAACTTTGACCAGAGGCAATAGTATTATTACCAAAAGCAGTAGCTTCTATTCCAGAAGCAGTAGTACTCGCACCGAGGGCAACGGCAACTTGGCCTGAAGCGGTGTTGTTATTACCGATAGCGATTGAACTTCCCCCTGAAGCAGTATTCTGATATCCGGCCGCGAAACTGGTTGGTCCAGAAGCAACTGAATTGGCGCCCAGTGCAATTGCACTATTGCCGGAAGCAGTAACTTGTATGCCCATTGCTATAGAATTTTGCCCGACATTAGCATTGTCCCACTGGTTTCCAAATACTTCACCGACACGAAATGCGACCTTGCTTGGTATCCACATCATGCGCGTGCCTGCACCAAGATTGGGCACAACCGCACCAGAACCATCTGTTCCTACAGCTAAAATAGTTCCATCTCCCTCTAAATCAAGCGCTGCTGCTGGTGTGGTAGTGCCTACTCCAACAAAGCCACCAGCATAGTTGATACCGCCCGTGACAGTATCCCATTGAGAAGAGCCTCCCCCGCCAACTGTAACCGTACAATTAGTATCGCCAGGTGCACAGCTTGGATCAAGCGTTTGTCCTGCATTATAGGGTGAGCCAGGTGGAGTTGCGTATGCCACAGCACCTGAAAAGAAAACCAAGAATCCTATCGAAACGATAAGAGTCTTATGTGTACGGAAAATATTCCGAAGACGATTCATTACACGTAAATTATATCATTTTTAAATAAAGAAATCCCCGTTTTGTGGGGGATTTCTTTCGTTCTATAAAGGATTCTCTCCTCTGATGATGCGAACCAAGATCAAGATGATCGCAATGATCAGGAGGATATGGATAAATGAGCCGAGGACATGGAAACCAATGAAGCCCAGCACCCAGAGAATGACCAAAAGAATTGCAATATCAACTAACATATATAACTCCTATTATTTAGACTTCTTTTTTGCTACTTTCTTAGCGGGAGTCTTTGCGACTACCTTCTTTGCTTCTTTCGTTACTGTCTTTGCAACAGTTTTTGCTGCTTTTTTAACAGCAGCGCCTTTATTGTGCGCCTTAAGAATACCTTGCCACTGCTTCTTCAAAACACCGGCAAAGAGACGCACTTCCTGCTCGCTTACTTTGCCTGCTTTAGCATATTTCACTGCTACAGCATCAACAAGCTTTTCATACCCTGCTTCTGTCAGGTCTTTTGCGTCTTCCATTTTTTCAAGGATTTCACCTTTCATTTTTACCATCCACCCTTTTAGATTGTGACGATTCTTCTTGCCTTCTGGTCCAAAGAAAAAATATGACGCTGCTGCAAGAGCGATTACTCCTGCGCCAACTGCTGCTACTGTTCCTGCTGATGTACCTTCGTTCTTTTTTGTTGTGTTATTTTTTGTTGTCATATATATACTCTGTTATACGTTTAGTATAGCATTTTTAATCCAATTTCTTTCGTTTGCGACGTTTGCCGAAAATCCATGAAAAAACCGCGCTGTCCCAGAGCTGCATGATGAGCTCTTTAGCAGTATCACCAATGTTGTCGATATCTTTTTCAATCTTCAAAACAATGCGGTGAATGCTTTTGAAAAGCTTGATGAGGTAGATCAAGCAGATGGCGATCAATAAGAATACGAGAGTAAAACCAATCGACGAAATAAAGAAAAAGGTATCGGCGTGCGCTAATGTATGCATATAGATCAGTATACACTACTGAGCTGTTTGAGACGAAACGGCTGGAGGTGGAGGAAGAATACGGATCAGTACCGCGGCGGTTTGTGAAGATTGAGTGTTGGGATCACCAATAGCGACAATGTAACTACCCTCTTTGATGTCGTTTGGCGTAAGCGTGTTGCGCATGTAGCGAATGATAGTCTTATCATTTATTGTAACTGTCCGTTCGGTGTTATCACGGTCTTCGACAGTAATAGTCGGCAATGTAATGCTTACCACTTTTCCTACTACGCCGTGAGCATCAGAAAATTGAGACATGCCGTGACTAGCATCTGGGCCGAAGGCACGGTAGAAATTGTTGCCATTTTGATATGCAAATGAAGCTTTGTGAAAACCGACATATTCTCCCAAAGAAAATCCTGCCATCAATAGCACAATGCCTGCAATGAAAAAGAGAATTATTTTAAAAGCACGGGATTGAGTGAAGTTATTCATATAGTATTATGCGGTGCGAATCGGTGAATTATTCATAAATCGTACCATAGAACGAAGAGACCAGAGCAATACTCCAACAAGAGCAAGCGTGCCCATCACTGCAATGACCGGCAGTGACTCAAGCAAAGAAGCGCATATATCTTTCCAAATAGTGAAGAAGAAGCCTCCGTCACTGAAAAGCAGCGAGAGATAGGTGCTGAAATTTGAGTTGCGTAAAGAGCTGATAAGGCTCTCTACTACCGGTACCAATGCCACCACTGACAATGCAGCACTGGTGGCAAAAATACGCACGCGCCACAGACGAGACTCCTCCCTTTTCTGCTGAATAGCCTCAACAATCCGACTAAGCAAAGTGCTGTCCGGAGAGACTGATGCTATGTGAAATAGAGGCTTATTATTCATATTAATTAGTACGTTTTGAGCTAATAATTTGGTGCAATTGTGCCAGACCTCGCCGATACAGGCTTTTAACCGTATTGAGCGGCTTCCCTAGCGTGGTGGCTATTTCCTCAAAGGTCATATCCTGCTCGGCTCGCAATAACAGCACTTCCTTGTAGTGTAACGGCAATGCCTGAACAGCATCTGCAAGCAATGTCTTGTCCTGCTTTTCCATTGCCTCCTCTAATGTATCAGTAGTCGTATCTTCAGTGAGCTTATCAAGGCTGTCATTTTCTTCGAAATACGACAGCGGTATGCTTTGCCTCTTTCGCAAATAATCAATGGCGGTATTTCGGGCGATGCGAAAAAGCCATGGACGGAGCCCTGTCCCTGGCTTGAAGCGATCGAGCTGGCGCCACACTTTGATGAAGACTTCTTGTGTGACATCCTCAGCGGCTGGTACAGTACGAACAAAGCGGTAGACATAGCTATAAATGCTCGAAAAATGCCGCTCAATCAAAGTGACAAAAGCGGCATCATCGCCAGCGCGATACAAATCAATGAGGGCTTCGTCTGACTGCTCCATTGCCTGCGCTGAAAGTATTAGTGTTGTTGAGGAAGAAATGTGAAGCTCTGCATTATGCCGTCGAGAGCGGATTCGATTTTGTTTTGATCAAATGCAGTAATACCCATGCTTGGATCGAAGTTTTCAATAGCAGCATAGTGAATGGTGTATTCAACAGCATAGCACTGTCCGTTTTGCACAGTACGATAGCTCGTTGTCTCATAGCGGTTGCCTGCGCCAGCATCAGTACCAACAAACTTTGCATACTTCACACCATTGATAGTAGCAGTGCTTTTTTTCACGCCATTACCAGAAACATCTGTGAGGCAAGATGATACAGCTTTAGCGTCGCTTGATGTACCGACAACGAACTTCGCGTCACCAAAGTTTGTTTTTGGCTCATAGCTTTGAGGAACAGTAACTGTTGCTAGGATAAGACCGAGCGTAGTATCACTGTCTGTCTTCCAGCCTTCAGTGTAGCCAATGCCACCGCCAGCCAATGTAAACTCTTGAGGATAGTTGAATGTAAATGTTTTACCTTGATCAGTAAAAGTCTTCGTGCCATTCACAACAGGGGTAGTAGCTTGGGCACCAGAAAGACAGTTGCTGTAGGTAGTAGTGCCGTTTTCCTGCAAGAAACCTTGGTCTCCCTTTGTAACAAATAGTACTGCTCCCTGTTGATACTGAGCGCCATCAGCAGAAATAGTTTGAGGAAGTACGAGGTGGCGACCATCAGAAAGATCAATCGTTGCGCTACTGCTGGTGAAGCTTGCTTTGATAGTAGCGTTATTGTCACAAGAATAGTTGGCAGTAGAAATAACAGTTGGCGTAGTCGGTGTCGTTGCAGGATTCTTATGAATAACACTAAAGCCAACGATTACTACTAATACGAGGATCACTATATAAAATACCATTCTTCGAAATGTCATATATTCATTATAACCCTATTGGGTCATATCACAAGCAAGCTATTATTGCGCAGAAGGCACACCAGGCCCCGCACTGCCAGTAACAGTGAAGCTCATATTATTACTGAGACCATTTGCATTTTCGACATATACAGGATAGCTGCCATTATTAAGCAACATGACATACATTGGACATGCTTGATCGGCTTTACAGTATGGACCGATAGCAGTAGGTACAGTGAACTGTAGTGTGCGACCGTCAGCAGAAGAAAGATTGCCGATGCCTCCGATAGCAAGATGCACAGTGTTGTTGGTTGAGGTAAATCCAGTACCGATAATCGTTACGACAGTGTTGGGAGAACCGGTGCTTGGAGAAAGCGAAGTAATAGTTGGCGCACTGACTGTTGAAGTCTGGCAGTCCATAGCACGAATATGCGCGCGAGTCTGCACGCCGACAATACCGTCTACTGCACCTGATGCGCTTTCACGCTGAAATGCTTTGACTGCTTTCAAAGTAAGAGAGCCGAAGTAGCCAGTTGGAGTAGCTGAGAGATAGCCTTTCTGATGAAGAAAGATTTGGAGGATTGTTACCTGCCCTTCAGTGGTTTTATCATGAAGGCCGATGTGAAGAGTGTGGGTAATAGCAGGACAAGCCGCCACATTTACAGCGGGGCTAGTAATGACAGTTTCTGCAAAAGCCTGAGCCTGGAAGCCCAAAAATACAAAAATAGCGATTAAAATGATAGAAATTTTCCTTAAAGCGTTCATATTACTTATGACGAAAGACGGTCGGAAACCTTACTCTCCTCTTCTAAAACCTCTACCCGACCAGAAAGCTGATCAAAGGCGTACAGAGTAGGAAAACGAAGATCCTGGTTCAAAATATCACGGCGAACCTGTCGGAAATTCTCGTCAATAATTCTAAATTGCTGTTTAGTCTCCTCCTTAAAATCTTCTAGGACACGTTCTACTGTATCAAAACGTTGGTCAATTTTACTGAATTGCTGATTAATTCTGGTAAAGTTATCACTGATCATGCCAGCCATTTCATTCATTTCTTCCCTGATTATATCTCTGAATTCGGAATTGCTCATGGAGCTAGTATACGCACTTGTCTAATACTCGCGCAACTCTTTTTGTGAATAAAAGACCTCTATTTCTTTATTTTTTATTGAGTAATTTGTTGTGGGTGCTCTTTCAAAAGAGATGCGTAATATACGAGATTGCGAGCGGTAGCCTCAGCCATATGATCTACCGCTGGATTTGCTCGACGGCGATCGGCGTCAGTTTTGGTGTCCATACCCACCTCTCCTACCCAATATGTACAGCATTGTGGAGGCAATGTGAAATTAAGAAAAGATAATACTTCCATGATGCTGGCCATGACAGCCTGTGCACCATCTTCACTGCCAGTAATGACAATGCCGGCTACTTTATTCAAAAGACTATTTCGTCCTCCTGGTACTGTACCCTCGTCAAATGCATCCATGCGCTCAATGACACGCTGCATGAGACTAGACCGTCCACCCCACCATATTGGTGTAGCAAAAATAATAATATCGGCTTTTTGAATTTCTGCTACGATACCCGGCCATTCGTCAGCGTCGTCTACTTTATAGACAAGGCCAACGGGAATATTTTTATCAGCTAGCCGAACCGTAGTCGCGGTAATGGGCGCACTTTTTTGCATGTGCTCGAGAACCTTATTTGTCACCTCTTCAGTGTTAGATATTTCAGGACCATGCTTGAGCGATGCATTGAGAACTAAGACATTGAGTGGTTGTGGATTCATATTTTAAAATACGTCAAATTGTAATGATAATGGCGAGTGATCGGATACGACATCAGGCATCACTTCAAATTTTTCTACCAGAATTTCTGAAGAGACGAAGATGTAGTCGGTGTGCGTAGCGTCACCAGTATAGTGTTCTGTGCGAGTAGACTTCACATCATGCTTGGCATTGAGGTTGATGACCGTCTTTTCGAGAAGCTTAATACTTTCTGTTGAAGGATTGAGATTGAAATCTCCCACCAAGATCTTCGGCGTCATGCCAGACTGATCCATAAATTCATTGATGATGCGTGATTGCTCGAGACGATTCGGCGTATCATCAGCATGTCCATTCCAGTGGCCGTGCACATTCATAATCATCACGTCTTTGCGTCCATGCTTAATATGCACCCATTGCATTTTGCGATCATGATCACCGCTGTCATCAGCCGCATTGCTCTGGTACAACATGACTTCACCGCTAGCAATGATCTCGATACCCTTCTTCAAAAAGATAGCGAGACCAAAGACATTTTCTGCCACCGGACAAAAATACTGATCAAATTCAGAAAGCGTATCAGTGATTTCTTGAAGGATATTGCCATTCGCGCCCTCTTCCTTTATATACTCGCCTGTCGAACCATCATAGTTATTAAAAACTTCCTGAAAGCAAAAGATATCCGTATCCCCCATATGCCCTTTCAAAAAAGCATCAAACGGTTCCTTCAATCTCCTCGCCCAGGTATTTAGTGTGATTAGTCTCATAGGGGTATTTTAGCATGTGGGACCAGAAAAGGGGGG
>DATJJU010000014.1:0-43206 GCA_035491955.1 Minisyncoccota bacterium | reverse complement strand
CAACTGGTCCTGGTTCACTCGGAAATGAGACAACGTACTTCGGTAAAGGTACCAAGGCTGCTGTCATAAAATTCCAAGCAGACCATGGTGCACCGCAAACGGGTAACGTATACAACATCAGTCGTCCTATCATCGACGGTATGATGCCTCCACAAAAGCTCTACTAAGAGGAGATAAAGGACAAAAAATAAAATAAAAGACAAAATAGTCCGATACGCACATGCGTATCGGACTATTTTATTGCTATACTTACAAGGTAATCTATAAACAATGACATCAGATCGGAGCAAAAAACATCTAACGCTCTTCTCGTTCATGAAATCCATTCGTGTTCATGTTTTTGCTGTTGTTATTTTTACTATCGGACTAATGGTTGCTGGTACTGTAGGTGCAACATCGGGCGTACCACAAATCATTAACTTCCAAGGAAGACTTTTGGATGGCAGCGGCAATCTTTTAGGAGGATCTGGCACAAACTATTGTTTCCGCTTCTCTCTGTATGATGCTTCTACCTCTGGCACGAAGCTTTGGCCAGCTAGTACGCCATCCACGATGACTATTTCTGTCCGCCAAGGTGTCTTTGATGCCAATGTTGGCGATACCGGTGCTGGCGGCGATACGTTGAACTATGACTTCCAAACCAATAATGCCGTTTATGTGAATGTGGAGGTGGCGGCTCAGGTAGCAGGATCCTGTAGCGGGGTAACGTTCGAAACTCTTAGTCCTCGCCAGCGCGTTGTTTCTTCCGGCTATGCTATCAACTCTGGTACGGTTGGGGGCTTTACTGCCGCGCAATCCGCATCTGGCAATCAACTTCCTGCATTGACTAGTGATGCATTAGTGCTTGGCGGAGGTTCTGCAGCTATTCGAGCAACAAGTACCACAGCACTTACTATTCAAGGTGGGGGAGCGACAGGAAATATCCAATTCTTTAGTGGATCCAATACATTGAGCAATAGTGGCAATCTTACACTTGCGGGTTCGCTATCATCAGTTGGTATATCATCATCAGGTACGATTGCATTCTCGGGACTATCGAGTAATGGTATCGTCACTACTTCTGGCGGTACTGGTACTTTAGGTGTGACAGTACCAGCTTCAGGCGTTTTGACATTTCTTGGTACACCAAGCAGTGCCAACCTTGCTTCTGCTATTACCGACGAAACTGGTTCCGGTGCATTAGTATTTGCCACTGCGCCAACTCTTGCAGGTTCGGTGCAGTACAGCGGATCATTGGGATCGACCAATAACAACTTTTATGTTGTTTCCAACAGTACCCTTACTAATGTCAGTGGTAGTACCGCGTATAACTTTGGCGGAGGTACTACCACCAACCTTAGAGTGGGTTTTGGTACGACCTCCGGCGCTACTCTTGCTGCCAATGCTCCGTATGGACAGGTCGTTATTGGAAACTCTCCGCTTACTACTGCATCCAGCGGAACGCATTCCTGGCTGGCAAACCTTGCAGTTAGTCCGTTTGGCACTATTACCTCTGGAGGATCAGCAGTCACCAACACGGCGGTATTGTATGTAGGTGCGGCTGCTTCTGCAGGTACTAATAACTACTCCATTTATTCTGCTGGCGGCAATGTTAACATCCAAGGCCTTACCGCTTCGCAGGCTGTATTCACTGATGCTAATAAAAACTTGGTCAGTAATGCTATCACTGGTTCAGGCAGCGTCGTCATGTCGACCAGTCCAAGCATTTCTGGTGCCACACTTACTACCAGTACAGTCAACGGCATTACTCCTACAGCTCTCTCTACAGGATTTTCATTAGCCGGCGGTACGACATCGAAAACATTGACCGTTTCTAACACTCTCACACTTGCTGGCACTGACGGCTCTACTCTTAATATTGGTGCCGGCGGTACGCTCGGTTCTGCTGCATTCACAAATAGTACAGCATATGAAGTTCCTCTCACATTCAGTACTGGTTTAACAAGAACAACAAATACGATCACTGTTAACACTTCTCAAAATATTTCTACTCTTTCTAATCTGACTTCCAACGGTTTGGTAACAACGTCAGGGGGCACAGGCGCACTTTCTGTTACTGCTATGGGTAGCGGTGTAGCAACATTTCTCGGTACTCCAACATCTGCAAACTTGGCGGGTGCTCTGACAGATGAAACTGGAACCGGCGCAGCCGTGTTTGCTACCAGCCCATCGTTTACAACTCCTTCTTTGGGTGTTGCGTCTGCTACCAGTATCACACTTGCTCAAACAGCATCACCGTCATATACGCGAGGCATGCTTGTCTATGATACTGGCAATGAAGGGCTTACGTTCTATAACAATGATTCAAACGTTGGCTTGCAGGTTGGTCAAGAAGACTGGATTCGCGTTGTAAACAACACTGGTTCAACTATTACTAATGGTCAGGCAGTCTATATCAGTGGTACTAGTGGAGGGTTACCAACCATTGCTCTTGCAAAGGCTGACAGTGCTGCTACCGCCAATGCTGTCGGTCTTACCACGGAATCTATTGCCAATGGTGCTACTGGCTATGTCACAGGATTCGGTGAAGTCCATAATCTTGTAACTACAGGCCTCACTGCAGGTGCACCCTTGTATCTTTCTGCTGCAAGTGCCGGCGCAGTGACACAAACTGCTCCTTCAGCACCAAACCTTGTTCGTCTCATTGGATATGTTGATGTTGTCGATGCGTCAGTCGGTATTATTATGGTACAACCTTCAAGTACTGTAACGCCATATGCCGCCGGAACAGGGCTTGGTCTTTCTTCAGGATCGTTTTCTGTTAACACTTCTCAAAATATTACGACGTTGTCCAATCTGACATCAAACGGTATTGTCAGTACTTCCGGTAGTAATGGCACACTTGGCGTCACCGCAACGACCGGTTCTGGAAACATAGTTCTGGCAACATCGCCAACTATTTCCGGTGCTACGCTTAACTCTTCTTCAAGTGTCAACGGTGTCACGCTTACCACCGGTGGGGGAACAACGACGTTCTTGAATGCGAATGGTACATACAGTACGCCAGCTGGAGGTAGCGGCACGGTTACCAGTGTTTCTGTTACCACTGCTAATGGTGTATCAGGAACAGTGGCAACGGCAACAACTACCCCTGCTATTACTCTTACGCTTGGCGCTATCACGCCGACATCGGTAAACGGTTTGACACTCAGTGCGCTTACTACCGGTTTCAGTGTGGCGGGCGGTAGCACTACTTCAAAAACGCTTACCGTCTCAAATACTCTGACGCTTGCCGGCACCGACGGCTCGACACTTAATATTGGTGCCGGCGGTACGCTTGGTAGTGCGGCATTCACGGCTTCTTCAGCATACGAAGTACCGCTGACATTTAGTACCGGGCTTACTCGTACGACCAACACTATTACGGTCAACACTTCTCAAAATATTTCTACGCTTTCTAACTTAACAAGTAACGGTTTCGTTACTACTTCTGGCGGAACTGGTGCGTTGAGCGTGACAACATTAGGAACAGGTGTTGCTACATTCTTAGGCACACCATCATCTGCCAATCTAGCGGCGGCCATTACCGACGAAACGGGAAGTGGGGCAGCGGTCTTCGGTACTTCACCAACATTGGCCACACCTGTTATTAACGGCTTGCCGACTGGTACTGGAGTAGCGTCTACTGCAACAGCTTCGACATTGGCGGCACGTGATAGTAGTGGCAACTTATCGGTTAACAACCTCTTTCAAAATTACACTACCACCGCCACCGCTGCCGGCGCCACAACGCTTACTGCCGCAAGTTCTCCGTTGCAATTCTTTACTGGCAGTACCACGCAGACAGTGACTATGCCTGTTGTTTCAACACTAGCGCTTGGTGTGCAATACTGGATTAACAACAACAGTACTGGTGCAGTAACCGTTAACTCTTCCGGCGGAAATCTTATTATTACACTTGCAGCAGGAACATCGGTCCGACTCACTGTTGTATCAACATCAGGTACCACTGCCGCTTCATGGGATGTTACTGCTTACACTGCTGCCAACGTTGCCAGCGGAAAATCTCTTACCGTTTCAAACACTCTGACGCTCGCTGGTACTGACGGCTCCACATTGAATATTGGTACTGGCGGTACGCTCGGTACTGCTGCCTATACTGCTGCTTCAGCATACGAAGTCCCTTTGACATTCTCAACCGGTCTCACTCGCACTACCAACACTATCACGGTCAACACTTCACAAAATATTTCCACGCTATCAAACTTAACTTCAAATGGTCTGGTAACTACTTCTGGCGGTACCGGTGCACTTAGTGTGACGGCTATGGGTAGCGGGGTAGCGACTTTCTTGGGTACACCGAGTTCTGCAAACCTAGCTTCAGCAATTACCGATGAGACCGGCTCAGGCGCTCTGGTATTTGGCACATCTCCAACATTGGCTACTCCAGTTATAAACGGCTTACCGACCGGTACAGGTGTATCTGCTTCGGTGACTGCTTCTACGCTTGCTGCACGTGATGGTAGTGGAAACTTATTGGTAAATAATCTTTTGCAAAATTACACCACTACTGCTACTGCCGGGGGAACTACTACATTGACCGTCGCAAGCTCTCCGTTGCAATTCTTTACTGGCAGTACCACGCAGACAGTGACTATGCCTGTCGTTTCAACATTAGCACTTGGCATGCAGTATTGGATCAATAACAACAGTACTGGTGCAGTAACCGTTAACTCTTCCGGTGGAAACAATATTGTTGTGCTTGCTGCCGGCACTTCTGCTCGTGTGACCGTTATTTTAACGACAGGTACTACTGCTGCTTCATGGGATGTCACTGCTTATACTGCTGCCAATGTTGCCAGTGGTAAAGTACTGACGGTTTCAAACAGTCTGACATTTACTGGTACAGATGGATCTTCCGTAGCGTTCGGCGCTGGTGGTACGGTTGCATATACTTCAAACAACCTTTCTGCATTTGCTTCAACTACTTCTGCACAATTGGCATCTATTATTACCGGTGAGACCGGATCGGGTGCTTTGGTCTTCGGAACGGCACCATCAATATCGGGTGCAACCATTACTACTAGTAGCGTAAACGGCGTAACAATTACAACCGGTGGCAGCTCTACAGCGTATCTTAGTGCTGATGGTACGTATTCAGTACCGGCAGGAGGTACTGCTTATACATTCAGCACAGGCCTTGTTAACACTTCTGGAACTATTACTGTAGATCAAGCGTTCACTCCAACCTGGACCGGCCTTCATACATTCCAGCAAAATGCGATTGGTACGGGCGATAGTATAGCCATACAGCTTGCCAATAGTACTGCCGCTACCTCCGGAACTCCTGTTCAGGATTCTCCAACGTTAAACTTCCAAACCAATGCCTGGAATACTACCTCTTCTGTCAGTCAGGCTGCAAACTTCCGTATCAAACTTGTCGGAACATCCGGTAGCTCTATCGGTAGTCAGTTGAAATTCCAGTATTCAACAAATGGATCTGGATATAGCGACGCGCTTACTATCGACAACTTCGGATCTTTTGTGGCCAACAACTCCTTCTTTAGTGTCGTTACAGGTGTCGGTACGACTTCTCGCGACGGTATAGCATTACAAAACACTACTAATGCCACAGCCGGTGCACAGGTGCAGTATTCAACACGCCTGCGTTTCCAGGGATCTCTTTGGAATACTACCTCTACTTCTGCTAACGCGGCAAACTGGATAGAAGAAAGTCGTGGTTCATCGGGCGCTGCACCGGTTGGACTCCTCGCCTTTGCTTCTTCATTAAACGGCGGGGCATACTCTGATCAATTGACATTAAATAGCAGCGGCCTTCTTACTGTTACAGGCTCTGTAACTTCAACCGGCCTGACTGCTACTTCTACAAATGCTACCTCGACTGGTACTTCATCGCCAATCTCTCTTGTTGTGAACTCTCTTACATCTGGTACAGGTATCTCACTCACTTCATCCGCTACGGGTATTACCTCAGCAGGTACAAACGTCGGCTCATTGTTTGATATTACAGAGTCAGGCTCCATGACCGCTCTTACTGGTTCATTGGCTAGCATCAATGCCTCAGGAACAAACACTTCTGGTGCAACAGGTAATGCATTGAACATCAACATAGCTGGTACTGGTCAGTTGATGAAGGCTATAAACGTTACCGATGCGAGTACTGGCGCGCTTACTACTGGCGGCGTACGCTTCAACTTTACCGGTGCCCACACTGGTAACGGTGTAGAAATTGATGATGTAACTACTACTGGTACCTCATTACAGATAAACGATACTGCACTTACTTCTGGTTTTGCCCTTGCGCTTAACGCTTCTGCCACTGGTAACACGAACGTTATGAGTATTTCCAGTGGTGCAACCGGTACTTCTGGTGTGACATTGTTAACCATGAAGTTTGCTGGCCTTTCATCTATTGCAACTACTAACACCTATGTGCTTTTCCAAAACAGTACCGCCGTGAAGCAGGGAGGTATTACTGGTAATGGTGCTTCAGCAGTGGCGTACGGTACGAGCTCTGACGCGCGTATCAAGCACGATATTCAAGAGACCCATTTTGGGTTGACCGATCTTTTGAATGTAAATGTCGATGACTACGTCTTCAATACTGATCCAACCAATACTATTCAAACTGGCTTTATAGCGCAGCAATTGAACAGCGTCTTCCCAGATGCCGTTGTGACAAACGGCGATAATGGTACTGATCCGCTTGGTCCAAATGCAAATCCATGGAACGTAGACTACGGACGCATCACTCCGCTTATTGTAAAAGCAGTTCAAGATCAGCAAGCATTGTTGGGTACATTTACAACTAAAGATACTCCAAACGACACTCTTATTTCTGATGTTCAAAAAGAAACACCTCACGATCCTATTACTATCATCAAGAATAGCTTGCAGGCTAATACCAGCGTACTCACCGACTTTATTGCAGTGCGAGTCAGCGCTATTCGCGGATACTTCACTGAAATCTTTGCTAAGAAGGTTCACTCAAATCAAATTTGTTTGACTAAGTCTGATGGTACAGAAGTATGCGTAAACGGTGATCAGCTGCAAGGCATTATTAATGGCAACAGCGGGGGAGGATCAGTTACGCCGCCTCCAGCGCCAAGCTCATCTGACAGCAGCTCTTCTGATTCTGGTTCTGATACTACACAGTCTCCCCAGACTACTGACACAACTCCTTCGACCGATACACAGTCATCAAGCGATTCTGACAGTCAGACACCGCCTCCAGCACCGGCTGACAGTACCAGTACTCCTGATTCTGGCACCGCACAGTAATCTGCTATAATGGCAGATATGAATACAAAATCAGTTTTAGGCATTATTATTGTTATCATTATTATTGCGCTTCTTGTTGTATGGCTTCGCAAGACTCCTCCAGCCCCGACAGTTTCGACTGATCAGCCTGCACAGCCAGTAGCAACACAAACATCTTCAGTTGTGACATCAAACCCTTCGGCGAGCTCAGGGCCTACGGCACAAACTCCTGAAGCTTCTGCTCCAAAAACCACCACTACTATTGATGGTATGAAGATCGAAGTGACAAAAGAGGGTAGTGGCGAGGCTATCAAGAGTGGTCAGACTGCGGTGATGTTGTACACAGGCAAGCTTGCTGACGGTTCAGTCTTTGACTCAACTGCCAAGCACGGCAATCAGCCATTCTCATTTACGCTTGGCGCAGGTCAGGTGATCAAAGGATGGGATGAAGGTATTGTTGGCATGAAAGTCGGAGAACAGCGCACGCTCGTTATTCCTGCAGCCTTAGGTTATGGCGCAAACGGCTATCCGCCAGTGATTCCTGCAAATGCAACACTTACATTCGATGTAACATTAGTAGCAATTAAATAATATTCCATGCAATCATTTTTAGAAAAATATCAATCAATCATTATTCGTATCGTTGTTGCTGTCGGCTTCTTGCTCGCAATCTTCCTACTGCTTGCTTCTATTTCTGAAGTGAAGTCACTACGCTTCATCGGCTCAGGTTTGCCGGCCTCAAACACTATTACTGTGCAAGGTAATGGCAAGCTAGAAAAAGCGCCTGATACTGCAAAGTTCTCATTCACTATTCAGAATGAACAAAAGGACACTGCGAGTGCTCAGGCTAATGTTTCAAAGAAAGTTGATCAAGTAAAAACAGATTTGGTTGCTGCAGGTATTCCAGCTACTGATATCACTACTGCTTCATACAACTCTTATCCTGATTATCAGCAGGGACCAACTATTGAATGCTTCCGCGCACCATGTCCTCAGCCCGGCCAAACACTCAAAGGGTATATGGTTTCTCAGAGTGTTTCTGTAAATGTGAAAGATCTTTCTAAAACTGAAACAGTTGCCGGTATTCTTGGTAAAGATGGCGTAACAAGCATTGATGGCCCAAACCTCGGCTTCGCTGATGACCATGAAGTTCAGAACGAAGCTCGCAGCATGGCTATCGCTGATGCAAAGCAGCAGGCAGAAGTGCTCGCAAAGCAGCTCGGCGTACACCTCGTCCGCATCGTGTCATTCAATGACAATAATGGGGGAGGCATTGCACCGATCGCTTACGGCGCAAAGGCTATGGATGCGTCCAGCGCTGCTGTACCTCCTACACCAAGCATTCCAACCGGTGTTCAAACAGTAAACGACACTGTTTCTATCACCTACGAAATCCGATAGCTCCAACCTATTGAAAATAACAAAGAACCTCGCCATTTTGGCGAGGTTCTTTGTATATAGTCATTAAAACCATTATTTTAAGGCTTTAAAACATCCAATTAAAAACCCCAGTAAAAACACTTGACATATTTTTTAAAATGTGCTAAGATTAATTCAGGATAAGGTTATATCTTATCAAGGATACTGTTCTGATGTGCTAGGCGCGAAGGATCAGTATTAGGTAAATAGTGTTATTTTACACAAACGTATATTATTTAATCTAATTAAGTACTATCTTATTATTACTTATTTATTACGTGTCAGTTGTTGCCCTCTAAAAGGCGATAACGATTTAATTGTTCTTTATATCTAAATATGTAGTGTCTTGCATGTGCAATGCTTTCCAACTTTAAAACTTAGGCCTAGCATGAGTTTTATTGAAGCCCTGTGCTACAAGATAACGATGTCTTCTAAAAATCTTTCTCAAAAAATTAGTGAGTGGAAATTAATTGAAAGGTGATTAGAAAAAATTACAGATTCCAAATGGAAATCAATAACCGCATTCTTCTAGAGTGCGGCTTTTCTATTTTGGCACACTTGACGGATTTAGAGCGAAAGGGTATTATAGAAAAGTACTGCCCTCCGGGGCGTTTTTAAATACAAAATTTATAAAAACAAACATATGAGTATTGCATCATTCTTAAAGGAAACTAAAAACGAACTGACCCATGTCATTTGGCCTTCACGTCGCCGTACTATTGCCTATACAGTCATCATTTTGGTGCTGTCTATTGCACTCGGCTACTTCTTGAATGGCGTTGATCTTGGCTTCCGCACATTACTAGGACACTTCATTATTAAATAGTTATGGCGAAACAAGAAGAAAATCAGGGCCGTCACTGGTACGCTATTCACACCTATTCAGGATATGAAAATGCCGTGCTTCGAAATCTTCGTCAGCGTATTGACTCACTCGGTATGCAGGACAAGATCTTCAACGTAGTGGTGCCAACTGAAAAGAAAATCAAAATCAAAGGCGGGAAGCGCGTTGAGGTAGAGGAGAAGGTTTATCCTGGTTATATTCTCGTGGATATGATCGTGGACGAAGATTCATGGTTCGTGGTCCGCAATACGCCGCGCGTGACCGGCTTCGTCGGCTCAGGTACTACTGCAGTACCTCTTACTCAAAAGGAAATCGATTACTTGCTCGGCAGAATGGATGAAGATCAGGAAGCAAAGCACACGATCGACCTCGAAGTAGGCGAGACTATCATTATCAACGACGGTCCATTCAAGGACTCAGAAGGTCGCGTCAACGAAGTAGACCGCGAGCGCGGCAAGGTCAAGGTATTCGTGTCCCTCTTCGGCCGCGAAACCCCTGTCGAACTCGACTTTTTGCAAGTAAAGAAGATCTAGTGACAAATAGTGGCGTTCTGGTATAATCACTGCCGTTACGCTACTGCTTCACTTTAGTTAAACAACCCCTATTTATATGGCTAAAAATATTACAAAACGAATCAAACTTCAGGCTATGGGCGCTATGGCTACCCCTGCGCCTCCGCTTGGTCCTGCGCTTGGTCAGGCCGGTATTAACATTTCTGACTTCGTTCAGAAGTTCAATGCCGCTACTGCAGAACAGCGCGGCGAGAAGCTCGGTGTGAAGGTAGTAGTATACGAGGATCGTTCATACGACTTCCGCGTGACTACTCCTCCTGTGACCAGTCTCTTGCTCAAGGCTGCAGGTATCGACAAAGGCTCAGCCAAGCCTCGCACTTCAAAAGCAGGAAAGGTGACTCGCGAACAGGTTCGCCAGATCGCAGAGCGCAAGCTCCCTGACCTCAATGCCAATGACATCGAAGCCGCAATGAAAATCGTTGAAGGCTCCGCTCGCTCAGCAGGCATCGAAGTAGTCGGATAGATACAAACATAAAACCCTCTTATGAATTCATAAGAGGGTTTTTGGTTTGGCGTTAGTGTACTGAATAACTTCGCAATCGTATTCAATATCCTCATCGCTGCGCATAATTTTTGCTGATTGTTTTTTCCAATCTTCATCAATATCCAAGAAAGGAAAGCATTGTTCGCACGGGATTTCTATAGGAAGTACCAATTTGAATATCTCGTCTACTTCTTCTTTGAATCGAGTGAGTAATTCAGCGAAGACATCATAATCACCGATAAAAAATCTGTTGCGAGGGTTATCCATCGTCTCATCAGTTTCTTCAAAAAGATTTGATAAATCCTGGTTTGAAATTACGACGATATGATCGGATAGAAATTCTGGCGACCTTTCCTGAATTTTTTTGTGCAACGCTTCGTTCATGACAATGCTAGCATTCCCGCTATTCACTTCAAGCAGTTCTTCCAGCTTCTTCAGTTTAAATGACGATGTATACCAATCCACTACTGCGCCGTTCTTGGCCACTATGGCCCATATCATGTTCTTTTTCATAGGTACTGTTTTTTGGATAGTACCTTATTTGCTGGAGTTTTGAAAGAAAAAATAAAAACCCTCCCTTAAGGGAGGGGTGGCACACTATTACTTGTAATTTACCTTTTTCTTTCGTAGGTCACGATATCAAAATCGTGAGTATTTCTTTTTTCCATTTTTTCGTAATGAACTCGGTTTGTTTCTCTGAATATATCCAGGTCAATCGGTGGAAAGAATACATCACCTTCAAAATCACCGTCAACTTCCGTTATTATCATTTTAGTGACCTTGATTAAAGGGTCTGATAGTACTTGTTTATATATATTTCCTCCGCCAAAACAAAATATTTTTCCTTCGGAAACATAGGATAAGCCGTTTGCTGTATACAACGTACTCTCGAGAGAGGTACATATAAAGGTTCGGTCATTTGTCGGATGAGGAAGATATGATTCATCCCGGGTGACGATAATATTATTTCGCTCCGGTAATGGCCGATATTTTTCAGGAAATGTTTCAAACGTCGGTCTTCCATAAAAAACTGTGTGCCCCTTTGTGGTGTCGCTCATATTTATCCGATCGTCCACGAGGTTCCACCCAGGCATCTTATTCTTGGTGGCGCTGTTGCCTATGACGCGATTTTTCTTGCCAAGAGCTACTAAAATAATTACTTCGATTTGTTTCATGATAATGTTCTTTTTCTGCATACTACATTATTTTTTCAATCTGTCAAAAAGCTTTGACATTTGAGTTCTGCGGTATAGTATTTCGTTAAATTTAAACTCTTTTAAAAATGAAAGAACAAGAAAGAAAATTAAGAGGTACTGAAAGAAGGTACGTCAAAACAGAAAAAGATCCAAACAAAACTAGAATACTTACAATTGTTGGATCAGAGGTAGCTTTTGAAGAACGACTAATAAACGATCGAGAGCAACTTCAGTGGGTTGTTAATGTCTTAAAACAGGAGGGTTTAAAAATTGTTTACACAAGCGGTGTATACGACCTTATCCATATTGGACATCTTATGTATCTTGATCAGGCAAGAAGTCTTGGTCATGTAGTTATCATTGGTGTTGATTCAGACGAGTTAACACGCGAAAGAAAATCAGATATACCTGGTCGGCCAATTGTTCCGCTTAAGGAACGATTAAAAACATTAGCTTATGCAAGGACCGGGCATATCTATACGGTTAGGGATACGAATGAACACAAAGATCAGTTGATAGTTGATATTCTGCCAGACATAGCCCTGTTTTCTCGAAGTACAAAAGACGAAGAAAATTTTGAGGAAAAAATAGTAAAAAAACTTTCTGACTATTGTGGAGAAATTGTTTTTTTAGATCCTCAAGCAGATGTTTCGACAACTGAAAGAATTCGTAATTTGCATATAAGCGGGGCCGATGGATTAGGAAAGGCAGTGACTGAAACTATTGAAAACTATCTTAACCCCAACAAGGAGGCTAAGAAATGAAAGCAATCATTGCTTATGTGCCGGTAATTCATAAAGGCTACCTGTCTTTTTTTGAAAGGCACCTTCCGGCGGATATTTTCCTGCTCGGTGCAACCTCGATTAAATTACTTTTCAATGAAGAAATTGGAGAGAAGCTTAGTCGTGATGTTCGGGCAGTTAGCCCTCCTCTTATTAGAAGAATGCTTAAAAGCAACTATTCCGGAGTATTTGTGGAAATGCTAATGACGACAGATCAGCTAAAAGGCTATTCTGAAATTGTCATGCCTGATGAAGATATCAGTCGTATCATTGAAGAAAAAATCACATGGGCTACAGCTTCATATGATCATACTTTTTTACGCTGGGACTGGTCACAGAGCACTGCAAAAAGTGAGGTGGTGGGTAAATTCGCAATTTCCACAGATCCTAATGATAAGGAAGTAATGGCTATGGCTCGTGCCTGTGCCGGAAACAGTTCTGATTTCTGGAGACATGTAGGTGCTGCAATAAAAATTCCGCGTAGAAAAAAGTTATTGCTTGGGGCATATAATGAGCACATGCCTGATGCTCATGCTCCTTACATAAACGGCGATCCGCGTATTGATTGCAATCCTGGTAAAAATTTGGAGATTTGCACGGCTATTCATGCTGAAGCCAGTCTTATTGCCCGGGCTGCCAAAGAGGGAATAGCCCTTAATGGATTGAGTATCTATGTTACTACCTTTCCATGCGCTGGTTGTGCTCGCAGCATTGCAAAAGCTGGTATCAAAAAAGTGTTCTTTGAAAGCGGTTACTCTGTCCTGGATGCCGCTGAAATATTAGAAAAATCTAATATTGAAATTATTCAAGTAAAATAATAAGCCCTGCAACTATTTAGTTGCAGGGCTTTAACTGTTATTTTTCTGAACCAAACCAGGCCGGGACAGCTTGACCATCTTCAGGTTCTATAAGTTGAAGATGAAGATGCTTCACTGTTGCTCCGGATTTTTCCGGATCACCAAATCGAGTAGTAATACCACCGCCCTTAATATTATATTCTTGAGTTATTTTTTTAAATAAACCAATGAGATCTGCGTGGGCTTCTGCAGGCAGTTCCCATAGCGTTTCTACATACTCTTGGCTTACGAATACAAACTGGTGCTTTGTTTTTTGGTATTTATGCTGATTAGTAAAAACAATCCAAAAATCAGTTTCATATAATACATTTTTAACCTCAAATTCTGGATCATAAAGATATTTTTTATCAAAAGGGTCGATGCCGACTTCCTCCATATGTTTAAGCTTCTCCAGATATTCAGGAGATCGAGCGTTTTGAGGATAGACATAGGATTTCTTGGTCATGATAGTGATACTAATATTTTAAACAAAAAATGTCCACCTACGTATTGTAAGTGGACATTACTGTTTTTAAATGACAGTCGGAATATTCATTTTTGGGTGTGGATCATAGTCCTCAAGAACAAAATCATCTTTACGGAAATCGTATATCGAATTAATTTCTCTTTGAGGGCGCAAATACAAACTGGGCAGTCGGCGTGATTCACGTGTTAGGAGTTCCTGTACTTTTTCAAATTGGATGTCATAAATTTGAGCATCCGGTAAGAAGTGGACATACTTAGTAAAAGGAATTCCTGTTAGATAGGAAATCATCATTCCAAATGCGGGCCATTCTGTAAGGTTATAGACAAGTCCGACAGGTGAATCAGAGGACCGCTGATACAAAACCATATGCATCTCTCCAGGGAAAATATTAAACTGAATCATATTTCCATGACATGGGGAGACCACCGCGCCTCTTGGAGAATTTTGTTCTCTATCTCCTAATGCGAGAGGGGGATACCAGGTGGTGATAAGATTAGTACGAGCCATTGCCGCTCTACGTATTTGTCTTATCAAGGCGTCAATCTGATTAAATGTTTTCCCATTTCCCATAGGCATGGCGGTGAGTATAGGTCCATATGATCCTGGGCCAAGATCTCCGGCAGGAAGTCCCCATACGGCACACTTTTCTTCAGTTACCCAGTCTTTCCAAAATACTTTTGGGCAGCCAAACTTTTCCAGTTCTTCAAGTGTTCTTGCGCCATTAATAAAGGCGATTACTTCACCAATAGCTCCCTTACATGATGTTTTAATATCACGAATCGGAGTAATAGGTATACCATTCGAAAGATCATAGCTTAACATCCAGCCAGTAATTTCGCGTGCAAATTTGTGGCCAGAATCTTTATTTTCTGAAAGAGTAGAGTGCACAGTTGGTTTGTCTATGCCGTTAGCAAGAATTTCACGAAGAAGTTTCTCGAACTGATTGTCCGGAGTTCTGTCTGTATAGCTCTTATAAGCTATGATAGGTTTTTCTATAGTGTTCATGTTTTCAAATTTTCCTTCATTTTGCATTTATTCATCCCTAAGTCAAATAAAGAATGGTCGCCAGTATGGCGACCATTTTTAGCAATAAAGAGCGAATGCTTCTTTTATAGCGTTGAGAACATTTGGTAAAAGGGGAAGAGATCCGACCTGTCGAATGAGTACCCATTTCGGGCGAGTCTCTGTTGATTCTTTTAAAGTACCGGTGTACTTTTTGGCGTAGAATACTTCCATTACCATTTCTTGGCTTTTTCTATTTTTCCTCGATATAGTTGCTTTATACGTAGTAGGAAGTTTTTCTAAATCTTCTTTTACTACTTTCATACCAGTTTCCTGTTTGAACTCTCGTTTGGCTGCATCAATATCTTCTTCATTTCCTTCTGGTCTTCCACCGGGTAAGCCGCATGTACCATTGGGATGGTCCGAATCGTCTAAATGTTCAACGAGTAAAACTTTATTTTTCTTAAAAGCAACAACTGTAACAGTCTTTTTCATGTTATGGATTTTTTCTCATACTACAATGTATCCTTTAAATAGCAAGTATTCTAAACTGATATAATCATAGGGTGAATCTAAAATACAAAAAACTTTCAAACACCATTCCAAATCTTCAATACGCCAAAGCCGGAGATGCGGGCTTTGATTTATATGCCAAGGAAGACACAGTATTGATGCCAGGTAAATATGCGGGTATCGCTACAGGGGTGGCGCTTGAGATAGAGGAGGGATATGTGGGACTAATTTGGGACAAGAGCGGCTTGGCGATAAAGAATGGGTTGAAGACATTGGGCGGAGTAGTAGATGCAGGATATCGCGGAGAGATAGTGGTGGGAATGATCAATCTCTCAGATACGCCGTATACATTTGAAGCAGGACACAAAGTCGCTCAGATGATCATTCAAAAGTTTGAAACAGCATCCTTTGAACTCGTAGAAAATCTATCAGAAACAGAGCGCGGCGACACAGGCTTCGGCAGCTCAGGGAAATAGTAATTTCGGTTTTTTCTGCTATTATCGTCTTATGGAACCGTCTATCAGAGAACTCGTCACAAAGGCTGTACAGGAGGTATACGGCGTTGAAGTGGTGTTTGCAGTAGAGCAGCCAAAAGATCTCACCCATGGCGACTACTCTACAAACGTCGCTCTTATCCTCGCCAAACTCACGAAGGTTGGACCTACGGAAATCGCACAGAAATTGGTAGACCTAATGAGTACCCCGGAGGTTCAACCTCCGGGGTTAGCGGAGATTAGTGTAGCCGGTATTGGTTTTATTAATTTCACATTGGCAAAAGAATTTTTTAGTACAAAAGTCAGGGAGGTTATTAGTAAAGGTGATGAGTGGGGGAAGAGCAGTGTCCATGCCGGGAAGCATATTCTTGTAGAGCACTCTAGTCCAAACCTTTTCAAGCCATTCCATATTGGTCATGTCATGAACAACGCCATCGGCGAGTCTATTGATCGTTTGGCAAAGTTTTCTGGCGCAGAAGTAAAAACCATTTCTTTTCCTTCTGATATTTCTCTTGGCTTAGCAAAAGCCATTTTCATTCTCATAGAAAAATATGGAGAAGATTTTAAACCAACTGATATCGCAATTCTTGGTGATGCATACGTAGAGGGAACCAAGCGCTATGAAGATGATGAAAGCGTTCAGTCTCGCGTAAAAGAAATTGCTGACAATTTGTATACACAAAACCCTTCACCGGAATGGACTATGTATGAGCGCTGCAAGAGTTTTAATATTGAATACTTCGAACGCATCACCGCACGCCTTGGTTCCCATTTCGATGATTATATTTACGAAAGCCAGGCAGGGGTGAAAGGGAAGGAGATTGTTTTACAAAACACACCGGCTGTATTTACTGAGAGTGAGGGAGCAATCGTATATGTTCCCGAAGAAGATAGGAAGGATATCAATACAGCGGTGTTTATTAATAGTCAGGGCAACCCAACATACGAAGCTAAAGATATTGGTTTGTTAAGTATGAAATTTTCCGGTGAACCGTTGGACTTCTCAATTTTCATCACTGACAATCAGCAGGTTCCTCACTTCCAAGTCGTGCTTGCTGCTGCCCACAAGATACAGAGCGAATGGTCTGAGAAAAGCATTCATGTGCATCATGGCCGTATGTCATTCAAAGGACAGAAAATGTCTTCACGGTTGGGTGGAGTACCGCTTGCTGAAACTGTTATCGATACTGTATCCGAAGAGGTAAAAGAAAAAGCCCTTCGCGATGCTCAGGGTCTGCGACCTATTGATATAGATGCTATCGCTATTGCTGCATTGAAGTTCAGCATCTTACGCGCTGCTGCAGGCAAGGATATAAACTTTGATCCTGAGACCTCGCTCTCATTCGAAGGGGATAGTGGTCCGTATTTGCAGTACAGTACTGTTCGCGCCAACTCTATCCTTACAAAATCTTCTTTCTCATTAAACACCGAGTACTTAACAATAAAGGAGTGGCAGACTACGGAAGTGGAGAAATTATTGATTCATTTTCCGGAAGTGGTAGAAAGAGCGATACAGGAATGGTCTCCGCATTTCATTGTTACGTACCTTTTGGAATTGGCGCAGGCATTCAATAGCTGGTACGGCAACACGAAGATTATTGACGATAGTGCAGAGTCTCCATACAAGTTGGCTTTGACCAAAGCCTTTGCACAAACCATGACCAATGGCCTTACTCTGCTCGGCATTTCCGTACCGGAAAAGATGTAGTACTATAGAGGCTTATGATACACGAAAAAGAAGAGCGCAGTTTGATCATTATTAAGCCAGATGCTGTACAGCGCAGCTTGGTAGGGGAGATCATCACTCGTTTCGAACGAAAAGGTTTGAAGATTGTAGCAATGAAAATGATCCATATCGATGATGCATTGGTGGAGGACCACTATGCTCATATTAAAGACAAGGATTTCTTTCCTCGTATCCGACGCTTTATGACCTCTACGCCTGTTATCGTTATGATTGTTTCAGGTATTGGCATCATTGATGCTATCCGTACTATCGTTGGCCCGACAAAAAGCTTTGAAGCAGCAGGCGGTACTATTCGCGGCGACTTTGCGCTTAGTATGCAGTCTAATGTAGTGCATGCATCAGATTCAAAAGAATCAGCTGAAGCAGAGATCAAGCGTTTCTTCAAAGATGAAGAAATTATGGACTATGAAAAGATCAGTACTATGATCGTTCACTCCGATGAATTGATGTAAGTGTGTCAATCTTGTCATCTTTCTGTTAGTAACTATACTAAAAGTACGGCTATTTAAAATAGTACCTAGAACAAATTGTTTTATGGGGAATCTTGTGGAGTAAGTGAGCGTCAGATTTTTTATACGCGGCGTTGCTTATTCCCTGATAGCCCACTTGGCTTCACGCTAAGGTACTATTTTCAGATAGCCGTAATGAAAACATCGCGTTTGACGCGGTGTTTTTCTTTTTCTTTGCTACAATTAAGTAATGCAATCTTCTAAAACATTGAAACTGACATTTGCAGGAGGTACTGGTTCGGTAACAGGTGCAAATTTTCTCCTTGAAGGTGAAGGCAAGAAGTTTCTTATCGACTGTGGTCTTGCGCAAGGCTCAAAAGAAGCCGAGGCTTCAAACTTAAAGCCATTTATTTATGACCCTTCTACTATTGATGCTCTTTTTATTACTCATGCCCACATTGATCACATTGGACGCATCCCGAAAATCATCCATGACGGCTTCAAAGGAGTCATTTATTCTACGATTCCCACCAAAGAGATCACAGAATTGATGCTGGAAGATACATCAAATATTCTTTCTCATACCAACCATGAGGGAAGCGAGATCTTAAAAGAAATTTATACAAAAGAAATGATCGATAAGGCCATGTCTCTGTGGCAAGTTATTGATTACCACCAAGATCTCACTATCGGCAATTTCATTTTCCGCTATCGTGATGCTGGACACGTGCTTGGATCAGGAATGCTCGAGATAAATTATAATAATAAGAAATTAATTTTCACGGGAGATCTAGGCAATTCTCCTTCGCCACTGCTTCGAGATACCGAACCGATTAAAAATGTCGACTATTTGATTATGGAAAGCGTCTACGGTGATCGTAACCACATTGCCCGCAATGAGCGACGAAATCGTTTTCAGGAAGCTATCCAAGATAACTATAAGCAAAAAGGAACGCTTGTTATACCAACATTCTCGCTTGAACGAGCGCAAGAACTCCTTTTTGAAATGGACCAGCTTGTTGAGCATGATCGCGTGCCTGAAATGCCAATCTTTTTTGACTCACCACTGGCTATCCGTTTAACAAAGATTTATTCAAAGTACGGGAAGTACTTCAATGACTTTGCCCGCAAGCAAATAGGGGATGGTGATAATATTTTCAATTTTCCAGGCCTACACTTCACTCTTTTGACAGAAGAATCAAAAGAGATTGTTCATCAGCATGACCCAAAGGTTGTTATTGCCGGATCCGGCATGAGCAATGGCGGACGTATCTTGCACCATGAAGCAAACTATTTACCGAATACAAACAACACATTACTGTTGACTGGCTATCAGGCAGAAGGAACATTGGGCCGCATGATTCAGGATGGTGCGAAAGTTGTTCGTATTAGCGGACAGGAAATAGCCGTTCGTGCACATATTGTATTTATTGATGGATACTCAGGGCACAAGGACTCGGATCATTTGGTGGAGTTCGTAGCACAAACAGCGGATACCTTGAAGAAAGTATTCGTAGTGATGGGTGAACCAAAGTCATCACTATTCTTAACTCAGCGATTGAGAGATCATCTTGGTCTTGATGCCTTCGCTCCGCAACAAAACGATGTGGTAGAATTAGACTGCAATTAGTTCTATGCTTGAAAACAATACTAAACACAATCATTTGAAAATTAAACTTGGCGTCTCTGGTGCGGCTGAAACTGGACACTGTGGTTTGCATGCACTCGAAAAAGCCAAAGGACTTGGCGCAGAAGTAGTGAAGCATGACTGCGTACTCGTAACAGGCGCAACGACAGGTTTTCCGTTATGGGCTGCTATGGGAGCAAAAGAAGCAAATGGTATTTCTATCGGCTTGTCACCAGCTCAGAGTGAAGAAGATCATGTGAATACATGGCGTTTGCCGGTAGACTACATGGATCTGATTATTTATACAGGCTTCGGTTTCCCAGGAAGAGATCTTTTATTCGTTCGTTCATGCGATGCCATTTTGATCGGCTGTGGACGTATTGGCACTATTCATGAGTTCACCATTGCTTTTGAAGATAAGAAACCAATCGGTGTGTTGGAGGGTCCATGGGCAATGGCCGATGAGATCAAAGAAATCATCGCCAAAAGCAATCGTCCTGACGATGATGTCGTTATCTTTGATACTGACCCTAAGCGTCTCGTAGAAAAGATTATTGCTGTTGTTCAATCAAGAAAGGCGGACTTAGATAAAGAGCATCCTAATATCTAGCGTCTTTCGACCTGCTGTGATACAGTAGTTTTATCAGCGATGAAGAGGCTATCACCTCTGAGCTCTGGGGAGAAGTAATAGTAAATCCCAGCGGGTATGCCCGTAATAGCGGTAATGAGAAAAAACTAAGGTGGTACCGCGAAATATCTCGCCCTTAGAAATATGACAGTTTTGTCATATTTCTAAGGGCCTTTTCTGTTGAAGAATCCAACAGAAACAATTCAATAGATTATTTAAATATGGAACAGGAGAATACAAAATCAAACAGAGCACAAACAGAAGAGCGCATTTTAGAATTCTGGAAAGAAAATCAGGTCTTTGAAAAGACTGTGGCAAAAGACGCACCTAAGGGAGATTATATTTTTTACGAAGGACCTCCGACTGCAAATGCGAAGCCCGCACTACACCACCTGGAAGCGCGCGCCTTTAAGGATGTGATCCCTCGCTACAAAACAATGCAGGGCTACCATGTGCCACGCCGGGCAGGGTGGGATACTCACGGCTTGCCAGTAGAGCTGCAAATTGAAAAGAAGCTTGGCTTGAATTCAAAAAAGGAAATTGAAAGCTATGGCGTGGCGGCATTCAATAAGGAATGCAAGGATAGCGTTTTCACATACATTAAAGATTGGGAAAAATTTACTGAGCGTATTGGATACTGGGTAGATAAGAAGAGTGCCTACTACACATTTGATGCGAACTACATGGAATCTCTCTGGCATATTCTTTCTACAGTAAACAACAAAGGGTTGGTGTACAAAGATTTCAAAGTCCTGCCATGGTGTCCTCGCTGCGGTACCGCGCTTTCTAGTCATGAGCTTGCACAGCCAGGTGCGTATTTTGATGTGAAGGATTTGTCAGTATATGCGAAGTTTCGCTTGAAAAATAAATTAAAATTTGAAGATGGAAACGAATACACAGGATATATCGTTGCTTGGACTACTACTCCTTGGACATTACCAGGAAATGTTGCTCTTGCTGTTGGAAAAGATATTAAGTATGTTTTTTTGGAAAAAGACAAAGAAGTTTTTATCGTAGCTGATGAAAGAAAAGAAGTTTTTGGAGAAGAATACAGAGAGTTAACTTCTTTTCTAGGTGAAGAATTACTCGGCTTAGAATATGAACCTCTCTATCCATATCTTTCTGAAATTATTTCTGGTCCAGAGCAGGAGAAAATGAAAAATGCATACAAAGTCTATGCTGCAGATTTTGTAACCACTACCGACGGTACTGGTATTGTCCATACTGCTGTGATGTATGGTGCTGACGACTTTGATCTTGGCACCAAAGTTGGTTTGCCAAAGTTTCATACCGTTGACGATACTGGCCACTTTATAAAGGGCACTGATTTCCTTGAAGGACGCTTTGTAAAAGATGAAGAGGTGGCAGTGGATATTATCAAAGACCTTGCCCATCGTGGACTACTCTTCAAAAAAGAAAAATACGAGCACTCATACCCGCATTGCTGGCGCTGTAAGACTCCGCTTTTGTATTATGCTCGCGACTCATGGTATATCGCCATGTCAAAATTGCGTGATCAGCTCGTTCATGAAAATGAAAGCATCAATTGGGAGCCTTCACACATCAAGCACGGGCGCTTCGGTGAATGGCTGAAGGATGCAAAAGACTGGGCTATTTCTCGCGAGCGATACTGGGGTACACCTCTGCCAATATGGCAGGCACCGGACGGCGAACGATTGTTCATTGGTTCTATCGCAGAGCTTAAGGAACACGCAAAACGTTCCGGCAATACATACTTCGTCATGCGTCATGGTCAGACAGAACACAATATTAAGGGTTTGTGGAATTTTGGAGATCGTACTGATCCTTTGACTGAAGAAGGACAGAAGCAGGTATCAGAGGGTGCAAAGATGCTCAAGGATAAAAATATTGATGTCATCATCGCATCTCCATTTAAGCGTGCGCTTGAGACTGCAACAATTGTTGCCACAGAGCTTGGTCTTAATCAAGAAACTATTATTTCAGACGAACGGATCGGGGAGTGGAATGCCGGCAAAGAATTCGATGACAAGCCGCTCGATGATTATTTTGAAGTACGCAATGCTCACGAAGATCGATATGGCTTCAAGACTGCTGATGGTGAATCCTACGTTGATATCATCAAGCGAGCCGGGCAGTTTATATATGATATTGAACAGAAGTATCAAGGCAAGAATGTATTGATCATTTCTCACGGAGCTGTCACGCGTGCCATCGAGCTTATCTCAAACGGCATTTCAATGAAGACATTATTTGAGAAAACTCGCCAATATAAGAACTTCGCTAACGGAGAAGTGCGTCACATCGATTTCGTGCCACTGCCTCACAATGAAGGGTTTGAGCTTGACCTGCACCGTCCATATATCGATGATGTCGTGCTCGTAAAAGAGGGACAAGAATATCGCCGTGTCAAAGAAGTCATGGATGTATGGTTTGACTCTGGCTCTATGCCATTTGCACAAGATCATTATCCATTTGAAAACAAAGAATGGATCGATACAAAAGGATTTCCAGCTGACTTTATTTCAGAAGCGATCGATCAGACGCGCGGCTGGTTCTATACGTTGCATAATATCGGCATATTGATGGGGCGTGGCAAAGCGTACAAGAATGTTATTTGTCTGGGCCACATTCTCGATGCAGAAGGTAAGAAGATGTCGAAATCCATCGGCAACATTGTTGATCCAGAAATAGAGATCTCACGCTTTGGTGTCGATACGCTGCGCTTGTGGATGTATTCCGTAAACCAGCCAGGAGATTCAAAAAACTATGATCCGAAAACAGTAGCAGAGCTTGAGCGCCAGGTTTTTGGCCTGCTTTACAATATTCTCTCATTCTATGAACTCTACCGAGACCTCACTCTTGAGGTCTTGTCTCACGAGGGGTCAAAGCATGTGTTGGATCAATGGATTATCGCTCGTCTGCATCTCTTGATTTCAATCTGTACAGGAAGCTTAGATGAATACAAGCTGATGGAGCCGGTCCGCGCTATTCGTGATTTCATCAACGATCTCTCAACCTGGTGGTTGCGACGATCTCGTGATCGATTGAAAGATGGGGATAGTGAGGCCAAGACAACTCTTTACCATGTGCTAAAAACTGTAGCGCAGCTGCTTGCTCCGTTCGCTCCATTCGCCAGCGAAGACATCTGGCTTCAGTTGAAAACAAATGCTGATGCGGAAAGCGTACATCTTAGTCCCTGGCCAACAGTGGTAGAAACATATTTCGATGAAGTGATACTGCTTGAACAAATGATTGAGACTCGTTCTATTTGTACGATAGGAAATGCATTGCGTAAAAGATTAGCGATACCTGTTCGTCAGCCGCTGCAGAGTATTACTGTGCGAGGAAAGAATTTACCGAAGGAATATTGCGAATTGATTATGGATGAATTGAATGTCAAAGCAGTAGCCTTCGATGAAGAGCTGACTGAAGAAGCGGTCCTTGATGTGAACATCACTCCAGAGCTCAAAGCAGAAGGAGACTATCGTGAATTTGTTCGTGCTGTGCAAGATCTTCGCAAGAAGCAAGATCTTACCCCAAGCGATGTTATTACTATAGCTATTGATCCAGAGCTTGAACTGCTACTCACGCCATTCCTCGAAGATTTCAAGAAAACTGTCCTGGCTACATCTGTAACCTTTGCCAACAATGATGGCGAAGTGGTTACTGTAGCAGATAAGGAGGTGAAGGTTCATGTCAGTAAATAAAAAGAAATTAGTTATATTTGATTTCGATGGCGTACTGGTTGATACCTTGCAGCTTTGGCATAGTATTAATGGAGTAACCAATCCTAGTATGACTACTGAGGACTTTGCAAAACTGTCTTATGGAAATTTTCATGAACTCTCTGAAGCAAGTAGTTTTGTACCAAACCCAAATGCTCACAATGACTATCATGAACGGATAACTGATTTCGATGTTCCTATCGAAATTCAAGAGGTAATACAATATTTCCACCCCACTCATCTTTTGGCGATTGTTTCATCTGGTCCAGAAGAGGCTATTAAACGCTCTTTAAAGAAGGAAAATTTGCTTCAGTATTTTGACGATGTTCTTGGTCTTGAAACGCATAAGCTCAAGACGGTCAAGCTTCAGATCTTATTGGATAAATATTCTCTTAGTAAAAACGACGCAGTGTTTATAACAGATACACTGGGAGATATCCTTGAATCAAATCAAGTTGATGTGCCTGTTATTGGCGTGACATGGGGACTTCATGAAAGAGAAATACTGGAGAGAGGGAATCCTATAGAAATCATTGATAATCCGGCATATTTGCAAGGAGCTATCGAAAAAGCCCTACATTTGCTTTAAGTAAAAACGAGTTATAATTAAGGATATGGAGGAAAAAGAACTGTTTGATATAAGTGAGCACGAGGAAGAAAAAACTCGGCTTTATAAGAACGATAAGGATCGTCAATCTTTTGTACCGTCAGAGGAAATACCAGATCCGGGACTTCGTCCAGACCAGTTCGAGGACAAAGAAAAAGATGTAGACCTGGAAGAGGATGAAGACTTTGACGAACGAGAAGAGGAAGAAAGTCGTGATGAAAAAATCGAAAGACTAAAAAAAGAGATCAAGTCAGGATGGGGTCCTGCAGAAAAAGAGCTTCGTGATCTTTTGAAACAGCAACAAGGAGAACCGCTTGGATATGTACGAACTGAAGGCGCTGCTTCTATTGGCCCTGAGTTTCTTGATGAGGGCGAGGAAGTGGTTGTTGATCATATTTCCAATGAAAAGCCGGTCAAGGTTTCTGCCAAAGATAGAAGAGAATCTAATGATGAGCATAGAGGTAGCAAGACCGCCGCTTCAATGGTTGAACCAATCTATCACGAGCAAAGAAAAGACAAACGTAAAAGAAGTGAAGGACACGATAATATAAAAACTCTCCCTAAGTCTAAAAAGGAGCGAGGCATACGCGGCTTTCTTCGTGGATTATTTCATACCGATAAAAAAGGAGATTCTGATTATGAAAAAGATGACATTGTAGGTGACAGTTTTGATTCTGAAAAAAATGATCTCCGGGACAGTCTTGTTGGTCAAACTGATTATAGGAAATATCAGGACAAAGAGGATGCCGCATAAATATGGCTATCCAGCAACAGCTTGATAATGATTTGCAGCAGCAGCGGGAGGCGATGGAAGCTTTGTTGGGGAAAGGGCGTAGTAAAGGAAGTATGAAAATCAAAAAAATTGGACACTGCTGCTTGATTATAGAAACCAAAGGCATTCGCATCATGACCGATCCAGGCGTATTTTCTACTGCCCAAGATCAGGAAAAGGATATTGCTATTGTTTTGATTACTCACGAACATGCTGATCATTTTCATATTGAATCAGTCAAGAATGTTCTCGCAAACAATCCATCTGCAAAAGTTGTTACCAATACCGCTGTAGGGAAGCTGCTTGAAGCAGAAGGCATTGCCCACGAACTATTAGAAGATGGCGGAAGCGTTGTATTGAACGATATTGTTTTTGAAGGACATGGTGAACATCATGCAGTGATTTATAAAGAACTGGGACAGGTTCAGAATACTGGCTTCTTCATCGATGGCACGTTGTTCTATCCAGGTGATGCATTTGTGAACCCACAAAAAGAAGTTGCCGTACTGGCACTCCCATGCGCTGGTCCATGGATGAAGCTCTCTGAAGCTATAGACTATGCATTGTTTCTAAAACCAGCAAAAGCTTTCCCTGTACACGATGCTATTATGAAAAACCCTGCCATGATGCAAGGCATGCTCTCTACTGTTCTCGAAAAAGAGGGCATTGCTTTTGTCCCAATGGGTGAAGGCGATACACAAGAATTCTAATATGCACACTATTTATCACACCGAAGCAATCGTCGTACGAAGCGAGTCAGCAGGCGAGGCAAATAAACGCATATGGCTTTTTACCAAAGAGCTCGGCTTAGTAATAGCGACAGTGCAAGGCGTACGAAAACCGTCTGCAAAATTACAATCACATATTATGGATTACTCTGTCATACAAGCTGACCTTATTAAAGGCAAGAGTACCTGGAGGCTTATCAGTGCTCAGGTTATTGATGTTCCGTTGCAGGGAAAAGAGCGTACTCCGCTTGCCCGTGCCTATGCTCGGACAGTAGGTTTTCTCGAGCGCTTCTTGGTAGGCGAAGGCGCCCATGAAGAATTGTTTGATCATATTTTGTCGGCAGGAGAAATAGTGAAAGGAGGTGCCGATGATGCTCGCATGTTTGATGCCTTATCGCTTTGGAAAATTCTGGTTCTTCTCGGCTATATTCCTGTTGATAATAATGATCAGGAATTATTCAGTCTGCCATTAGCGGATGCCACGAAGCGACTTGATGACGGCAGAGTAAAAAGTCTTATAAAAAATGCTACAGAAGCGATAACATACAGCCATCTTTAGCATATTGTTTGATATACTAAGAGTATGGAAGAAAATGAGATCGATCATATTGCAGAACTCGAGAAACGACTCTATGCTCGCGATCCAGAAAATGTGCCAAAGCGTACGTTTGGTATTCTGCGTCCCGAGCGAGAAAGTGTCAGTTCGATGTGGGGGCAGACTACAGTACCAAAGCCTCAATCAGTACATAAAAGCAGTGTGGGGGGGTACCGCAGGTTTTTTATTTTCTCACTTATATTTTTTCTCATCGCTCTTGGTGTTGCAGCGTATAGTATTTATAAAGGCTCGCTTACACTTTCAAGTAAAAACGTAAACGTTTCTATTTTAGGTAATTCATTCGTGGCAGCAGGGAATAGCTTGCCATTACAAGTAGAAGTAGCTAACAGTAACTCAGCCAGTCTTATCAACGTTAAGCTTGAGATTGATTATCCAAAAGGTGCAAATGACGGCACTGATAGCGATACGGTGCGCGTACAAAAAGATCTGGGTACTATCAATGCAGGACAGAGCAAGAGTCAGGATTTTTCTGTAGTGCTCTATGGCCAGCAAGGAACATCTCAAACTATTACTGCTATTCTTAGCTACAAGCTCAAAGATTCTAGTGCTACATTTCAAAAGCAGGACACCTTTGCTGTGATGATCAGCTCCAGCCCGCTTACTATGACCATCAACGGTCCGACTTCTATTGCAGGCAATCAGCCATTTCAGCTCACTATCAATAACAATTTCACGAGCGATACGCCGCTGAGCAATGTCATTGCGCGCGTCGAGTATCCAAGCGGCTTCGTATTTTCTTCGGCAAATCCTGCGCCGTCAGGAGGCAACAACAATGTCTGGAGTCTCGGTGATTTAGAAAATGGCACCAATCGTACTATTACCATTCAAGGAAAACTTATCGGAGATGAAAATGAACAGAAATCATTCCGCGTGTATGTCGGTACTCCTGTCAGTGCTACTGATACCACCCTTTCTACGGTGTATAACTCGGGTCTTCATACTGTCACTTTGGCACAACCATTCATCAACGCTCAAATGAATATTAATACTCAGACCAGTGATGTGGCTGCTATACCGGTAGGTGACCCTATTAGCGGACTTGTATTGTGGACCAATAATTCTGCTGACACTATTACCAACCCTTCGTTTATTATTGCATTGAATGGTACCAGTATCGATAAAACAACTGTTACTGCTACTAATGGCTACTATGATCCTGCAAGCAATACTATTACTTGGAATACTGATTCTGATCCAGACCTTGCAACGATTGCACCGGGGCAATCTGGTCAATTGAAATTCTCGTTTAAGCCGACTGCTAATGATACGAGTGACAGCACTGCTGATCTGTCTGTCAGTGGAACATTGCAGAGCACAAGCCAGCAGCAATCCATCACTAATATTGATTCAAAAACAATTCGCTATAGTGCGCACTTGCAGTTTGCGTCGCAAGCCTTCTTCTCGGTCGGTCCTTTCAAAAATACCGGGCCGTTTCCTCCGAAAGCAGGGCAGAGCAGTACTTACACTATTACTTGGACTGCTCGTCCTTCTGAGAATGCACTTACCAATGTCAGTGCCAGCGCTGTTCTTCCTCTTGGGACGAACTGGGTTGGTACTACTGCTCCACCATCATCACCGGTGACATATGATACTGCTACTCGTACGGTGACATGGAATGCGGGTGTGTTACCTAAAGCCAGCGCTTCTACAGCAGGACAAGCAAGCTCTGTATCGTTCCAGGTGTCTGTAAAGCCGACAAGAGACCAGGTAGGACAGGCTCTGCAGCTCCTCGGCACTACTACTATAGTGGGGACCGACAGCACAGTTAACGTGCCTCTTAGTACAACCCGCCCAGCTCTAACTACGTCATTGTCCAGTGATCCTGTCTATAGTCAGGGCAAGGAGAAAGTGGTACAGTAGGTTTCTATTATGGAAAACGTCTCAATGGAACAATTGATCAGCCTTTGCAAGCGTCGCGGCTTTATTTTTCAAGGCTCTGAAATCTATGGGGGATTAGCGGGTACCTGGGACTACGGTCCTTTGGGAAGCGAGCTAAAACGAAATATTCAGAATGCATGGTGGAAAATGTTCATTACTGGTCGTGACGATATGTTTGGCGTAGATGCTGCTATTCTTATGAATCAGAATGTCTGGAAAGCCTCAGGTCACGTAGCAGGATTTTCTGATCCGCTAGTGGAATGCACAAAGTGCAAAAGACGTTTTCGTGAAGATCATTTAGAGGATGCAAAAGTGTGTCCGGATTGTGGAGGTGAGCTTGGCGAAGCACGTCAGTTTAATATGATGTTCAAAACAACAGTCGGTGTTCTCGAAGATGAAGATGCTACTGCGTATCTTCGTCCTGAAACTGCACAGGGTATGTTTGTAAACTTCAAAAATGTTGTTGATAGTATGCATCCAAAGTTGCCATTTGGTCTCGGTCAGATTGGTAAGGCATTTCGTAATGAAATTGCTCCTCGTGATTTTGTTTTCCGTTCTCGTGAATTCGAACAAATGGAGATCGAATACTTTGTTAAAGAGGAAGATTGGAAAGGTAAATTTAGTGATTGGATAAAAGCGATGTATGAGTGGATGGACTATGTTGGTATTCCACGTGAGCAGGTGCACGAATTAGAAGTTGCTCCAGAAGACCTCGCGCACTATTCAAAGCGCACTGTAGATTTTGAATTTGATTTTCCATTTGGTAAAAAAGAGCTTTATGGTCTTGCGTACCGTACTAATTTTGATTTAAATAATCATGCAGAGGCAAGTAAGGTACCATTGTATGTTGTTGACGACGAAACTTCTGAGAAGATCGTACCTCACTGCATTGAACCAACGTTCGGTGTTGATCGAACTATCTTAGCAGTACTCAGTAGTGCGTACCATGAAGAAGGAGAAGGGGATGATAAAAGAGTAGTATTGAAATTAAAACCAAGTATTGCTCCCTATAAGCTCTGCGTATCTCCTTTGTTGAAAAATAAACCAGACCTTGTTGAAAAAGCTCGTACGCTATACAGTGATTTGAAAAAAGTATTTGGTAATGTTACCTGGGATGACAATGGAAACATCGGCAAGCGCTATCGTCGTCAGGATGAAATCGGTACACCATACTGCATTACTGTAGACTTCGATACATTGGAAGATGATACGGTGACGGTTCGTGATCGTGACACTGCTACACAAGATCGCGTTGCTATTGCAGATCTTGAGAATTTCTTGAAAGAAAAATTACAATAAGGAAGACCCGCTTATGGCGGGTCTTTAATTGCTCCTGTCTTTTTGTTGATTTCGTAAATACTGGACTTATTGCGCACACAGCCTGGTATCAATACGAATACTGCGAATATTAAAATGACTATTTCCATAACGAGCTCTTTTATTAACCATACCTTTTTTTATAAAAGTTTGTCAATTTTGCATAAAAGAGCTATTTAAGCTTTAATGATGGGATGAAAATCATTAAGAAAAAACTACCAAACGGTCTTACTGTACTGATGTTGCCTCAGCCTGATGCGCCAACCGTTACCACTCTCATTTTAGTTGGTGCTGGTTCAAAATACGAAACAAAAAAAGAGAGCGGCCTTTCGCACTTCTTGGAGCACATGTATTTCAAGGGCACCGTTGCTCGTCCTTCTCCTCGCATTATTTCGCAAGAGCTTGATGCACTTGGTGCTGTTTCTAATGCATTTACTGGCCATGAATATACTGGCTATTATGCCAAAGGTAATCCTTCCCACATCGATACATTTATCGATGTCTTGAGCGATATCTACTTGAACTCCACTTTTCCGGAAAAAGAAATTGAAAAAGAAAAGGGTGTCATCATTGAAGAAATTAATATGTATGAGGATATGCCGCAGTCAAAAGTCTCCGATTTGATGTTTAGTTTGATGTATGGCGATCAGTCGGCAGGATGGTCTATAGCTGGTACAAAAGAAAGTGTTAGGTCATTTTCTCGAAAAGATTTTGTAAAGTACCAGAAGGAACACTACACAGCAGAAAATACCCTAGTGGTCATTGCTGGAGCAGTAGATCCAGAGAAAGCCTTAGGTATAGTGAAGAAATCATTCTCAGCTATTTCAAAAGAAACACCAAGAGCAAAAAAGAAAGTAATCGATAAACAGAGCGCTCCTCAGGCAAATGTTTTCACAAAGAAAACGGACCAGGCCCATATTTCACTAGGATTTCGTTCTGTGCCATTGAAGCATGAAGACGGTGCAGCAGTTTCATTGCTTAGTACTATTCTTGGCGGAGGTATGAGCTCTCGATTATTTGTAGAGCTTCGCGAAGAGCTTGGCGCAGCATATTATGCTAGAGCAGAACAGGACGCATTTACCGACCACGGTATCTTTTCTATTACGGCAGGTATCGACAAAAACCGTTTCAAAGAGATCATGAAGCGCATTGTAGTATTGCTTAATGATTTGAAAACCAATCCTGTATCTATAGAAGAATTAAATAAGGTGAAGGAATATTCTCTTGGCATGCTTCGCCTGGGCTTGGAATCAAGTGATAACATTGCCGGATTTTATGGCATGCAGCTTTTGCTAAAAGGGGACTATAAGACACCTGAGCAGCTTACTAAAGAGTATATGAAGGTCACAGCTGAAGACATTCAACGGGTAGCCAAAAAGCTCTTTGTGGCTAAAAACGCCAATCTTTCTGTGGTAGGTCCGTTTAGTAAAGAAGTCTCTGCTGAGCTGCTAAAGGATTTGTAAGGCTGGTACAGCAATGGTACGATAGAAGCATGAATGAATCTCGATCTATCCGTATCAGTACCGATACCATCATCCGAGCTATCCTCCTTATTTTCTTGGCTGTAATACTGTATTCGCTTCGTGACACGCTCTTGCTAGTCATTGTTTCTATTGTTATTGCTTCATTTGTGGAGGCGGGGGTACGCATGTTTAAGGGCTGGGGAGTATCTCGATCGCTATCAGTACCCATTATTTTCTTGGTAGTAATATCGGCCCTCTTGGCACTCTTCTTTGCATTCGTACCGGTAGTAGTTCGCGAGCTCTCGGGCGTGCTCACTCTTATCTTGCAGTATCTTCCTTCCGCACCAGTAAACAGCCAGTCAGTAGGTGGAGTAACTCAGTTTATCAATAACATTTCTCATCACTATTCTCTGACAGAAATTTTGAGCAGCGTGAAGACGAGTTCTACCGCATTGACGCAAGGCGCTACATCAATCATCGGTTCAACATTCGGCAGCCTGATCGATATTGCTTTGGTGTGTGTCATGTCTTTTTATCTCTCTATTCAAGAGAGAGGTATTGATAACTTCTTGCGCATTCTTACTCCAGTGAAGCACGAGCACTACGTTGTGAATCTTTGGAATCGCACTCAGCACAAGATCGGTCTTTGGTTCAAAGGACAGCTCCTTCTCGGCTTGATTATGGGCGCTATCACTATTGTAGTGCTGACATTACTCGGCGTGCAGTATTCTTTCTTGGTCGGCTTAGTGACAGGCATTGCAGAGCTCATTCCATTCGGTATTATCTTCGCCGCTATCCCTGCTATTCTTTTTGCGGTGATTGATGGAGGAGTCATCTTGGGCGTGAAAGTGCTGATCTTCTATATTGTTGCTCACGAACTTGAAGGCTATGTCCTTAGTCCAGTAGTGGCACATCGTACAGTCGGCATCCCGCCATTGGTTGTGCTATTATCCTTCCTGATCGGCATCAGCATTGCTGGGTTCTGGGGAGCACTCATCGCGATCCCGGTAGCCGTCTTTGCCCTTGAATATATAGGCGACGTTGAAAAGCAAAAGCTAGTGCCCATTACCGTCAATCACCCCGACAACAAATAGTTACAATGGAAAAGAATTTTTATATTACAACTACATTACCGTATGTTAATGCGCCATTGCACATGGGGCATGCTTTGGAATTCGTTCGCGCAGATACCTTTGCTCGATACAAAAAACTTCAGGGCTACACTGTCTTTTTTAATACCGGTACGGATGAACATGGGCAGAAGATTTTCAATCGTGCGGTAGATAGCGGACAGTCACCGCAAGCATTTGTTGATGGAAGCTTTGAATCATTCAAAAAACAAATTGCTTCGTTTAATATTTCATCCGATGTCCATTTTGTTCGTACTACCGATGATCATCATATTTCAGCTGCACAAGAATTTTGGAAGCGAGTGAATGGTAATGGATACATTTACAAAAAAACTTATCAATCCAAATATTGTGTGGGCTGTGAGGCAGAAAAAACTGATTCTGAGCTTGATGAGAATGGACACTGTTTGCTTCACCCGACACTGGAGATAGAAATTATTGATGAAGAAAATTACTTCTTCAAATTTTCAGAGTTTCAAGAAAAACTCCTTTCGTTTTATGAGACAAAAGCAAACTTCGTTATACCGGATTTTCGATTTAATGAAATGAAGGCCTTTGTAAAAGGGGGATTGCAAGATTTTTCTATTTCACGTGTGAAGGAAAAAATGTCATGGGGCATACCGGTCCCAGGAGATGATACACAGGTCATGTATGTGTGGTTCGATGCATTAGTAAACTATATCTCCACATTAGGGTGGCCAGAAAATATTGATCAGTATGAAAAGTTCTGGGTACATGGTACCCCTACGCAATATTGCGGCAAAGATAATACGCGCTTCCAATCGGTCATGTGGCAGGCAATGCTTATGGCAGCAGATATTCCTAATTCAGAACGTATTGTAGTGAATGGTTTCATTACCGCAGAAGGGGGAGTGCGCATGTCAAAGACACTAGGCAATGTCGTTGATCCTCTTGAAATTGCAAATGAATATGGTACAGATGCATTACGCTTCTTCTTGTTAAAAGAAATCTCTAGTTTTGAAGACAGTCCGTTTACCATCGAAAGATTTAAAGCTTCATATCAGGCAAACTTAGCCAATGGTATTGGTAATCTTACTTCTCGCATTATGAAAATGGTGGAGAACTATGATGTGAATTATATTCTGCCAACAGATGAAGATTTGCTGGAGTTTGATGATGCAGTACCAGAGGACTTTCATACGAAGATAGATGGTTTTGATTTGAAGGCGGCTATGGATGACATTTGGCGCGAAGTAAATTCACTGGATTGGCTTATTCAAAAAGAAGAACCGTTCAAGCTTGCAAAGACCGATCTTATTGGTGCGCAACGCATTGTTGGTGATCTTGCTATTCGCTTGTACATCATCGGTTTTCTTCTTCAGCCATTTATGCCAACTACTGCGCAAACTATTCTCGATCTCGTAAAAAACAAAAAATCTCCCGAGAAACCGCTGTTTGCAAGATTAGAACAATAGAAAATTTCCATAGGTCTTTCCTATGGAGCTCCATAGGAAAGACCTATGGAATTAGCAACATTAGTTATGAAAACAATAGACACTCACTCTCACTATAACTTACACCAATTTTCTGAAGACAGGGAAGAGGTTATTGCGCGCATGAGAGAGGCAGAAGTAGGGACTATATGCGTCGGTATTGATGAAGAGACAAGCAAGATGGCTATTGATATCGCACAAGGTCATGAAGATATTTGGGCTATTGTGGGGCAGCATCCAACAGAATGGGAAAAAGAATTTCATACTGAGAATTTTAAAAAACTAGCTGGTCACGAAAAAGTGGTAGCAATAGGAGAGTGCGGATTGGACTATTTTAGAGAAAAGGAACGAGAGCATATTGAAGAGCAGAAGAAAATGTTTCGTCAGCACATAGAGCTCGCAAGAGAGCTGGATCTGCCGTTGATGCTTCATATCAGGCCACAGCAAGGAACAATGGACGCGTATGAAGATGCGCTGGATATCTTAGAAGAATATACGAAGGTTGGACCTTCGAAGGGTACGGCGCATTTCTTTGTGGGTACAAAAGAGATTGCTGATAGATTCCTTAAGATCGGCTTCCATATCTCATTTTCGGGCGTTATTACGTTTGCGAGTGAGTATGAGGAAGTAGTGCAATTTGTGCCCCTAGAGCGCATTTTGAGCGAAACAGACGCCCCTTTTGCCGCCCCTGCGCCATATCGCGGTCAACGCAACGAACCTGCCTATGTAATTGAAGTGGTGAAAAAGATAGCAGAAATAAAGGGTATTTCTCTCGAAGATTGCCAAAATCAACTAATCCAGAACGCTAAGGATCTATTTAACCTTCGTTAAGCAAGGCGTCACGAAGGTGGTTTACAGAGAGGTTTTTTTGGGGTAGTATGTGCCCGTAGCCCCCGTTTCTCCCAATAGGGAGACATGGTCCGAAGCGGGCTCATATTTAGCAAGTTAAATAGTACTGTACTGCGTTCCAAAACATATATTTGTTCTCGAGGACTGTCTGAGCGGTTGAGCGAGTTTCGCAGAGGATAAATATATGTTTTGGAGAGCAAGGACAGTGCTCCATTAAAAATGTCAGACGAATCTCGTACCTATGAATTAGGGTATATCATCGTTCCGACTGTCTCTGAAAATGACGTAGCCGAAAAGGTTGCTGCTTTGAAGTCTGCTATTACAGCAGTGCAGGGAACAGTAGGTGCTGAAGGCAACCCAGAATTCATCGATCTTGCATATCAGATCGAAAAGAACGTTAAAAGTAAGAAAATGAAGTGGAGTCAGGGATACTTTGGCTGGATCAAGTTTGATGCAGCTCCTGAAACTCTTGAAGCCCTCAAGAAAGCATACGATGCCAACGAAGATCTCGCTCGCTACATGCTCATCAAGAGTAGTGCCGAAAACACTGTGATCTTCAAGAAGCCAAAAGCTGAAGCAAAGCGTGGAGGCGACACAGTAGAAGATGTAGTCTTTTCTGAAGAAGAATTGGCTGCAGCTAACGAAGATGTTGTAGAACCTGAAGCTCAGGAAGATATCCAGGAAAGTCATGAAAAATTGCCTGATTTGCAGGACGACATGACGACAGAAGCGTAATACCGTATACTACAATTATTACCCTAATCACTCATTATCATGTATCTCAACAAAGTATTTCTCATCGGTAACCTTACGCGAGACCCTGAATTGAAGGCATTGCCTTCAGGCAGCAAAGTAGCAAGCATTTCGATTGCTACCAACCGCGTATGGAAAGATCAGGCAGGTGCTCGCCAGGAAGCGACCGAATACCACAATGTAGTGGCATTTGGACGCCAGGCAGAAAACCTCGCTCAGTACGCCCGCAAGGGAAGCTCACTCTTTGTCGAAGGGCGCATCCAGACTCGCTCTTGGGACGGACAGGACGGTAAGAAAAATTACCGTACCGAAATTATCATCGATAATTTCCAGTTCGGTCCAAAAGCTGGGGGATTCGGTGATGGACAATCCTCACCACGACCTTCAACGACAGGAGTTTCAGACGCTGAAGCGCCTCAGAAAAGTGCACCAGCTGATCTCGATACCATTGAATATCCTGATGAAGAAATCAATCTTGAAGATATTCCATTCTAATTTATTATGAAAAACGATTACTTTAACTCAAATAACATTCAGTTCATCGACTACAAGGATGTTGAAAGCCTCAAGCGATTCTTGAATCCAAACGGCCGCATCCTTCCTCGTCGTCGCACGGGACTCTCTGCCAAGAACCAGCGTTCTCTCGCAGAAGCAGTAAAGCGCGCACGATTTATGGCACTCTTGCCGTTCGTAGTGAACTAAATAGAAATAAAAGGCCGACCCCTTACGGGGTCGGCCTTTTATTTGACCTTTCATCCCTCTGCCTATACAGTAAAGAAAAACCTTTAACAATATGAAAAAGATCATAGACGTTCCCAATATTTGTTTTACTGGCGGTCCTTGTGGCGGCAAGACAACTATTCTTGCCGCATCCACTGATTCATTGATTAGCAAAGGGTTCTATCCTTTTGTCGTTCAAGAAGCGGCCACTATAATGATAGGCGGCAATGTCAAACCAGACAATCCGCATCTCCAAAAAGCAATCTTTAAAACTCAGATGCATTTGTTTAAGACATTTAATGCAGCTGCAAAGCATGTTATAAATCCGGTAGTTCTTCACGATAGAGGAGCGCTTGATAATCGAGCATACATCTCAGAAGAAGAATTTAGAAAGCTTATTGCTCCTCGAAGACTTGAACACTTGAGAGACTCTCAGTTCAAAGCAATTATTGATTTAGAGACTGCAGCAAATGGTGCCGAAGAGTTTTATACTCTTGAAAATAACAAGGCTCGTACTGAATCACCCGAAGAGGCGAGGGCACTTGATGTCAGACTGCAGCAAGCCTGGAATGGACACCCGAAGTTCATCATGATTGAAAATAAAGGCATAAGCTTTGAAGAGAAAAAAGATAGAGCTGTCGGAGCATTGTTAGGAGTACTGGGCTTTCCTGTGCCGATTGAAGATGAACAAAAGTATCTTATAGACCCATCGTTTGATGTTTCGATGATACCTAAAAATATACACGTAGTTGATTCTCCTATTGTTCAGGACTACATTGTTTCCTTAAGCAAGGATAGTGAAAGAGTCAGGATGCGGGGGATACAGGACTGTGAAATATATTTTCACACTATCAAGCGGTCTATTCCGGGATCAACGGCTAATATAGAAGAAGAGAAAGTAATTTCAAAATCATTGTATAGAGAGCTTCTCTCAAGAAAGCTTCCGCTTACTACTACGATTCGAAAGATGCGATATACGTTTCTTTTCGAAAATAATTATTTTGAACTGGATGTTTTTCTCAACAAACTGAATGGCTTGATGCTTCTGGAAATAGAGAAGACTGTTGAAGGAAGAGAAATTGTGTTGCCGGATTTTCTCGAAAAATACATCTTAAAAGAGGTGACCGGTGATCCTCGTTACTCAAATGCACAATTGGCGAGATATGGGTTGCAAAAGTAAAATCCAAAACCCCCGAAGGCTTCGCCTTCGGGGGTTTTATTGTTATACGCGTTCTGAGTATTCTCCTGTGTCTGTGTTGATGCGGATCTTGTCTCCAGCTTCAACGAAGAGGGGAACATCGATCGTAGCGCCATTTTCGAGGGTGACTACCTTTGTACCGCCGGTCACACTATTGCCTTTGACTGATGGCGGAGCTTCTTTGACTTCCATCTCTACTTTGATCGGTACTTTTATGCCAATCACTTTCTCCTCGTCTTCGTCGTCAGTGAATATAATAAGCTCGATCTCAGAATTTTCTTTGATGTACTTAAGCTTGTCACCAACAATGTCTTCCTTAAGAGAGAAGCGCTTGCTCTTGTCTCTAGGATCACAGAGCCAGATCTCACCTTTAGCCTTGTAGAGATACAGGGCAGGGCGGTTCATAATATCCGCTTCGTAGACCTTTTCGGATGAGCCGAAAGAAATTTCTGCCACACGTCCGGTAATAAGATTCTTAATCTTGGTAGCGTTTACCGGCTTACGCTGTTGCTTACGAAAGACATGACTATGAATGACTTCATAGGGTTCTCCTTCCCAGAGAATAATCTTTCGTTCGCGGATTTCGTTATATTCAAGCATTGCCATAGGTCTCGATTGTAGCTCACTGGTGGACTATTGTCCATCAGTGATCCTGAGCGTAGCGAAGGGTATTATTCAGCTGCTGAAGTCATCACAACCTCTTTCTGACGCTCTCGCACAGCCTTTACAATCTGGTCTCGAACTTTAGTATTCTCACGCATGAAGATACGACTAGCATCATATCCACGGCCAAGCTTGATCTCATCTTCCTCTGCTGCTTCTTTGCCTTTCTTTGGAGTCGGGACGAAAGAGTACGATGTGCCACTTTTCTTGATCACGCCAAGGCTTTCGCCAAGCGCAAGGAGTTCTCCTTCGAGGGAAATACCTTCACCATAAATAATATCGAATTCAGTCTGCTTGAATGGGGCAGCGACTTTGTTCTTTACCACCTTCACGCGAGTACGAGAACCGACAACCTCGTCGCCCTTTTTAATCTGAGCAATACGACGGATGTCCAAACGAACAGAAGTGTAGAACTTCAATGCTTTACCACCTGGAGTAGTTTCAGGGTTACCAAACATCACGCCGATCTGCATACGGATTTGGTTTATGAAAATAACAATAGTGTTTGAGCGAGCCACGATAGCAGTAAGCTTGCGAAGAGCTTGAGACATCAGTCGAGCCTGTTTACCGACGTGCTGAGCGCCCATATCACCCTCAATTTCGTCTTTTGGAGTAAGAGCGGCCACAGAGTCAATTACAATGACATCGATCTTGCCACTGCGCACAAGGCTTTCAGTGATCTCAAGACCTTGCTCGCCGGTATCCGGCTGAGAGATAAGCAATTCATTGATCTTCACGCCGATATTGGCTGCATAGTCGGGATCCATAGCGTGCTCGGCATCGATATATGCACACACACCGCCCAATTTCTGAGCTTCTGCTACAACATGCAGGGCAAGAGTAGTCTTACCTGATGATTCTGGTCCAAAAATTTCTACGATACGCCCTCGTGGTAGTCCGCCAATGCCGAGAGCGATATCAAGGCCGATAGAACCGGTAGGAATAGCCGCTATAGCTACCTTCGGTGTTTCGCCAAGTTTCATGATGGCGCCTTCGCCAAATTTCGTTTGCAAAGATTTAATTGTGTCTTCAATAGAAGCGTTGAGCTCCTTGGGTGCTGATTTTTTAGCCATACAGTTTATTACGGTTAACGCTGATAAGGTGTTACATCGTTCTGAGCCACTGAGACAGATGGGGCATCAACCCAGTGGTAGGCATAGTTTTTCGTTTTGCCAAATCGGTCTGTTTCTGCAACCTCCACTATATTATACCCGGGGGAGAGAATGACGCCATCAGAGAAATTGCCCTGGCGGTCAACGCCTACAGCCATGCCATTGATAGTGATGGACTGGGCATGCTTGGCAGAGCCTGTAATAGCAACATAGTCGTTGTTTATAGTAGATCCGTCAGCAATAGTATGGACGGTCAATGGCGCACCAAAAACCATATCCTTGATATTGTAGACAATGAGGCCTAGAAAACCGACGACCAAAGCGCCAATAAGTATAGTTGCGAGCGTTAATTTTCCGATAATTTTTTTCATAATTATAGAGTTTATAGACCCATATCTTCGGCGACTTGGTCGCTGACTGCATCTTTCATTCCTCCGACAAGAACGTCGCGTGGTTTTGCGCCGTCTGCAGGACCGACAATGCCGCGTTCCTCAAGCATATCGATCAATCGAGCAGCCCGGGCATAGCCAACCTTCAGTTTGCGTTGAATATATGACGTTGATGCCTTGCCGGCTTCCATAACGACAGTACGAGCTTCTTCATAGAGTTCATCGTCGTCTCCATTGTCGCCATTAATGTCAGCACCAAACATAGTTTTGTCGCCACCGCCACCAACAGTACCGCTGAGTTCGATAGTGTCTCGTACGTCGTCCTTGAACGCTTTCTTTAGGTAGTTTACCACACTTTTCACCTCATCTTCAGTAATAAAGGCACTTTGTAGACGCTCAGCTTGGTTGTCGCCGCCAACCATTGCCAGCATGTCACCTTGACCCAAGAGCTTCTCTGCACCGGTAGTATCCAAAATAGTACGAGAGTCGATACCAGTAGCGACACGAAGGGCAATACGAGAAGGAACGTTGGCTTTAATAAGACCGGTAATAACGTTTACTTCTGGGCGTTGAGTAGAAAGGATAAGGTGAATACCGACAGCGCGAGACATCTGTGCCAGGCGAACGACAGCGGCTTCCAGTTCGCGAGGGTATGCCTGCATGATATCTGCCACCTCATCAATTGTAATGACAATGAATGGCATGCGGTCCGGTCCGTTTTCGTCTCGTGTTGGCTTAGCGAACTCTTTCTCATACTTCTTGCGATATGAATCAATGTCGCGCACTGACTCACCTTCTAGAATGTCGTAACGGCGACTCATTTCAGTAGCTGCCCACTTCAATGCCAAAATGGCTTTCTTCGGATCCGTGATAACTGGTGTGAGCAGGTGGGGGATAGAGTTGTAGAGAGTCAATTCCACGCGCTTTGGGTCTACGAAAATAAATCGTAGGTCATCTGGTCCATGACGATACAGTAGAGAGGTAATGATGGCGTGAATGGTCGCAGATTTACCCGAGCCGGTAGTACCAGCAATAAGCAAGTGCGGCATTTTGGCAATGCTCTTCAAAACTGGCTTACCAGCAATATTGCGACCCAAGGCTGCAAGCAGAGGCTTCTTGTCTTGAGTGAAAGCTGGGTCAGAGAGAAGGCTTGCAAGACCGACTGTTGCCTTGGTCTTGTTCGGGATTTCGATACCAACCAAGCTCTTGCCTGGGATCGGTGCTTCAATACGGAGCGGGTGAGCGGCGAGAGCCAATGCCAAGTCATTTTGGAGGCCGACGATACGAGAAAGCTTCACACCTTGAGCAGGCTTAAGAGCGTACCGAGTGACAGTAGGACCGATAGTGACCTCGTCCATTTCTACTTCAATACCGAAGTTCAAAAGAGTGCGACGAATGATATTAGCATTAGCTTTGACATCGCCGACGTTGGCCTTGCCGCGGTCTCCTTCAAGCAAGTTTAGCGGTGGAGGAACATAGGCGCCAAATGAAGCACTATGTTTCTTAGTATCGATCATCAAGTCGTTGTTCGAAGAAGCATCGTTGACGGTCAGTTCTTTTGGAGCGGCTGCTTTAGCTGGAGCAACCATAGAGGGTGCTTCCTCGTTATCTTCAGGAACCTCCATTGGAGGAAGAGGTTCGTTATCGAATGTCTGGATAGAGAGTTCATCGTTTTTGCGTACCATGCGGTTCCATAGCTTGGTGAAGAATGGGAAAAGATTTGGACTGCGATCAAAGAATAGGATAAAGCAGGTGATAGAAATGAAGATCAGAATAATGCTACTGAAGAGGGTATCAAAGGCCCCAATAAGAGGAATAGAAAGAGCATGACCGATAATGCCGCCGAATGCTGGATCATAGAGAGAGGCGAGAGTAAGGAGGGCTAAAAGGCCTAAAACAGAGGTAATAACTTCCTTGATAGAGGCTTCTAAATTACGCTTAGTAATGACTAAAAAGCCTGCTGTCAGAAGTACAATAGGGACAAGGTATTTGCCTACGCCCAAGAGCATATAAGAGCCTTCTGCTAGGATAAAACCTCCCGTACCTGCTGTTCCTACAAAGCCTCCTACAGCGATTAGACCCACAAGAATAAGGAGCAAGCCGAGCACTACATGATTGGTCTGACTACTTTCTTTTTGAGGAGGATTTTTCTTAGAAGACTTCTTTGCCATAGATGATATGTCATTACAGTATATCACTGTCATATTTGAAAAACCATTTAAAAATAAAGATTATTTCAACACAGACAATACTTGTCCTATAGTCTTACGGACTGTATACTCATTTTACTGATGTCCAATATAACGGACAATAAAGGACAAATATAAGACAAAATATGAATCAAATTAATTCGATAAATAAAGGTCTTAGTATTAAAGACAATGATAAGGGTCATAAAATTGCTGCCGCTCTCTATCTCGTCACCAATCATTTGTCCGATAACGATCCTCTAAAGAGTGCTCTTCGCACGTCAGCTATTGATTTTGTTTCAAACGTAATTCAAGAAAATATTCTATCTCTTTCTGTTAAGGTTCAAGCCTTTCTTGAAACAGCTGTGTTAGCTGGATTGATATCGGAAAAAAATGCTTCGATCATTTCTTTAGAGATTCGCCACTACGCTATTTCTATTACTACTGAGCCGGACACTGTTTCAGCACTCTTCGCACCGACTACTCCTGTCTTTGAAGCTCAGCCTATAAGACAACAAAAACCACTTGTCGGAATGACCTATAATGTCCGTAATAATACATTTACTACTATCCAGAAATCACCTGTTTTTAATGAAAACAAATCCAAGCGCCAGGAGATAATTTTGTCCTATATAAAGGAGCATAAGTCTGCCGGTATAAAAGACATTGCGGCCCTTTTCACGGACACAGGAGAGAAGACTATTCAAAGAGAACTGAGCTCACTAGTAACCTCAGGGAAAATTACAAAAAGAGGTGAGAAGAGATGGTCAGTGTATATGATTATTTAGTAAAGACCTGTTTCGTCCGCTATTTAATGAATCAGATGACGATCCTGTCCCTGTAATGTTTTACGAGCAGGATCGTCATCTGATTAAGTGGTTTTTCCACGTTAGGTTTTTTGCGAGGAAGATAGTGTCGTTCTATAATGAACGAGTCATAATACGCTAGTCTTTTTTAGGCTTCTGTGTTATTATGATCACTGTCTTTCTGTCTTGAAACAGCCCCCTAAAAAAGGGCTGTGAAAGGGCAGAAGACAACGTGGTGAGAACCACGAAAAGGATTGGTCATTGAAAAGTTAATAGCAATCAAACGTTATCCTTTTCGACGACCGTCTTTTTGTTTTCTGTCCTTCGGGGGTAACCCCTCAGGAAAGAAGATACGATATCGGCCTTGTCGACACGGCAGATACGCGATGCAGTAATTCATCGCAATCTGCAAATTACAATTCTATTGTGCGAGTGTGATAAAGACTCTCCGCAATAGGCAACGGCGTTGCTCGCACTATTTGTCGATAGTGCATTAAAGCTTCGTACGATTAACAAATTCTAATTATTCTATGAATAAATTTACAAAAATCTTT
>DATJJU010000013.1:0-31083 GCA_035491955.1 Minisyncoccota bacterium | reverse complement strand
CCACCTACTACACCATACGTTAAAACCCGATACCACGTACAGTTACACTTCCACACAAAGCTGGGCGGAGCTACATGTTTTCAAAATCAGAGGTTCACCGATGACTTTTGGAAACATGTACGAAGCATGGGGGCTGAAGGTTTAATAAGCCTGTTCTTACTTTTTCTATGTTATTATGGACCTAATGAACTACCGCTACGTATTTTTCGGGACGCCGCATATTGCAGAGCTGACGTTGGAGGAGCTGGAAAAGCAGAATTTCTTGCCAGGTCTTATTGTGACGGCGCCAGCGCGCCCGCAAGGCCGCGGCATGCACCTCACTGATACTCCTGTAGCCCAATTTGCTCACGCTCACAATATTCCTGTCCTTACTCCCGAAAAAATTACTCCCGACTTTATCGCTGAGCTTCAAAAGCACGGTCCGTGGGATTTTTATTTCGTTGTCGCCTACGGCAAAATCTTGCCTCAATCACTGCTTGATAGTGTGAATGGCAAAGTATTAAATTTACACCCATCGCTTTTGCCTAAATATCGCGGACCATCACCCCTAGAGTCAGTATTACTCAGCGACGATACAGAAACAGGTGTCAGCATTATGGAGTTAGATAGGGAAGTGGATCACGGTCCAATTGTTACCCAAGCATCGTTCGTCCTACCTGAAGAAGAGACAGTCACTTCCCTCACCCAAAAAAGCGCTGTGTTAGGTACTCAGTGTTTAACAGAAAACATTGCTGCATATTTAGATGGAAGTCTCTCTCCTATTGTTCAAGATCATGAGCTTTCTACTCATACAAAAAAATATGTAAAAGCTGACGGTTCTCTTGATGGTATTGCGGATGACTGGCAGAAGTGGAAGATCTTCCGCGCATTAGGCGATCGTGGCTGGGTGCATTTCAGCACAGAACATCACGGCAAGACTATTACCGTTAAAATAACAAACGCCGCCTACAAAGACGACGCATTTGTTATTGAAGAAGTGATACCAGAGAATGGCAAGCGCCAATCCTACGAAACCTACTTACATTCCTTTAATTAATTTTTTGATCTTTGTAGCACCGCGACGGAAGAGTGTTTGCGATCGAGCCTTCCCTGCTTTCAATTCACGAATAATTTCTGCTCGAGTATCGTCGATCGCTTCGTAAAGGTCGGTTTTTTCTGACACTGCTCGGTATTGCTTACCTAAGGCAGTGGTAACATTGACTTCTGCACGAAACACATCGCCATGACGGTGATGCATGCTCGTCTTGCCTATTTCAACAGTGATAGACGGCTCGCTTTCGGTGTATTTTGTAAGGGTGCTGAGGCGTTTCTCAGTATAGTCTGACAACGCTGGGGTGAGTTCAATAAGGGTGGTTTTTATACTAATGCTCATATAGTAATTATACCACCGAGTGGGATTATTTCTTCCACACCACAGCAGAATGCCCTGCGCCTGCTGAAGGATCCTTCTCAGTCTCCTCAATGACTTCTCGCATGATATTTACGGCTTCTACCGCAAACTCGCCAAGAGAACTCTCTTCAGAGAGCATAGTGGCATCAGCGCCGAAATACACAGCATTGGCAATGTCTGATACTTCCGCACGAGTTGGCACAGGCGCTTTGATCATAGACTCAAGCATTTGTGTCGCCACAATGACTGGCTTGCCTGCTTCATTACACTTCTTAATAAGCATGCGCTGTACTGCTGGCACTTTGGCATGGCCAATTTCTACTGCCAAGTCTCCACGAGCAACCATGACAGCATCTGTGGCAGCGATAATCTCATCGATTTTTTCTACTGCCTCAGGAGTTTCGATCTTTGCAATGATAGGCTGATTGCCGCCATGACTCTTGATCAAATTGCGAAGCTCTTCAATATCTTTTGCGGTGCGAACGAATGAAAGGGCTACGAAGTCCACGCCATTCTTAATGCCGAACTCAAGATCACTCTTATCTTTATCAGTAATAGCAGAGATAGAAAGATAGGCATTCGGAATATTGACGCCACGGCGACTCTTGATGACCCCTCCTACCAATACTGTCGTGTAGATATCAGTGCCTTCGAGACGCTCCACGCGAAGCTTGCGGCGACCATCATCAATCATGAGGATCTGGCCCGGCTTAATGTCTTGTTCAATATTTGGATAGTTGAAATACACTTTGCGAACAGTACCTGCCTGCTTGGTACCTGAGAGAATAAATTCAGCGCCTGGAATAAGCTCTACAGAAACATCTTCGAAGTCACCGATACGAATCTTGGGACCTGAAAGGTCAAGGAGAATATCAATAGGCATGCCAGCTTCAGCTGCGGCTTCGCGAATATTGCGAATGCGAGCCTCATGAATAGCCTGGTCATCATGACTCATATTAGTACGAGCAATATCTACTCCGGCATGAAGGAGCTTGGTAAAGTTTTCTTTTGATTCAGAACCAGGACCGATAGTAGCGACGATCTTGGTCTTTCGAGGAATATGTGACATAAATGTAAAATGCGTTGAAATAATAAAAAAGCACTGTAGTATAGCCCTATGGATAAGTTTTTGGCAATAGTAATATTGATTGTCGCACTCTGGCTCGCTATTCCCCGCCTCATTCATGGGCAATGGATAGCGCCTACTGCCATCATGCCAAACTCCTGGGCTTCGAACTATGCAGCCCAAAACGGCCTTGCGGATACCAGCGTTCCCGCCCAAGGCTTCGGCTGGTTCCACTTTGATTTCTGGAATCACCCTACCCTTACAGGTCAGCCCGCAACCTCTGCCGATTACCATCTTAGATCGCCCAGAAACGAGTTTAGATAGGTTGAAAACCCCTATTAAAAATGATATAGTTTCCCCGCACATTCCTCCCTGTATTCAGCGGCGGAGTGACAGCGTTCCCCTGTAGCTCAGCGGTAGAGCAGTCGCCTGTTAAGCGATTGGTCGTAGGTTCGAATCCTACCGGGGGAGCATTTTTTGAACCATATTTTACAAGTATCAAAATCGATACCTTTGTGAGAGTTCGAACCTGCTATACTTATTTCATGGCAACATATGAGGCAACAACTCAAGACAACAAGTGCATATTCTGTGAGATAGTAGCTGGGAGAATACAGACCCCTGGAATCTTTTGGGAGAATGATGAGTTCATGGCATTTCTTTCTATTGACCCAAATACTGAAGGGTTCACCTGTGTCATTCCGAAGGAGCACCACGGAAGCGACGTGATGAAGATGTCTGATGATGTTCTAAAGCGTTTTATAATTGCGTCAAAGGAAGTTACTCAGGTGCTAGAAAACTATTACGAAGATGTTGGGAGGGTTGGTGTGCTTATGGAAGGAACAGGCATTGACCATGCTCACATAAAATTAATGCCTCTGCACGGCACAGAAAATTTGAAAAAAGGAATTTGGCAACAATTCTTGAGCGAGAAAGAATTCTGGTTCGATAAGTACGAAGGCTGGATTTGTTCTGGAGGCGGTCCTATTGCGGATAACGAAAAATTGAAAGCACTTGCAGAAGCATTGAAAAAATCTCAGGACAAATAGGTTCGAACATCCTCTAATGTTCTGAGCAACTATTGCTAAAATAAGCTATTATGGTAATTTAAAGGAAATTGAACTTCTATTAAATCCAAAAGCAAATGAAAGAGAAAATATTAAGTTACATCAAGGTTATGGCTGGCATAAGCCTATTCTGGATACTGTACTTTTTTATTGGAATGAATCTGTTTATTCTTCCAGCCACCGCTATCCACAATAAGTGGGAGATCATAACTATGGTAACCAAGAGGTTGAGTGAGGTATTTATTTCCGTAAGCTTCCTTGTAAGCTTCGTGTGGATATATCTTACCGAGAGAGAACGACGCGGAATGCGTAGTGTTTCGGTTTAGTGGATCTTCACCTTAAATACTTAAAGAAAATGAGAAGCCCAGCATTCACTGTGGCTTTTTTATTTAAAATAAGTTCGAACATCCTCTAACGTTCGGGGGCAGTTAAACTACTTCACATACACCACACCTTCGTCAGTGAGCTCGCATATATAAGAAACTTTTTTCATTTTCTGTTTATCTAATTTCCCCGGATTATAAACAGCGCAAGATTTATCGCAACGCCACTGCAAATATTCATCGAGCGTTTTTCCTGGTGTTGCACCCAGCATAGATTGATAGTCAGTGAGATTAATATCGAAATCAACTTTTTGTATATCTTTTGCAACAATAGAGAACTTACTGCCAACTAATAGTACTTCTTCAGGAAGCGGCTGCCAAAGATTTGCATCGGAAGAATAGTACGAGAGTCTTTCAATTGGAGAATTAAAATTCGACGGAGTTGTTATGAAAAGTACCGTAACTTTCTCGCCTTCCGATTTTGCCAATTGTATAAATTCTGAGACTCGTTTCGGGTGACAAAATACCCCGCTATAGCCAAGAAAGAACTTCCCTATTTTGTCTTGCTCCCCTGTCTTAATGTTTATAATCTCCTCAAGACTGAAACCGCAAAATGGCCCAATTTTCATTACTAGCACATATTTGGAGGGCTTCATATTTTTGGATTGTATCAGACTAAACAATTTCGAACATCCTCCAACGTTCGGAGCAGCAAAAAAGACCTTTCGGTCTTCTGGTTTAGTTTTAACTAGTTCTAATATAAAATCATTGCTCCTGCCTCTTGCTCAGATCGAAACTGGTTAATAATGTGTTGATCATTAAAACCTTCCATTTCTTCCCTTACTCCATTAAGGATTCCGGCACTGACCTCGTCAGAAAGATGTGTGGCTCTTCCCTCTTTTTGAAGCCTTTTGATTATAACTTCATTATCAGTCTTCAGGGTAACTTTTCTATTTTTTTCCATAACTTTTAGTTTTTTTAAAAGATTACACCATTATTTGGTTTAGGCAAGTTCGAATACCCTCCAACGTTCGGAGCAAAATAAAAAAGCCCCTACATTAAAATGCGAGGCCTTTTATAAAATCTTGTTACACATCATAATTCGACTGTATGCTTGCCGACTATCGTTCCCATAATAGGGCGCGTAAAGAAATAAATATGCTTAGCGGTATCTAATGGCATCTCTTTTGAAAGCACCATGTAGACACCGAAGCTGTCAGCTTCTGCTTTTGTGCAATCTCTTGCCCATACCACATCACCTTTTTTGTAGGTGGTATCAGAACTAACAACATCAGCATATTCGAACGTAAGAGGCTGCGATTGCGGGCGAGGGTGAATCTGAACATAATAAACAGCAAAACGTTTTCCTGAAGCACTGTGTAAACAAGAAGTAAGACATGCAACAATCATTGTGATCATTACAAATGATAACGAAGCTTTTTTCATGATTATCGATATTTGTTTGATGGAAATGTGCGTGATTTAATCAAATAAATAATAGCACATATTTATATAAAAGTCAATGATAGTTCGGCTTTCAAAACAAGATTTAATCACCCTATCTTCACACCAGACTATTTCGAACATCCTCTAACGTTCAGAGCACTTTTTTGAAGCTTAATTTGCAATAGTCATTTTTGACACCTTAGTGAGAGTTCGAACCTAAATAAAAAACCTCTGTGCTTTTTTAGCACAGAGATTCTGAGAAAGATATTTTAATTTCCTATTTGAGAAACACGGACCAATCACCGCCCTTAGAGGGACTCCGCAACTCTTTATTTTCAGCAAGTACGTCAGAGGCCGTGCTGTCTGGAAAAGTGTCCCAAAGCACATGACAAAAAAGTTTGTTGCTATGGTGCATACAGCCCGTAGTTTCCTGAACCAACATTATCTGATGAGAAAACAAGTCGTGATGAAGCTTTGGGAACTGGTCGCCAATTACAAACGGCACGAATGGAGTCGAAAGTCTAAGATTATTAGCTATTCCCCAATCTATCAATTCCTTGTGTGTATGTCCTGACCATCTGGCCAATACAACAGTTTCATTAACTGTACCCTGGCTAGGCAATTGATAGAGGTCGCCGATCTTGTAGAGAGCATTATCATAACGAAGTTCATCTCTCTCATGGCCAGTAGTGTTAACTATTGCATCATTGAAGGGCCTGGAATAGTCAACCGTCAGTGTAGGGATAAGGTGTAGATAAATACACACCTTAGCAGCCTTCTTTTGTAAATCGATAAACCATGAAGGGTGAGTTGTGAACCGCTTCATAAACTCAGCGATTTGGTCTTCATCTTTCATGAACTGACTGAACTCCTTCCTTGGAACTCCGTAAAGTCTGGCTAGGGCAGCTAATTGGCCCCCCTGCCTATTAGTAACGTGCGTCGATTGCATAACGTTAAAAATTTAATTGGTTAAGAACTTTTGTTAATTAGCCAAACTTTATAACTTTTATTCAAAATGTCAAGTATTCCCTACCAAACAGGTTCGAACATCCTCTAATGTTCGGAGCAAAAGAAAAAATCCCATAAAAGGGATTTTCGAAAGAATAAATTTAATTTTACCAAGGACGTAATCTCTGCCAAAGGGTCAATTTCTTTGGTTCAGCAGCAAGAGTATTCACTAGTAACTCCTCTTTAATGTCCGGTATTTTTTGGACAGCAGATACTGTCGAGAGATCTTCTTTCATCGATACTTCATCAAGATGTATTAACAGTTTTCGAAAAGTGATTAACTGGCTTTTTTCGCTTTTATGATCACTCTTAACGTTGAACTCGTGGAATCTCTCTGCGAATAGAGCGTGAGATGAAGCCATGTAGTACGAACAAAACATTGGGTGAATAAAGATTGTTTCAGGCTTATCTGAGAGCTTACGAAAACATTCTTCGTAATTGTCTCCTAGTCCATCATACCTGAAGCCGTAATCTTTAGTAAGGATTGATATGACCTCCTCATAGTTCTTGTAAAAGTGTTTTCTTTCCATCTTCATTTGTTTTGTTTCAGATTACCTTCATTTTATAATCTGTCAAATATGTTCGGGTACCCTCCGACGTTCGGAGCAAAATAAAAACCTCTCCCTATATTCATAGTGAGAGGTCAGTTAAAAATGTGATATTTCGATCAAAATTCTACAGCATCTTCAATGGTTTCAACATTAATGACACCAGAAATATGCGCTGGGCTATCTACTAAAAATAAGGAGCAGGCAACATCATATATGCCGATAGTATCTCCTATTTCCATGTTAATCTTTTGCAGATCCCTATTACCCAGCCCCTTGTCGAGAATGATAATCTCCGGTCGTTCTTTTCTGATCCATTCATGCACATCGTCATATCCATAAGACAAAACGGTGAGATCTTTAAAAACTTCAGCGTTTTTCTTTTTTAATGAATCGGCCACGGTTTGGGTCTGTCCATTGAAAGTAAGGATTAGTATTTTTTTCATATCAAAGCGGGTTTAATTTCCCCTTACACTACCTTTTTAGCTCATTAAGTCAAGCGCATCTTCCAGCGTTCGGAGTAAAATAAAAAACCTCCCCTTTCGGTTTGGTTTATTTTTAGCTACCTTCCATAGACTAAAGTGTAGTCGGGTAGTTTACGGGAAATTTTCCACTCACTGCTTTCAAAGTCTGCCAGAGTAGGAAGTGCTTTGCGCGTGACTCCTTTGCATTCAGACGGTGGCATAGGAGTGTGATTGTTAGCCAGTTGCCACACAACTTTGCAGAAGTTTAGGAAACCAGCAAAGAAATAAAATTTCTTATTATCAGGTAATTCATCGGGAAAGATATACATACCTGGTGTGAAAGGAAGTTCAAAATCTTTAAATTCTTCTATTCTTGATTTAACAGATTCTAAAAATTTTTTTGCCTCCTTGAGACAGGATTCAAAGGAAATTTCTCCCTCAATTAGCTTCGATGTTTGATAATAATCAAGCATGACAGTTAGTGACGGAGAGTCATTGGAAGGTACGAGGATAACTTTCATAAAAGCATGATTTATGTTAAACAACCTGTTTTTTATTCAGATTACCCTATATTAGTTATTAAGCAAGTTCGGATTCTAAAGGACTGCGTTTTGTATACAATCACTTTACTCTTGTACAAAACAGAAGCATCCTCCAGTGTTCGGGGTAAACATAGACAATAAAAAACTGCCCGCATCGATCTAATGCAGACAGTCCATGTTCCCTTAAAGGTTTAGTCGAGATGATTTTGTTGCAAATAGTGTTGAGCGGAACTCGCGTTGCTGTCCAACAGTATCTTTTTATCCTGCTTCCACTTTCGTGAACCAAGCACGAGCAATCTGACGATCACCTATGTTGTTTAGAGTTATACGCCCTGGCGTAACGGTCCCCTTACCGACAGTGTACTTTTGTCGGGACTGATTCCCAGGTCTCTTGCCGTACGCACCTGAGGCTGGGAAATCACTATTGTTTTCTTCCTCGAAAGGGCATGTTGGATTTACTCTAACAAGAATTGATTAAAATGCAAGTCCGAACATCCTTCAGTATTCGAGGCAAAATAAAAAACCTCCCCTTGCGGTTTGGCTTATTGACGAACTTTTACCAGCTCACATTGATGATCACCCAGGATTCCTGATCGATTAATTTGAGATATCTTAGTATCGCCCTGTTCTTGAGAGATGTTCCCATGTTATCAGGAATTTTTGCAAATTCTGATGCCCTACAAATATAGAGCTTGCCATTCGATACGCCATACACCCCCTCAACCTTCAAATTAACAAGCTCCATGGAGCGTAACTCTCTTGAGATTACAGAAGGCCTTTTAGGTATTTTTTTGTTCTCTGTCCTGTGGGCGGACATATCTACGATATGCCCCATAAATCCATAATCCTGATCAACCATCAGATGGTCACGACATGACCATATAATTTCTTCGACACTTTCCTTGTGGTTTGGAAAATGCAAACTCATTCTTATTGACATAGTATTTGATTTTTAATCATAATACATTACTTAATTAAAAAGTCAATATCATTGCTCTATCAAACATGTTCGAGGCACTTTTTGCTATAATACAAAACAATGAATAATACCAATATTGATTTCTGGGAAAGAATAATCAGAAACCCGTCAGACCCATATAAAGATTTATTCCGAGAAGAAGAAGCCTATCTAATCAGCAACATCGCGCCCGATGCATCAGTGCTCGATATTGGTTGTGGTGACGGTAGAATCATCAGACTTATCAATCAAGTAAACAAGAATATTATTGGTATTGATAATGACGCGATAGCAATAGAAGACGCAAAGAAACAGTTGGGTGATCTTGACGGTGTACAGTTAATGGAAGCCGACGCATTTAACCTTCCCTTCAACGAAGGCACATTTGATGTCGTAACTTTCATGATGACTTTAGTAAATTTTGATGAGAATAAACTGGTTGCATTAAAAGAAATTCATCGAGTGTTGAAGGACGACGGGAAACTTCTTTTGAGCGTCTACTCTGAGGATGCGGCAGATACACGACTGTCAATGTATACCGAAGTTGGGCTGCCTATTAAAAGTATGGAGAAAGGAAAGTTTGTCTTTGATGCCATGGGGAGCGCAGGAACATCGGAGCAATTCTCAGAGGAAGAATTGAAATCGCTTGCAGAATCCACTGGTTTCAAGATTACTGATTGTAAAAAAGTCGATAAGATTGCTTATATGTGTACCTTACAGAAAGCGTAATTTCGAAGCAAATAGATTCGCATATCGTCTAACCCGGGGCAAAACAAAAAAGCCCCTTATGAGGGCTTTGGGAAATAATCCTGAACCGTTGCATCAATAATGTCATCAATCGACCCCTGCTCGATAATATCTACATACTCTTCGAGTTTCAGCAGCGCACGAGCTCTATCGACAATAGACATGACTTGCTCTGAGCCAGCCCAATTCAGTGCGAATCCTCCCTTTGGGTCATAAGATTGAAGCACCTTTATCTTCAACCAATAGCGGATCATACCGCCCTCCTCTTCAGGTCTTTTTTCCGCAGAAATAATCAAGCAGGGTTCAGAACAATGAAGGGGTGTATTGGTCCAATATGCCAATGACAATCCTTCGGGGCCTGCCCATCCAGACATAGGGTCGTTTATCTTTTTCAAGCCAATGGTATGAGGAAGGTTACCGAAAGACTTTGGGTTAAGCTGATAGCATTTGTAACCATCTTCGTGCCTTTTATACGTGTCCCCATCGTCCTGAAACTCTAATTCTTTTACATATCCCCACTCAACAAGAAGATATTCAAACAGGTCAGCAAGGAGCTGAATATATGAGCGTTTTTCCATGATCAAAGTATTTTCATGAACATTACCCTTTATAAGAAAGAAGTCAAACAATTCCGAACATCCTCCAGTATTCGGGAAGGTTATTTGAGATTAGAACTAAGTGTTTTTGCTACGATTTTCTGAACAGTAGGGATCACTGTTTTAGGAAACCAGGGATTCTTCTTTTGCCATATATTGTTACGAGGAGAAGGATGCACTAGCGGAATAATCTTTGGAAGATATTCTTTGAATGAACGAACTGTTTCGGTAAGAGAGGCTTTCTTTTTTGTTCCTAGATAATACTCTTGCGCATATTTGCCAATCACTATTATCAGTTCGATATCAGGCATTTGTTTTAAAATAAGTGGATGCCATTTTTCGGCAAATCCTTTTCGCGGAGCAATATCTCCCCTTTCTTTACTGCCAGGAAAATAAAAATCCATGGGCACTAATGCAACTTTTTTCGGATCATAAAAAACTTCTTTTGTGAGGCCTAGCCACTTTCTTAAATTATCCCCACTCAAATCATTCCATGGAATACCACTCTCCTGAGCAAGACGTCCGGGGGCTTGTCCCACAATAAGGATTCTTGCTGATTTATGCGCAGTATATACAGGCTCCCATTTTTTCTTAGCAAAAGAAGCATTCGCTGGATCGTCTATTATCATTTGACGTATTGCGGACAAAGTCATGTAGGTTCATCATATCATCTAAATCAAGCACGTCGAACGCCCTCCAATATTCGGAGGAAATAAAAAAGCCCCCGCATTACTGCACGAGCTTTTAACACACTTTGAATTTTTTTAGCTGAATATCATTTCCCGATCTATAAACATTGCGACTTGCACTAGGTTTACTATCCCCGCTTTGCCATTTTTTTCAACCTGGTACGTTTTGCCATACTGTACATGAAAGAGTTCAGCCTCCCTAAGGACAAAACAGGCCCCCTCGGTGTCATTCATCTCTTTTTGAAATTCAAAGACAAATTGCACAATCGGTTGCTTGGTTTTTATGAAGTCCACAATAATAATCGTTTCGCCTTCGGGGAGATCACCAGCTTTCACTTCAGGAAGCTCCCGTTCCTGGTATGGGCGGCGATTACCCCAGATTAACTTTTTTCTACGCTTTTTGTTTTGTCGTATGACAAACCAAATCAGAGCAATACCTACCAGAGCCTCTCCTAAACTTTTTAGGACTACGGGTAACCATTCGTGATGTTGATACATGTTTACTTATGTTAAATGAATTTCCCCTACTCTATCTCCTACCCTTGCCAAAGTCAATTAATAACGCTTTCTGGTATAATTACCCCATGGCTACACTACATCCTTGGATCAACTTTAATGGCAATGCCGAAGAAGCGTTTACATTTTATAAATCAATATTTGGAGGCGAGTTTACAAAGATCGTTCGCTTGAAAGATCTGGCAACTGCAGAATTTCCGGTAGCGGATATTGATGCAGAAAAAATCATGATGATCGGCTTACCGATCGGCAAGGACAGTGTCTTGATGGCAAATGACGTACCCGCTGCTATAGGCCCAGTAAACGAGCATGAAAATCGAAGTAAGATTTTAGTACGTACAGAAAGCAAGGAAGAAGCTGACAAAATATTTACTGGTCTGTCAGATGGAGCAGATGTAGAGGGTCCGATCGGTGAAAGCCCTTGGGGTACTTATTTCGGGACACTCAGAGATAAATACGGTATTGAATGGATTGTGGAATTTTCCACTAAGTAATATTCTTATTGTATGACTCAAACCATTTCAGGTGGTACGGCGCATAGTTTGCCAGCAGATTTGAAACAGGCTTTGTCTGCTGATAAGAAGGCGTTGGAAAAATGGGAAGACATTACGCCGTTGGCTCGTAATGAGTGGATTTGTTGGACCATCTCTACCAAGCAAGACAGTACGCGAAAAGACCATGTGAAGCGCGTGATTAGCGAACTTAAAGAAGGTAAACGCCGACCGTGCTGCTGGGCTGGCTGCATGCACCGCAAAGACAAACCGCTAAGCCCTTCCCAAAAGTTTGTGCTTAGCAAGCAATCTAAAAAGTAGCACTGTGCTACACTTATTGTATATGCAAAAAATATCCACCCGTCTCTTCATAGGTGCTTCAGTAGCGTTTGGAATCGTCGGCCTTTCTCTGGCCCTCTTTGGCGCACAAAACGACAACGCTTCGTTCAATCGCATCTGCATCCGCCTACTGATGATCTGCGTCTTCATTATCCTCCCCTCTTTTGCACTGAGCGTGGCAAGTAAATATCTTAGTAAGTAAAAAAGCCTTCCAATTTTAGAAGGCTTTTATTGTGATTTTATTTTATTCTTTAAAGATTGAATTCAGATATTGAGCGTTCTTTTTTACGCGAGCAATTTCTTCCGGCGAAACTTTTTTGTTTTCTGCCTCTTTCATATTTTTTAAAAAATTAGCAGCGTCCTTACCTGTAAGGATCGGGGTTTCTTTAATTTTTCGTGTCATAGGGCTTTCGGTATTAAGTTTTAAAAATCAGTGTCAGGACTCTGTGTGTGAGCTCCTCATCATCCTGAATCTCTCCAAGAAAGACAATGAGTTCGTCTTTGTGGACAAGCCAGCGATTTACTTCCAGATATGAAATCCATGCTCTATGATATTGCTTTGCAAGATTTTTATATGTAACCGTCTCATAAGGATCGAACATATCGATTTCTTCCAAAGAAGAGCTGGGTTTATACATGACATCATTGTTTAACTTTTCAGAAAAATCATTAACGTATTGTGTCACTTTTTCACCCGCATCATTCCATCGCTTAGAAGCTTCTAAGCTCAGAACTTCTTTTTTATATGAACGACGGTGCAGCCTCCAAACAATACAGAAGACTATTAGCAAAAATGACCAGCATTTCAATGTTACAGGTGTCATACTTTTCTCCTTTCAATTTTTTATTACTTTATATTTTTTTATTGCAATGTCAAACAGGGCAGCATAGTAATAAAAAATGAACATCTATCGTATTTATAGGTAAGGATACTCACCTATCCGTTACAATTAAATCCAATACAATTTATGCTTTATACTATCGCGGTTATTTTAATTATTTTATGGCTTTTAGGACTTCTGGCATTCCCTTCAATCGGAGGAATCATTTATATCCTCCTAGTCATTGCTATCATTCTTATACTAGTACGAGTCATACAGGGGCGGAGACCAATGTAATAAAATAAGGTAGAATGCTGACATGACAAACAAAGAATTTTTCGTAGAGATATTACAGGAAGAGGCTCCAAAGTTTAGAAAGGTTATTGATGCGCTCGATGAAGACAAGCACGGCCACAAAGTGCACGATCGGTCACGCGAGGCTGGAAACTTAGCGGCACAGCTCGGTATCCAATGGAAAGGCATTTCCGGTATCATTACGACCGGCGCTCCCCAATTCGACCCTCATGAGATGGAGAATAGAACAAAAGCAGAAATGCTCGCAGAATTTGACGAAGGAATAGCTCAGCTTCAAAAAGACCTCGAAGGTATTTCCGACGAAGATTGGGAGAATGGCGAAGCTGGCTGGGGCAATGGCCAGTTTGAAAAGAAGTATCATATGGCTTGGATGTTCCTTTTGGATGCTATCCACCACCGCGCACAGCTCGCTACCTACCTTCGTGCTATGGGAGCAAAAGTTCCTGCTATCTACGGACCATCAGCTGACTCACAGAGTTAGACAAAGTTGCTGATAACTAGGCATATTTGACTATAACTGATACATCCCCGCTTCTTTTAGTTGGTCGGTGGTAATTTCATCAAAGAAAATCCCTTTCTGAATATTTTCGATACCACGGCGAATATGGAATGTCATGTTCTGAGGCAAATCATTCGGATCAACCCATTTAAACTCGTCGCATTTTTCCGGCTCGGTATTCGTCACTTCGCCTTGCCAGCTTTTCACTCTGAAGAAAAAATCGACGCGGTCCCCCGTCTCGTCATGCTTAGGACGATACGATACATGCGCAAGTTCAAAATCGTCGTGCGCAATATCAATCCCTGCTTCTTCTTTGGCTTCGCGAATCAGCGCTTCGCTTGGCAGCTCACCTTCTTCTGCATGCCCTGCCGGTATCTGATATTTGCCGTCCTCATAACCCGTATTACATCGGCGCATAATGAGCAGCTTATCGTCTTTTTCAATAAGCATATACACAACCGGCACAGCTTTGTTTCGATTTTTCATATGGATATATGATATCATCACTGTCTTATTTTCGCTCTTGCCAATAAGAGGAGTAGACTGTATGGTATGGAAAATCATATACGTTCGGACACTTAAAATCCTTTAAAATGAAGAAAGATAAAGCCCTTGAAAAGATCTTTGCGCAACGTAGTTTTTCAAAAACGCATAGCCACCCAATTGAGATAGAAATCTATAATCCTATAGAAAAATCATATCAGACTTACTATTATCCTCTTCACAACATAGTAGGAGTAAAGGAAGCCGGGATAAACTGGATGATAGAAATGTGCAACAGCACTCTACGCAGCACGGTCGAACCGTGGTTCCATCATGCCTGGTACGTCAGAAAACATCTTGGGGTTGATAGTAAACACTTTTTCGCGCCAATAAATAGAAACACCCCCGATGAAAATGAGGCTTTATGGAAATCGCTCTTATGGTTCGTGGCAAATCTTTACAAGTGCGAACGTTACAAATGGGCGCAAAATGTAGTGTGGGCAGATATGAAAAAAGATTACGCCTTCTCAAGACGGTTTTTCAAAAACTCTCCGCATTTTTACAACCGCTTCTTACTGTACTATCTAGCGGCCCATGTCGGCTGCAATGTATTACATAATGTTCGCGGTGACTGACAATTAAAAAACGCTGAACGAAATATTTTCGTTCAGCGTTTTGATTTACTGCTGATGTCGCAGCGTCAGCGTTATTCTTTCTTTTGTGACATTTGCCACGCCGTGATATGGGCCATGTTGTTCTCCACCAATGCCGGGAGCGCGGAGCAGTATGCAGTCGCCAGGTTTAGCATTTATGGGTCTAGGATTCTTCCCTTCTCCGTCTTCGTAGATATACAGGTTACTGTCACCTTTTAACAGTAGTATGGCAATGCAGTAGATAAAACAATTCTTATCGTGGTGCGGGGCGATGCCTATGGATTCTCCGGCCGTATACCGTTGGAACACTACATCATTAAATGCGATAGGGCTGTCCAGCATGCTACCGAGAAACCTTTCAATACCCTTGATGCATAAAAAAGTAAAAGAGTTCCTATTTTCTTCCATCTCGAAATTCATATAAGAAAAATTCTGTTGTACTTTTCTCGTTCCTTGCACTGGTGTAGCCAGCTGAAAGGTACTGTAGTCCAGACTATCGAGAATCTCTTGGCATTGCACCGAAAATAAGACTTCTCTTAAAACCAGATACTGGTCTTCTATGAGCACTGATCGTATTTGATTTTTCATTTCTATCGATTTTCACTACTTATAGCATATGGCGGCTTTTTGTAAAACAAAAAGCCGCCTCTTGCGAGGGGCTACGTTGTACTGCTTTTTACTTCTCACTATTTCTTTTTATTCGATTTTTCTCGTCGAACAGAAAGATTTCGAAGAACAGGATCTGCGATATAGCTTTTAGAAGAAAAATTACCAACACTGGTGACACCGGCCAATGCTTCAGGGGCAGGTATCTTACGGATTTGTTTTGACATAACTATAGGATCTAAGGGTGAGGTATCTGATCTATATTGTACGTACAAGAGGATGACCCTTATTAGGTGCCGCCGTTTTTTGTGACCCAATCCTTATGGAGGGATTGGTAATGTCCACATTCCTCATAACCAAGATAGCATCGGAAGCATGGGGTTTCTTCCCTGCTTCCACTCTTTCTGTGTACTCAAAATTATTTATATACATAGGACGGCACGAGACCATCGTTGCACTATCAGCTTGATCCATGAATGCATGTATCAGCATTTCGAAGCGCCTATATTGTTGCTCTTCAGAAAAATAAAAGTCATACAGCTGCTTTTTTACAGGCTGTGCTCCAAGAATTTTCTGAGCAGTCACAGGAGTAACCGCAAGTACGCCTATCAATGATAGGGAGAGTGCTACCTTTTTCATAATGGCTTGGGTTTTAAAGTTTTGTGTACTCTACTCTTCTTAAAACAGACAGTCAAGAATCCCTCATCAAAAAAAAGACTCTCGCGGGAGAATCTTTTATTTGTAAAAAATGTAGCACGCAATAGTAGCAAGACAGAGGCAAAAGCCCGAACTCCCTAATATCACGAATGCATTTATAAATTTGTAGAATCTTGTCTTTATTTTTCTTCGATACAAGAGATAAAGAACAAAGAAGAAAAGCGCCGCTACTCCATTCAAAATAATAGTGATTAATCGAACGTGTCGAGATGGAGCGTATGCAGTCTCTAGTAAAAACGCAATGACCGTTACACTTACTCCGAGAAAAAGGCAGTAAAGACGGTAGATCTTTGGTCCATTGAAGAGACCATTCAATCGAGAAAAAATATTTTTTGTCATGGTCCTATGGGTTTGTTTGTATGACTGTAGCGTGTTGCTTTTAGTCCGTCAAGGTAGTAGAGTTTTAGTAAATTATCACAACGATGGCACGGAAGATTTGGTTTTATTTTGGAACAAAAACAGTTATCCATGGCATAGATTGCTGGGTGACAGAGGTACGATTCGCAACAGAACAAGAGATTGTGACAGAGATCAGCACAAACCGCGACTGCGAAGGATTCATGGTAAGAGGTAAGAATAAAAAAGAAGATGTTTTTATTCAGCATCTTACAAGTTTTGGCAATAAAAAAGATCGGCCTGATCTCATTGAAAAAATCCTGGCAAAATCAAAAAAATCTGTTGTGTATTAAAAAGGTCCTTTTCCATCTCGGAAAAGGACCTTTGTGATTCTTAAGAACAGGTATCTATTTTCTTAAAAACGATATGAAAGACCGCCGGCGGGAAAATGCGCTAAAAATGCTTTTGCATTTAATGCAAGATGGTCGCTTACAAAGTATCGCGCACTGAATACTATATACGAAGTATTATCCTTTAGTAGAAATCTTTCAAAGATATACCGTCCATAGCTTCCAGAAAACACGAGTCGGCCAAGCCATATATCGGCACCAATTGTTCCGCCAATAGTAACAGGGCTGTGTGATGTAAAATCATCTTGCCAAGAACTAAGGAAAGAAGCATCAGTCGTACCATTAAATACTTTTGAGGTCCACATAATATCGCTACCGATTTTGAGCCCTACTAGACCGTTAAGAAAATCGAGGCGATGATCAAATGATGCGGATAGCGCAATTTGAGGTATCCCAGGCACGCCGGCTGATAAGTTTTTATTCCATACGCCGTTTCCGGTTATTGGATTTATCCAATAACCGGTAGTTGCGCCTCCTTGGCTGCCATAATCAATATCTAGATCAAAGGCATCGCCACTCGTAGTAAATGAATGCTTTGATTCTTTCGGACCGAAGCTACTTAATGACTTGCTTATGCCGCCAGTAACTGTAATTCCATTAAAACCGCAGTTAGGGTTGGCCGCTTCGCAATCTGAGGCATGCAAAGTATTCACTGCAAGTTCTCCATCAAAACCGAACATCAATGGCATCCTCATTCCTATTTTTCCCCTTACTACAAAGTTACCGCGGCTTCCAATAATAAAATTGTTATAGCCGGTATTTTTAAAATACTTTGTTGTGTAAGATAACCCTCCGCCAGGAGAAAAAATAAATGTAATACGGTTCCATCTGAACATTCTTATATCCAGCGCAACAATCGCATTGTAGCTATACCCAAATGATCCCGCCGACGCCGGTAGATCATTGATGAAAATATTATTCAGGTCCAAGCGTGATGCTTCGAAGCTGATATCTTCAATACGAAGGGTTTTTACCCACGGCACACTATCTCGTCGCATGTTAAGTCTAAAACCGGCTTCTATTCCATTAAATGTATTCATTAATGGCTTTGAGTAGGTTGAAAAGGCTTTAGGGCCTTCAATGAAATTTACAAAAACTGCATTGCGGTTATCCTGAGCGCGTGACTGGAGCTGCCAGAAGAGAGGAATAAGGATTCCTAATAATCGTACTCTTTTCATATGTTGTTTAATTTTGGTAAGGTGTTTTTTCGTTTTTTATCACGATTTTACCAATATGTCAATGGGGTCTGACCCCTTCTATAGGATATTGACAATATAATATATTTATGTATAATACTCGTATTACTACATATACAGTCTTTATGAATACTATCTCAAACACCTCAAAAATCCTTTTTATTACAGCAGTTTTTGCCATAGCACTTTCTCTCCCTACATCAAAAGCAGAGGCAAGTACTCGCCATACTACCCACCGTCCTTCTAATAACATTGCATACGTTAATCCCCTTTCGTGGAACCCTCCAGTAAATCCATTGTCATGGACACCGTTTGGTAATAACAACCACTACTCATACCCTGTATATCAACAGCAGTATCAGCAGCCTGTGAACTATTCTTATACTTATCTTGGTATTAATTCACAGAACCCTTCGAATCCCTCAGGGCAAGTTCTCAACAATTATCCAGTAACGACATACAATAATCCTACCGTTCCTAACGGATACAATCAGCCTGTATATCCTACTCAGTATCCGCAGCAAACAAACTATCCTTATAATGGATATAATAATGGCGCTACACCTGTGACACCAAACCCGCCAATCTATACAGATCCAAATACGTACAATAACAATCCTGCTCAGAATAATCCGTATACCGGTCCAACTAATACCTATACTGATCCATCAGTCGGCCAAAATACAGGCGGCAATACATCAGGAGGTTCTGGACAGACTTTCTAATATAAATAAAAAGCCAATCCCTTGCGGGATTGGCTTTTTATTTATTAATAATCTGCCGGAAAAGTATAGCTAGATGGAATCGTTTTTGGTAACTGAGCAGTAGTCCCATAGAAAATAAATAGTTCTTGGTGCGCAGCCAACACGATAGATCGAGGGTCGCCTTGATACAGTGTGCCGTTTACATAGACGCGAAGACTTTCACTGTCATTCGTACATTTTCCTCCAATACATTGATCAGTAAATGTTAGGCCCCAGATATCAAAAAATTGTCCGAGTGTGAAGTTTTGAATGGTTGGTGATTCTACGTGCATGATGCCAGTATTGTCATGAACATGGATCGGTGCAATAAACTGTTCATTCGGATCAATGCCGATACCAGCAGGCACAGCAACAGTGGTGCCCTCAATATCGATATCAAGGTGTTGATGAATATGAAGGGCTGTTCCCTCTTGGCTTAATGCAGGAAGATTGATTTCTGTCAGGCGCTGGCGCAAATGATCGAACTCAGCTGGCCACGGTGGCGTGCCTTTTTGCAAATTTCCAATAGTACCCATGGCTGCTTGTCCTGAGCTTGTCGAAGGATTGATTTTTTGAGCATGCAAACTAAAAATAAAAATTGCTACCAGCGCCACAATACCTGCCGCTATGTACCATATCGTGTGTTTATTATTCATTTCCTTATCATACTACAAGATGGTATAGTGGGCCTACATGAATGACACCGAAAAAGAGCAGCTCTTTCATTCCGCATTCTTTGCCACCGTTATCCTTAATGGATTAATAGCTATTGCCGATATCTTTGCCGGACTTTTCTTTTTGTTTGAAAGACAGATTGCGGCCTTGGCATATAGCTATCACTATCCTCTTTCCCATATTATTCAAGGAATTTTTATGGAGCTCATGAAGCAGAGCCAGCTAATGGGCATTCTGTATTTCTTCAGCCATGGCATCATCAAGCTCTTTTTGGTGTGGGGGTTGCTGACCAATCGCCTATGGGCCTATCCTACTGCCATCGTTTTTCTTGCTGGCTTCAGTATCTATCAAATCTACGATCTATTCATCCGATTCTCTTGGTTCACTATACTGCTGTTGGTCGTAAATTGTATAACTATATTCTTCATTGCTCGAGAGTACCGTTCATTGTAGAATAAACACTCATGAGCATTACTTTGCTTAATATCCTGGCCGGCATCGGCATCGGCATTGTTATTTCCCTTCCCTTGGGGCCTGTCGCGCTTATTACTATGAAGCGCACGGCAGAGCACGGTTTGCGGGCTGGCGTTATTTCTGGTTTTGCTATTGCATTGATAGATACCGTCGCGACAGTATTTATCTTGCTCGGCCTTCATCATTCTCAGCACACATTTCATAATATTCCGGAATGGCTCTTCATTGTCGGCAGCGTTATTGTCTTCTTTTATGGCTTGCGTATTCTTGTAGCCGACCCGCTCAAGACTATTGAACGCGACTTGCCGTGGCACAAGCATTTCATAGCATCAATCATTCTTGCGCTGACTAACCCTTCAACATATCTAGCCTTTGGCGTGATCGGATTGTTTCTTACCCGCTTCATCGATCGACCGCTCTTTACTCGTGCTCAGGTAGCGATTGGATTTTTCATTGGAGCATTTTTGTGGTGGTCAGTTCTGGCATACGTTGCATTCACGCAGCGCAAGCGCTACGAAAAAGCTGTGCTTTTGAATAAAGTCATTGGTGTCCTCATTATGGTATTAGCAGTCCTAGCATTACTACATAATTTCACTAGCCCTCACGCCCCATTTTTTATTCATATTCCTCTATCACTATGATGAGTCACCGAAAAACCCATCGTTTCCTTGTACAAGAGCTTATTAGCCCCGCTATCGGAGAAACTATTACTATTAATGAGTCTGATATCGCCCATCAGTTGTACAGTGTACTGAAATTGGAGCCAGGAGAATCCATTGGACTGTTTTCAAATGGAAGTGATACTGCTATTGGAGAAATTATCTTGCTTGATAAGAAATCTTTTACGATAAAGGTCAGCGGTATTGAACCGGCTCCGCTTATTCCACGAACAATCATTGCTTGTATCAGTATTGTCAAAGGAGATGCATTTAAAATCATCGTGCAGAAATTAACCGAGATCGGCGTACAGACTATTGTCCCTATCATTAGCGGACGAACAGTGAAGCAGAACGTTCGCACAGACCGTTTGCAAGCTATTAGTGACGAAGCCCTTGAACAGTGCGGAGGCACTGCTCGTGTGACTATATCTGAGCCGGTGACCCTGGCGGAATGCATAGAAAAATTCCCTGTGCAGAGCGTGGTGTTTGATCCTCTGGCAACACAGTCGGTTATTCCCCAGCCTGCAGAGACTATTGCATGCTATATTGGACCAGAGGGCGGATGGAATGAAGAGGACGAAGCCATCATTGAACGTGCTCAGTGCATTCACTTACAAATAACCAATCGCGTGCTTCGCACCGAAACAGCAGCCATTATTGGCGCCTACACTTTGCTATGGCAATAATCATTAAAACAATCATTATAGGGCTTATCGAAGGTCTGACAGAGTTCATTCCTGTCTCTTCAACAGCTCATATTCTTTTAGCAGAACATATCATGGGCATTGCTACCGACTCAAGCTTCTGGCAAGCCTTTTCTATTTGCATACAGAGCGGGTCCATTCTTGCAGCCGTATGGTATTTCTGGGGCACAGTGTGGGCTCACCGCTCACTGATTTTGAAAGTTATTGTCGGCTTTATTCCGACAGGTATTGTTGGCCTCTTGCTCTACCCATTGATCAAAGGTTTTTTGAGTAACAACACAATCATTGGTATTGCGCTAATCGTCGGTGGTATTTTATTGGTCTCTCTTCGTCCTGTAGATGTTGTTCGCAGCACAGCATCAGTCTCCTATAAAGAAGCATTTTGGATCGGCGTAGCGCAAATCTTCAGCGTTATTCCGGGCATGTCGCGTTCAGGTTCAACACTGATCGGCGGCACATGGCTTGGCATTCCACGATCAACTGTGGTGACATACTCATTTTTGCTCGGTATCCCTACTATTCTTGGAGCATCCGTCGTAGAGCTTCATCATGTTACCGGACTTACGGGCTCGCAATGGGAACTTATTACACTCGGTACTGTCGTTGCCTTTGTTGCTGCACTTCTTACTATAAAGTGGTGTATCAAAATACTTACTGAAAAGCCTTTGGCGTGGTTTGGTTTGTATCGCATCGCCATAGGCGTTCTAGTGCTTCTTCTCTTACGATAAACGCGTTAAAAAACTTTTACGATGAAATGGGGTCAGGCCCCATTTTTTTATGGCAGCGATGTGCATTTTCGTGCCATAGCCTTTGTTCTGCTGCCAGAGATAGGCAGGGTGCTTTTTAGCGAGCGCGATCATGTAATGATCGCGCTCGACCTTCGCCACCACTGATGCTAAAGAAATTATTTTCTCCTTGAGATCGCCTTTGATAATGGTTTCCTGATTCTTGTATTGTGTCGGCGCTTTCAATGATCCATCGAGCAGCACTCGCGCATCGCGTGCTTCGATACCCAGCTTTTCCAAACACTCAGCAATACATTCTCGTATGCACGCACTAATACCCTTTTTATCGATCATCTTTGCGCTACGGCTGCTGATTGCGATCAGAAGCGCGCCCCGCTTTTCAATAGCGCGCACTTCTGTATGCCATTGCTCGCGAGCTTTCGCTGTCATTTTTTTAGAGTCGGTCAGACCTGGCCATACAGCCTTCTTGTAGACTGTTTCCGTCATTGCTACAGCACAGACATATACAGGACCTGCCACCGGCCCTCTGCCCACTTCATCAATACCGACAACCCATTTCATGCCTCTATCATACCATCTGTCAATCTGCCGCCGTGGTAGCTAACCTGATATAATTTCCATACCTATGGAGCCGCAATTTGTGCATCTGCACACTCATTCTCACTATTCCCTGCTTGATGGATTGTCAAAAGTCCCCGACTTGGTAAAGCGAGCAAAAGAGCTCGGCATGACCGCCCTGGCTCTGACTGATCACGGAGCAATGTACGGCAGTATTGAATTTTATAACGAATGCAGAAAGGTTGGTATCAAGCCTATCGTTGGTGTGGAAGCATACATAGCAGAACGCACTCGTTTTGATAAGGAAGCAAGCATGGATAGCAAGCGATACCATCTGACCCTGCTCGCAAAAAATAATGCTGGCTACAAAAATCTCATGAAGATGGTGAGTAAAGCAAACCTTGAGGGCTACTACTACAAACCGCGCATGGACACAGACCTTTTGAAAGAACATAGCGAAGGCATCATTTGTCTTTCTGGTTGTCCCGGTAGTAGATTCATCAACTATGTGAAGAATGGCAACACAGATGAAGCAAAAAAACTTTTGCAGTGGTATGTAGAAACATTTGGCAAAGAAAATGTGTATGTGGAAATCATGCATCATGATGATGTCGATTGGTATATGCCGCTTATCCCTACTATCGTTAGCATCGCGCAAGAGCTTGATTTGCCTATCGTAGGTACATGGGACTCCCATTATCTCCACATTGATGATAAAGACGCTCAGGACACGCTTGTAGCCATCAATACAGGCAGTGAGGTTGGCAATGCCAAGATGTCGATGAAGGCTGGCAACTATTCTTTCATCAGCGCAGCTGAAGCGATGGAAGTATTCAAAGACATTCCCGGCGCAGTAGAAAATACCGTGAGGCTTGCTGAGTCAGTAGACTTAGAAATTGAAACTTCTCCATGGCGCTTCCCTACATACCCTATTCCTGAAGGATCAGACTATGACAGCGAGCTCCGAAAAGCGGTAATGCTTGGCATTGAAGAAAAAAACTATCCTTATGACGATGTAGTAAAGACGCGCATAGAGTTTGAGCTCGATATTATCAAGCAAAAAGGCTTTTCCTCATATTTCTTGGTAGAAGCTGACATGGTTCAAGCGGCGCGCCGCATGGGTATCTACACAAACACTCGAGGATCTGCCGCGGGTTCGCTTGTTTCTTATCTCACCGGTATCACCACTGTTGACCCGATCAAATACAAGCTTCCTTTTGAGCGTTTCTTAAATCCGCTGCGTCCTGGTATTCCTGATATTGACTTGGATATTGCCGACGACCGACGCGATGATTTGATCAACTATGCGCGTGAGAAATATGGAAAGGGCGCAGTGGCGCAGATTTGTACCTTTGGAACCATGGCTGCTCGCGGATCCGTACGCGATGTTGCACGCGCATTGGGATATCCATACAGCATAGGTGATACATTGGCCAAGCTTATTCCTATGGGCAGCCAAGGATTTCCTATGACGATTGATCATGCTCTAGAGATCATTCCTGAGCTACAAGAAATGTACGACAATGATCGTGGCACCAAAGAAATCATCGACATGGCAAAAAAGATAGAGGGCAATGTACGTCATATTTCTATTCATGCTGCGGGTGTTGTCATTGCTCCTACTCCTGACATCACAGACTACACTCCTATCCAATACGACCCGAAAGGTGAAAATAAGATTATTACCCAATACGATATGTTCTCGGGCGGCCGTGACGGCGTAGTGAATCTGCCAAAATTCGATATGCTTGGCATCCGCAACCTGCAGTTCATCTCTGGTGCTATTGAGCGTATCAAGAAGATTCGCGGCATTGATATCGATATCGATGAAATTCCGCTTGATGATAAAAAAGTGTATGACATGCTTTCTCGCGGAGAAACCGTCGGAGTATTTCAAATGGCCGGTGACGGCATGACATCATGGATTGAAAAATTGCGTCCTACCAAAGTAGAAGACTTGATGGCCATGGTGGCGCTCTATCGTCCTGGACCGATGGAGGTGATCCCGGAATATATTAAGCGCAAGCAAAATCCGCGCTTGGTTAGTTTCCCTGATGAGCGTCTCAGAGAGGACCTAGAGGCTTCATATGGACTATTGGTGTACCAAGATGACGTGTTGCTGACTTCTATCCGTCTAGCAGGCTACACCTGGCTTGATGCCGACAAGTTTCGAAAGGCCATGGGTAAGAAAATCCCGGCAGAAATGGCAGAACAGAAAGATAAGTTCTACAAAGGCTGTAAAGAGTACGGCGGCTTATCAAAAGAGAAAATCGACGATCTCTGGAAAAAGATCGAACCTTTCGCAGCATATGGTTTCAACAAAGCTCACGCTGCAAGCTATGGCATGGTGGCATACAAGACCGCCTATTTGAAAGCAAACTATTCTGCTGAATATCTTTCAGCCTGCATGACTGCCGAATCAGGCGATATTGAAACGTGTAGTGAATATATCGCTGAAGCGAAGCGCATGGGCTTCAATGTGCTCCCTCCAGACGTAAACGAATCATTCTCTGACTTCACAGTAGTAGTAGAAAATGGGGAGGTTACAAAGAAAATCCGCTTCGGCATGCGCAATATTAAAAATTTCGGCGATGAGATCGGCAAATTTATTATTGAAGAACGAAAGAAAGGCGGAAGATTTACTTCTATTGAAAATTTCTTGGAGCGCGTACAGCATCGTAATTTAAATAAGAAATCACTTGAAGCATTGATCATGTGCGGAGCGATGGATGATTTTGGCGATCGCGGAGTGCTCTGCGCTAATATTGAGAACCTTCTGGCTTTTCATAAAGGCATTGGACAGTTTAGCAATGCGGGTCACACTTCCCTATTTGACGGTTTGGATGATAAGCCAAAGAGTGTTCTTCAGCTGAAGGAGGCTGAACCCGCTACGCTTATCCAAAAGCTCACATGGGAAAAAGAATTGCTTGGATTGTATATCTCCGGACACCCTCTCGACTCTCATAGCGATAGGCTTAAGAAGGCAACAACCAGCATTGCTGCCCTAATAAAGAAAAAGTTTGATAAGAACCAGCTCATTGTGGCCCATATAGATCTTGCCCGCGTTATTATGACAAAGACCAGCAGTCAGCGCATGGCCTTTCTTACTATTCAAGATAAAAGCGGCACGGCAGAAGCAGTAGTCTTCCCTGAAGCATTCAAAAAGATCGGCAGTCTCATCAAAGAAGGCGCGGTAGCAGCCATGAAATGCTCTGTGGCAGAACGCGGAGATCGTATCACGATCATGATCGAAGACTTAAAAGTCCTCTAATTCCCATAGGTCTTTCCTATGTACTCCATAGGAAAGACCTATGGGGACATTGACTTTTCTATATTTTTTGCTATAATATAGAAAACTTGAAAATTATGGCAGAGATAACATACCTCACCGTAGCAGAATCCTTCCGAGCCAGATTAGAAAATCTGCCGGATGGACAAAAGAAACCATGGATGCTGACAAAAATGATGAACGATGGATATTCTCGGTACGCTGAAGCACTTGATTGTGTTGATATCAAAATTTTTAAGCAGATCATACGAGAAATATTCAAAGGATGGATTAAGAAAAAAATCTTTTCTTACTTTAAAAAGCCGAAACAAGCGCCTTTTATTAAACAGCCCGCCAGATTTATCCCAAAAGAAGGAGATGGCCGTATGTTTATAGAACATCAAATCGAACTCTTCGGCCTTAATCCTGATTCTTATTAAGCTCTTTCATTAAAAAATTTAACCCTCACTTTAAAAAGTGAGGGTTTTTGTTTGTTTAAATAAATTACGATGGAAGCCGGTTACTGGGTAATACTGAATTTCTTTGACACAGTGACAGCTTTTACGATTGTTGCTCCTTTAACGGCATATACTTTCAAAGCATAATTGTTATCGAAGACTCCATTAAAGGCAGCCGCGGCGGGTAATCCAATGTTTTCAGGCAATTTAAAAAATTTCATGAAATAAGCATTAGCTCCATTAAAAGGTCCATACCCATCATCTTTTCCTGCATAAGGGCCCAGGTAAGCGATAGAAGTAGTATCTTTTCCTACAATGTGTACCAATTGTACGACCGCATAGTTGGTTTTACTATCATTCGGAAGTATCGTATCTATCAAATTTTTCGTTGTTACTGAAAAATTTAAGATACTATCTCCAGGGTGATATGTTTCTCCTCCTTTAGGGTTGGTAATGGTAACCGATGGCGCTTTTGGATCGGGTTTTGGCTGAGGTTTCGGATCGTGGTTTTTGTCAAAATATGACGGTGCGCATGAAGCGAACAGCATAAGAGCTGCTCCAGCCAAAAGTAATTTAAATGTTTTCATATTGATTTGATTAAGAACAGTGAATGATTGAAATTGTTGTCTTTTTTATCTCTACGTATATCATATCACATTTCTTACCTAAAGTCAATAGACGACAGATTCCCCTATTTGTAAAGGCTTATAAACAAGACAGAAATGCCAAAAGGCCAATCCGGAACGGATTGGCCTTTTGGGTTATAAGTAATCTTTTACGCTGAAGTAGTGGTATTTACCGCTACCTGCGTATTTTCGATCTTTGTCATGATAGCCTTGACCTGCGCTGTATATCCAGGGATAACAGTGTTGTAGGTTGCAAGAATACCATTAGTGTCCTTACCATCATAATGCTTTGCAGTATTCGGGTTGTCACCACCAAGGTTGGTAGCGAGGTTCGCGATGGCATCGTTATAGCTCTTAAAACTGATTTTACATGATCCAAAGCCGAATGGGCTAAAGGAAACGGATTTACACTGGTGCAAACCGCCAGTCGATTCGCGAATCGCAATTGCTGGGATCAGCCGCCAATCGATGTTATGTTTTTCAGCTTCAGTAACCATTTCCATACCGTATCCTGCAAGGGGCATACCATTTTCGCTGAAATAAGCGTCAATTTTGGCAGCTTTCTGCTCTCTTTCCACTTGAGCTAGTTCTGTATCAGTCTGTACCGAGGCAGGCTCGGCAGAAACTGAAACAGTTGCTGGATCTGAAGATATTGTTGGCGTTACTGCAGTGTTAACGTTTGCTGTAAAAGCATTCATTGACAATGTCGTAGCCATCAAAGGGACAATGATAAATGATCGAGTGATTGAATGTTTTATTGAACTCATAGATTCCGGTTTAGCTCCGGAGGAACTACATAACAGTACTTACTTTGCCTTACTTCCTTTCGTTGCGATCGGGTTCAAAACAAAAAATCCATACTGTATAGTGGATGATTAATCGTCCAATACACCGTACGAACTTGCTAATATAGTAGCACAAACGTGAATAAATGTCAATGGTTATACAATAGAAAAACCATGTGTCAAATGAAAAATACCCTTATTTTATAAGGGTATTTTAGAGTACATTCCTTGACGATTTGGCAAATTTATCGCCTTATAATGCCTCCTTTAAAGGCTGTTTGCCCTATTGGCAGGTCTGGGTCCTAATATTACTTGGAAATGGCCGTAACCATAGTAATTACTTGGTCTTTTAGGCGCTGTTCCATCTCTTTGAATAGTCGAGTAGCCTCTTTTTTGTACTCAACAAGCGGTTCGCGCTGGCCATAAGCACGAAGTCCGACTGACTGACGCATGTGTTCCATAGTATCAATATGCTCTACCCAAAGGGTATCAGTGGTATAAAGAACCACTCGGCGGACCTGTTCCCAAAAAGCTTCTTCGCCAATAAGGGCTATTTTTTCCTTTACTACCGGCTCTAATGCTTCCATTTCACCCAAACCGTAGAAGGTGGTAATGATATGACCCTTGTCGCCCTGTACCATAGCCCGGCGTCGGTCATAAATAATAGTTCGTTGGAATGACAAGACTGTATCGTATTCCAACGTATGTTTTCGGGCATCAAAGTGAAATCCTTCGATCTTTTTCTGAGCTGTTTCAAGAGCACTAGAAACAAAACCGTTATCAATAGGCTGATCTTCTGGCAGGCCAAAGCGATTCATCATAGACTTGAGGCGTTCTGAGCCGAAGACGCGCATAAGATCGTCTTCCAAAGAGACATAAAACTGGGTCTCACCTGGATCACCCTGACGGCCAGAACGTCCGCGAAGCTGGTTGTCGATACGGCGAGCTTCATGACGCTCGGTACCAATAACATACAGACCGCCAAGATCTTTCACTGCCTGCTGCTCTTCCGGAGTAGCGGATGTGCCACCGAGAATAATGTCGACACCGCGACCTGCGAGGTTGGTAGCAATAACTACGCTGCCCTTTTTACCGGCTTGAGCAATAACAGAACCTTCGTTTTCGTGGTTCTTAGCGTTCAAGACCTGGTGCGGCACACCGACGCGCTTCAAGTATGCTGCAAGCAATTCATTCTTTTCGATAGAAACAGTACCGATAAGCACTGGCTGCCCTTTGGCATTGAGCTCTTTCACAGCTCGAGCAATGGCTTCAAACTTTCCTTTCTCAGTCTGGAAAATGAGATCATTGTGATCAATACGCTTGATTGGACGATGGGTAGGAATCGTAATAACGCCGAGATTGTAAACCTTCATGAACTCTTCCTCACTAGTCTTGGCTGTACCGGTCATGCCAGAAAGCTTTTCGTAGAGTTTAAAGTAATTTTGGTAAGTAATAGAAGCCACAGAACGAGTTTCCTGTTCCACCTTTACGCCTTCCTTCGCTTCAATAGCCTGATGCAACCCTTCTGACCAGCGTCGGCCTGGCTGCATGCGTCCGGTAAAGGTGTCGACAATAATCACTTCGCCATCTTTCACAACATAGTCCTTATCTTTTGTGAACAAAGCCTTGGCACGCACAGCCGTCTCAAGATAGTGAGCGTATTTAATGCCCTTTTCGGTATACATATCGCTGATACCAAGGAGTTTCTCTGCCTTGGTAATACCATCATCAGTAAGCGTAATAGCCTTCATCTTTTCATCAACAAGATAGTCTTTTTCCTGCTCAAGCTTGTTCGCTACATCGCGGACAGTCTTATAGAGAGATTCTGATTCAGAAATAGGAGAAGAAATGATAAGCGGAGTACGTGATTCATCGATCAAAATAGAGTCTACCTCGTCCACCACGGCAAAATAGTGCTCGCGCTGCACAATGTCCTCCTTGTTAGTAACAAGATTGTCACGAAGATAGTCAAAGCCAAACTGGCTGTTTGTACCATAGGTAATGTCTGCCTGATACGCTTCTTTGCGGCTGACAGGACGAAGGAACTGCTTCACTACTTTGAAAGAGCCTTCTTCATCGCGTTCTTCATCGAGCTCTTGATGAGCAGGATCGTATACAAAAGAGTTATTGAGATCATTGATGACGCCGATAGACAATCCTAAGAAATTGTAAATCTGTCCCATCCATGTTGCATCACGGCGAGCCAAGTAGTCGTTGACTGTCACAACGTGTACGCCGCGACCAGAGAGCGCATTCAAATACACCGGCAATGTTGCGACCATAGTCTTACCTTCACCGGTGCGCATTTCAGCGATGGTACCCTCGTGAAGCACCATGCCGCCGATAAGCTGCACATCATAGTGGCGCTTATTCATTGTTCGTTTTGCTGCTTCTCGAACAAGTGCAAATGCTTCAGGCAAAATATCATCCAAGCTTTCTCCTTGAGACAAGCGAGTTTTAAGATTTTCGGTTTCCAAAGGAAATTGCTCGTCTGAAAGCCCAGTCAAACGTTCCTCTAGATGCCCTATTTTTTCAGCTTTATTCTGATACCCCTTTACCTGATTGCGGTCAAAGAGGGACTGCAATGAAAATGCCATAGGCCCTGATTATATCACAAAAAATAGCTCTTTTCCAGAAAGCACAAAAGCCGGTACGCAATGCGCACCAGCTTTTGTGTAAGTGGAAAGAGAGTTAAGAAAAAGATTATTTCTTTTTCTTTTTAGCGGCCTTTTTCTTAGCTGCCTTTTTAGGAGCCTTCTTAGCTACCTTCTTTGCAACCTTCTTTTTAGCTGCTTTCTTTTTTGCTGCCATAAATGTAAGTTTTTATTTCTGTTAATCTTCGGTGATGATCGACCACTATTATGTGATAACGCGTTATCATCACTCGTACTTTAATTATCGCGTGTGCAATACATGCGTGCAATATTTTTTATAAAAAAACTGTGGATAACTCATACATTTTTTCATTTTTTGTAAATGCAAATAAGTTGCGTTTATAAAAACAAAGCACACTTATTTCCACCTTCAGCCCCCATGCTTCGTACATGTTTCCAAAAGTCATCGGTGAACCTCTGATTTTGAAAACATGTAGCTCCGCCCAGCTTTGTGTGGAAGTGTAACTGTACGTGGTATCGGGTTTTAACGTATGGTGTAGTAGGTGG
>DATJJU010000012.1:0-59075 GCA_035491955.1 Minisyncoccota bacterium | reverse complement strand
AACCCTACGGTTTCGCGCCTTTTCTTTTCTGTCTTAGTATTTATTCGTTTTATTTCTCAACAGCTGTGACGACTAGTCGCTGATCGTGCGTGCTTTGTGTTGGCAACCATGTGCCCGTACACGTGATCAATTTCAAAAGTTTGCCGCTCTTGTCATTGAAGATAGTGCTCGTATCGGCATCTTTGCTGTATGCAATACTGTTTGTCACAACATAGTGCAACGTATGTTTATCAGACATTGCAACATAGATATCATCACCGGGCTTCAATTGGTCGAGATTGATAAACACTCCCGGTAATGCCAAGCCGTCATCAACATGTCCTGCGATAACAGCGCTACCTGTTTGTCCTGGCAGTGTGCCGTATTTGTACCATCCTACATCGGTATAATTTGTCGGCACTGCCATCTTGCCGCTGATAGTAAGACCGACTTGTTGAACTTTGGCATCAATATTCAGCGCTGGAATATACAGCGTTACGGGATGGTCAGTCGTTACAGTAGCATCGGCGTGCGCTTGTGGCACTGTCAGATCAGAAGCAGAAGAATGGAACAGTGCCTGGCTGAGTGTGCCGAAAAATATCACTATGGCAAAGAGTGTAAGGATGGCAATGCCAATCTTCTTGAACATATAATTACCCTATTGTCGTGCTAACTGGCGAACACTATAGCGAACGCCAAGGAATGCAAGTGCGCCCGAAGCGATCAAGACCAACATAGTTGGGATAGCCTGATTGCCTGCGCCAGTAGTTGGCAGGGCTGGAGAAACGGTAGTAATAGGAGGTGTAGTAGTGATACCAGTATTCACTGTAGTGCCATTACCGGTATAAATAATTCCATTGACCGCCATGTTACATGCCTGGCCTGTAGTAGCACTATACCCGGTATTAGAAGTACAGCCATTGATAAATCCGTTTCCGCCTATGGTAACGCCATTGTAGCCGTTCGCTGCAGCAGTGTTGCCATTACAAGGCATACCTGTTGCGCCGCTGAAGCCTGCAGTACTGGTACAGCCTAGAGGTATGACAGTCGCGCCATTACATGCCGTGCCGTTGCTGGTATTGTATCCTCCTGTCGTTGCACAGCCTGCTACTTGAGCATGCGCCTGCAAAGCAAAGCCGCCACCGATAAACAAGAATAGAGAAAGTGCGATGCTTAAAAATAATTTCATAATAGTAATAAGTTAATTTGTAATAAAAGAGCAAAAGCCTTCTATAGAATTACTACGAAGGCTTTTTGCCTAATATTTCACCTTCTCCCACCGCCTTTACATTCAATAAAAAGTGTTGTAATGTTCAACGAAACAAATTCATTTAAAAAACTCAAACTATACCGAGATGAAACAAGACAAGTACAAAGAGCTCGGTGTATCTTCTGACAAAAAGGAAGTACACAATGCTATTCGATCGTTAAGTCCGGGATTATTTCCCGGCTCATTTTGTAAAATCTTTGCAGACACTTTAACAGGCAGTCCGGACCATGGCCTAGTTGCTCATGCTGACGGCACGGGTACTAAGTCAGTCATGGCATATCATTACTGGAAAGAAACTGGAGATCTGAATGTTTTTCACAACTTGGCTATTGATGCAGTAGTAATGAACCTGGACGACATGATATGTGTCGGAGCACTCGGTCCATTTACCTACACACAAAACATCAATCGTAATAGTGTGCACATCCCCTATGAAGTGATTGAGGCTATTATTGCCGGCACAGCTAAGTTTTTTGAAGTATTGGAAAAAATGTACGATATTAAGATAACGTACAATAGCGGAGAAACCGCCGACCTTAATGACGCCGTTCGTACTCTTACATTGGATGCCAGCATGGTAGGAAGGATCGCTCTGACTGATGTTATTAAAACAAATATCAAGCCAGGACATGTTATTGTCGGGTTAGCCTCGGCTGGTGAAGCATTCTATGAAGAAGAGTACAATAGCGGCATTGGGAGTAATGGCATTACCCTGGCGCGGCACTGCTTATTCAGCACCACGCACCCGGAAATGTTTGAACCAACATTGGGAGACAAAGCGTACACCGGTAAATACAAGCCAACAACTGATAGCTTCTTAGTAGGTTTCGACATGGGCCAATTAGTTCTTTCTCCAACCAGAACATATGCGCCAGTAGTTAAAGAAATCCTGGGAAGCGTCTCTCGCAATTCCATCAGTGCCATGATTCACTGCAGTGGTGGCGGACAAACGAAATGCCTCAATTTTGCGGATAGTGTCCATATCATTAAGAATGATCTCTTTGAGATACCACCCATCTTTTATGACATTCAGAGAGAAAGTGACCAGCCCTGGCAGTACATGTACAAAACGTTCAACATGGGACACCGGTTTGAGATCTATTGTGATAAGAAAGTGGCCGAGAAAATCATTGAGATTAGCGAAGGTCACGACGTAGAAGCAAAGATAGTTGGGTATGTAGACCCAGCCAACAAAAAGGAGTTAACTATTGAGAGCCCTCACGGTACGTTTACATATTAAATGATACTACTGTACTTAGTAACAAAGCCCTGGCATATGCCAGGGCTTTTATTATTTTTACTTTTTCCGAAACGGTATCAGAGCTCGAAGTCGCGGCTCAAGAATATATGAAGAGCCCCAGACAAGAATGCCCATGACTACAGGAAACGTTACTGCGCTGAAAAATGATGCGCCGACGCGAGCATTTGCAAGGATTGCTCCGCCGAGATATCCAGTGATCAAAATAGCGCCGAGTATAGTAGTGCGTGGCATACAGTACAACACGAGTGAAACAAGTAATGTAATACCCATCGGTACTGACAAACTGATTGGCAACTGAAGCGGTATGAACGACTGTACTACATTAGGCAGTACAAGAATATGCACTACTGCATCGAATAAAAAGAAAAGTACGACGAGTATCATAATGATACGCCATACCCAAAGCCACCCTTTCGAAATTCCTAAATCTTGGTTCATAAAAAATACTTATACTTATATGAATTAATTATATCAGAACAATGTGGAATACCCTCCTCAGTTTTATAGTATGCCCGAGAAGCGCGCATGACATTTAAGTTTTGAATAAAATCTTAAATGTCGTGTGAGCTAGGGAGGGCATTCCATACCTTTACAAAAATACTATTTCATGCTATTGTATATACGGACCAAATCCTTATTAACAATGAAAAAACCAGAAGATTATTTTTCTGTGGCCTCTCGAGCGGTTAATATTTTGAAATCCCCAACTGCAACTATGCACGGCAGGGTTATGGCGATAGTAATATTACTTGAAACATCTATAGTCATTAGCAAGCGTGGGTATAGCGGACAACTGGGAAAGGTCTTTGAGAAAGGATTAATAAGTGGGACAAGATATAAGAAACACACATTTATAACACTTACCCCTACTTTAAAACTCTATCAGGATCTTATACCGAAGCTACTGCCCTATTATGAATACCTTAACTACTTTTCAAGATTAGAAAAAAGGTATGAAGAAGTTCATAGAAATGACATAGCGAATGTAACTAAAGGTCTATCAAAAGCCTGCAGGGAACGCATAAGGAAAATCCAATGCATCATTGATGATTTTAAACCAGAAGAAGATTTCAAAACTATCAACCGATTGCTTGAGAAGCACTACAAGAGAACTGTGTTCTTTGTAGCCCAGTAAAAAGCCGCCCGTACCGGGCGGCTTTCTTATTTACCCCAAATGCGCGTGGTCATTCCAAATCCACATGGACCAGCGCATGCCAAGCGGCACAGGCATGCCTTCAATGACACTGATGCTCGTATTTTCCGTTTCAAATTTTCGTATGAACTGCTGACACTCCTTCCCTGTCAGTTCGTCTCCAAATACTACATACGACATGAGCACTCTCATGAAGAATCCGTGACTCACTACCAAGATTGTTTCTTCTGGACGGTTCGCGAGATATTCAAGCGCTTTCTTTGCGCGCTCTTTTAAGTCATCAAAATTTTCCTCATCTGAATATCGAAATCCAGGTTCAGCAAAATGCTCTACTATGACCTTTTCAACCTCCAATGCTTTTGGATCATCTTTTGGTTTTCCTAATTCATCAGATGTGCGACGACGTTCTACAAAGAGATCTGAGTATTCAACAGGCTGCGGCACTTCGGCCAATATAGCATCAGCAGTTTGACGAGTGCGAACCATCGTACTGCATACCATCAATTCAGTAGGAATATTTTTACATCGCTTGGCTACGATCTGAGCTTGTTCTCTTCCCTTTTCCGTCAAAGGAGTTTCAGCGGTTTGACGTATCGGGCCGCTATTTCCTTCGCTCTGACCGTGTCTTACAAAATAGATTTTTTTCATACTTAGATAATACCATAGTGGATTTGACCCTTGACGGTATTTTATGATATGCTACCTTTATATAACAAGGTACTAAAAATATATGGACACCATTAATGAAAAATTTAGTTCGATTCGCAAAGGGCTCTTGGAGTTTGTCTTGCTGAAGATGATTAATGCCAAGCAGATGTATGTCGCCGATATGCTGCAAGAGCTTAACCAAACCGAGTTTGCTACGCAGGAAGGCACGCTCTATCCCCTGCTGAGCAGGATGCGCCGCGATGGCTACCTAGACTATGAATGGCAAGAGTCAGACTCCGGACCGCCACGAAAATATTACAGTCTTACCAAAAAAGGTCGCGAACAATTAAAGGAAATAGAAGAATATTGGAAAAAAATTAACACCCTAATAAAAAATATATGAACAAAGTAATTACAATCAATCTAGCCGGACGCTCATACAAAATCGAGGAGCCAGGCTACAACATCTTAAAAGCTTATCTTGAAAAAGCCGAGAACAATCTTGCCAACAACCCTGATAAGGAAGAAATCTTGAAAGACTTCAATCTAGCTATTGCTGAAAAGTGCGAGACATATCTTAGCGCATCAAAGGATGTCATTACTGCCAGCGAAGTAGAAAAAATTATTGCGGAAATGGGTCCAGTAGAAAGTTCTGAATCAGAAGGAGAAAAAACTGAAAAGAAAGATGGCGAACATGGCAATCAAAAGAAGATTTATATTCTTCCTGACAATGCGTATATTCTTGGTGTCTGTAATGCCATCGCAGTGTACTTTGATATTGATGTGACATTGGTTCGCATTGCCTTCGTAGTACTAGCAGTGCTGACACGAGGCGCGTGGATATTCGTATACTTTGTCATGTATTGGGTTATTCCTAAAGCCAATACACCAGAAGAAAAAGCAGAAGCGTGGAACACTATGCGCATGACCGCTCAGACTATTATCGACAAAACTCGCTCAGGATATGAAGGCTGGGATAAATGGCAGAAGAGATACGCGAAGAAAGAACAGAAGCGGTGGCAGCGCCAGCAATATCGCCACCACTATAACGGCTATGGCCGCTCTGGCTTCATGGAGTTTTTATATAGCCTTCTCGGTTTAGTTTGGTTCGTACTATTCGTTGCTATCTCCTGGTATGGTTACAACCACGTGCCTATCGCTCACAGTTTCTTCGATATGCTCGGACACATCGCAGAACGCGGCATTGAATGGCTAAACAAAAAGCTCGGATAAAAACTCATATAAAAGGCCTCTCTTGCAGAGGTCTTTTATATTGAAAAATAAATAATTGACAAAATATTGTTATATGTTATTATAAATAAAATTGCTTAACATGAAAAAACTTGATTTTAATAGAGACAATCATCCTGAGAGAGAGGACGATGAAGTATTTATAACAAATACAAGTGATGAAGTAGATTACATTTTTAGCGAAACAGGCCGATCGGGTTATGACGCTATAGGTTGGAACACAAAACGAAAAGGAGTTATCGCCTATGATATTCATGGGGTCGCTCTTGGGGGTCGTTGGCCCAACTCCTTCCCTGTTTTTGTTAAACAAAATGAGATAGCCTCTTCAGAAGACGGTAAAAAAATCTTAGAACGCTTATTACCTCAAAAATGAAGCGTGGTCCCTGCAGATGTGACAATATTACATTTACAGGGATTTTTTAATTCCACAATTTCTCTTTATTGTTCTACAGTTTAAGGGAGATCGCAGACCCTGAGGAGGTACGACGAAGGGCTGACCGCATGGGACGAAGTTGGAACCTTATTTACTAAGAAATTAATCCCTTAACTTTTTCAAAATCCTCTTCCGAGTCGCACCATATCAAAGTATCCAGGGTTTTGTTACCAAGTTTTTCACATGCAGCCAGGCGATGATTGCCATCTCTTACTGAAAACATTTCATTTCCGTAATGCGCCCCATAATATGCAATCAAAGGAGCAATGTATCCCTCAGACCTTATATGCTCCATTAAAGAATCTACTCTTGCATTCCATCTCTCTAGAGGCTCCTTATATTCCATCCCATCTTCAGGACCACAGCATCTAACAAGCTTATTTATTGGGAAATTAGCTACTCGAGCCCACCAACGCTTTTGTTCCTTGAGACTATCCGCCAACCGAATATTTTTACCCTCTCCACGTAAAAATATATCTACCCATTCTGCTAACTGTTCTTGCGATTGCTCCTGTTTGATTATTTTCATTGTTTTAACTTTAACACGAAATGACTCTATCGATACGATGAGTTTTTATAGAGAAAACTAGTTGCTGCGGAACCTGGACTCGAACCAAGATAAACGGTACCAGAAACCGTTGTCCTACCATTAGACGATTCCGCAAAAAGCGTAGTAATACGCCGATGTAGAATAGCGTTTTTTCGTCAAAAAATCAACATGAAATAAAAGTGGTGCCGCCAGCGTTATTAAATATATGGGTCGAGTTTTTAGTAATTAATGAGATAGAAAAAATATGGCAAACCCAATTGATGTTCAAGCATATTTAAGCGGAATGAGTTATCCCGCAACCAAGCAAGACCTGATTAGTAAGGCAAATGAAAATAGTGCACCAAGTGATGTGACCGATGCGCTAGATGGTTTGCCGGACAATACCTATACCACTCCAGCAGAAGTACAGAGTGCTCTATCAGGCAGCAGCGAAGAAGGAAATGAGAGTGAGGCATAACAAAAAGCGCGAACCGTAAACGGTTCGCGCTTTTTGTTATGCCTCTGTTCCCCGAGGCTGGACCTCTGGAATTATGCTACACATTCAGATATCGTCGAACAGCGAGAAGGCTTGAGATCATGCCGAGCAAGAGGCCAATGATAAGGACTAGACCAGAAACTGAGAAAAGATGACTGATGTAGTAAGAGTACAGATTAATACCAAGAAGATCAGTCAGCCTTTGTCCGGCAAAGTATGTCAGCGGGAAGAATAAGAGATTCGTTAAGAGCCAGGCAAAGGCACCGTAGAGCATGCCTTGCACGAGGAATGGCGCACGAACATATGAACCACTCGCACCAACCAAGCGCATAATGCCAATTTCTTCACGAGCCATATAAATGCTCAAACGAATAGTGGTGTGCATAATGATAATAGAAACAATTGCCAGGATAAGTGTTGAGATCAATCCTACGCGACGAGCACTGAAGATGAGGCTATTGAGTTTGTCGATGATAGTTTTGTTTTGAGAGTAGTTGATACGCTCAATGATTTGAGAATTGGAACGAGCAATATCGGTATCGCCCTGCAAGACCTGAGCAATAGCATCATACTGACTTGAATCCTTTGCGGTAACCTGCAAAAGACCCCCGAATGGATTGTCACCCAATTCATCAAGCGCTTGCAGCGTCAGATAGTCATTTGAGTGGCGATCGCGGAATGCCAATACCTGCTGATCAGCAGAAATGTACTGCACATTTGCCACTTCCGGTAGTTTTTCTAGATCGGAAGAAAGACTGAGGATTTGATCCTCCGGAGCATCAGCGGTGAAGTAGACTGCAATATCCACCTTGCTCTGCACATTAGCAATAGTGGCATTTAAGATAGCCTGGAAAAGGAAGATACCTGTCACAACAGTGAGCGTAATAGTGGTTACTAAAATAGCCGCGTATGATACAACACTATTTCTGCGGAAGTTTATCCAGCCTGATTTGATTACTCTTTTTAGTCTGATCCAAAACATATGATTAGTATACAGTATTAAATTCTGGTACGCGCCTTCTCTTCATCACCGACAATGCGTCCGCGCTCCATGCTGATAATGCGCTGCCCTACTGCTTTGATCAGTTGAGGGTCATGCGTAGTCAGTACGACTGTAGTACCGAGATCATTGATCTTTTTTAAAATTTCTATCACCTCATCAGTGTTGCGAGAGTCAAGGTTGCCCGTTGGCTCATCGGCCAACAACACCTCCGGCTGATTGATAATGGCGCGAGCAATAGCCAAGCGCTGCTTTTCTCCGCCAGACAGCTGTCCTGGGAAGTGGAACATGCGATCTTGCAAATCTACGAGCTGAAGAACATGCGGCACATCAGATACTATTTCCTCATCGCTCTTGCCTGCTGCTTCCATAGCAAATGCAATATTTTCATAGGCAGTCTTATTTGGTAAAAGACGGAACTCTTGGAAGATCGTACCAATACGTCGGCGCAAGCGAGTAGTCTCTGCATTATTAAAAGCGTCTATATCTTCATTCTCAAAAAGAACTGTTCCCTCTGTTGGTTCTTCTTCAGCCAATATCAGCTTATTAAGAGTGGTCTTGCCTGCGCCTGATGGGCCGACGATCGTCACAAATTCTCCTTTTTCAATATCGAGATTTACGTTTTCCAACGCAACTGCACCGTTTGGATATACTTTTGATACATTTACAAACTTTATCATGAGTTTTTAGTATAGCATATTCAGCTTTACCTTTCGTTATAAGGTTTTTTCAGCTTCGAGAAAATCTTCAATATTCCCGGCTTCAAGCACTCCTGCAGCATTACTTACCTCTACTCCTGTGCGATGATCCTTCACTTGCTTATACGGATGCAAGACATACGATCTGATCTGACTACCCCATTCGTTCTCTGTGGTCTTCGAGATTTGCACACCACTCTCCAGTGCTTTGCGTTCTTCTTCCTGGCGCTTGAACAATTTTCCTTTTAATAGATCAAGTGCCTTTTCGCGATTCTGTTCCTGACTGCGCTCACTTGCGACATGCACGCTCATGCCGGTTGGCTTATGCACAATACGCACAGCAGTCTCTCTCTTATTCACATTCTGCCCGCCTGGACCGCCGGCTTTGGCAAATGAAATATCAATATCACTTTCCGGTATGACAATATCACTATCGCCTTTTGAAAATTCCGGTATGACTTCTACCATGACAAAAGAGGTCTGGCGCTTGCCATTAGCATTAAACGGAGAGATGCGCACCAGACGATGAACACCTGATTCATTTTTCAAAGTCGCATACGCACCCTTGCCTTCGACACTGAATGCTACATTTCTATATCCTCCGTGATCGTTGGCATGCTGCTCCAAAAACCCAATCAGCCAGCCACGCTTTTCTGCATAGCGCATATACATATTTAAAATCATACCGACAAAATCTTCTGCATCATCTCCGCCAGCCCCAGCAAATATGGTAATGATTGCATTGCCTTTGTCGTATTTCCCCAATCCTTGAACGGCATCTTTCAATTCCTGCAATTCTTTGATCATGGCCTGTGCTTTGTTTTTGTCATTCCAAAAATCCCCGCTATTCATAGCAGCTTCAATTTCCGTGATGCGGTGTTGCATTGTTTCTTTATTCATATGGAGCCAGTGGCCGGAATCGAACCGGCGACCTATGGTTTACGATACCATTGCTCTACCTGCTAAGCTACACTGGCGAAGAGTCTCATTAGAACACTTATTGTACCTATAGCCCCCATGCTCCACAAACAAAATAAAAGTCATCGGTGAACCTCTGATTTTATTTTGTTTGGTTCCGCCCAGCTATAGGTGGAAGCGTATCTGTGGGTGGTATTGGGGTTGTGTGTTCTGTGCGAAAGAAACGTCCAACCCCAATACCACAAAAGGTTTACATTACCACTCAAAGCTGGGCGGAGCTGTATGTTTTCAAAATCCGCGGTTTACCAAGGACTTTTGGAAACATACACGCAGCATGGGTGCCTGTGGTATATATGGCCCTTTGTGCTGTACTCTACTTCTTCTCAAAATAACATACAACACTGCGACGCTTGTTCGGCTTGCCGCGAATGTTGTGTTTATGCGATGCTTCTTTGTGCTGCAGCGTGAAATTTGCACCAAAGCTTTTTTCTATAGCTTGGTCGGTCCAAACGTATTCATACACTTTCAATCGCGGATGGATATACGCATTCTCTTCGCCGGCACTTTCATTCTTCACTAAATCTTTCGCATGCTGATCGCCTTCCATATAGAAGGACTTAAAGAAAAGTACTCCTTGCGGCTTCAGAACGCGCGCCACTTCTTTGATAAATTGTGCGCGTTCTTTTTCTTTCAGAAAGTGACTTGCCATCATGTCGAGAACAATATCCACGCTTTCATCAGGCAATGGGATATCTTGGCCGATAGAATGTACTGCGAACGTTAGTTTATTTCCCCATTTTTGCAATGCAGCATTTTCCGTTGCCTGTCTAATTGCTACTTCAGAAATATCATAGCCGAAGCCTCGCACGCGAAACTGATCATTCAACCAGAGTAAGTTACGGCCATTACCGCACCCAGCATCAAGCACGGTAATATCAGACCGTAATACATCCTTGCCATATTCTTTTTGCAGCCAGCGCGTGAATTTTTGTAAGTCTCCGCTTGCCTCATCCGACAATGAAAAAAATTCCGGATCCTTATACTCCTTATTCCAGAATTCCTTTAAACGCTTCTCGTTCATAGTATTATTGTACCTTTCTTCGAGCTTTTGAGCGATCGGTATCACTGAGGTATTGCTTGCGCAAACGAACAGAGAGAGGGGTCACTTCTAGAAATTCATCATCTTGGATAATTTCCAAACCGCGTTCGATAGTCAGTGTCCATGGTGGTACGAGATTGATCGCTTCGTCAGTTCCTGATGCGCGAACATTTGTCAGCTGCTTGTTCTTGGTTGGGTTCACTGTCATTTCTTCACCTTTTGAAGTATTACCAATGATCATGCCTTCGTAAACTTCTGTAGCAGGACTAATATAGAGCACGCCGCGCTCCTGCAAGCCCCAGAGAGAATAGCCCAATGCCTTGCCTGTTTCCATTGAGATCATAGAGCCAACATGACGACGAGTGATTTCACCAGCATATGGACGGAAGCCTAGCACTTGAGAAGCCATAATGCCCTCGCCTTTTGTATCAACAAGGAATTGCCCGCGATAGCCAAAGAGTCCGCGAGTTGGGCCTTCGAAGATCATGCGAGTACTTGCACTATGCATTTTCATATCTTTCATGATGAAGCCGCGCATGCCGAGCTTCTCAATAACAGCACCCTGAAATTCTGAAGGAATATCAATTGTCACCTCTTCAAACGGCTCGCTCTTCACGCCATCAATTTCTTTGATGATTACCTGTGGCTGAGAAACCTGCATTTCATATCCTTCACGTCGCATTGTTTCAAGCAACACAGCAATGTGCATTTCGCCGCGACCGAATACTTTGAAGCCTTCGGCAATACGATTAGGATCAGGACTGAAGTCTACCTTCAAGCCAACGTTGATTTCCAATTCACGCTCAAGACGCTCGCGGATCTGGCGAGAGGTCACAAACTTTCCTTCCTTACCAGCAAATGGAGAGTTATTAACCAAGAAGTCCAAAACAATAGTTGGTTCGTCGATACGAATAGCTGGTAGAAGTTCTGCATCAGCATTGGCAGTGATAGTTTCGCCAATGAAGATGTCAGGAATACCAGCAAGCATGACAATGTCCCCTGCTTGTGCATCCTGTACTTCTTCACGAGTGAAGCCGTGGAAACTGAAAAGTTTTGTGATCTTAGCTTGGCGCTTTGCACCATTTTCAGTCTTAATGAATACAGTGTCGCCCATTTTCGCAATACCTTCATAGACACGGCCAACAGCCAGACGTCCGAGGAAGTTATCGTAAGCAAGGTTAAATGCCTGCATACGGAACGGCTTTGATGTATCGTTGGCAGCTACTGGTACTTTTTCCAAAATAGTTTCAAAAAGTGGAGCAAGGTCTTTCTTTTCATCATTTGGTTCGCGCATTGCTACACCATCGCGACCGATTGCGTAGACAGTAGTGAAGTCGAGCTGTTCATCAGTTGCACCAAGCTCCAAGAAGAGTTCAAATACAGCATCGTGAGTGTGGGCAATATTTGCACCTGGCTTATCGATCTTGTTAATCACAACAATAGGCTTGAGACCAAGCTCCAAAGATTTCTTCAATACAAAGCGAGTCTGAGGCATTGGGCCTTCTTGTGCATCAACGATCAAAAGCACCGAGTCGATACTGCGGAGCACGCGCTCTACCTCTGAACCGAAGTCGGCGTGACCTGGGGTATCAACAATATTGATTTTTGTACCTTTATACGTAACTGCTGTGTTCTTGGCATAGATAGTAATACCGCGCTCGCGTTCAAGCTGGTTTGAGTCCATTGATGCTCCTTCCTGCATTTCACCGCAAAAAGCCAACATTTTGTCTGTTAATGTTGTCTTGCCGTGGTCCACGTGTGCGATGATAGCGATGTTACGAATTTCCATAAGAGCACTGATTATACATGAATTTTCAAAAAAATAAAGTCCTTGATCCTCTATCTGGAGCCAATGATCGGGATTGAACCGATGACCTCTCCCTTACCATGGGAGTGCTCTACCAACTGAGCTACATTGGCACAAATAACCGATATTCGTTCGTGATAGACACGGTAGCAAATATCGGTACTTCCCTCGACAAGTGAACAGTTACGCACTCTTTAAGCGAATGGCTGCTTCCAAGCCAACACCCTTGTTTTCTCTGGAAAGTACTTAAAAGATAGCATAAAGATAGATTATTTCAACAAAAACAAAGGTCCAACCTATGTATTCACATAGGTTGGACCTTTGTTTTTTAATTATCGGACGAAAGTCAGGGCCGTGCCTTTCTTGTTGCCGCGACCAGTACGGCCGATACGGTGAACGTACGTGTCGTAGGTTGATGGCACATCGTAGTTGATAACATGAGTAATATCAGGAATATCGATACCGCGAGCTGCAACATCAGTGGCGATCACTGCTTGGATCTGGCCCTTGGTCAATGCATCCACGGCGCGTGAACGCTCACGGCTGCGCATGTCTCCATGAAGCGCTGATACTGAGAAACCACGATGCTTCAATTCACGAGCAAGCTCATCAGTATGATGCTTTGTTTCTCGGAAGATCAAGACTTTTTTGAATTCAGGCTTGTTAAGCAAATCATGAAGCTTGTCCAACTTTTCTGAAGGATGTGCACGCACGATATCCTGATCCACACTGGCTGCAGTATCGCGAGTCTTGATAGCAACTGTTACAGGATCTTTCAAGAAGTCGCTGCACAATGCTTTGATTTCAGAAGAAAATGTCGCAGAGAAGAAAAGACCTTGTCGATCTTTTGGCATGCCGCCAAGAATTTCACGCATATCATCGATAAAGCCCATGTCCAACATGCGGTCTGCTTCATCAAGCACGATCGTTCTATAGTTATTCAAATTAATTTTTCCGCGCGCGATCAAATCTTTTACGCGACCAGGAGTACCGATGACAATATGTACACCGAGCTCAAGCTGGCGAATTTGTCGCATGATTGGCAGACCACCAACAGCAGCAACGCTCCACATGCGCATACCGAATGTCATAGCGCGAAACTCTTGTTCGATTTGCTGCGCCAATTCACGAGTAGGAGTAAGGACCATAGCTTTGTGATCAGGATCACTGACAAGCTTATTGATGATAGGAATAAGAAAGGCTGCTGTCTTGCCTGTACCAGTATTGGCAATACCAATAACATCTTTGCCTTCAAGTGCGACAGGAATAGATTGGTCTTGAATAGGAGACGGCTGAACGAAGCCTTTGCGTTCCAAATTGGTTGCAAGCTGAGGATGAACATTGAAGTCAGCAAATGTATGCTTCGCAACATGCTGTACTTCTTCTACTTCTACAGCGCGATTGATGAACTTTGATTCATCAATATAGTCTGATTTGCGATTATTCTTCTTGCCAGAAAAACGGCCGCGGTTCCCTTCACCGAAACGAGAGCGAGAGCTGCTACTAAAGCCGCCCTTACTACCTCCAGCAAAGCGAGAACGTGAAGCTGGTGCTTCACCAGAACGAGAACGAGGCGCGCCTGCTTCGTTAGAACGAAAGCGAGATGGTGCGCCGAAGCCGCTACGCTCTGGTGGGCGCAATGAAAAATGTGATAATGATGGTGAGGCGTCACGACGAGAACGAGCCGGACGTGGGCCTCGAGATTGAGTGGTATTCATATGTGTTATTTATTTCTACTACTGTGTCATAACGACTCAATAGTCAATAACACAATACTTATAGTAATGCCGACATGATAACACCTTTGCTTTTATTTGTCAAACATATGAAAAGCCCCATTTCTGGGGCTTTTCCTTACCCCTGAAGGGTCTTTTTGCGCTCTTCGTACTCTTCCTTGCTGATTTCGCCTTTTGCAAAGCGCTCTTTAAGGACATTCATTGCATTACTGCCATGTGAAGGATGGTTACAATTGGTACCATCGCACCACATGCTGTGCATGCCATGCATGTAGTGATAGCGTCGCATCCGCGCACCGCGAATGATCCACACGATCAACCAAACAATAAGAATCCATCCAATGACGTGAAATACAACACTCAATGGGTCAAAAAATCCATAATACATAAAATCAAATTTGTTACCTGGTAACAATACTAGTATATCACTTTCTGCGCGACACAGCAGATGGCATGAGAACTAAATAAGCACGATTTAATTTATTTGATAGCAAGGAGAAGCCCCGGCAACATCTGCTCCACAATTGTCAGGATTTCCTTTTACAAATACACCATTCCTAATCTTCTGTTCGAGATTAGTGCGATTTAATGGAATACCAAATAAAGAGGTTCCGTCATCTTTACAGGCATCTTCTGTTCCTTGTTCTACCCAAGTTCCGTTCTGAAAATTACAATCTCCTGAACCAGTAAAACCAACTCTGCCAACAGAGTAGTGTTCGACTGCATTTGTTAAAGTGTTGCCGTTGAAACTCAGTACCCAGGTGTAACTACTAGAACCAGAAGCACTTGAATCTGTAGCACCTAATTTAACAGTGAAAGATTGCGGCAGTAAATTAAAAAGATGTTTTTGCCCAACAACAATATAGGTAGCCAATGCAATAATTATAAGAATAAGAAGCATAGGGAAAGTTTTATTTTTCATATCGCATTTATACAATAAATCATTTATTTTGTTAAGCCTCAATAAAATCTTTACTCACTGTGGGGGCTAAGGTTTAAAATTTTGCGCGAACGGCGGGACTTGAACCCGTAACCTCCCGCGTGACAGGCGGGTGCTCTAACCAGTTGAGCTACGTCCGCAATATTAATTGCGATTATTCTATTATATCAGCCGGGCTGATATGGTGTCGGCGGGAGGGAACGATCCTCCGACCTTAGCTTTATGAGTGCTACGCTCTAACCAACTGAGCTACGCCGACAAGAGTATATCTTTCTCCTACTTTACTATACATGTTCGGCTTCGCGGAATCTAACCAAGACAGCTACGCCGACAAGTGCTGATAGCCTCAAGAATATATCATAAATTGGAATATTGTCACGATACTTGTCCTCCCACAGGTCGGACCTATGGGGGGTTTTATTGTTGCGGGGCCAGGAATCGAACCTGGGCCTTAAGGTTATGAGCCTTACGAGATGCCACTTCTCCACCCCGCGATGTGTAGGTTTGGATTGTACAACTGCATTTAAATAAATGCAAGTTAAGGATTTCTTAAATTACTCCTAAATCAGTAAAAACCATTTCGAAATATGATAAGACTTTGCGCGCTTCCGGCATTGTCAGCACAAATGATGAACCTTGGTGAGCAATGCGATTGCGAACTTTATGGGCTTCCCATGCCATAACAATAGACGGCAAAATAGCCGGGGTAATTTGTTTCAATTTGTCGCTGGTTGTATCGCCGTGAAAGCCTTTGTTATCCAAAATTTTATCAAGATAGATGTCGGCTTCGATAATGGCGAGCTTCCAGTCACTATCGTTATTGGAGAGCAATCGTTCACGAATACTGTGCCAGGTATCATTACCAGTTGAAACACCCGCTTGAGCAACAGGTTGTATGGTAGCCGCCACCATAGCCTTTTTCTTTTCTTTATCCTTTTTGATTTCACTCAAACGCACGAGCATAAACAGTATCAGCGTAATAAGCGCAATGATAACGAGAGTGGTGAGAATATACATGAAGGCAAAAAAATGTATCGACAAGATCCACTTAATGATGTTGCCGATGAGCGCAAAAAAACTATCGAGGTTTATCCACTTCGGCTGTATTTGATAGAAGGTTGGTTGCACCCCTGTATTATCGTATATTCTCTATGATCTTGCCAAGCGCAAAGAGTGTATCTTCCGCAAAACGAGGACCGATAAATTGAATACCGAACGGCAAGCCTGCACTATTTTTCCCTGAAGGAATAGACAGAGCTGGATGTTGTGCGATATTAGCCGGCACTGTAAACAAATCAGAGAGATACATACTGACCGGATCGTCGACTTTTTCTCCAATACCAAAAGCTGGTGTCGGCGTGGTCGGAGTAATGATAGCGTCATAATTTTGCAGTACTTCTTCAAGCTCTTTGCGAATGATGCCACGCAATGCTACAGCTTTGTTGTAATAGGCATCGTAGTAGCCGTGAGACAGCACGTAGGTGCCAAGAAGAATACGACGACGAGTTTCTTTGCCGAAGAGTGCTCCGCGCGTATCGCCATAGACATCATGAATTGATGCGCTCTCTGCACGATCGCCATAGCGAATACCGTCTAGTCGTGCCAAGTTTGAAGACACTTCTGCTGGCATCAATATATAGTAGACAGCCAATGCGTCAGCGAAGTGCGGAAGGTCAACTTCATCAATAGTAAATCCTTCACTTTTTAACTTCTCTATCATTGCTTCAAAATTTTTAAGCAATTCCACATCAACGCCGCTGCGATCAAATTTCGGCATAGCTAGTTTCTTTTTCAAAGGCTTATTGCCATTCCCTTCTCGAGAAGTACTGTCATACTGATCACGGCCCTTGAATGTATTATAAAAAATTTCTGCATCCGCTACGCTGTGCGCCATTGGACCAATAACATCGAGCGATGAGCCCATAGCCGAAAGACCGTGACGGGACACGCTGCCGTATGTAGGAAGTAGTCCGACAATGCCGCAAAACGCTGCAGGCTGTCGGATAGATCCTCCAGTATCAGAACCAAATGCAACAACACATAAATCAGCCGCTACTGCTGCAGCAGAACCGCCAGATGAACCGCCTGGTACTTTGGTCGTATCGTGAGGATTTTTTGTCACGCCAAATGCTGAGTTCTCAGTAGAAGAACCCATGGCAAATTCATCCATATTTGTTCGACCGATAATCACACCACCAACTTTTTTAATTTTTTCGATAACAGTGGCATCATATGAAGCGACATAGTGCTCCAACATTTTTGAACTACTGCTCACCACATGCCCAGCAAACAAAATATTGTCTTTCAGTGCAATCGGCATGCCAGTGAGCATAGTCGCAGTGCCGTCAGCAAACATCTTTTCTGCTACTGCCACCTGTGCTGCAATATCTTCATCAGAAAAAATTTCTCGAAACGCATTCAAGTCACTGGCCTTTGCACGAGCAACATATTCTTTCACAACATCACGAACAAGAATTTCTCCTGAGACAATTTTCTTATGCAATTCTTCCATTCCCTTATATTCCATAGTCTATTCAATAACCTTTGGCACTTTTACAAAATGATCCTGATGCAATGGTGCTGCTTCTATAAGATCATACTCAGGAGTAAGTGGATTGACCGTGTCTTCTCGAAAAACATTTACTTCGTCTTGAATATCAGCGACCTGGTCGCCAAGCTGCACTGATTGAATCGTATCGACAAAGCCAAGGATAGTATCGATATCCTGGGCTACACTGTCCATTTCCTCCTCCGGCACACTCAAACGTGCCAAATTCGCCAGTCTTTTAATGTCGTCTTTAGTGAGATTACTCATGTCTATTCACTATACCAGACCTTTTACCATCTTCAAAAATCCCTCTTCATCTACAGTTTTTACACCCAATTTTTGCGCATCGGTATATTTGCTGCCAGGTTTTTCGCCAGCGACGACAAGAGAAGTAGAGGCTGAGACGCTGCCAGTCACTTTACCCCCTTGAGATTGGATAATTTCTTTGGCTTTTTCACGGCTCATTGTTGCCAGAGTACCGGTGAGCACGACAGTCATGCCGGAGAATATTCCCTTCCCTTTCGCTATGCTCAGGGCCTTCGGCTTCACGCCGTTATCAAATAATTTTTTAATAAGATTTTTTGATGATTCTCGGTTACGGTATTCAGTGATGCTTTCCACGACAGCAGGACCGATATTAGGAATGCTATCAAACTCTTCGCCTTTCGCTTCCCAGAATTTTTCAAAGCTGCCGAAGTGTAATGCAATATCTCGCGCAGTTTCCGTACCAACATTACTAATACCGAGTGAGGCAATAAAGCGATCAAGTGGGGGCTGTTTTTTATCAGTGATAGCAGCAATAATATTCTGTGCACTCTTTTCACCGAAACGCTCTAAGCCACTCAGATCCGCTTCTGTTAATGCAAACAGATCTGCTGCATCATTGATCAAACCTTCTTCCTGCAAGCGATCAATAATTTTTGGACCGACTTCATAAATGTCCATCATATGGACGAAGTGGATCATGCCACGTGTATGCTTGGCCGGACAGTCATCGTTCGTACAGTAAAATGCGACAGTCTCTTCTTTTTTACTTTGCGCTTCACGTTGCTCTACAGGAAAGCCGCAGACCGGACATTTCTTCGGCATAACAAATTTCTTTTCTTTGCCCGTGCGCAAATCTTTCAAGACCTGCACCACTTCTGGTATCACATCCCCTGCCTTTTGAATAACAACAGTATCGCCAATGCGGATATCAAGACGATTGATTTGATCAATATTATGGAGCGTAGATTTTGAAACAGTAGAACCTGCTACGAGTACTGGTTCAAAATGAGCAAGCGGAGTCAGTACTCCTGTACGACCAACATTCACTGTAATATCTTTTACTACTGTTGTGACACGTTCAGCCGGATATTTAAAAGCAGTCATATATCGTGGAGCTTTGCCGACAATGCCGAGCGTATCTTGCAGCGCGGTTTCGTCTACACTGATAACAATGCCGTCTATATTGAATCCCAAACTATCGCGCTTCTTGGCAATACTATCTATGAATGGAAGTAGTGCTTCAACAGTACCTGCCTCTTTTTCGTCAGCCACTACTGGCAAACCAAGTTTTCTTAACAGTGCATGCTTTTCAGAGTGCCTCTTGGCGACCAGGTCGCCAAGTAAATCATATGCAAAAAAATCCAACTGGCGATCTTTTACCAATTGCGGATCAAGCTGGCGAACAGATCCTGCTGCGGCATTGCGAGTATTGGCAAAAAGTGTCTTGCCAGCTTTTTGTTGTATAGCATTGAGCTTGGCCAAGACTGACTTGCGCATGATGATTTCACCGCGCACTTCGATAGAAGGAGGAAATGGTGCGGTCAGCTGCAATGGTATGGTCCGCACCATTTTCGCATTCTCCGTAATATCCTCCCCTACAAAGCCGTCGCCTCGCGTTGCAGCTTGCGTAAGTTTTCCATTCTCGTACTTCAAGGTTACAGCCAAGCCGTCCAATTTCACTTCTGCAAAATAGTGGTGCGGTGCATTATTCAAAAGACGCTCCATGCGGGCACTCCATTCCTTGAGCTCGTCGACGCTAAAGACATCATTGAGTGAAAGCATGCGTGATGCATGAGTAACCTTTGTGAAAACACTGAGCGGTGCTCCTGCTACACGATCAAACTCTTGTGAAATAGCATACTGCGGGAAATCTTTTTCAAGAGCCTTGGCCTCGCGTATCAATGATTCGTAGACATCGTCAGTGACGGTAGGGTCATTTTCTACGTGATAGCGAAAACGCAAATCAGTGATCTGATGCTGCAGCTTTTCCAATCTCTCTTTTCCTTCTTTTGGGGTCATAGTACTAGTATGTCACACTTAGTCCGCGTTCCACCTGCTGGGCCGTACTGGAGCACGTACTGAAGCCGCGGGAGCTGATGATATTTTTTACAGCATCTGTCTTATCAAAAATGATTGAGAAGCAGGGCAAGTTTCCTGTTGCCACCTTCTCTTGATACACGAAATAATCAGTATAGCTTTGCTCGGGTACCAATGAAGCACTATTATTACCGCAATTGATAGAGCGAGGGGCTGCACCACCATTGGGATTATTTTGATCTTCTTGAACCAATGTACCTCGAGGAAATTGTCCAAGATTTTCACTATAGTACATGCCGCATTCTACTCCGGAGTCTGCTTGGTAGAAAGCCAGCTGTGAGTCGCGGGCCAAGCTTGAAAGAATGGTTTGTTTGAATGTCAGATCAGAAATACCAAGGCCAATAGCAAGCATCAGCGAGACTATCAAAACAGTGAAAAGCATCGCGAATCCTCGAGAAGACAAGTTCTTTTTCATTTGTTTAAAAAATTTCTTCATACTAAAAATTCCAGTTAGCGAGCAAGATCGACTGCGATGCACTCTTCTGACTGCTGCCATTAAACCATGTCATAGACGCTGTCACGACCACCTCATCAGGATTACTTCCGGCTTTCATAGTCACAGTTCTAATATAGCTCGTATCATAAGGACTAGAGCCACCCTGGCCAATGTTGGCATAGCTGTGTGTTTTATATCCATAGAATCCTACGCTTGGCCAAAATGTAATAGCAGGACAGCCAGAGCTTGGGCAGGCTTGGACATGGGCATTAGCGGTAGTGGTGTACGGATCAATAATACAACCGGAGCTTGTTTGGCAACTTGTATATTGATTTTGCCATGTCTGCCAAAAGCCGCTGCCTGCTTGGGCTGCACCATCGCGAGTATTGCGAATATACTCTAGAGATTCCTGAATAAGATTGTCTGCTACGATTTGATTGCGAGCATAACGCACTGAGAAATATCCTCCGGCTGCAAGTGTCAGCAAGCCGCCGACCGTCAACGTCAAAATAAAGATAGCGATCAATGTTTCTATGAGTGTAAACCCTCCCGAGGCTTCGCAATGGGAGGGCAGGCCCTTTTGTGCTTGTTTAAAAATTTTTTTCATACTATTGCGCTGCTCGTTGAGAAATAAATGATTGTACAGCAAACGGAGCAATATTACTTCCTCCCGCATTCGCTACGCCTTGCATAATCATTGTAACACTTGGCTGCCCTCCGCTGACACCGACTCCATCAACATAGAAATACAGCTGCGTAACATTGATCTGGGGAGAAGTAATAGCCACACAGTTATTAGTATTGAGGGATCCGTCTGTATTCAATACACATTTTTGTATTTCATGGGCGCCATTGGTGCTGCCTGGTATTGTGACGCGACGATAATCAAGACCTCCAAGACTTCCAGGAAGCGTACTAGTAAGTGAAATTTCTTGAGCAGCACCATTACTGTTACCAAAAGGACAATTTGGTTTGCCTGTGCCATTACTGACTCCTCCGCAGACGAGTGTAGACCCTGTACGAATAGTACGACTCATAGATTCTGTGGCAAAGTTCAAATTATCCAGCACAGTGCGCATAGCACTGACACGTTGAGAAGCTTGGTTGATGGTATAGAGTGAACCGACTGCTGCTACAACAATAACTGTGAAGAGTGCTAGTGAGACCAGCAATTCAACCAATGTAAATCCTGCTTGTAGTGATTTTTTGTTCATATTAATTGACATTTATTTGACCGGTATTCCACACAGTAATAGTGCGAGTTACAAACTTTGGAGAAACAACAGTGATAATAAGACCATCATAGACTGGACATTGCGGATTGCCATTTGGCACACAGATTATTGCATCAGGGTTAGGACGATGAAATACTACATCCACTGTTTGCGCGTTAGTCTGCACGCCATTTTTTAATACCACCAATGATTTAATCTTGTCACTTGCTGTGATACCGAAGCTTTCAATACATTCTTGGTTGATAGCCGGAGAACCGCAGGTGCCGTTATTATCGAATTCATTATTAGTGGTGGTATTACTGCTCGCCGATGCATCAACAAAGAGCGTGAAGCTGGCATTGGTTGGATCATACAGCGTGGCAGCAGTAGTGTTCGTTGAGAAGCTGACGCCGTATGCCGGAAATGTATCACTCAAAATACCGCCGCCGCCATCGATACTGCGCACACTAGTCGCATATGTTTGCGCTTTACGAACACTGAGTCCCATCTCCTGAGCTAAGTCTCTCACTGCAATAGCAGTATTGAAATCAGAATAATGGAAAAGCAAGACTGTAGCCACGACAGCGAAGATTGCTACCACAATAAGCATTTCAATCAATGTAAAGCCTCTCTCTTTTGCTTTCTGTTTTATTACATCCATATGCCAAATAAAGAGAAAATAGTAACGCCCCATACGCCGACGATAAATGTCGCGATGATCAAAAATGGCGCGAACGGCACTTGAGAGCGCATGTGATATTTACGAGTAACACCCAAAAGAAAGAGTCCGACGATAGCACCGATCCAAAATGAAAAGATGACAGCACTAAAGCCTCCGACCAAGCCAAGCAGCCAGCCAATGCCGAGTGCGAGCTTCACATCGCCGAAGCCCATAGCTCGGCCTTTTGAAAATGCCCAGAGCAAGAAGAATGGCAGTGCCACCAATACACCATCAAAGAGTGCCAAACCAGCTTGAAAACCTGGAAAAGTGAAGACTTGCCAGAGTATTCCTACCAAAGAAAGAACGATAAAAAGATAGACCATCATATCGGGAATGATTGTATGCTTGATATCGTAAACAAAAATAACAATCAAAATCGATGCTACTTTCATTTCAAAGATCAACACAAGGAGAGAAATCAGGGTAAAGCCATGAGCGGCAATAACCGTCGTATATAGTATGGTAAAAATAATAGCCGTAATAAGTTCTACGATTGGATATTGAAATGAAATGTGGTTTTTACATTTCGCGCACTTCCCTCGCAGGCCAAGATAAGAAAAAACCGGTATAAGCTCATACCATGACAAGGTAGCATTACAGCGCATACAGGCAGAACGCCCACTGGCAATACTGCGGCCAGTATTCATGCGCAAGATCACAACATTCAAGAAGCTTCCAATAATAAGACCAAAGATGAATATACCGATTGGTATGAGAAACATAGTTCTATTGTATCAATTATTCTCTCAATATAAAACAAAATATCCCCGCATGCGGGGATATTTTGCATAAAAGAGATTATGGACACTGAACTGAACCTCCTTGGAGTGCAGTTGTTTCTGCTGCTTGTCCGGCACCGCCTTTGGTTGCGCCAGTACTGTCTACACAGAAGAAGCTTCCAGGAGTAGTCTTCAATGGTACTTGTGCTGCCCAGCCTGATGCTGTTGTACCACTATTAGCAGTATCGTGACAAGTCACAACAGCTGGTCCACCGGCGTTAGCCAAGGTGAGGTTATAAGTATATCCACCACCAAGCTTTGTTTGAGCATCGATGATCATATCCTTGATACCACCTGGATTAGCACTACTAAGAGCGTTACAAACGCCTGAATAGCTTTGCTGGTTACTATCGTAGTACAGCTCTGCTTGAGCACGAGCATTAGAGAGATCAGACTTGGTCGCAGCATCTGCACCCTTTGCACGCGCTGAGTTCAACGATGCAAGGATAACGGAAGCCAAGATACCGATGATGGCAATAACCACCAAAAGTTCGATCAAGGTGAAACCTCTGTTAAGTGATTTCTTCATAAAAAGATTTCTTAGAGAGAACATTAAACAAATAATAATCGATTATTACAAATGACTTGTAACAATAAAAGTATACCACCTATGAGATACCGCCAGCAATGTTGTAAATAGGGACAAGGACTGACACGAGCAGAATACCAACGCCAATACCTAGGAAGACGATCATAAATGGCTCGATAAGACCGACCAGAGTATCGATGGTTTGATCGACTTCACGGTTATAGAACTTCGCCAGCATTTTCAAGATAGAACCGACAGAACCGGTTTCTTCACCAACACGAATGATCTGCGACATAAGCTTCGGCACTTCTTTGTGACCCGACAGTGCTTGAGAGAAGGCTTTACCAGCTTTGACCTCTTCCATGGCAGCTAGTAAGACATCCTGATAGCGCCTATTCCCCACTACTTGCGCTGTAATTTCAATAGCGCGCACAATAGGAATACCGGATGAAAGCATAGTGTCCATGTTGTCAGCGATACGAGCGAGGTAGAGCTTGGTGTAGAGATTGCCGATAAGCGGTGTGCCGAACTTTATATCATCAATAAGTTCTTTGCCTTTTGGAGTGCGCGCAAGAAAAATAGCATACGCAATGAATACAGCAAAAAAGATGAGTAAAAAGATACCATAATTCACAAAGAAGTTACTAATACCAAAGACAATTTGCGTATAAATCGGCACAGTCTGACCTGAGTCCAAAATAATAGCGGACAGTTTCGGAATGATAACAGTAAACATCAGGATCATCACAACGAAGAACACTCCGATAACGAAGGCTGGGTAGACCAATGCATTCTTTGTTTTGGTGGTAAGTGCATACTGACGATCCAAATAGTCTGCCAAGTATGAGAACACCTGCGTAAGATTACCGGACTCTTCGCCGGCTTTGACCATGTTGATATAGAAATCAGAGAAGACATCACTCTGCTTGGCCATTGCGCCGGCAATAGATGAACCGGCCTGCAAATCGGAAACAATACTGTTGAGCTTTCGGCCCAAGATTTTATTCTCAGTATTATCAGCCAGCAAGCTGAAGGCTTTAAGAGCAGAAACCTGTGCTTCAAAGAGTGTCGACACCTGTCGTGACAAGATCACGATGTCTTTCATTGGTATGTGCTCCCAGAGAGTGAGTTCAAACCATTTCTTGGCCTGTTCTTCGTTTTTAATAGAAACAACGATTAGTCCGCGGCGCTGAAGACCAGCCACAGCAAGCTCCTGATTGACGGCTTCAATCGTACCCTCGCGCTTTTCTCCTTTATCGGTGACAGCTGAATAAACGTAAATCATATACTATAACAATCGCTCCAGACTCTTAGGGTTGATAGCGTAGGCAAAGGCATTTTCGACAGTGATTTCTCCTCGACGAATAAGATCAACGAGCGAACGGTTCATATCAATCATACCAAGCTCTGAACCTGTCTCAATAACTGTATCAATCTCGTGCGTGCGCTTTTCACGAATAAGGTTTGCTACAGCGTTGTTGTTGATCAAAAGCTCATAGGCTGGAATACGACCTCCGGCAATGCGAGGAATAAGACGCTGAGAGAAGATGCCGAGCAGTGAACTCGCGAGCTGAATACGGATCTGTTCTTGCTGCCCTGCTGGGAATGAGTCGATGATACGGTCAATGGTCTGTGAAGCATTGTTGGTGTGAAGGGTTGAAAGCACTAAGTGACCTGTTTCTGCCGCGGTCACAGCGGTACCAATGGTTTCTGCATTACGCATTTCACCGATCAAGATAGCATTCACGTCCTGACGAAAGGCTGAGTTCAATGCTACTTCGAAGTCTGCCGTATCAATGCCGACTTCACGCTGATCAATAATAGATTTGCCTGCGGGGTAGGTGTACTCTACTGGGTCTTCGATAGTAAGGACGTGCGCAGCCTTTTCTTCATTGATGATACGCACCATAGAAGCCATCGTTGCTGACTTACCTTGGCCCACTGGACCCACCACGAGGAAGAAGCCTTGTCGCTTGCGAGCGAACTCTGCCAAGATCGGCGGAAGATTCAATTCTTCCAATGACTTCACTTCTGGAATAAGACGAAGCACTACGCCAAGCTTGCCCTGCTGTACGAATGCGTTGCCGCGAAGGCGATGCTTGTCCTGATATTCATACGAGAAGTCCAACTCTTCATGTTCAACAAAGTGCTTGTAGTGTCCTTCATTCAAAATAGCTTTGAGCATGCCGCTGACATCATCCTGTGTAGTCTCAGGACGGTTAAGTAAAAATACCAATTCTCCATTCACGCGCACTGATGGCATTCGCCCAGTCGAAATATGCAAGTCTGATCCATCCTGCTGTATCAAAATATCGATCAGTTCTTCAAAAGATTTTTTATAATCCATGTTGTTTATAGTATATCGTGAAAATTAAAGGCCGTACACTTCTTTCATATCTACTTCGCCTTTGAGGGCTTTGAGGATACCGTCTTCCTTGAGACTGATCATGCCTTTTGACCGAGCGAGTTTGTAAATTTCTGGTTCAGTAGGGTTTTTCAAAATGACCTGCTGCATTTCACGGTCAATGTTGAACATTTCAAATACTGCGATACGCCCACGGGTACCGGATGGAGCTTCTGATGAAGGGCGAATTTCAAACATTTTATCTCCAATACCCAGCTTCTCTTTGTACTTCGGATCAAGATCAGTAAATTGCTTATCGATGAATTCTTTTGTCGCTTCATCCATTGGTACTTCATGACGAGAGCTTGGGTGTACTTTGCGAACCAAACGCTGAGCCATAGCCATGATCAATGTCGGTGCGATCAAATATGGATCAATACCCATGTCCACTAAACGAGGAATAATACCAATAGCACTGTTGGTGTGGATAGTTGAAAGCACTAAGTGGCCTGTTAGCGCAGCCTGAATGGCTAGCTCTGCCGTTTCTTTATCACGAATTTCACCCACCATGATAATGTTCGGGTCCTGACGAAGGATAGAGCGCAGACCAGAGGCAAAGGTATACCCAATTTCTGGCATAACTTGCGATTGCGTCACACCTGGAATCTGATATTCCACAGGATCTTCCAATGACACGACATTACTTCCCTCTTTGTCCACCGCAGAGAGCATTGAGTACAGCGTAGTACTTTTACCTGATCCTGTCGGACCAGAAATAAGGATCAATCCGTATGGACGAGCAAGACCTTCCTTCACCATCTGCAAATCTTCCGGTGTCATATCAAGGTCATCAAGATTTTTGACACCATGCTCTGAGTCCAAAATACGAAGTACTACCTTTTCACCGTAATATGCCGGGAAGGTAGAAACACGGAATTCAATTTTTCGCCCATCAATAACCGTGGCAAAGCTTCCGTCTTGCGGCTTGCGCTTCTCATCAAGACGAAGCTTGGACAGAATTTTGATACGAGCAATGATAGCGTCAAAACTTCCAAGCGGCAGGACAAGCGTGGTGTGCAATGTACCGTCTACACGATAGCGCACATTCACTGCAGAACCAGTATTTTCAATGTGAATATCGGATGCCAGACCTTCTACAGCATGTTCAATAATAACCGCCACAATTTTGATAATCGGTGCATCCTCTACGATCTTGCCATTTTGCTTTGCATCATCGATAGTGCTCTTTTTAATAGCGGTCGTGCCAAGCGGTTGATCGGATTTGGTAGAAAGCTCCAAGTCTCCTTGCAGCTCTTTATCAAGTTCGTTGACATCTTGTGTCGCTACAGCGCTGAGACTTTTATATGACTGCATAATGCGCTCACGATCGCTCGGAGAGATCAGAAACATTTTGAACGGCACACCAAGCTTCACTGACATGAACTGCAGTGCATTCATGCCTTCAATGTTTTCTGGTTCTGTCACACCAATAGAAAGCACGCCATCAGAAAAGCTTAACGGTACAAATTTGTACTGCTGTGCTGCTTCTTCAGGAATGTAGTGCAAGCTCTCAGGTGTGACATCATGCTCTCCAACTTTCACATAGGGCAAATGATAGAAGCTGGCTTTAGATTGCGTGATCGCATCCTCTTTCAAACCAACTGCAACAAGCGCGGCAGTCATGTCGCCATTGTATTCATGATCAAGCTCAGCCAATACGCGATTGTATTGGAGCTCGTCGATCATATTCTGAGAAAGAAGAAAGTCGAGAAACATTGTTAGTGTCCTGCTGGAGTAGTGAATGACATAATATTGCCAGTAATGGTATTCGAACCTTGTACCGCTACTGCTGCGACATAGTACGTGGTGCCTGGAGTAAGGTTAGCAACTGTGGCAAGCGCTGTGCCATTTTTACTGACTGCTACCGGTGCGGAAGTGCTGCCGAATGCATCGCTAGTGCCATACTGGAAAACCACTGTGGTCGGAGAAAGGTTTGAGGCCGTGATCAAAGCACCGAACTCTGCTGATGTTGCAACGACTTTGCCTGGTGCAAGCGTTTGTACAGACAGTGTTCCCTGCTGTTGTGAGACAGCAGTGTCTGTACCAATCGGTGCAAAAGGATTTTGACGGCCAATAATAGCGGTACCGAGATTTACTGGATTGTTGCGAAGCGCGAGGTATCCTGCATTTGAAAAGAGTGACGTATCAAGATTGATGCTACTGATGCGAGACAGAAGGCTTGTAAAGTCAGAAGCGCTATCTGCTTGAGCAATTGCTCCACCGCCACCCGGCAATGCAGTATTAGCAGGAGTAGCAGTAGTGGTAAGACTAGTATCGCCAGCAGAGCTTCCGCCAAGATGAGAGAAGACAAAGATCAGCACTGCTATGATGCCGACTACTATTGCGAAAATTTTTACTCCTTTGCTCATAGTATTATTTTAACCAATAAGTTGTTAATGTCACCTTGTAATTCAATCCGCTGGCAACTGATGTTGTGCCAGTGCCGGCAGTAACAGCGCTGAAATCAACCTCAGATACATCAACTAAGCGAAGATTCTGCTCAAGGTCAGACAAGAAGGCTAGGAAATTTGAGTATTGTCCTGCTGTAATGAAAGAAATAGTGAACTTGCCGTATGGAAGATTATCATCGCTAGGATTTTGAGTAGTAGCAGAATTGGAATTGCTGCCCGTACCACCTGTTGCAGCTGGTGCTTGGTTGGTATCGTAGTCTACAGAGCGCAATGATGAAAGACCGTCCTTGGTAGCGAGCGAGTTGATCTGAATGATCAGGCGAATATTATCGACACTATCCGGAAGCAGCGTATTGATATTATCCAAGTCGGTTTTTTGAATATCATTGTACTGTGCGATCAGCGATTCGCGAGACTGCTCAAGCTTGGTCGCCGTAGCAAGGTTGGCATTGTATGAAGCCACATCCGCTTGCAAGCCCTGCACAATATGATAGCGAGGAACAATAAAGCCGATGAATACTCCGATAGAGGCCGTTATTAGAAGTAGTAGGAAAAAATATCTCATAATATTAATGGGTAGGAGTATTAGGAGTCGTAGACCCTGAGCTTTGCGAAGGGTTAGCGGCCTGTTTCCCTGTTATAAACGACTCATACGACAAGCTGCTTGGGTTTACTGTGAAAACCAATTTGAAATCAACCAATGAAGTCTTGTCCTCTACCGTCAGATTGGAGAAGACGGGATTTTTGATAAGAGTACTCTGCGCAAATGCATCTGACTGCAATGCCAATGTGTTGTAGTCCTTAGCAATACCAGTAATCTCTACCTGCACGAGCTTGGCGTTGGTTCCCGGATCAGTAGTGAACTGATATGTGAAAGTACGGTACTGTACTGTTTGCAATGTCGTAGCCTGCAATGCTGCAAAGATCGGAGAAACTACAACGTGATTGTCGATCAACGTCTTCACGCTGCCGATACGGTTACTCAAACGCTGCATGTCAGAGACAAAGGTCGTACCAAGACCATTTTGAGCAGTAGTGATCTGCTGCTGAAGGTGAGCTTTTTGAGAAACAAGTGTTTGCTGATAGAGATACACGCCGCCAAACGCTACGATAGTACCGAGTACGATGACGATAGTGATGACTGAAAGCAAGCCCATTGAGCCGCGATGATGCGCTGATGAAGAAGCAACTGGATCAGTTGAGACTGGTCGTTTCGGAATGAACGATGTTGAGACAATTGGTTCCATTGATACAAAAAGTATACCATGCACATACTATATATGTACAAGAAAAAGAGCCGAAAGTGGATTACTGAATTTTCTTAAGCGCCAAACCAAGGGCAGCAGAAAATTCTGGTCCGGTATTTTTAAGTACGCCACCAAGGAAGACTGGTGCTTCAACTTTTGAAAACGGATCTGCGATCACTAATTCCGCAGAAAAACTCTGTTTTGCGTAGTCCAAGAGCCCGCGAGTCATTGCTCCCCCGCCAGTAAAGATAATCTTGCCGATATTTTTGTTGTAGCGCTTCTCATACGCAAGAATAGTAGAGTTTGTTTCTTGGAAAATATCAGCAAACTGCACTTTCATCGGCTCTACCATGCGTGGATATTCCGGTGCAGCAATGAGACCATTCTGTTTTTTAAGATTTTCGGCTTGTTCAAATGATAATTCAAGAGCATGACTGAGCGCCAGCGTGATATCCTGAGAGCCTTTGTTCACCAAACGGAATGTTTCAACAATGCCGTGCTCTACAATAGTAAGCTTTGTCTTCGATGCGCCGATATCAACAATCATCACAGGAAAGAGTTCGCGAGTCATGACAGAACGAATATGGCTGAAGACTTCGATCTCCAATGAATCCACCGGAAGCGCTGCGCCTTGCAAGACTTGCGTGTATTTCGTTAGGGTTTCGTTCAGCGTTGCCACTACCAATACTGACATGGTTGCAATGTTGCCGCTTTCTGTCAGAGTACGACTTTCATCACCAGAGTCTTCTCGGCGAGGCAAGACATACCAATCGAGAGAAACATCTTCAAGTGGTACAGGAATGAATTTCTTTGATTCCCCTGGAATAACGGTTGGTAGATTTTTTTCTTCAATCTCAGATGGAAGCTGTAGTATGAAAATAATGCTTGAGATAGAAGGAATGCCGAGCACAACATTAGTACTAGTGATATTCGTCTCCTTTAATACGTCTTTGAGAGCGGTAACAAGAATTTCCTGACTAAGGTTGGTAGCCTGGCCGACTACTCCGCCTTGATTGTATTGACCAAGCGCCAGTGCTCCATAAGTATCAAGCACTATCCGTCCGCTTTCTTTTTTTAATTCCACTACCTTAATAGAAGAGCTGCCGATATCAATACCCACCACTCTGTTATCACCAGCTTTGCCGAAGAGGCCCGATAGAGCGTTTTTAATACTAGAGAGTATACTGTCCATGCAATACAGTATATCGCACAATTTCCGATTTCCCATGTTTGACCATATTCTGTCTATCCTGTTTCCGGAACGCTGTAGAGGCTGTCAAAAAAGCGGTACGGCTCTTTGTTCTGCCTGCCTCGCTACAATTCCTCAATCCCCTCTTATATTAGAAGACATTCCTTCTATGGCATTTTTTGATTACGGCAACAAAATCGTGCAGAAAGCCATTTGGGAATTGAAATATCACCACAAAAGCGCAGCGGCAAAAATATTAGCCCAGCATGGCGCTCCGGAAGTCATTGAATTTCTCTCTTCGCTACTTCAGAGCACTACTCCGACAAAAATTGTCCTAGTCCCTATTCCTCAGCATTACACCAAGACCTTCCAGCGAGGCTTTAATCAAAGTGCCCTTATTGCTAAATGGCTTTCACGATATATCCCCTCTACAGAGGTCCGACCTATGATAAAGAAACACAGATCTACGATTCCGCAAGCCAAGGCTATGAGCAAAGCTGAGCGACAGAAAAATCTAAAGGGTTCAATGCGGGCTACACAGAAGTTGGATAGAAAAACACTCTATATATTAGTAGACGACGTTATTACGACAAGCAGTACTATAAACGAAGCCAGCCGCGCTTTATGCGCGGCTGGTGCCAGAAATATTTGTGCCGTAGCCATCGCTCACGGCCACGCCAATCGCTTTAATTAATTCTTGGCGTGCCCTGAGCTTAGCGAACGGTCAGTGTCAGAGCCTCCATGCAGTGCATGTTTTGTCTTAATGAATTCAAGAAACATAGCCACGAGCTTGTCTTCATCTTTGGTTGATGGGCTATCAGTAATGGCGTATTCAGAAAGTCGATGAAGAAGTACTTGGTACAAATCGTTGAAATACATTTGCAGCTCGGTCACTTCGACATCTATAGGAGCGTCATGAAGGACTGCAAGCTTATCAATAGCGGAAATATTGGTGAAATATGCTGAAATTGTTGGAAGTCGGTATGTTTTTGTCTTCATATTAATATTCTACGTCTATGCTGATAAATTTATTACCTCCGATCACGACATGATCGATGACAGGTATGCCAATGATCTTGCCGACCTCGATAATATGCTTTGTGATCTCAATATCTGCCTGGCTGGGCGTTACAATGCCAGACGGATGATTGTGAGCCAAAATAACTCCTGCTGCCCCGTGCTCAATAGCAGGCTTGAATACTTCGCGAGGATGAACGAGGTTGCTATTGATAGTGCCTATAGAAATGACCTCATCGTGAATGACTTTGTGATGGGTATTGAGATAAATGCCACGCAAATGCTCTTTTGGCAGATTGCGCATGTCTTGTAGATATTCAAAGACATCTTTGGCAGTGCGGATGGTTTGCGGACCAGCTGCGCGCTTGTCGAAGAAACGGCGACCGAGCTCAGCACAGGCCACGATTTGCATAGCCTTGGCAATAGGAACGTCCAGATCCTTTGCTAATTTCTGAGCATCAGTCTGGCTCGCCAATGTGCGCGTCCCATAATCCTTGATAATGCGAGAGGCCATGCTCATGACATCCTCTTTTTTGGTGCCAGTCTGCAGCACTATTGCTACAAGCTCTTGTACAGAGAGAGCGGAAGGACCGTATTGTGACAATTTCTCACGAGGCTTATCCTCGTCAGGCATGTCCTTGAATTTGAACGTATATTGCTTATTACTGATATTCTTGGGCAGAACATCATCCACTAAAAAATTACTCTCAATAATTTTATACGTCGTAGCCATGTCTGTAGTATAGCAGATATTCCCCCGCACTTCTCACCCCAAAACCTTAATAACTGGCCTTTTTTCTTTAGGAAAAATTGATAATTAATCTTCCAGTGAACGCTTTTTCAGTTCAGCTTGTATACGAGCAGCAAGATCATAGTCCTCAGTGTCGGGAGAAATAGCCTGCTGGAGCTTCTTCTGCAATTCTTCAGTAGAAAAATCCTCTATATTGTTTGGTGGAATACCTTCGGGCGGGACTACTTCTGCATGAGAGGCTGCACGACTTTTTATTTTTTCGATTAAATCGGTTATAAGATCGTACAGCTGATCGTTATTTGAAAGGTGAGCTGCCTCCAATAGGCTGTTCTCTCCCTCCAACATGCTGAGTGCATATTCCCAGTACCCTGCTTCAAAATACATTTCCATCAGGAGCAGATCAAAAGACAGTGCAGCGGCAACTTGTTTATCAGGATCAGGAATAGCATTTATTTTTTCGTAGTGCTGATCTTGCCAACGTATCAATAGTTCTTTGGCCTCAGGATTTTCCTTTCCTTTAGTGGCCATTGCGTTAAGAACCTCCTCCGTCTGTATGGGAGTATTTTCTTTTGATTCCGAAGATGGAAACTGTTCAAGCATGTTACTTACTGAAAAGTTTTGAGAATTTTAGTTTCAAGACGCCGAAGAGGTAGATGATTTCAAGAATGCCGGCAGTATTGAGGATAAGCATGAAGACGAACCACCATGCGTGACCTCTGCGGCCTGCATGCCACAATGCCAACCCTTTCCAAAAAATAGTCCAGATTATTAATAAGATAAGAAGCGGGCCAACAGCATGAATCCATGCCGGTGCTCCTATACTTCCATGAAACTGTGCGTTATTTGTATCCATACTATTAGTATATACCAAAAGTCAGCGACCTGGTCGCTGTTTTATATATTCTTTATTTTGTGGAAAACTTTTCAAGGCAAAGCCAGGCGCAGGGTGTGCCGAAGCCGGTTTTGTCGATAGTAAAGGGTTTAACAGCTTTTGCGTGTTCGAGGAAAATGAGAATGCAGTATTTGGGAAGTTTAGAAGTATCGCCATGCGGACCGGCCCAGCTTTGGATGACGGAGTCAGGGATCATGATGTGCTTGTTGTATCGGCGAATGATGTCTTCTACTTCTTCGCGCGTAGAAAGTTCAAATTGCAAGACTTTTGAAACACTAGCCTGAGCCGTGACCGGCTCACCGCTATTCTTGAAGTACACCGTGTCGCCGTAGGCGACACGGTCCCACGGCGCTCGCTTGGTCTGATACCACCGCGACTCGATAGTCTTGTGCCCTGCCACAATCTGCGGGATCAGTTTCCAGGATTTCTTCATGATAGCTACATGTTGCATGATATACTTGGAATATTACTCAATAACGATTGAAAAAGAAATTATTTTATGGAACACGAAAACAATGGACAAATGTGCGAATGGTGTGGACGACACAAAGACGGTCGCTACATGTGGCTTCGCCTTGTACTTGCTATCCTTATCGGCGTATTTATTTTCCTAGCTGGTATCCAGATTGGTGAATTGCGCGGTGAAGTCTACGGCTATCGCAACATGCACATGATGCGCTGGCAAAATGACGGCGGCACCATGATGATGAATATGCAGACCTATCCTGATACCGACGCTGCACCTACAACAACTAACGCTCCAGCTCCTGCAACAAAGGCTGCACCAGCTGCTACCCCTTCGCAAGGCTCAGGGTCTACGATTGTAAACACTAAGCTCTAAAGAACTCCAGTACAAAAGGCCTTCCGCAAGCGGAAGGCCTTTTGCTATTGTCCGTAATACCCTTTTGCTTTTCTGCGTTCTCTGAGCGTTTCTTCGTCAGAATAAATCTGATCCTTTATTTCTTCCCATGAATCCACTTCAGCTTTTTTAACGTAGTCAGGTCTAATGTTTAAATTATTTCTAGCTGTATCAAACTCTTCCCATTCTCCAGAAGACTCATTAAATACTGACAACCACGAATGGTCTACAGACCTGCTGTGCTCTCCGTGAATAAAACGAACTTTCTTACCGATAGATCGCAACATCTCTGCCACCATCGTAGAAACAGTGCCGCAGCTCCACATGCCTTTTTCAAATGCTTCATCAGCCGGCGTGAATCGTGACTCAATGATAGTTTTCGGGCTACACTGCTGGCCTTCCGGTCGACTAGCAATGTCATTGATTACAAAATCTTTCATCGCGACAAAGAGTTCTCTATTAGAATCTTTTCCTTCACTGAGCTCGCGCGCTTTTTGATGCAGAAACTCCATAGTCTCCGACTTCTCTATATGAGGCATTGTTTCTATTCCTTCCATTACTCCCCCTCTTCATCACTACCACCCAGTTTACTAATCTTATTTTCTGAACGAATAGCGCTATTGGTTTCTTGAAGCTCTTGTATTTTCTCATCTGAAGCTTCGCGTATTTCCTTCATCTGCGCAATAACTTCATTTGATTTATCTCTTAGCTCTTGTGGTGTTGATTTTGGTTCGTTTTCCATAGAACTTTATTATAGCATTGTTGTCTTCCATCCATTCCTTCAATGGTGCTGTACTTAGATCCACTTTCCAGCTTGGTATTTCTGTATAGCTTTTCGCACTAAGCGCGACGTGAAGCTTCCCTATCTGCATCAACGCCCTCGATAGATAAAAATCCTCTGCCCAAAAATGCAGTCCTAACTTATCCTTCAATTCAATAAGCGGTGCCAATCCTCCGACTTTTTCATAGTCACTTTTCCGACACGCAAAGCTCGCTCCCCATGCAAATGCATTCAAATCCCATTTCAAAATCTTCTTCACAATGACAAACTGCCACCAGCTCGTCACTCTCGCAAACCATGAACCCCTCAAATACACATATCCTGCCACAATACTTACTCCACTATCTCTCTCCAGTGGCTTAACAATATTCTCCAGCCACTTCCTATCTGCCACACTATCCCCATCCAAACACGCCACAATATCTCCCTTCACTTCTTCAAATCCCCTGATGCGCGCATAGACAACACCTTCTGGTCCACTGTATTCAACCACCCTTAGATTTTCCTGAGCTTCAAAACTTTTCGCTATTGCCACTGTCCTATCAGTACAGTTATGGCACACCACTACTATCTCATCCGCTTTCCTATTCTGCCGAAGTACTGACATAATACTGTCGCTTATGTGGGATTCTTCGTTGTGGGCGATGAGCAGGACGGAGGTTTTTAAATTATTCATCTAAACTAAAAAGTTAAAAGAATGTACGCATTGTTTCAATCGACTTTTTTATATCAGTAATATTTGGTTGCCCCGCTGTTCCTCGGTGGTGTATCTGTGTCCTCAAGTGGGTATGGATACTGACCTGATTACTTGCCCCATTGTATGGATAATTTGCAGGTTCTCCCTTACTAGTCTGAAAAAAGTAAATATCAAAATCTTTCAAATTAAGAGGTGTGGCTCGAGCACCATCATCTTTAATTTTTAACTCTTCAAAAAGCTCATTATGATATTCTTCTGTCGGCAAGTCAAAAGCAAGATAGTTTATTTCATTTGCTGATAAATACGAAAGTAGTCTATTCCCGATATCCAATACTTCCGAACCGTTTTTTAGCATTCTTACTTTTACTTTTTCATTTAATAAAACTTGTTTAACTACTAATGGTGAGTGGGAAGTGATAAAAATCTGTGCCTCTTTTGAAAATTCAATTAAAAATTGAATGAATTTTTCTTGTAAAGCTGGATGCAAATGTAGCTCTGGTTCATCTATCAAAATTATAAGCTCTTTCCCAGTCTGTTTTGCTAGATAGAACGAGTAGAGTAAACAAAATATCATTTCATACCCAGAACCGAGGTTATTTATTAATATCTGCTGTTCGTTATCCTTTTTAATAGAAAAGAAGGATTCTTTAAATGGCTTTAAATTATCTAAAAAATCTAACCTGACTTCGTGATCACAAATTTCTCTAAATTTCGACACTGCTTGATCAAGAAAGTCGTTTTCAACTTCTTTTCTTATTTTTTTACCTAGTTCCTCATTTAAATCAGTTATTTCGTTATTTTTCAAATATTGATAACTAAAATCTTCCATCAACCTATCAAAACGGGTTGTATTAAAGTTTCCTGAACGTGTCTGAAATAATCTATTCTTATCCAAAAATAGAACATCGTTTTCATTAAACCTTTTCCCTTTAAAAGGGTTATTGACCGCACTTCTTAAATCAGGACTTCCATCTTTTGGTTTTGAAGGATCAGATTTAATAAATTTTTGATCACTCACAATAATAGAAGATAAATAGTTTTTGCTATCTCTTGCTCTAACACCTGCTTCAAAAGAAAACCCCTTTGCTTCAAAAGAACTTCTTGGCATTGTGCCGTCAACAGTGAAGTTATCCTTCGAGAAAATATTTATTTCTACTTTTTCTTCAAAATCATTAAAATTTTCAATTGAAAAATTCTCTGCTTTATACTCAAGTAGGGGTAAAGCGATGGCTTCAAGAAGAGAGGTTTTACCACTTCCATTCTCACCAACAAAAACATTTAGCCCTGTACCTTCATTTACCCCATCGGGAACATTTAGATCATCAATAACAAACTCGTCATCGGGTGAAAATATTTTAAAGTTCTTAATTGTTAATTTTGAAATCTTCATAAAGTTTTATAAAAAATTACGTTATTCTTAATATCTTATTTTTTATACTTCAAACTCCTGATCAATTGTCTCAAGGTGGTTTCCCAATTCCTTTAAACCTGAATCCAGCGCATCTACATATACTTCAAACTCATAATTATCAAACTGTATTTTTTTAAATCCATCTATTTTTGAAAATATGTAGTCTAGTTTTTTTACAATTTCTTCTGTACCAGGAATTCTTAATGTCTCACCAAATTTCCCATAACGATTTTCAATACCATTCCTTATTCTTTTGTACCTTTCATAGTAGTGGTCAAAACTCGGCCATGCTAAATGGTCCTCCCAGCGTAGTCCATAAATAAGATTAATTTTATATAGGGATGGTTTATTTAAAATATCAAGAAGTTTCTCTCCTTTAAATTTTACCTTGTGTACACTTTCTTCTTTTTCAATTTCTTTCATTATAATCTTAAGCTCTTCACTTAGGTAAAAATCTTGTAATTTTATAACCTCGTTAAAGTTTACACTTCTATGATGCGTTTTGGAACTCATCCAGAGAATGTAACTAAAACCCTCTCTCGAGATTGAGGATCGATCAATGGTACATGAAGTGACTTCATCGTTTTCATATTTAGAGTCTGAACCTTTTTTCTTTGTTTTAACAGGATGACCTATAGTTTCATTACGTATCTGTCTAATTTCCCAAAGCGGTAGATGTTTTTTATCTTTCCAATTAATTCCTTTATCTTTTCCAAAAAGTGATATTTTTAAAAAATCGACTGCATCTTGCTGAACAAAAAGTGTTTGAAGAATTCCGTATACAACAAGGTACGGATTCTTTTCTAGTAAAATTTCCGAATCTTTACAAAAAGCTGTAATAGCAAGACATGTATCTTCAATAGTATCTAACGCTGTAAAAAACTGACTCCAATCACCTATCTTTTTTCTTGAAAAAATCTTTGTTTTTGATATTGTGGAATCGTTGATGAGGTCCCGTACCTTCATTACAATTTCTTCGGTCCTATTTTTTTGCTTATTCATTGTTTTATCTAAAATGAATTCTCAATCATCTTCACTAACTACTTTCTTGAGAGCTTAAAAACACTTTTCCTTTTTGATTTTGTATTCTCTTAAGAAGATCATCGTATAAAATAATTTCAATATTCTTTTGGGATCGGCGTAAAACTTGAAAATCATCCACCATATTTACATTTTTAAATTGAGAAGAAGAGCCCATAAGCAGAAACGCTCGTGGTCTAATAACTTTAAATGGTAGCTCGACACCCCTTTCGCGTTGAAGATCTTCGACGAGCTGTGATCCTTTTCTGGTCGCCGAATAAAGGTATTTTTCAGCCTGCACTATGGCTTGCACTGCTTGTTCGTGCCAAAAATAATTACCGTGATCAGGTTGTGTTTCAAAAATCTTTGTGTTTGGTCTTTTAATCTCGAAGATATCAAGGTAACCATCAGAATCTATAAGTCCAAAATCTACTCGACGATTACCCCCTAAAGTTAAATTAATTTCAGGAACCGCATAGATGTATTTCGAATCAATAACAAATAAATTTTCGATCAAAAAAGTTGTCCATTCTGACTCCTTAGCATTATTCTCAATATAATCTTTCAATTTCAGAATAACATTCTCAATAGAAACTTCATCTAGTTTAAGTTTTGCTAAATTAAAGAAGCTTTGTTTATTAGATCTTTTTTCTATAAGTTCAATAAAATAATCGACGATTTTTTGCGCCTCTTGGTTTTTTAATTGAGGGATAGTAGAGATATCGAGATTTCTTAATAGTCTACGAGCTTTATTTCTGGAAGATTTCTCAGCATTACTTTTTTTAAAATATTTAGGGAAAGTATTATAAAGACTAAGATCAACTTCCTCCCCTCTTTCTATTTTTGCTTCATAAGATATCGACGTAAGTTTTTGTACCATACTCAACACATCATCATAAGCTAGTAAGACTTTTAATCCATTTTTTGTATTTGTTATTAGAGATTTTCCATCTCTTAAAATTTCAAAGTGAAAAACTTTTTTATCACTAAAGCGGTCATTCAGAAAATAAAGTAACCCTCCCTTAAAAGTTCCATATACAATTACATTCTCAGGTACTTCCTTGAAGCCACTCAATACAATTTCCTTTAGGAAAAATTTCTCTTCACGCGGATAAAATTTTATCAACTCATTCTTGCTATCAATATCAAAAACAATAGTCTCCTTTTTAGTCTCCTCATCGATAAAGTACACCTTTTCTATTCCATCTTCTATTTTTGTATCCCATGCCATACTTACCTCGTATACGTTAATTGTATTTAATGGTCAGTTCCTGCGGAGACGAAGGGATTCGAACCCTTGAGACCTTTTACAGCCTGCCTCCTTAGCAAGGAGGTACGTTAGACCACTCCGACACGTCTCCAATATTATATATTGTAGGGCTACTGTAGCATAGCTGGGAGATTTTTTGTAGGTGCTGGTATAATTCCACCAGTATGACTGAAATTCTCAAAATCGGCAGATTGCTCAAAACTGACAAAGATGGGTTTATTGTTAGTGAGTCCGGTGTAGATAAGCTCAAATCGCCCTGGAAAGAAGCGGTTGCGGATATAAAACAGGCGTATCTTGATCATTTAGGCGACGTGATTCATAGCATTTATGTTCGTGGTACTGTTTCTCGTGGCGAAGCGATAGAGGGAATTTCCGATATAGACACTTTTGCTGTTATTACTAAAAAATATGAGGAGATAGATCGTTCTTGGGTAGATAGCGTTCAAAAAGAACTTGAACAAAAATACGCTTTCTCAACCGGTATCGAAATGGGTTTCATTTCTTACGATGAAGTTTTTGATGAAGATGAGTTTTTTGGCGATCGTTTTACCATCAAGACACAGAGTGCCTGCATTTACGGTGAAGATCTCGCTGAGAAGATTCCTCCTTTCCGTGCTGATTTAGAAACAGCCAGTCATTTTCATCGCAACCTTGAAAACATTATTCAAAGAGCAAAGGAAAAAACAGTAAATAATCCAGACAGTGAAGACATTAAGATGTGGTGTCGCTGGGTTATGAAAAGAATAATCCGCGCCGGATTCGTTTTGGTAATGGATAAAGAGCAAGCCTTCACACGAGATCTGTACCCTTCTTATGAAGTCTTTTCAAAGTATTATCCTGAACAGGAAGAAAATATGAAAATGGCGCTTGAGCTCGCTATTAATCCGACCGATGATGTGAACAAGCTCGCTGGTTTTTTAGATACATTTGGGAAATGGGTTGCAGAGCAAGTTGAGAAAAAGTTTGAAAAGTAAAAAAGGCCCTTAGGCCTCTTTTTCATTACTGTGCAGAACCGAGCACGTATCGGCATCTCAGGGTAGAGTATGCGAGATAAGGGCCAAGGGTGGCTGCAACGAGCCATGATAACACTCTGTCGTTTTGGAAAAACCACGACAGGCAAAATGAGAGAACTACGCCAAGAATAAGAATATCGCGCAATGTTACAACGATGTAACGAGAGCCATCTCTGCCGATAGCGGTTTTGATGGATTTCATCAGGCATTTGTAAAACATTGAGCAACAGTAGACAAACAGTACTGTTCTCAAAAAGGTAAGCGGGTCTTCATGAAGAATGAGTTCGAACCAACCTTTTTGAAGAAACACAAATAACACGATGAGCGGAACAAGGGAGGCAACATACAGTTCCCCTTCCCTGGAAAATATTCTTTTCATGACGGTAAGGATTTTGGTAAAACAACCTTATGTATTTCTATAAAGATACCATTACAAAATATGAAAAGCAAAAGGACCGACACACTTCGTGTGTCGGCCCTTTTGCTTTTCTATCTAATCCTGAATTCAGTGCTTCTGATTCGTTCTTACAGCTCAGTTTTTATAACTTCACTGTTATTCCCTATCGCTGCATCCAGCAATTATAGGTTGGGCTCCAGTACCAATTGCCATTGTTGTACGGATAGTTGTATCCTCCATTGTAGATGTATGGAGATGTAACAGTCACATTAATGGTTGCGCATCCGCCGCCTGTCTGACAGACAGTGATAGTGCTGGTACCAGCTGACTGGCCGTAGATCGTGACAGTACTGCCGTTTATGGTTGCATAGGCAATGCCTGAGCCAGTATTTGAGATGTAGTAATTACCATTGTTATAGTAGCCATTGTAATAATTGTTGCTATTACCGTAGACAGTTACTGTGGCACTGTTGCCAGTGGTAACCTGCACATTGTTATTGCTTACACTAAGAGTGTTGTATCCGTAGTTATAGTTGTAATTATTGTAGTAGTTGTATGGGTACTGATTGTAATAGTTATTGTTGTAGTTGTATCCACTTACTGTTACATACACAGTGCCGCAGCCACTGTTTGAATTGTAGTAGTTGCCTGTACCTGAGCAGACAGTGATATTGGCTGAACCATTATTCTGTCCGTACAAGGTCAATGCATTACCGCTCAATGTCGCGCTCACTACACCGTTTGAAAGGTTTGATGACACATAATACTGATTGCTGTAGCCATTGTTGTATGTGCCATTGATGTAAATAGTTTGAGACTGACCAACAGTAAGATTTACATTGCTCTGACTGAATGTCATGGTGCCGTAGTTGTTATACGGATAGCCATTGTTGTAAGAAGAGCCATTACCCTGCCAGGTAACAGTGTTTGACTGCTGACCATTCACGTAGATCAAGACCTGTGCGCCATTTGGAATACTGTAGTAAGTACTCTGGTTAAGGGTGCCTGAATAGTAGCCACTGTAGTTGGTGTAGCCAATGATACCTGCCCCGAGAAGCTGTCCGCCTGAGTAGTAGTCCAAAATGATCGGTGCATTAGCATCGCCATACACACTGACCTGCATCGTGCCAAAACCGTTATTTGATAAGGACAATGTCGGGATCATAGCAGACGCCTGCACGGTAAATAGCACCGCTACAAGCACGCCCCCCACCGTTGCCAAAAGTGATTTAAAACCAAATTTCTTCATATATCGGCATCTTACAATAAAGCCTTATAACTGTAAATACGCATAAAAATCAGCATTTGTTGCACCATGACAGCCTTTTGAAACGTACTACTTATGGTACGATAGAACGTATTATTTATGTCTGAACCCATCTCTATTATTATTCCTGCCTACAACGAAGCCGAGAACCTTCGCGTATTGGTACCGGAGATACAATCCACCCTCAAGGAGCATCACCTTCATAATACTGAGATCATTGTTGTTGATGATGGCAGCTCAGACAATACGTCAGAGGTATTGCGCGGCATGTGCACGCTCATCACCTTCCCCCAGAACAGAGGTAAGGCTTCTGCCCTGCAAGCCGGCTTCAATCTCGCTCGCGGCAGCATTGTCATCACTATGGATGCTGACCTGCAAGATGATCCTAGAGAAATTCCTCGCTTCATCGCCAAAATCAATGAAGGATACGATCTTGTATCAGGCAGGAAGTTTCATCGCTTGGACTCTTTCATCAAAAATAACACTTCCAAAATTTATAATGCCTTCACCTCTTTCATGAGCGGTGTACACTTGCATGATCATAACTGCGGATTCAAATCGTATCGCGCTGATGTGTTGAAAAAATTTACACTAAGAAACCAATTGCACCGATATATCCCAGTACTGGCTGCTGCCAATGGTCACCACAAGATCGCTGAGATAAATGTTAATCACCGCAAGCGTGCATTCGGAGAAACAAAATATAACTGGAGTCGCTTCATATGGGGTATACTAGGGTTCGTTGATGTTGTCATCGCGACAAACGGCAGAGCATTATTTATTGTTCGAAAAATCTCCCCCCTATAGAATTACTTGGCATGATCCATACTCTCATTCAAAAAACTATCAAAGTCCTGACCGATCCCTGGGTGATATTTGGCCTGCTCTCTCAAGCGGTTTTTTTCTTTCGCTTCATCGTACAGCTTATTCATTCTGAGAAACAGAAAAAAGTAGTTGTTCCCCTTTCATTCTGGTGGCTGTCTATCCTCGGCACCGCCATGATTCTGATCTACTCTTTTCATATTCATGACGTAGTATTTATCCTGGCATCCTTCCTGAGCTTCGCTATTTATTTCCGAAACGTCTTCCTTCATCGCCGCGAGCACGCCCTCGATACCCTTCCTGAATAATAATTGACTTTTTCTTTATTTAATTGCACCATACAACTAAATAACGCAGCACATGAAAGTAACCCTATTCCTTTTGGCAATGAGTGTATTGGGTATACACTTCGCCGACCGCCCTGTAAAAATTTCTGACAAAAAACAAGTTGTACCAGACACTCTTTCGAAGAGGATGTCGGCTGCAGAAGTAGCTAAACAGACAACTAAACAAGGCTCCATTGTCGAGCTGTCGGGAGATAGTCTCAATATCAAAGGAGACCTGTCATATAAACAGATTTGTGATTCCGCTGCGCGATACAAATGCGTCCCGTGCCCGCCAGAAGTTGTGAAATCTACTCCGATGTTTTTACAAGACTACCCTGTCGGCACTGTCATATATATTGCAGTGGAACCTATGAAGCCTGATACCGAACCATGTCTCTTTAAGATACAGAAGGATGGCGTTCATGATAATCGGTTTGCAAAACTGCCTAACCCATACAAGATGAAATTTTCTTCCCATCAGTTATTCTTTTTTGCAAAATACGAATAATAAACGGCTCCGCTATGCGGAGCCGTTTTCCTATGTATTACTGTTCAGTCTGTATGACGTCTTTCTTTGTCTTAATGAGATAGACCACTGTCACAATAATAGCGACAAGGAAGATAGCAGTCGTAGCAACAGTACCAAGGCCGAGCCCTCCATCGCTGCGAGCTTGTGTCAAAAAGTCTCCCAATGAGGCACCGAGTGGCCGAGTGAGAATATATGCTGCCCAAAATGCCAATGTTGCATTGAGGTTGAACTGTTTATAGAGCCAGTAAATGATGGCGATAGCAGCAGCAAAGATTGCTAGGGATGGAAAATATCCAATATTGAATTGTTCCGCGATCAAATCCCCTGCTGTTGTACCGAGGGCAAAAGTGAAAAGGATAGCCAGCCAATAAAAAGCTTCTCGTTTGAAAGTATTAATACTGTGAATAGAAAGTGTTTTTTCTTGGGCGTACCAAACGGCAAAGACGATGGCCAAGATGACAGCAAACACGGCGGTACTGATTTTCAATGACACACCAAGGTTGTCAGAAAGATTGTCCGTAATAAGAGTACCAACAACACTAATCAAGACCACGCTGAGCCAATACTTGCTCGGTGTATATTTCTTTGAACGAAATTGATACACCAATGCAATGATCAGCACTACTGCCATAACAATGCCGGTAATAGTTAAACCAAGTCCCAACGTCTCATTTAAAAAGTCTGATGCTGTTTCGCCAATAGTAGTACAGAGAATCTTGATGACCCAAAAAAAGATCGTGATCTCCGGCACCTTATTCATCAGAGGCGTAATAATCTTGGCAAAATGATCGTCGTTTTGATTGGTTGTTGTATTCATATATGTATACTATACCATCCAGTACGCAGGGAGCGCGAAGACTTTGTTTTTTGATAGCTTTTGAGCTATTATGGTCTCACCATTCTGGAGGATTGGATGAGTGGTTGAAATCAACGGTTTACTAAACCGTCGACCTTTAATCGGGTCCGTGGGTTCGAATCCCACATCCTCCGCAAACTCGCCCAAGAACGAGATGTTCGGAAACTATGAGAAACACAATTTTAATACTTTTAATACTTCTTTTAATTGTATCGGGATACCATTTTTTTATACAAAACTATGTGCCTAAACCTGTTCCTAAAGTCCAAACCCATACATGTTTACGTTGTAATGAATAAAAAATGGTAGACTACTTTTATGACTACAATCACAGTTGAAACAACCATTACCAATAGTATTGAAAAGATCTGGGATGCTTGGAATAATCCGGAGCATATCGTGCATTGGGCATTTGCTAGTGATGACTGGGAGGCTCCGGCAGCCACGCAAGACTTGAAGGTGGGAGGAGAATTTACTACTACTATGGCAGCAAAGGACGGTAGCACTTCTTTTATATTCAGTGGTACTTATACCGAAGTAGTACCCCATGAGAAGATTGCGTACACTATTCCTGATGGCCGCAAAGTAGAAGTTCTCTTCGAAAAGATTAGTGATAATGAATACAAGATCGTGGAAACATTTGATCCTGAGCATGAAAACAGCGAAGAAATGCAACGCGGCGGCTGGCAAGCAATCTTAGATAACTTTAAGAAGTACGCAGAGACGTTGTAATAAAAAATGCCTTGCAAATATACTGCAAGGCATTTTATTTTTTAGGGGTTGTTTGCTTCGTATGTGACCTTATCTCTGGTCCATACTTTTCCATCAACCGCCATTTCTTTTCTGTCTGAACTAGATCTATCGATGATTTCGAAATTGGGCCACAAGGCTTTAGCAAAGGCCTTTACTTCATCTGAACTAGCACTCCCAAATGCATAGGATCTGTCATAGAACACCATTCTCTTTTCCTTTGGATTGATCATGACTTTTCCGCCTCCATTTATCATTATTTCGTTCAACCGATTATCGTGCATATAACTTAATGCAGCCCCGGCATGATAGATAAAAGGATTGCGTTCCTCCATCAATAACATCTGAATATCGGAGCGCCGAGGATCTTTGACCATTATGTATTTTAACTCGATAAATTCCGTAGGCTGTAGGTCGGCATCAAAATACTCTGACACACTCTTAATGAGAATCAGCTGACTCGTTTTAGTGGTATTTTCCATGTTTGATTATTTTTTGAATTTTTATCACTTTACTGAAATTATTTAAGAAGTCAACGAAAACAAGCGCGGCACCCGTAGGGTGCCGCGCTTGTTTGTCATTTGCCTATTTGTTTACGTTCTGTTCCCTATTGGCTTAGAAACCAAAGAGGTGTGAGAAGAAGCGGCCGATCGAACCGAAGAAACCTTTGTGTTCTCCTTTGTCACCGCCGATGTTTGCATTTACTCCATCTACTAGCGTTACTGCTGTAACAGCATTGCCATTGATAGTGCCTTGTGCAAGCACCTGGTCGCCTACTGCAATGTTTGAAACATTTGCAGTCTTGTTATCTTTAGTGATAGTAGCGTGTGTTACATCAATAGTGTAAGAAACATTGCTGCTGTTTGTAATGGTAACAATGTTGCCATTCACTGCAGTAACCTTGCCGCCAATGACTGGCTGGCCGTTGCCTTGTGGTGACTGAGTGTTGCCACGAGGAGTACCGCCCTTCATCATGACGCCGTCATCAATGCGAGTAGCGGTCACAGCTGTACCATTTACAGTACCTTGTACCATAACAGTATCGCCTACTGCGATTGCTGAGACAGTACTTGCAGCGTTACTCTTCATTACTTTTGCATTTGTTGCATCTACTGTGTAGGTAGTGCTGGTAGAAGTAGTGCTACCCTTTGTGTATGTTTTACTCTGAACCGTAACAATGTTGCCATTTACTGCAGTAACAGTGCCGAACACTCCGCCCATCATGCGAGGAATAACACCATCATTGATCTTGGTTGCAGTAACAGTTGAACCGCTTACTGTACCTTGTACTACGATGGTATCGCCAACAATAATAGATGAAAGTGAACCAGTTGCGCCATTCTTCATAACAGCAGCGCTGCCAGCATTCACCGTAAACGTTGTCATGCTATTACTCTTAGGATTGGTGCTACCATTCCCTTCACCATGAGCCTTAGCTTGAATAGTGATAGTACTGCCATTGATAGCAGTAACAGTACCGACGACACCGTGACCCTCCATATCAGGACCACCACGGAAATCTCCGTGCATATCTTCGTTACCTTCAACCTCTACAGAACCGGCTTTAACGCCAATACCAAGATGTTGCCAAATTGATTCAGCTGATGCTTTCGTTGAGAATCCTACGAGTGACAAGGCGGTGACAAGCGCCAATGTAGGAATAAATACTTTCTTGTTCATATATTTCAATATTATATTGATAATTCAGTACAAGCAGATCTGACATGCAGCTTGTACTATATAGTACGATTCAGAGCGCCTATTCTTACAGGCATCCCTGTTAGACCATACGTATCAAAAAAGCCAAAGGGTGCATTTTTTGCTATACTTTCTTTATGCAAGCTACTAATAAAATCCGTTTCGAATCCTTCAGCGACGGTGTCTTTGCTATCGGCATGACCCTTCTGGCATTAGGATTACGTGTTCCTGTTCTTACTATTGCCTCATATAGAACATCATTTCAAGAATTAATTCCTATTATTCCTAGTATTCTGACATTTGTCCTTAGTTTTATCGCTATTGCAATATTCTGGGTCAACCATCAGCAGCTCAGTCAAAATATCTCCCGTATTACCAAACGCCGCATTCTTTGGCTTAATATCCTCTTTCTTCTCTTTGTCACACTCGTGCCATTTGTCACTCAGACACTCAGCGCAAGCATTGGCTCTCTTCTGTCCGTTAGCATGTATGCCTTTGTCTTCTTTGGGGCAGCAATCAGCTTCAGTATCTTGCGCTATTGCATCCACAAAATGGAGGGGCAACGCCATATTCCCATGGGCCGCAGCGTGGTAGGGCCAATTCTCTACTTCTTGGCCATATTTACTCCGATTATCTCTATTCCGTTAACGTATAGCCTTCTTCTTATCCCCCCTCTCTTCTACTTCCTACCGAAAGCATCTGTTTCAAACTCATAAAACCTTTATTGAATATTAATAGGTTTTTGAGGAATGTGTGCTATAGTTGGTCTGTTGTAATGTGCTCTAATCGAAAAGCGCGCGTTGCATAGATAATAGTAAGTAACATATATAATGAATAATAAAGTTTTCGTCGGTAGTTTGTCTTTCAACACCGACAACCAAGGATTAGCAGCATACTTTGCACAGTGCGGTACAGTGACCAGTGCAAACGTTATCATGAACAAAGAAACAGGCCGAAGCAAAGGTTTTGGCTTTGTGGAATTTGCTACTGACGCAGAAGCGCAGGCAGCTGTTGATAAGCTCAATAATACTGAGCTCGACGGTCGTCAGATCTTCTGTGACATCGCTCGCCCAAAGGCGGAAGGTGAAGGTAATCGCGGTGGATTCAATCGCGGACCTAAAAGATTCTAAAACAAAAACCCTCTGGCATGCCAGAGGGTTTTTGTTTTAGAAGAAATATGAATAATTCCTCGAAACGAGGAGTAGTAATTATTGTCGCACCGAGGACTGTTTGAGCGTTTGAGCGAGTTCCGCAGGAAGACGATAATTACTACTTCGAAGTGAGGAGGAATTATACCTTTAAATTTGTATAGTATAATTCCTCCATGCTCACCCTCTCCTCTCCGATTGACCAGCTCATCCGACTCAAGGAAGACATAAAGATAGGCCTTAAGAAATTAGGCATACACACAGTCGAAGATCTGCTTTACCATTTCCCTAGTCGCTACGCCGACGAAAGCCAGTATGTTTCCATACAAGGTCTTGCCGAAGGCGCAACTGTCACCGTTCGCGGCACAATCAAAAAAATCTCCGCCAAGAAATCATGGAAGACGAAGACTGCTATGAGTGAAGCCATCATTGAAGATGTCAGCGGCACCCTACCCGTCGTTTGGTTTAACCAGCCCTATCTCGCCAATATGCTGCACGTCGGTAATACCATAGAGCTCACTGGTAAAGTCAGCGTATACAAAGACAAGCTCGCTATGGTTAATCCTAGCACTCGCGAAGAGAAGGCCTTGCCTATTGATAGCCACGACTCTCTTTTCGGCAGTGATGAACATGCCACACTGACACCGGTCTATCCAGAAACAAAAGGTGTTTCAAGTTTGTGGATTCATCATGCTGTTTCTCGTGCATTATCATTGATCGAAAACATGCCAGACCATTTGCCTGCTAGTGTTCTTGAGCAATACTCTTTGCCGTCACTAAAGACTGCATTGATTTGGGTTCATGGACCAAAGACCAAAGACGACGCTATTGTCGCTCGCAAGCGTTTTGCTTTTGATGAAATATTTTCTATCAATCTTGCCAGACAAAAAGAACGATTGGAAATAAAAGAGCAGATTGCTTACTCCATCCAAGATGTTGATACTAATGATTTCATTTCTCGCCTCGGCTTCCCTCTGACTGATGCGCAGAAGAAAAGTATTGATCATATTTTGCAAGACATGACAAAGGATGTGCCGATGTCACGTCTCCTTGAAGGAGATGTTGGCAGTGGTAAGACCGCTGTAGCGGCAGTAGCTGCATACGCTACCGTTATGAATAGACCGGGCGTGGAAAAGAAACAAACATTCGGTAGCCTGCAAGTAGCCTATATGGCACCAACGGAAATTTTAGCGACACAGCATTTCGAAAGCTTTATTGATCTCTTTCGTCATACTGGCATTTCTATCGCTCTCATTACCGGTAGTGGCTGTAAAAAATTTCCAAGTAAAGTTGCATCAAACAAAGATAACTGGACAAACATTTCTCGTGCACAGCTTTCAAAATGGATTGCCAATGGCGAGATACCGATCGTGATCGGTACACATGCTCTTATTCAAAAGAGTCTGACATTTAAACATCTCGCTCTCGCTATCATTGATGAACAGCATCGCTTCGGCTTAAACCAGCGCAAAGGCTTGGCTAAAAAAGATAGCCATTTCCCTCACCTTCTTTCTATGACTGCTACACCAATTCCCCGCACACTGGCTCTTACTATTTATGGAGACCTGGATATCTCTCTGCTTGATCAGCTCCCTGCAGGACGCAAACAAGTAGATACAGTATTAGTCATGCCTGATAAGCGAGAGGAAGTCTATGAAAACATTCGCACGATTCTTCAACAGGGACGACAAGCCTATGTTATCTGTCCACGCATTAATGAATCAGATAAAGATACGGCACGAGCACTGCAAATGAAAAATGTCGTAACAGAAGCAAAACGTCTGCAAGAAAAAGTTTTTCCAGAATTTCGCGTTGGCATACTGCACAGCAAAATGACAAAAGAAAAGAAAGAGGAAGCTATGGAAGAATTCGTTAATCATGAAATAGATATTCTAGTAGCGACTTCGGTAGTGGAAGTTGGTGTGAATGTGCCCAATGCGACCGCTATCATTATTGAAGGAGCGGAACGATTTGGCCTCTCACAACTTCATCAGCTGCGCGGACGCGTGCAACGCTCATCACATCAGCCATACTGTTACCTCTTTGCAGATGCAAAATCAGAACGCACGCAAGAGCGCATGAAACTCTTCACGAGTGCCAAAAATGGTTTTGAACTGGCAGAATACGATCTACAGCTTCGCGGCTCTGGCGAACTGACAGGTACCGATCAATGGGGCGTATCCGACATCGGTATGGAAGCCCTCCGCAACCTCAAACTCGTCGAAGCCGCTCGCCAAGCCGCCATCACCCTCATCACCGAAGATCCTCTTCTTGTTAAACACACGGTGTTGAACAGTCGTATAAAAAAATACGAGAAGATGCATTTTGAATAAAAAGGTCTGCACTTTTTCAAGTGCAGACCTATATAAGATCTTTATGTTCCGTATGGTCTTGGAAAGATAAATCGCCGGCCTTTATGTATCTCTTCTCGTGAGTCAAATCCACAACCAGGGGAAAATCCATTCTTGTTAAATTTATACCAACCCGGTAGTTCCGTCCATTCTGGTACGGGATAAAGAAAACCTCCTCCCCCAAACCATCCCCAGTAGGAAGTTAAAAAATACACGCTTTGTTCACTCTTCAAGAATTCACTTTCATATTTTTTAAGAAGAGCTGAAATATGAGGGAGATCGCAACGGCAATAGAAGTTTCCTAGATCAGACTTAAGCATATACTCAGCATGTATGTCTACTGTTGATTCACATAAGTTCCATCTAGGTGTGAAGTCCTTTTGACGGGCAACATTTTTTTCTGTAATACCTCTATTATTTCTTTGTCGCAGATATTCAAAGTCATAATCCATGTCTGCTCTAGTAATCTCTAACTCCATAATTAAAGCTAAAGCATCGGGGGTTTCGGTTTTTATGATCATCTTTTTAAGTTTTTTCTCATACTACGATTTTCACCACTTTTGTCAATTGAGTTCGAACACCCTCTAACGTTCGAAGTAGTGAAACCCTGCTATACTTCTTTCATGATAGACCGAGAAATGCTCGATAAAATTATCCTGACCGACGAAGGTAATAACTGGTGGAAACCAGAACTTTTTATCAAGAACACACTTCCGTTACTGCCCAAAGAATTAGAGGTGTTGGCAAATCCCCTTCCGTACGATGAAAACTATAATTGTTTTATCTATGCTTTGGGACTACATAATGACAAAGAGCTTCTCAAAGAAACCAAAGGATTTATTTATGATGCATTCTTTCAGAAACTTATAGACCTAGGAGAACTTCATCTTACTGACGAGCCACAGAATGGTGATTGGGTACTGTATAAAGATATGAAAAATTATCCAAAAATGATTACACATATAGGAACGCTTGATAACGGAAAGGTTATTTCCAAATGGGCATGGGGACCACTCATTAAACATGACCTGTGGGATGTTCCCTCTTCTTATGGAGATAACGTACAGTATGTGAAAGCAATCTCTCCCGAACAAGCGAAGATTCTTTGTGAGAAATACAAGGAGTTTAATGTATTACCCGCTGATGAGAAAAGTTCGAATATCCTTTAGTGTTTGGAACAATAATATAAAAACACCCACCAAAGTGGGTGTTTTTATATTTGCGACAATAGTTTATTACATTGATGCGCCTTCGCCACGGAAACCGTAGTAGAGAGCGAAGATTGTAATAACAACGTGCAAAAGATTGTCCGCCATATTCATCATCATGCCGAGCACCATGCCATGGCCAACGAAGCCAAGGATAGTAACGAGAGCGTAGACGATACCGAATATTTTGAAAAATGTCTTTGATGCACCGAAGCTGCCCATGCAGAACAATGCGATCAAACCGGTAAGAATATGTACAAGGTTGTGCATTGGATCAACTTGGAAGATACCAAGGAGGAGTCCTGATGAAGTCACGACCCCTGGAATAAAACCAAGGATACCAACCAAGAGGATGACCCAACCAAACCATTTCGCTGCTTTTTGTGTATTCATATGCATATGATCATCGCGTATTATTTGGTCACGACAACCATATAGAATTATAGACTTCCTGACCTATTCCGAGAAGTTCTTTATCCCCCGTTTCTATTTTATTAAATTTGCATTTATAAAAATAAAAAGAAGAACTATCGCAATGATGTAGAAAATAATGGCAACACGGTGATTAACTGTCTGTAGTTTTGAGTATATTACATGTCTGGTTCGATTAGATTGAGAAGAGTTATAAAAAGCTATCCTACTTACAAGCCACGAGTGGAGTGAGGAGGTGATGAGGGAAATAATTAAAAATATTTCTATAAAGCGGAGTAATAAAATATGAGTTATATTACCATTTAATGATTCAAGAAACGCGATAAGTAAGGTCAATGTGCCCCCAGAAAGAATGGACCATCTTGCAAAAAACGATTGACCAGACTCTTGTGATTGTTTGAAATAATCTTCCGGAGACATACGAAATAAATAGTTAAACTTCTCTGTTTAAACCTCGCCTAGCGATAAAGAAGCCTATTAGAAGTGAACAGATACTGACTGTTAGAACAAAGATTTTTCTAGCTGTTGAAAACTGCCACCATGGACCGCTCGCATCGAAAGGTGAGATTGGACCTGAGTCTGTAGAAAGATTATATATACCATATGTATCTGAATCTGTAACTGTTTTAAAAGCGATATCTAAATCACCTCCGTCAGGTTGTAAACTTTCTGCAGTAATCACTGTCTTACTATTTTCAATTTTAATAGTAGCTGGGGTATCAATGACCATAACATTTTCTGGAGGGATATTATCGTTTAGAATAACCCTAACATTTTTTGCTATAGTTGAACCTGAATTTAAAATATAAATCTGACCAATTGAATAACCAGGGACTTTATAATAATAGCAATCGGCAACTAAAGTATCGCTGTAAACACAACGGTCTGTATTCCAAGTAACATCTTGTTTATTATAAAGTGATGCTATAGATAAAGAAGCAAAAGTTCCTGCAATTGAAACCAAAATTCCTATCCCTAACTGAGTAATTATGTTCTTCATATTCAGTTTATTGCTGAATTATAACGATTTATACTTTATTTGTATATGAAATACAAACAGGTGGGAGTAGATGGACTCGAACCATCGACCACCGAGGTATAAGCTCGGCGCTCTACCAACTGAGCTATACTCCCATGGTAACCCCCTGATTCTAGCCCGACTTGTGTAAAAAAACAATTTCCGTTACCGTATAGCTATATGATGAATGAATTTGTTGGTAAAAAATTAGGAGAGATATTGGCGTTTAATCGTGTTGGTATTGATACCTACGAAAAAGGTCGTGCAGCGCTGGTAGAAATATTAGGAGAAGAAAAGGTAAAGGATATTGAAGAAAGAGATCGCATGCACGGCGATAGCATCGTACAAATCGCTACCGAAGGCGGCGTGATTGATATCACTAATACCAAGGCAGCTGCAACAGAAGAGAAGCTAAAGAAGATGCGCGATCTCTATGTGGCAGACCAATGGGACAACGCTACTGAGCTCATGGAGTGGAGCGGATTCTTTGAAGGTGCAGCAATCGTGCACTATGCATTGATGCAGGGTTCATCACAAGCTCTCGACAACGACGCTCTGGCAACACTGACCGAAGAAGGCATTAACTATCACTACGAGATGCTCGAAATGGCAGAAGGCCATCTCGAAAAAATCGGACAAGACAAAGCTTCTGCTGCATAATAAAAAAGCCCTCAATATGCTGAGGGCTTTTTATATTTTTTTATAAACCTTATTGATATTTGTTAAACACGTACCCTACATTCAAAGGAGGATTCACGCAGAATTGACCGAATGTAACCCCGGAAAATTCATCGAAGCGAGGTATGCTTTGCTTGACTATAGTCATGATGCTCTCGTTTTTAAACGTGTACGGCACCATCTGTCTTCGAGCACTTTCTGTTTTGAAATTAACACCAAGGGCTTTTTGAGTGACCGGTAAACAGGGTTTGATCGAGTCTGTTCGCAAAATCTTTGGCAATTCTTTTTTCTTTTTAGCTACTGTCGTAGCCATGGTTTGGTCATCCTTTTTGGACTGAGCAGAGGCGAACGTGCAAGCAATAACAACGGTTACCGCCATACACAACAGAAAGCGTACGATTTTCATGACGTTTAAGGTTTTTTGTTTTCTTCAGTCTACGCCTCAAGCTTCTTCAATGCAATACCATGAGCAGAGAGGATAGCTTCGTATTCAGGCTGTTCAAGAGTCTCTACTTCGATCAATTTATTAGCGATAACATCCAAGACATTTTTATGAGTAGTGAGCACTTCGCGAGCGCGCTCAAGCGCTTCAGTCATGATGCGCTGTACTTCTTTGTCTACTAGTGCACTTGTTTCATCTGAATATTCCTTTCCGTCGCCAGACTGGCCGGGTATCGGACGTCCTGCCTCTGCTTCAAGCGCGAGAGGACCAATAGCATCGCTCATACCCCAACGGGTCACCATTGCTCGAGCAATAGCAGTACCCTGCTGCAAGTCACCAGAAGGTCCAGTACTTACTCCGCCAAACATCATATCCTCTACTGCATAGCCTGCGAGCGACATTGCAAGATCATCAAGAAATTCTTGCTTGCTAGTAAGCTTGCGCTCTTCAAGAGAAATCTTCATGGTATATCCAAGAGCATTACCACGAGAAATAATAGTGATCTTGTGCACAGGATCAGCATTAGGAAGAACTGATGCCACAAGAGCATGTGCTGCTTCATGATAGGCAGTGATGCGCTTCTCTTTTTTATTAAGCAAATAGCTTTTGCGCTCTGGGCCAATCATGACCTTTTCAATTGAGCGTACGAGATCAAACTGAGAAATCTTTTTTCTATTTTCTCTTGCTGCAAGAATCGCTCCTTCGTTCATAAGAGAGAAAAGGTCTGCACCTGAGAAGCCGGGGGTGCGCTCTGCGATTACTTTCAAATTCACATCTTCTCCAAACGGTTTCTTGTCGGCGTGCACGTTCAAAATATCTTCACGATCACGACGATCTGGCAGATCAAGCATGACGCGACGGTCAAAGCGGCCCGGGCGAAGCAAGGCAGGATCTAAGACATCGCTACGGTTCGTAGCAGCCATGACGATCACTTTGTCATTTGGTTCGAAGCCGTCCATTTCCACCAAGATCTGGTTCAATGTCTGCTCGCGTTCATCGTTACCTCCGCCATAACCACCGCCACGCACGCGTCCTACTGCATCTATTTCATCGATGAAAATAATAGCCGGCGCTGTACGCTTAGCCATTTTGAAAAGGTCGCGCACGCGAGATGCACCAACACCCACAAACATTTCTACGAATTCAGAACCGGACAAATGGAAGAATGGCACGCCGGCCTCCCCTGCTACTGCGCGAGCCAGCAATGTTTTACCCGTACCCGGAGCACCAGCCAACAACACACCTTTTGGTATGCGCGCACCAATATCCAAAAACTTTTTTGGGTTTTTCAAAAAGTCTACGATTTCTTTCAACTCTTCTTTGGCTTCGCGAGCGCCTGCCACATCTTTGAATGTCACACGGTTGTTCTTATCATTAGGATCAGTCACGCGGGCTTTTGATTGGCCGAATGTAAATGCCTGCATGCCTGCGCCTTTGGCCTGGCGACTCAGCAACCACAAGAATAATGCTGCAACAAGAATTGGCAGAACAAATGGAGAAATCGTGATAAGGAAGTAGAGAAAGCCTGACTGCGTAGAGACGCTGATATCTACTGCATCAAGATGCGTAGCGTCTACTCCGTATGAAGACAGTGTTTGGACAAGCGAGGTAGACGATTCTTTTTTGGAATCAACAACACTGCCATCTGTTTTTGTAACAGTAAGATCTTGATCATCAACGACGATAGACTTCACCTGCCCCGCTTGGGTGAGGCGCGCCACTTCTGAAAGTGTAACAGTCGGTGTTTTGTCAGATCCTACCCCTGAGAGCAGTGAATAAAGGACAACAATAATAGCGAAGAGGAGCAAAGTTGAGAAAATATAGGAAGAAAGAGATCGCTTCTTTGGTGCCTCTGGTTTTTCTGGTTCTTTTTTCGGCATACTGTGCATTATACACAAAATGTAAATTATTGTTAGAATAAGCCTGTATGGAATATCTCCACAATAGAAAGGCCAATCTGGACTACAAAATAGAGGATACTATAGAGGCTGGCATCCAATTGCTCGGTACGGAAGTGAAGTCTGTACGGGCTGGTCATGGCAGCTTGAGCGGCAGCCATGTCACCATATTGAATGGCGATCTTGTTCTCTTGGGAGCACAAATTCCAGCCTGGCAGGAGAAGAACACCTCTTCGGGGTATGACCAATATCGCACTAGAAAATTGCTTGTGCACAAGAAACAGCTCCTTGAGCTCAGCAAGGTCATCAAAACCAAAGGCTTGACGATCATCCCTTTGTCATTGCATACTAAAGGCCCACTTATCAAGCTCAGCATTGCCATCGTTAAAGGCAAGAACAAGGCCGATAAGCGGAATACTTTGAAAGAGAAAGCGGATAAGCGCGATATGGATCGTGCAAAATCTGCCCTGGGAAATTCCTTCACCTAACGGTAAAGAAAGCTCCCAGGACAAATTTCGTTCAGAGCGAAATTTGGGGATGCACGCATCGATATATAGAGCTTCGAGGCTGCATGCATACCGGGTATGAACGTGATCACCGTCAACAGCCGTTCAACAGATAACTGCAAACAGTTCATCTAAGGTCGCGTCTCCTTTTATGGCAGGCGCGGTTCCTAGCTTCGCGTAATTTACGCCGACTAGGTGTCGCACACTTGATTTCTGATAGAGTGTTCGCGGCAACATGCATCAGGATAGGCAGCAGTAGATACCTCCCTACTGCACCAAATAAGTAGAGGTTCGGGAATAATTGTTTCGTATTGCTTCGAGATTATTCCTTAACATCAAAGCACTACTACGCATGTAGATTTGCTTCCTCACTCTATATACACGGGATTTCAATATCCCCATCTCCACAAATAATAAAAGCCGCACCCTACGGGTGCGGCTTTTATTATTTACTCAAACCTCTTAATCCATTCCTCTATTTCAGTTTGGCCATCAAAGACAAGTGGTTGTTCATCTTGGGTGGGTCTTTCAAAGATTTCATGGTCTTCATCAAGCCATGCAGATGGAACATCGTGACGAGTAGGATTCTTTTTATTCTCTTCTTTTCTCTGTCGTAGTGTCTCTGTAGGAATATCAAGATAGATCAATATCTTTTTTGCATTCAATTTTTCTGCCAGAACATACAACTCTTCTCTCTGCTTCTTATATAAACAATTATCATCAAACACTACAGAGTTTCCGAGAAATAATTGGTTCTTCGCACCCTGAACAGCAACAGGCCACAGATGGCTCCACAACTCTTCATCATCTTCTTCTGGAGTTTCATCAAGTGCCAGTGTTTCTTTCAGAGAGAAATACACCGCGTCACGGCCAACTATTTTAAGGTTATATTTTTCGGCTAGCTTTTTGGACATTGTAGACTTCCCTGCAAATGCCTCTCCGCAAAGAATAAAAAGAGTGGTTTCTGTTTTCATAGTGTGATTTTAGCACGAAACAATATCTTGACATTAGTGAGTGTATAAATATAGTACAAAGCGGTTATCGTTTGTTCTTTTACCAATTTAGTCAATTAATATAACATCGGCATTCTTCCGGTGGTAGTTGTTTTTAAATTTGGTGCTGTTATCATTAAGAGAATTTTACCGGGCATGGTACATAACCATCCATGCAAAAGTCCCCGCTCTCCGCGGGGCTTTCATTTTTTAAAGTCGTTCTACATTTACTCTTCGGAGCAAGAAGAGTACGAGGACACTGATTGCAATAATAACGCCTCCGGCAATGTACGCATTTTTGAATAGAGAGCTGATTGAGATGACTGCATACCAGGCAATGGTAATAGCGACGATATTACCGAAGAAGTTATAAGCGAAGCTTTCCCAGAACGGCAATTCAAGATACCCCATGACTGCGGCATTCACATAGCAGAAGCTGAAGTTTCCTAAAATGAGAAATACTAGCCAGCGACGAGGGCTGTTCACTGACTGAGAAAATCGTGCGGACTTTTTTTCAACATACTTCCCTAGCTTGGTGTGAGAGGTTTTTCTTTTTAAAAATTTCCCCACATAAAAACCAATAATAATATCAACAGCAGAGGCCAGAGCGAATAATGTGAAAATAAGCGGGGCTGAATACACTCCTTCATGCGCCGCTAAAAGCAATGCGTTTAGCAACACCCATTCTTGAAGAAAAATTGCTGAAAGGATAAATGCTATTCTTGCTACCATTACTGTAGTGTACTCATTTTGACAAAGAAAGGAAAAGACATATAGTGTCAAAAGCCGTTGTTCTTTGCTTGAGATATATGACATATAATGACTTACTCCGGCAAAGAATCGGTAGTAATCATAGAAATGTTGTTAAATTTTTGTTTGTATTTTTACAATATCTATAAGGAGGCTGTTGTAGATATAAAAAGCCGTGTCGCTCGACACGGCTTTTACTATTGGAGGGCTAGTCTTCCAGTTGAGTGGTGCAAAAC
>DATJJU010000011.1:0-32616 GCA_035491955.1 Minisyncoccota bacterium | reverse complement strand
CTTTCCTATGGAGCTCCATAGGAAAGACCTATGGGAACTAACGGTTACTACTGTGCTGTTTCTTCCGCTTGAGCGTCTTTTGCCTCACCTTCTGGAGCTCCTCCTTCAGGTTGGGTTTGTTCTGCATTCTGCTTATTCATGAACTCACCAATCTTCTGCATTTCTGTAGAAAGTTCGTGAATTTTTGTTTCAATAGATGCCTTGTCAGATCCATCCTTCACTCCGCGAAGTTCAGCGATCTTTGCATTCACTGAAGTCTTAATATCTTCAGGAATGTTTGCATTATCTTGCAATGACTTCTCTGCTGTGAAGATCGTCATATCAGCAGTGTTCTTCACATCTGCTAACGCTTTCTTTTCTTCATCTTCTTTGGCGTGAAGTTCTGCATCTTTCTTCATGCGCTCGATATCATCAGGGGTAAGGCCTGATGATGCTTCAATGCGGATAGACTGCTCTTTGCCGGACGCTTTGTCCTTTGCTTTCACATTCAAGATACCGTTGGCATCAACATCGAATGTCACTTCAATTTGAGGCATGCCGCGTGGTGCTGGTGGAATACCTTCGAGCACAAATCGTCCAAGCGACTTATTGTCAGCAGCCATAGGACGCTCGCCTTGCACGATATGAATATCAACAGATGTTTGATTGTCTGATGCTGTTGAGAATACTTGTGAGCGAGATGACGGAATAGTGGTGTTGCGTTCAACAAGCTTTGTTGCAACGTTCCCCATAGTTTCAATACCAAGAGAGAGTGGGATAACATCCAAGAGAAGGACGTCCTTCACGTCGCCTTGCAATACTCCAGCTTGCACTGCTGCACCAAGCGCTACAACTTCGTCAGGATTGATTGAAAGGTTTGGCTCTTTGCCGAAATATTTCTTCACTTCTTCAACGATTTTTGGCATGCGGGTCTGTCCGCCAACAAGAATCACTTCATTGATATCAGCGATCTTAAATCCTGAAGCATCCAATGCGCGCTTTGTAATATCGATAGAGCGAGTGACATATTCATCAGCCAAACTTTCGAGCTGAGCACGAGACATCTTCAAGAGCAAGTGCTGAGGACCAGCTTCGGTAGAAGTGATGAATGGAATATTGATTTCAGTTTCAAGAGTAGTAGAAAGTTCGATCTTAGCTTTTTCTGCTGCTTCGTCGAGACGCTGCAGTGCGAGCGGATCTCCCATAACATCAATACCTGACTGCTTCTTAAATTCACCAGCAATCCAATTCATAATCTTAAGGTCGATATCACGACCGCCCATCATTGAGTCACCGTCAGTAGATTTCACTTCAATGACATCGTCTGACACTTCGAGTACAGACACGTCAAATGTACCACCACCCAAGTCGAAGATGACGATCTTTTCATCTTTCTTAGTATTGAGACCGTATGCAAGCGCAGCAGCAGTTGGTTCATTGATGATACGCTTCACATCGAGACCAGCAATCGCTCCGGCATCTTTTGTCGCCTTGCGCTGCGCATCGTCGAAATATGCAGGCACAGTGATAATGGCTTCAGTAATTTTTTCACCAAGCTTCGCCTCTACGTCTGCTTTGATTTTTTGCAAAATCATTGCTGAGACTTCTTCTGGACGATAATCCTTGTCACCAAGCTTTACAAGCACGCCTCCATCAGGTCCTTTTGAAACCTTGAATGGTGAAGTACTGATAACTTTATCCATGCCGGGGTCATCATATTTATGTCCCATGAAGCGCTTAATACCGTAAATAGTATTTTGCGGATTAGTAATAGCCTGACGTTTTGCAAGCAAGCCAACAAGAATATCTCCATTCTTGCCTTGCGCAACAATAGACGGTGTCGTGCGAGCACCTTCAATGTTTTCGATAATTTTTGGCTGTCCGCCTTCAATAATAGCGACAGCTGAGTTTGTAGTTCCTAAGTCAATTCCAATTATTTTTGCCATAATTTCAAAAATTTAAATTAATTCCAATAGTATTTCTTCACCTAGATTTCGCGACCGTGAAATACATGTTGATAGTATATCAATACTCTGATAACATGCAAGTATATGGCAGAAAAAAAGTCATACTCTAAGAGGATATTGGCTCTATTGGCCTCAAGGTCGGCTGTTTCTGTTTCTGACCTCAAAGACAGTATTGGTGAAAACTATGCTCTGACACGATCATTGAAAGGTCTCGAGGAGGCTGGTTTTATTGAAATCCACCACTCTGGCCAGCAGTCCTATTCCCGCCTGACTCGTGAGGGCAAGCGCAAGGCTCACAGTCTGACGCTGGAAAACGACAGTGCAGTCTTGAATCCTAATTGGGATGGCAAGTGGCGGATCATCATGCTTGATCTGCCTGAAGACCGCAAAGCCGAACGAGACGGCCTGCGCTATCTCCTCAAAAAAGCTGGATTCATCCTCCTCAAAAACTCCGTTTGGATCTCCCCCTACCCCTTCGAACATCTTTTCATGAATATAAAAAAAGACCTCGGACTTACTACCGAGATCATGATCTTTGTCACCGACACCCTAGACCCTGAAACAGAGTCGGCATTCGAAGCGTATCTATAGATATGGGAGGTGTCTCTCCTGTTTAATTTTAATCAAAAAAATAATATGTCTACCGTTGTAAATAATCCAAATGGTGATAGTGGAAGCAGTATGGGCGTCATTGTCGTTGTCATTTTAATCCTTGTAATAGGTTTTCTTATTTATAGATTCGGCATTACTCCATCACGAGCACCTGCCGCACCAGCAAATATAAACGTTACGGTCCCGGATAACAGCGCTACTCCGCCGTCTTCATCTACCACGACAACCAATCAAACCACTACTCAACCAAGCTCCACGAACCCGAGCCAATCAACCACTACTTCAAGTAGCAGTACTACCAAAACTTCTCAATAAATTATTTTAATTTGTAGACTGATACTCGAGCTGCTCTGAGAACGATATCGCCAAGCTTATAGCCTTGCTGGAGCACGGATGCGACTTTGTGTTCAAGGTTAGCATTATCAGTTTCAGTTTCTGAGACGGCTTCATAGAGCGCCGGATCAAAGGTATCTCCTACTGCGCCAAAGGCAGTGAAGTTGCGATCCTTCAATACATTCATGATTTGCTGATAGATATATTCTACGCCAGTGCGCCAGTTGGCGTCTACCTTTTCCCAGGCTTCTTTGTTAGCCATAGCCATCGCAAAACTATCGATAGCAGGTAGAAGATCTTCAATAAAATTTTCTTCTACCAGACCGCGCATGCGCTTGCGATCTTCATCGGTAGTTTTTTGCAAGTTCGCATAGTCCGCTCGTGAACGCTGCCAGCCGTCCAGATATTCCTGCTTTTCTTTTTCCAAGAGTTTGATCTTCTCCTGCAATTGCTTCACTTTCTGCGCACCACCAAGAGCCGCACCCTCCTCGTCGCTTTCTACAAATTCCATATCTTGTTCTATATGCCTTTCTTCCAACTCTTCCGGCTGAATTTCCAATTCGTCATCTTTCATACGCTCTGATTATACAAAAATATCTCAAATAAAAAAGCCCTCTTTAAAAAGGGCTTTCTACTAAACATTGAGTGTTTAGTATCAATTGTCAGTATCGACAGTGGAATCATTGTCATCCGAATGTTCTTCTTCCGGCTCATTATCCTGTTCAGGTTCAGGCTCAGATTCAGTGTTGGCTTCAGGTTCTGGTATTTCGCCAGGATCCTGAGGAACGCTTTCTTCATTAAAGGGTTGTTCTTCAACGGCTGGCTGCTGGATATTGTTATCATCCTTTTCTTCCCAGGTACCGCTAGAGCCTCCTCCGCCAAAATCACCTCCGCCAAAACCTTTGAACGCATCATCATCTGATGTGTCAGAGTCCTTTAGTATTACTAATGGTGTAAAGTCGTCATCATCTTCCCGTTCTACATTGGGAGAGATTCCATACATGGCGGCATCACTGCGAAGACCAGCTGTTTTCTGGTCATCTTCTACACTTTCGTCATCAAAGACAGCAGTTCCCCAAATACTTGATGGTGGGACAACACCGAATTCTTTTTGATAAAGCGCAAGAGTATCCAGATAGCGACCGTGCAGACTATGACCCTCGTCATCACCTTCGGCGTACTCTCTGATAATGTTCATATCCAGGCTATAACCAATGTAGTCCATGCAAAATTCTTCATATATGACCCGGTCATCAAAATGCCTTTGCCATACTTTGTCTATCATGTCGGACGGCACCGTGTGGCCATGACTAATAACAGAAAGATATACAAATTTTTTGTATTCTTCAAACACACGCCTCGTTGTTTCAGTTGACCACCCTAACCGTATAGCCGTGTGGCCGATAAAAGAAATCAGCGAGTCTGGACTACCAAAATTATAGTTACGTATGTTTTTCCATAACTGCAATTTGTCTACATTCAGATTTTTCTTCATTGTTTTAGTTTTTAATTTTTTAATATTATGCATATTAAAAATATTTTGTCAAATAAAAAAGCTTTGATTTTATTCAGAAGCTTTTATGGTATCCATGACCGGAGCAGTGTGTTCAGTAATCATGGCACAGCGCCAACAATACTGACGATAATCTGTGTTTCCTGTTTCCCAACTTTTGCGATATCTTGGTTTAGGATTCTGGCAGTATCTGCAATAGTAGACCACGGCTACGAGAAAAATCTTTTTCTGATCTTCCATGATTTTAACAAGATAGTACTATGACTTCCCTAAAACACAAAATCCCCAGAGGGGATTTTGTGAGAGATTAACGCTTACTCCACTGTGGAGATTTGCGGGCCTTTTTGAGACCGAACTTGCGACGCTCTTTTGAGCGAGGATCACGCTTCAAGAAGCCTTCTTGCTTAAGTGCTACCTTGTCAGCTTCATCTTCTACCACAAGAGCGCGGGAAATACCGTGGCGAACTGCTTCTGCCTGAGAGTGAATACCGCTACCCTTCACATGCACAGATACTGCGTATGCTTTCTTAGAGATTGCAAACGGATCAGTAACGATCTTCTGCAATTCTTCTGTTGGGAAGTATACTGCGAGCTCCTTGTCATTGATGACATAGCTTGCCTTGCTTGCAGCGCTAAGACGCACGCGAGCAGTTGCTGTCTTTCGTCGTCCGATGGTCTCTATATATTGTTTCTTTGCTGTAGTTGCCATACGTATAATTATTCGTTAATAGTGAGGGCTTTCATCATCCCCTTCTTGAGCTTGTTATCAGGAAGCATGCCTTTTACTGCAATACTGATAGCTTCTTTGTGACCCTTCTTCTCTACCACATGCGCGAGAGAAAGCTGTTTCAAACCGCCTGGATATCCAGAATAGCGATTGTAGGTCTTTTCTAACATCTTCTTTGGGCTTACCTTAAGCTTGCCTGCATTGATAACAGTAACAGTGTTGCCTGAAAGCACATTGCGAGAAAAGTCGGTCTTATTCTTACCAATAAGAAGCGCTGACACTTCTGAAGCGAGGCGACCCAATGATTTATTTGTTGCATCTACTGTATAGTTCATAAAAATTTTTATTGCACAAATTCGATTACTGCCATTGGACTTGCATCACTCTTGCGAGGAGCAAGCTTGATGATGCGAGTATAGCCACCAGCACGTTCTGTATAGCGGGGAGCAATGTCGTTGATAAGCTTGGTTACAACTTTTTCGTTATTGTAAAAACCTGAAAGCAAAAGGCGACGAGCAGCCAGTGTAGGATTCTTGGCCTTTGTAACCATCTTTTCGATGCTTGGGCGAAGTTCTTTGGCCTTTGCCTCAGTAGTCGTAATGCGGCCATGCTCAATAAGAGAAGCTGCTAGGCCCTTGAGGAGTGCGCGGCGCTGATTGACTGAGCGTCCGAATTTTCTGTTGGCATCGTGATGTCTCATAACTTTTTTTGCGGAGTACTATTTATATACTATTAGTCCTTCAAAGACAAGTTAAACTGGGCAAGAGCTTCTTTTATCTCGGTAATACCTTTATCTCCGATACCGTCGATTTCCAAGAGGTCGTCTACGCGCTTGCGAGCAATGCCTCCCACAGTGCGGATGTTTGCAGCTGAGAGCGCATTCAATGTACGAGTAGAAAGGCCAATACCGTCGATACGATTCTTGAGCACATCAGTAACATCTACTGACTCTTCGTCAGATACTGGTGATGCAGCGTCCTCTTCAGAGGCTGATGCTTCTTCGATGATAGGAGCTTTGGTTGAAAGCGTAGTCTGAACATCAGCAATGATTTTGCCGCTGTCTACAGAGATCATAGCAGCGAGCTGTTCGATCATAATACCGACTGATGTTTCAAGCGCTTCACGAGGAGAAAGAGTGCCGTCAGTTTCAATAGTAAGACGAAGACGGTTGAAGTTGGTCTTGTCTCCCACACGCATTTCCTCTACGTCGTAGCTCACGCGACGAATTGGAGAGAAAATAGCATCCAAGAAAATAGTACCGATATCAGCTTTCTGCTTGTGATGAGCATCGCGAGGAACGAAGCCGAGGCCGCGTTCGATAGTAAGCTCAACGTTCAAGCCTGCCTTGCCGGTAATTTCACAGATGTATTGCTCAGGATTTGAAATAGAAACAGCGCCTTTGGCGTTGATATCAGCTGCAGTCACAATTTTTGGACCTTTTACTGAAAAAGAGACCTTTGCAGGCTCGTCACCAGTAAGCTGGAAGCGCACATTTTTAAGGTTTAGTAAAATAGTGATAACGTCTTCCTTCACGCCTTCGATAGTAGAAAATTCATGAGAAACACCGTCGATTTTTACGGCAGTGATAGCAGCACCTGGCAATGATGAAAGGATAATGCGGCGAAGTGAGTTTCCAAGGGTATATCCATAACCTGGTACGAGACCATCGATTTCAAATATGCCTTTGTTTCCCTCTTCTTGTACAGCTTTTGGTTTTGATGGAAGAATGATTTTTTGCTCGCTCATAGGATTTTTATATTACCATTATTTTGTAATTATTGCAATGTTATGTTCTATTTTTATCGACTGTAGAACTCAAGCACACTCTCTAACTGCAAAAACTGCTCGTCATTCTTTGGCTTTGCTGTCACTTCTGCTTGCAATGCTTCAGGAGTGAGTTTTAGCCAGTTTGGCCAAGCATAATTTTTAACTTTTGTACTAAAATCTGTGAAGATAGGACTCTTTCGAGAACCTTCACGCACTGCCACAATATCCCCTACGTGAACTGAATACGATGGCACGGTTGTTTTCTTGCCATTGATAGTGAAGTGTCCGTGAGCAACAAGCTGACGAGCAAAACGACGAGTATTAGCAAAACCGAGACGGTATACAACATTGTCGAGGCGATTTTCCAATTCTTCATAGAGCTTGTCAGTTACTGGCATGCCCTTTACGTGAGTAGCAGACTTCACGTAGTTTGAAAGCTGGCGCTCAGTGATGCCATATGAAAAACGCACCTTCTGCTTTTCGATCAGCTGACTACCGAAACTTGAAAGGGCTTTAGGGCGCTTGCCTTTAGCCTGCTTCTTTGATTCTGACTGCACGTACTTTGAAGTCTGGCATTTTTCAAAAACACCAGATCCAAGACGACGACACATTTTGTACTTTGCTCCTACTTTCATATGATTAATTAATTACTATACTCTTCGAGGCTTCTTAGCTTTTGGACCATTGTGAGGCACTGGAGTTCTGTCCTTGATAGACAAGAGCTCGATACCAGGCGCTACGAATGCTCTGATCAATGGCTCACGGCCACTGCCTACACCTTTCACTACTACCTGCACCTCTTTGATGCCTGCAGTTGTCGCTTTTTCAGCCAAGACTTCCCCGACTTTTGAAGCGGCAAACGGTGTACCCTTCTTTGCACCCTTGAATCCAAGAGACCCACTTGATGACCAGAAGAGTGCATTACCTTTTGTATCGCTCACTATTGCCTTTGTATTATTAAATGTTGCCTCAATAGAAAGGATAGCTGTAGTAAGCTTCTTTTTTGGAGTGCGTCCAACAGCACGGCCGCGCTTGTCAGCGTCCACGAGTTGTCCTTCTTGAGTTGCAATTCTTTTCTTTCCCATAATAAACTATGTTTTACTTTCCTTACGACGTCCACTTGCCATTGTGTTACGGACATTTCCGCGAACAGTGCGAGAGTTAGTCTTGGTGCGCTGACCCTTCACTGGCAAACGGCGAGTGTGGCGAACTCCTCTATATGCCTTGATATCTTTCAAACGCTTGATATTTGCTGAAATCTCACGCTTGAGGTTACCTTCAATAGTGCGATCTTCGATATTTTTGCGGATAGTGTTTTCCTGATCAATAGTAAGATCGGTTGGCTTTGTAGCTGGTTCAACACCTGCATCTGCCAAGACTTTTACCGCTGTAGCACGACCAATACCATAGAGAGTGGTCAAACCAATATCAAGTCGCTTTTCATTTGGGATAGTGATACCTAAAATACGCATATCGTTTAATTTTTATTGCTTTTGCTTGTGCTTTGGGTTGTCACAAATAACAACCAAATGCCGATTGCGTTTTACAATCTTACATTTATCGCACATCTTTTTAACTGTTGATTTTATCTTCATAAAAAATACAAATAGCCAAGCCGGGGTATTATATACTACTTACCCTCTTCTGACAATACGTCCTTTTCCACCGTATGGATCTAGCAAAACATCGACAGAATCACCCACTAGGACCTTGATACGGTGCAAGCGCATTTTACCTGCAAGGTAACAAACGAGGGTTTCCCCTGTTTGAAGCTCCACTCTAAACATAGTGTTTGGAAGAGCCTCTTGAACTACGCCGCGAACTGATTCTTCTTGTGATGCCATTGACGGTTTCTACTATACTAAATTTTGTACCCCGGGTCAAGCATTACTTCACATTTACCGTTATACGGTCAGCCTTGTATGGGAAGTATGGCGCCCAAAACGGCATAAGAGAGTACGAAGCTGTATCAATTTCCGAAATACCTGATAAAGCATGGTCAAAAGAGCCTCGGGAAATCCCAATCACCGCTTCCGTAACTTTGTCCTTTGAAACATTAGTAATAATAGTACCCTGGCCTGAAATAGAAACCGTAATATCGTTAGGAATATTATTAGGATCAGTAGGTAGTGGCGTTACCGGCTCAACTTGAACATTGCCGAGAGCAGGAATAGTAACGTCCGGATAAAGATGGTCACTTACTGCTTTGTTTGCAATAGTCTGTTCAAGCGCAGCGCGCGGAATAAGATATGACACCATCGTCCCCGCCAGGCTAGCATTGAACTGAATAGTGTCTCCCTGCAGTACCATCTTGCTGGGATCAATGCTGGTAAATTGCAGACCGGGGAATGTTACCCAGCCATCAGGTATTTGCGAACGAGTCTCACGAGAAAGCTTTTCATTGAGCGCTGCTTGAAGGGTAGCAGTAGCTTGCTGCTTATCGCTGTCGGTCAGCGTATGCATTGCTCCATTTTGCCCGCCACTGATAGAACCGGCCGAGCTTGCATAAAAAAGCTTGGCATTTGCTCCGCTCCAGCCAGAAATAGTGAATGTTGTGCCGGTAGTATTGTAGCTTGGCCCTACACCAGAGGCAGTAATACTGACGCTGACGCTGCCTGGAGTTTTCTTTGTGCCGGATCCGGTATAGCCAGGCACGGTCACTTTGGACTGAGTGACATATTTCTGACCGCTGGCACTGGTAAATGTCGTACCACTTTTAATAGTTTGACTGCTCTTGCTGTATAAGTTCACTATCACAGCCTTGCCCGTGGCTTTTGTAGTACTCGTGGTCATAGCGGACCCAAATACTTGCCGGCTGACACTATCAGTCACCACCATGGCTTGGAAAGAAAGACGTCCTGGGTCGGCATTTTTTTGATTCACAATATCTATTTGTGTTTCTTGGAGAGAAAATGGTATCTGCCTTTCGGTGATCGTTACTTTGGCATGTACAAAATAAATACCGATAATATAGAGAATGCCGACAAAAAGAAGCGCGCCACCAATGACTACGAGCTTATGCCACGCCGGACGCTGCGGGCCACGATCAACAGGCTTCGGCCGAGGCGATTCTTGTGGAGGCATAACCGGTTCTGTATCAAGATCCGTAATACCTCTCTCTTTATAATCCTTGCGGATGACGTCGTATAATTTATTTGCCATGACACTATTATAGCAATCGTTCTGCAAAAAGAGCGCCGACTACCAATGCAGGGTCTGGTATTTCCGTACTCTTGCTTCGAACATTGTGTGAAAAATGTTCAGCACTTATAAAATAAGTCTTGATTTCTTTTGTGCCGGCACTATGAATAAGATAGCTGTCATTTTTAATTATTTCCGTGAAAATAGATTCGAAATGAGTATCGGAAGCAACATAGCATTGTGCAGGAAATTGAAAGCCATACTTCCCTTCTTCCACCACTTCTTGCAGCGATCCTTGCCAGACTTTTGAAAAATGCTGAAGAGCTTTTTCAACAGTGCGGACAGATCCAGGCGAAAGCTTTTTTAGCCGATAAGCTTCCACAAGGGCGCGAGCTTCTACGCTGCTGCCAGTAGATTCACTCAGTGTGCGATAAAATTCGTACGTACCGACTGGAAATGAGTGTGAATGAGAAAATACGCCATTCTTCACAAAGGCGATGTCGGTTACTTCTTCACCGACATCGATAATAGCGCAGTCATTATCGATAGTGCCGTGATCGCGCAATGCGACGAACATGGCATACGGCGCAGTAGTAACGGTAATAGTACGCGCGCCATAGCTTTTGCGGATAATACTTTGAAAGCGATCAACAACTACGTCTGGTACCAGCGTAAGAGTTAAAATGATTTCCAAAGCTTGTACTTTTTTGCCATAGGGATCAGCGGTTTCGTAGCCATTGAGCTTTATTTGTGAAATTTGCTGTTCTACAACCTTAAAGCCCTTATTGAGGGGCTCGCCGTCTTCTCCGGATTCTTTCAAAAACGCTGCGATTTCCTTATCGACCAGGGATTCGACAAGGCGCGGAGTGCAGCTAAAGAGAGTGTTTTTGTCATACCGTATAGTGCGAGTAAAAGAGTTGTACCATGGCGAGCCGAGCACTACTTGTATGAGCTTTGGGTGATGAACATCAGCAGTGCGAACATGATTAATGACAACCTCCAATGCCTTGGCGGTGTTATCAACGAACTTTTTGATATCAAGCTCTTCTTCAAGGGCGCTGTCTCTGCGTTCTTGTACCAATAGAGAAACGACGGTTCCCTCTTTTTGTTGTTCGATAAGTGCATGCGCTCCGCCAACACTGCTTGAGCTAATATCAAATACGGCAACAGCCGTCGATGTGGAAGACATACGTACAGTATATCAGTAACAAATATTTTTTGTGGTGTTGAAAACAAAAATTATGAAAGGGTGGCTTTGATGCGGCGGATGCCGGAGGCGACGGCTTCTTCTTTTTGGATTTTGAAAGTACCAAGATCAGCAGTTTGCTCTACGTGAGGGCCACCGCAGAATTCTTTTGAAATAGCATTTCCGTTTTCATCTTCAATGAAGTAAACATTTACAATATCAGGATACTTTGTACCAAACTCCATTTCGGCGCCAATCTTCTCAGCTTCCTCACGAGGCATTTCCCGACGACAAACTTTGTGATTAGCAGTGATCCATTCATTGACTTGATCTTCAACAGCCTTCTTTTCTTCATCAGTCATCTTTCGATCAAAACTGAAGTCTATGCGCAAACGCTCTTCAGTGATATTACTTCCCCGCTGATGAACTTCCGGGCCTAAAACCTTTTGCAGTGCAGCAAGCAAAAGATGGTGAGCGGTATGCAGCTTCACTGTCATATCTGAAGTATTCGCCAAGCCTCCCTTGAATTTCTGTTCTGCGCCTTTTCGAGACGCTTCTTGATGAGCTTTCATTTGTGTATGAAAACCTTCTTCATCAATAGTCATATTCTTTTCTCGTGCGAGCTCCAGTGTTAGTTCAATAGGAAAACCATATGTTGTCGCAAGGGTAAATGCATCAGTACCTTTTTCAAATTCTTTAAGGCCTGACTCAAGAGTTTTTTGGAACTTTTGAATTTCAGCAGTGATAGTGCCAGTAACAGTATCATTCGCAACTTCTGGATAGTGCTCTTTATAGATACCTATAAAGAGCTGAAGCATCGCCGGTACGGCGTCAGTAGAGATACTGAGGTTTCTTAATTGCACCACTGTACGACGAATAAGGCGGCGCAAAATATATCCTTGGTCTTTATTGCTTGGCAAGACTCCATCTCCTGTTAAGAAGAGTGCGCTGCGAAGATGCTCTGCCACAATGCGAGCTGATCGTTCGTCGTATGAAGGAGAATCTTTTTTAAGGACATCCATGACTGGTGCAAACATGTCTGCCTCATAGACATTGGACTTCCCTTGCACGATCATTGAGACACGCTCCAAACCTGAACCGGTATCCACGTTTTTTTGCGTAAGCTTGCCGATAACTTCACCATTCTTCTTTTCATACTGCATGAAGACATCGTTCCAAATCTCCACTACATCCCCACGATCATCAGCTTCAACATATTGGTCGTGATTTAAATCACCTAAGCCATGCGGGGTAACATCATAAAACATTTCCGTATCAGGACCGCAGGGGCCGTTATCTCCAGGACTCCACCAGTTATTTTTTGCCGGCAAGAAATAAATACGATTCTCAGGAATATATTGCTTCCATATCTCTACCGCTTCCATATCACGAGGAGCATTTTCATCTCCTTCAAACACGCTTATATAGAGTCGTGATGAATCGAGGCCAAGCCCTTCTTCCTTAGAAGTTAGAAATTCATAACTCCATTTAATAGCATCTTCTTTGAAATAATCACCGAGAGACCAGTTACCGAGCATTTCAAAAAATGTTAGGTGCCGACTATCGCCGACTTCATCAATATCTCCTGTGCGTACGCATTTTTGAGCTGAAACCAGACGACTACCCTGTGGATGCTTTTCTCCTAGCAAATACGGCACCAATGGCTGCATGCCTGCTGTATTAAACAATACGGAAGGGTCATTCTTTGGCACCAAAGAAGCGCTTGGCAATACTGCATGCCCGCGCTTGGCAAAAAAGTCTAAGAATCGCTGTCGGATTTCGGAGGAGGTCATAGTATTACCTTATATCTTTTTATATTTCTTGGCTAGTTTTTCTAGTTTGTTAATATCAGCCTCGATACCTTTCAGGCCTGCCTCAAAGAATGCTTCATTGGTATTAATACCAATTGATTTGAAGATGTCTTTTGGACTCATTGAACGTCCTGCGGAAAGGAATTGTTCAATCTTTTTGGCATACTTTGGATCTGCTTTCCATTTTTCGTACATAGCACGGCTTACCAGCTGTCCATACGAATAAGTGTAGGTGTAGAAGAATAGACGGGTATGAATCCAGCTTACGAAGTTATATCCCGCATTTGGAGGCATTTTTACAGATGGCCCACAGTACGACTCATAATGTTTTTTAAGAATAGCAGCTATTTGACCTCGATCAATCTGACCGTGCTTGCGTATTTCTCCATGCAGCTCTGTCTCATATTTGAAACCCGCAATTTGAGCAAAAATTGCTAGTATATTTTCTTGAGTTCTTTTATGAAGCAAAATTATTTGATCCTCTTCAGGAAGTTGATTAGTTATTTCCTCCAATACCAATTGTTCAAAGAATGTACTCGCTACCTCTGCTGTAGCGCTCGAATTTCCCTGATAATAACTTGGTTGCCCTTTGGTTAAGGTTCCATGAATAGCGTGCCCCATTTCATGCGCAATAGTAGAGAGTGACCTAATGTCGTCTATATGGTTGAGCAATATAAATGTAGGCGAATTTCCCATCGTCCAGCAAAATCCTCCGGGTGATTTCCCCTTTTTAGGATACACATCGAACTGAGCACCTTCTGCAAAATCTTTTAATAAGTCACTATACTTTTTATCTACCTTAGCAAAAATACGTCTTATTACTTCTACTGATTCATCAAAAGAATAGTTTATATTGATCTTTCCTATTGGAACCATTAAATCCGCTCTTGTAATTTCCTTTTCTCCCAAAAGCTTTGCGTGAAGAGAATAAAATCTATGACTGAGTTTGAAATATTTAGTCACAACAGCAACAAGATCTTCAATGGTCTTCTCATCATTTTCATTTTTAAGCAAAACAGAACTGTACGGCTTTTTAAAACCGCGCAAATCGTCCATTACTTTTTTGTAGTTTATGATTGCATTTAACTCTGATTCAGCAAACATGCTGTTTTCTTCATAAATTGAAGTAACTTTGTCATAGAGTTCTCTTCGCTCCTTTTTTGGCAATTGAGGAGTGAGCGCCGAAGCTTTTGAAAGAGGCATATCTTCTCCCTTAAAATGAACAGTCTTTTGACTTAATGCACGTCTCTGTCCCTCGGTCCACATGGAATAACTAGTCGTTGAGAGCAGGCTGGCCAGCTGTTCTTCTTTTTCGGTTAAATTAAATTTTGCTTCATCAAAGACTTTTTCTAAAAGATATTTATATTCTCGAAGCAATGGATCATTGAGAAACTTCTTCTGCTTATTAAGAGGTATATTTCCTATCGCAAGAGGGAAAAAAGTTGTTTTATTAGAAGCTTCAGTTATTCGAGTCCATATCTGAGTAGCCTTTGCACCAGCAATAGCATCATCATTATTTTTTTCATTTCTTAGTGCAAAATACCACCACGGCTTTAGCAGGGTTGAGTCTGAGAGCTCAGTATATTCTTTTAAGGCATTAAGAAGTATTTTAGAGCTGATAGAAACATCTCTCTTTCTATATTTCTTCTCAAAAGCCACACTCAAAGATTCAAGCTTTTTTATATCCTTTTCTATCTGCGGATCTTTCTCACTCTTATAGAGCAATGACAAATCCCACTCAGTTTTGTATTTCATATGTATTAGTCGTTATCGTTCGGGCCGTCTTGGTGGCGAACGATCGAAAGCCTTCCGATCTGCTTTTCGATGAACCATAGTACCACAAAAGCAAAGAGTGCGAGGAGGGTCACAATAGCAGCCAGGCGGTAGAAGCCAAAGCCGCAGGCCATGCCGATACCAGTAGCAACCCAGAGGCCAGTGGCAGTGGTGATACCGATCACTTTCATATCACTGCGGATAATAGAACCAACACCAAGGAAACCGGCAGCTGAAACGATGGCAGCCACAAGATGGAAGTCATAGTTTGGTAAACCGTATTGCGCAGTGACGAGCTGAGAGATAATAACGAACATAGCTGCACCAAGAGAAACGAGTGTATAGGTGCGCATGCCCGCTGTCTTGTGAGCAACAAAACGCTCTACGCCGAGGACCATGCCGAGAATCATGGCCATAAATAATTTCACATAAATAAGGTTATAGGCCACATTGGCTAAAATTGGTGTCATATGTAGTAAGTATAAAGCAAAATAAAAAAAGCGCACGATACATTGTATCGCGCGCCCCACCTTAAACTTAACCTAAACCATATTTTAATATCTTCTACGGCAATCATTAAAACTGACAGTCACCACTCTATTATAACGATTGTTATAGAAATACATGGGCTGTCGGTAATTGTTGTATCGCATATAGACAGGATATCTACATCCTCCGCTATAGCAATAATAATCTGTTGCCATAGCCTCATTCATGGCAGCCATCATCATGGCGCCACAGCTTGATAAGGTAAGCGTTATTGCACATAGTGCGCAAACACCGATCAGTTTTATTTTCTTCATTTTAAAGTGATTTTCTTAAATGAACTATAGCACATTTAAGCTATAAAGTCAATAACACCTCCTCCTATGACTTTTTCACCATCGTATAGTACCAAAGATTGCCCGAGCGGTATCATTTCTTCTGCTGAGATTTTTATGGTCTTTTCATCAATAATAGTCGCATCCATAAGTACTCCATGGTAGCGAAACTGCGCCCCATAGGAATTTCCTATGGAAGGAGTAGTGAACCAATTGGTATCACGCAGTGTTACTGTCACCTCCCCATTCTTTTCTTCTGAGCCCTTTTTACTTTTTGAAACAATCAGCGTGTTGTCGGGAATATTTTTAGCAATAATATAGTATGGGGTGCGATTCGTATCTTTTTCTGTAATGCGAAAGCCGTGGCGTTCGCCGATAGTATAAAAGACTGCGCCATCATGCTCGCCTACTATTTCTCCTTTTTCATTCAAAACCTTTCCAGGCTTCTGATCAATATAGTGAGAAAGGAATTCTTTCATATCAACATCGCCTAAGAAGCAGATGCCTTGACTGTCTTTCTTTGTGGCAGTAAAGAGTCCAGCTTTTTCTGCAATAGCGCGAACTTCATTCTTATGAAGGTGTCCTATAGGAAATTGTATTTTACTGAGCAAGTCTTTTTCAATCATCCAGAGGAAGTATGATTGGTCTTTGGCAGGATCGGAACCTTTTAAGAGAACACTCTCTCCTCCCCCCTCGCGCGCACTGCCGTCGGCAGTGCGCGCATAGTGACCCGTCGCTATACCATCCGCTCCATGCTCTTTGGCATACTGCCACATCACGCCAAACTTAATAACTTTGTTGCACAAAACATCCGGATTCGGTGTACGGCCCATTTTGTATTCTTCAATCATGTAGTCGGCCACGCCTTTCTTATAATCTTCCTCTGCATCCAAAAAATGAAATGGAATATCAAGTGCCGCACAGATACGCATCGCATCGCGCTTCTCATCTACCCAAGTGCATGGCAGCCAGTCCGGTGACCAGGTCTTCACGAAGATGCCCTGCACATCATATCCCTCCTGTTTCAAAAGATATGCTGCCACCGAGCTATCCACTCCCCCCGATACACCTACAAAAATTGTCTGCTTTTTATTCACGCACTGATACTATCATATAAAGAAAATCTAAAACAGCGACCAGGTCGCTGTTTTTATTTTTCTTTATTTTATGTTCAGCATCTTCTTAAAGACCTCGTACGTTGCATAGGTATCGGCAAAAGCGGTGTGAGCTTTTTTATTTTCGATGCCGTAGTATTCAGTGAGAGCTTTGAGAGAGAGTTTGTTCATCTCGTCTTTGTTGTCATGCAATACACCAAAGGCAATACTGATAGTGTCTAGCTTTTGGAAATGCATTTTGTTTTCGATGCCGGTTTTTTGAAAGGCTTTGGCAATGAAGTTGTAGTCAAAGGTCATATTGTGCGCGACAAAAATCGCCCCCTCAGTTTTATCAGCAAAACTGTTCATGGCATCTTTAAGATCAACAGCGAACAACCAGTCCGCTTCATTGTAGCCATTGACGCGCAGTGCCGCTGGATCAGCAGTTTCAATATGTTCAGGACGGATTTTCAAATCAAGCTGATCCGTTACCACAAGCTCACCGTCGCGCATCTTGGCAATGACAACAGCCAGTTCAATAATTTCTGCCACCTCCGGATCAAAGCCCGTTGTTTCAACGTCTACAAATGCCAATGGTTGTGTGAATGTCATATATTATTTCAGATATTTTCGAATATTTTGCGTGTGCTGCTGATACGTAGATGCATAGTGTACGGTACCTTTTGAATCATGTAAATAATACAGATACATTGAAGCGACCGGATGAATAGCGGCTTCAATTGCTCCGAGTCCAGGATTATCAATCGGTGCTGATGGCAAGCCTTTGACGGTATAGGTGCTTGGCACCGCATCAACTTGAAGCGGCATGTTCATGCTAAGGCGATTCCATAGAATACCCGCAATAGTTGGTGCGTCACTATTGCCCTTCGCTTCTTTCTGAATAATAGAAGCCATGATAATAATATCTGATTCACTGTGGCCAGACTTCGAGACATCAGCGCGAATCGGTATCATTTTTTCTTGATAGTCTTCTTTCATGGCGGCAATTACGAGATCAGGCGTCACTGACGGAAAGAAAGAATAGGTGTCAGGAAAGAGAGAACCTTGTGACCCGCTAGCAAGAAGCAAAAATTGATCTTCATTAAAATGAGGAAATACTTTTGCTAATGCATCCCCCATCTGCACATTGGTATAGCCTTCAGGGAATGTCACTTTCTTTTTCAAAATGCCAAACTCTTTGCCTGATATACGCATAGCAATTGCCAGCGAAGAAAGCGGTTTATCAAAATAATACTCGCCTTCGCTAATAGTCTTATCGTTGCCGAATGCCAGCATGAATACTTCAAACGCCTTTTCTGAGCGAATGGCATGATACGTATACAGCTCTGTTGAAATATCATGAAGCGTTTCGCCAGCAGTAATAGTGAGCGTAAAGGGCGCCGGAAATTTTTCCGGTGGAGCAACGAGTGCGCGAAAGAGCGACACCAAAATAACAACTCCTAAAATTAATGAAAGTAATGTTCTCATAATTATTATACTGGAAGATTTGCAGGCGGTTCTGACTTTGTCGCCTCAATGCGAACGAAGCTTGGTGTTTCCGCTACCCGACCCGGCAAGTGGAATATAGTTGCTAATTCCTCAGTAGTGAGGATGAATGGTTTCTTGCCTGAAATTTCTGGATACGTGAAATATTTTTCTGGTTTATTGAAATGAAAACTACCGTAGAAGTATGAACGAGCTTTGTACGCAGCCAGTGCCTCTTTCTTCTTTTTTATTGTTCGTGCTCCAGTAAGATCCTGCCATGGGAAATCGAATGCCGTAGGCCCCTCTGGCTTGAAGCCGTTGTAATCAGCTGCGCCATACTGTCTGAACATACCTAATGTGCCGGCAATACGGTTGCCGTCAAACTTATCTTTTTGAGTGAGATAAACAACGCGAATACCAGTATCGAATGCCAACTTATTTGCATTGCGCTCAATGGCATCGATGACAGCTATTTCACCTTTCGTAGCACGACGACTGCCGATAACTTTTCCTTCAGAATCTTTTTCTACCAAGCTTGCGTTAAATTCTTTGATAACCGCTTTCACTTTATCTGTCCATGATTTTACCTCTTCAATACCTTCTTTATTCTTCACAACAAAGCGCTTCGTATCTGCGCGGACGATAATCTGGCACCAAATCTGCTCGCCTGCTCCGATAGAGCCCATATATTCCAGCATAGGAGTAATAGGATCGATACGTTCATTTTCTTCAAGCGATCCCACAGCACGATCAAGTCCCCACTCGACATATGTTTTGATCGGATAGACTTCTTCCTTGCCACTGAGTGTGATGTTTGCACTGAAGAGCTGGATGGAAGCTTCGGGAGAAAAATCTGGCACACTGGCAGCATAGTCAGTTACTTCAGTTACTTCAGCCTGAGGGTACTGCGCATAAATCTGAGACTCGATAATATTTTTAAATGCTATAGGAGTACGAATATAAAAATGCACTGCTCCTTCGATAGAAACAATTTCCAATGAAAAATAGTTGCGCACTCTGCCTTGCCAGTATTTTTGATACCAGTTGCCGTGTCCGCCGGCTTGATAGAGCGAATTTAATACCAGCTCCATAGCGAGCGGTGATTTGAAGACTTCTTTCGGCGGTTTTATTTCAAGCAATGTCCACTTGATAGAGTCTAAGAATATAGTTTGGATGTATGACATCCAGAGATTCCATGCAAAGAATGCGAGTATAGGGAGAGCGATAATGAGAGTGATCGCATTAAAAATAACTGACGGAGCAATAGTTTGCTGCATGCAAACAGTATAGCATTAAAATGTGATCGGTGTACGAGCGGTCAGCGAAGTGCCGTCGTATTGCACGGGGCCAGTAACGATAATATAGCCGGTGCCAGGTACAGGGTTGCCGGTGATAGGAAGGCTGCCAGAAAATGTGGCCGTAGTGTCGCTACTTGCAGCCATAGTGATGCGAGTAAGGTCAGACATTGGCGCGCCAGTACGATCAACCACTTGCGCAGTAAGAATAGTCGCTAGCGGATTAGTATTGGTACACGGCGTCACGCTGCCCACAAGTGTCACTACGCCATTGATGCGCTCTTTGCTCTTTGGCCGAGACAATGTAATAGCGCACTTCGGTGCAGTATTCTGCTGTGTTGTAGTGCTTCGGCGAGTAGATTGCTGAACCGGCGTAATAGGATTGCCGCTCAATACAGCGAGAGCACCTAGGCCAAGGATAACAAGAAGAAGTATTTCAACGCCTGCCAACTTACTACCGCCAGATGGAGCGTCTGCCATATTATTTCTTCGCTACGGTATATGTACCGTTGTCTAGCTTAGTAAAATACTTAGCGTTCTGAAGATTAACAAGAATGGTGTTCTTTTTGAGGAAGCGCTCTTTCAATACGCGGTCCACAACTTCTTCCTTGGTCAAAGGACCTTCCTTTACCAAAATTTCTTTGATGACATCGCGAACAACGCCAGGCTTGTAACCCCATTCAGCGAGTGCATAGTAGCCGCGGCCAACAAGCACAAAGCGAGGGTCTTTGATCAATTCATTGTGAGTCGTCGCAACATGAGTCTTGCGACCGAATGTATCAACGATAGCTTTCGCTACTTCACGGAAGTGCATTGGTGAGCCGTGCTTGCGCATCATCAAGAATGCGTAGTCTTTGATGCCGCGAGTCTTAATATTCTGTGATTCTGAAGGACCCCATTCACCAAGCGGGTTCTTGCCGATCTTCTTTGAGATATTCAACCAGCGACGAGCAACTTCTTCGTTCTTGTACTGTGCTGCGACACCCTTGAGTTCAGTCAAAAAGCGCTGAACAAGATCATCTTCACTGAGGAGTTCTTTGTCGTCGAGGCTCTTGTACACTTTGTGCAATGCATCATGAATAACATCTGAGAGTCCTTGGTCGATAGTCCAACGAGTTTCGAAGTGGTCGTCTTCCTTGAGCTTCTGGAAATCTTCACCGAGCACCATATAGAAACGGATGTGGTTCTGAACAGACTTGTCTTTAGAGACGTAAGACAAAAAGTCATCTTCATGCACCATGCTGCCCATAGCAGAAACAAGTTCTTTCAATTCATTGAAAATCTTGTGTTCAGACTTGAATGCATCGCTTTTGCGGATAGCGGAAATAGCAGAGTTTTCGATCTGTCGAACACGCTCGCGAGTGATGCCGTATTTCTTGCCGATAGCCTCAAGAGTCTTTGAGTCAGCATTGTCTTCAAGCCCATAGCGGTTGACGATGATGTCATGAGCGCGATCCTGAAGATTGGAAAGCAAACGCTTGGTGACTTGTTTTGGTTTGAAGCTAATAGTTGCCATTTTTTGTCTCTATACGTTATTTAGTATCTTCATACTTTATCATGGATATAAAAAAAGTCAAACAAGTGTCAAGGGAGGCTAAATGAGTCGTCTAATATCCCCTACCGTCAGCACTACCATGAGAAGCAAAAGGAGTAAAAAGCCAATTGAGTGAATAATAGCAACGGTATTTGAAGAAAACTTGCGACGGAAAATTGCTTCCAATAGGACCACGACCAGACGGCCTCCGTCCAATGCTGGGAACGGCAGAATATTGATAACCGCCAAATTTACTGAAATAGCGGCTGTAAATGCCAATAAATAGGTAAAGCCAATACTGGCCGCACTGCCGATTTCCTGAGCTAGACCTACTGGTCCCACCAGACTGCCTCCGGTATTGTTGTGATGGAAAAGGCCGGCAATAAGGAGCGCCAATGTGCTGAAAATCTCTCCCATTGTGCTCCATGTTTGCTCAAGCGCAGCCTTGAATGCAGTGAATATGGGCAAGCGTTCTGACTGAACCGGTTCAACAGCCATGCCGATCACGCGAGCCATTCCCTCACCTGTTGGAGTAATAGTCGTGGACTGAGACTTTCCAAGGTGGTTGTATGAAATAATAATCGGACCTTTACTGTTCATCACTATTTCATGCAGCGATTCGGTGGTAATTTCTCCCGTAAGCGTAGCATTGCTTGCTACTACTGAAGTAATAACATCTCCTACGCCAAGCGTGCTCTTCGCTGTAGCAGACCCGGGCACGACACTGACAACAGTAGGCGCCCCATGATCACTAGTAACAGGAATACCGATACTATAGGCAGCGGTAAATAAAATAACCGCTAACAAAAGATTGCAGATCACGCCTGCTACTAATACAGCGCTTTTGAGATACCACGGTTTGGTTTCAAATTGCTTATTCAGAGGAATGGTTGTTTCTAGACCATTCTCTCCGGCAATTTTTACAAAGCCTCCGATTGGTAATGCATTGATAGAATATTCAGTTTCGCCTTTTTTCCAAGAATAAATGCGGGGCGGAATACCGAAGCCAAATTCTTCAACGATCATGCCGCTCTTGCGAGCAACGAAAAAGTGGCCCCATTCATGAACCAAGACCGTCACGAGAATAACAAGAATAAATAGTATGACAACCATATTAGTTTAAGATTTCAGATTCTTTCTTTTTGAATAATGTTTCGAGTTCTTCATTGGCAGCATCTACAAGCTTCTGGATATCTTCTTTGGCATTACGCTCCGCATCTTCAGGAAGCTTCTGATCTCGAAATGTATTCAAAATACTTTCGCGACCCTTGCGAATAGAAATTCGAGCATCTTCAAGACGTTCCTTGGCAAGCTTCACGAGCTTCTGACGAGTCTCGGTAGTCAGCGCAGGAATGATGACACGAATACCGGCATCATCCACAGCAATAGAAAATCCGAGGTCAGATGCATAGAGCCCGCGCTCAATGTCCTTGATCTGTGATTTGTCCCACGGTAAGACACGGAGAGTCTTTGGGTCTTCAATATTGATAGAAGAAACATTCTTCAAAGGCTGCGTAGAGCCATAAGCTTCTACCATTACACCATCTAGTAATCCCGGTGCTGCCCGGCCTGTATGGATCTGTCCATACTCCTTCGCCAACCATTCCTGAACCTGTTTTGCTTCTTGCTTAAAAGGATTTGTGTCGTACATAGAACGGCATTATACCATATTGTTTCAAACTTAGGAGCCGGGCTCCTCAGTGTTGCTTTTTGAGCATGAGATGATACAGTACAAAAAAAATGAATTATGAGAAATTTTATTAAACAATTCTTCCCTGATTCAAGAGAACAAAAACCATTACAATCAGATGAACCCGTTAAAGAAGAAGTAATCGAAATCAAGAAAGAGTATCCCACTGAAAGACCGCTCTTCACCTTCAGATGCCCCCACAATTTTATGATGGGAACAGGATGGGTCCTGTACCCCTAACCAAAAAACACTGAACTACTGCGCAAGACTCATTGCGCTTTTTTATTTACAACACCATACTGGCGGCGTATTCGAGAATATATTTAGTCGGGAGGTTTGCTTTAAACAGCATGTCTTTAGCTTTGTAGATGATATCTGCTTTTGCGGGAGTAGAACGAACATAGGCTTCAAGCATATCGAGCATCTCTACCGCTTTGGCGCGGCGAGTGGCAGCGTCTTCTTCGGCATCGCTGGCAAATTCTTCTTTGATTTGCGCAAGTATTCCTTCACGAGACAGTTTTCCCACAGGTCCGACCTGTGGAATAGTGGAATCGTTATGAATAAGTGTGGTGCGAGAACGGATAGTAGCAGGCACAAGGTATGGATATGGCGTCATTAAGATAACGGTAGTATCAAGATCCGGCTCTTCAAATGCTTTGAGGAGGACCTGGGCAGCATCAGGGGAAAAAATAGAAAAGAAGACAATGAAGAGTCGTTGCTCGCCTGTTCCCTCATTTATAAATGTCACGAGATTTTTTGCGTGATCGACAGTGAAGCGCGCCGTAGAAAGAACATTGGTAAAAGGATAAGTAATAAGCGCATCTGCCACGAATGTATCAAAAGATTTTTCATCTCCCTGGAGAAGAAATGTTCGTTGCGGCGCTAAGTTAAAAATATCCTGGATATTCATACTATCGTTTTGAAAGAATAGAACGCTTATACTCATCAAGGTGACCGAGCAATACGCCGGTACCCTTCGCTACGCAATACAATGGATCATCAGCCAGTCTTACTTTTACTCCAGTCTGCTGTTCAATAAGTTGTGGCAGATTTTTTAAATTGGATGTACCGCCAGTCATGACAATGCCGTAGTCAATAATATCCGATGCCAGCTCAGGCGGAGTATTCTCCAAGACTGTCTTGATAGCTTTTATAATAATTTCCAATTCGTACTGGATAGCTTTTACTAATTCATTGGTACTGATGCTCAATGTCTTCGGCAACCCTGTGACAATATCACGACCCTTTACCTCTCCTTTCTCATCAGGCGTAACAGGCAGTGCGGAACACAATGTCTTTTTCACTTCTTCTGCAGTTTGATCTCCGATCGCTACGTTATACGTATGACGGATATAATCGATGATGGCTTGATCAAATTTATTACCAGCGCATTTTACTGATGTTGAAGCGATAATGCCCCCCAAAGAAATAACTGCTACGTCAGTAGTGCCTCCGCCACTATCAATGATCATGCATCCTCGCGGTTCGTTGATGGCAACGCCTGCGCCAAGCGCTGCCAGAATAGGTTCCTTCACGATGATCGCGGTGCGCGCGCCTGCCTTCATTGTGGCTTCAATAACAGCGCGACGTTCGGTAGAAGTAATCCCAACCGGCACAGAAACCAGCACGTCGGGCTTGAACAATGAAGAGCGCCCGAGCGCTTTGCTTATAAAGTAGTGCAGCATGGCATAGGTCACAGCATAGTTGGCAATAGCACCATCCTGCATAGGGCGATGAACAGAAACAGAGTCCGGATTCTTACCGATCATATCCTTGGCATCATTACCAATCGCTTCAATAGTGCGGGTAGTGCGATTTACTGCCACTACGGTCGGTTCGTTCAAAACAATGCCTTGATCAGCCATAAAGACGAGCGTATTGGCGGTACCCAGATCGATACCAAGCTTTTTCTTCCCCGGAAGTTTCCACATATGAATGACTATAGTATAGTGGCGTTGATGTATATTGCAACGGTCATTCCTATTGGCAAAGGCATTCCTTTTGACACACTGTCGTATTTCAGCACGCAGATCTTGGATGCGGGCACTATCGTACAAGTACCGTTTGGCAGACAGCGCATCAATGCCATCATCTCAGACTGCCAAAGCTTGGCCGAAGCAAAGACGGCAGTGAAGCAAGCGTCATTCTCTCTGAAGAAAATTACTCTCGTTATGGGCAAGGTCCCTCTCTATACTGCTGTCATGGAGGGCTTGCAAGAAGCGGCGGCTCGCACCCTCTCTCCTATTGGATCAATCGCCGGTGCTGTCATACCGAACATGCTCTTCGAATATATTACCGGAGAAAAAATGGTAACACTTTCTGAGGAACAATCTTCTATTGAGAAAAAGTATTCTGAAGAATCCGTTATTGGTACCACCATTGAACGTACAGACTATTATAAGCGTCTTATCCGCACCAGCTTTGCTGCCAAGAAAAGTATTGTATTCATCGCACCGACTATTCGACATTTGGAACAATGGAAGGCTGTATTGCAAAAAGGCATACCGAAGCATGTCATTTCATTTCATAGCAAGAATTCTAAAAAAGAATTGCGCAGCAGCTTTGCCACATTGAAGCAGAATGATCGTCCGCTGCTCATCTTTGTAACGCCGGGCTATAGTATGATCCCTCGCCAAGACATTGGCATCATTGTGGCAGAAGACGAGAGCAGCACACTGTACAAAACTAATGATCGCTTCAAGACTGATCTTCGGGTGTTCTTTGGGGCATTTGCCAAAGCGGGCGAGCTTCAGATGTACTGGGGTGATACCATTCCTCGCTTTGAAACGCTAGAACTTACACACAAAACACAGCTACCGCGAACCTTTGTACCAGAAAAGCTGACCATTGTACCGATAGAGCAATATCGGACTATCTTGCCGACAGAGGTCATAGAAATTATCCGCCATGCTGAAAAGAAGAAGCGACGACTCTATATATATGCCAATCGCAAAGGCGTAGCGCCGCTTTCACGATGCGCGGATTGCGGCACTGTCGTGCAATGCGAAGTCTGCAGCCTGCCAATGGTTCTTCGCAACAGGCGCAACGCCGAAGGAAATGAAGAGCGGTATTTCGTCTGTACGCACTGTGCGGCAACACTGCCAGCTACTCATACCTGTACGTATTGCGGAAGTTGGAATATCAATCCTGTCTCTATCGGCACCGAAAGCATCCGCGATGCAGTATCGGATATTGTCGGAGCGGAGTATGTCACCACTATTGATGACGACCTCACGCCAGACAGCAGTACGATCGAACAGCTGCTCACTGCCAACGAAAAACAGAAGTTCGCTATTGTTATAGGAACGATCAAGGTCTTGCCGTTTCTAAAAAATATCAATTACTGCCTCTTTCCATTTTTTGATCGACAACTTTCTACGCCGTCACTCTACACAACAGAGCAAGTACTGCGCTTGATCATGGAAACAAACGAAAGGGCTATTGATGGAGTGCTCCTCTTCACTCGCCAGCCTGACTTCCCTTTCATCAAGCAATTAGAGATGCAGAAGTTGAATGCCATCATTCATGATGAGCTGACAGTGCGCAAAGAGCTCGGCTATCCGCCATTCGGCAGCATTGTGAAAGTGAGCATCACTGTATCAGAAGGACACCGTCTCAATCTTGTTGATAAGATCACAAAATATTTTGAAGAAAATCCAGCGAACGCCGAGACGACTATGATGCCGGCTCGCCGCATTAGCGCAGGCAGCATGAAGGTTCTTCTGACCTGGATCATCAAAGCTCCGAGTACATATATAGAAGAAGAAGGTCCAGCCTTGGCGTCATTCCTGACTTCGCTACATTTTCCGTATGCCATAGAAGAAAATCCGGAGAGGCTGTGACAATTCCCATAGGTCTTTCCTATGGACTCCATAGGAAAGACCTATGGGAATTGTTGCACTATATAAAAACCCGTGTTATTATTGCACCCATGTCAATGATCAATGTAGAAATTAAAAGAAATGGCACCGAAAACGCTCTCGGCGTTATTCGACGCTTCTCACGCAAGATGCAGGAGAGCGGCATTATTCCAAAGGTGAAGGGCCAGCGCTACAGCAATCGCCCAATCTCAAAGCTTGCTGAAAAGAACATGAAGATCCGCCGTCTCGCACGCCGTGTCGAGATCGAACGCTTGAAAAAGCTCGGCAAGATGTAATATGGCAGTACTTGATACTGACAACATGACAGTATCCACGAAAGGCACGCTTCCCCGCGTGCCTTTTTTGGCTTTGAAAGAAAAAATCTTAGGCAAGACCTACGAACTCTCTATTCGCTTTATCGGACCCGCAGAGGCACAAGCACTAAATATCTTGCATCGCGGCAAAGAATACATTCCTAATACATTATCATTTCCTCTTTCAAAAAAGAGCGGAGAAATTATTTTGTGCAGCTCAGCGATGCGCAAAGAGTACAAAGATTTTGAAATGACATATGACAATTATCTTGTATTTATTATCATCCACAGCATGCTACATTTGAAAGGATACGATCACGGTAGTACAATGGAGCGTAAGGAGCAGCAACTACTAACACTTTTCACCTAAGACTAATGAAGCAACAACTTACCATCGGCATTGATATCGGCACCTCTATGACACGCGTCGTCGCGTGTACTCTAGATGGGGGCAATACATTGCCGAAGATCGCCGCATCGAGCAGTGTTGATACTCGCGGCATGCGCCATGGCTATATCACTAGTCGAGAAGAGGTAGCGCTCAGCCTACGCAAAGCTGTCCAAGAAGTTGAAAAGGAGATCGGTGCAAAAATAAAAAATGCTGCTATTGCTATCGGTGGCGTTGGTATCACTTCAGAGTACGCAGTGGGCATGAGCGTAGCAACACGAGCAGACGGCATCATTAGCAAATTTGATATTGATAAAGCTATTCAAGATGCAGAGTCTCGCATTGATCTTAAAAACAAAGCTATCCTCCACGCCTACCCTATTCTCTTCAAAGTAGACGGACAGGAGCTCCCTACTCGTCCCGAAGGCATTAATGGTGTGAAGCTCGAAGTCAGAGTGCTTTTCGTCACCTGTTTCCAACAGCACCTCGACGATCTTCTGGCTGTCACGCACGATCTCGGCATTCGCATCACCGGCTTCACTGCTACCCCATTGGCAACAGAAAAATTGCTGCTGACTGACCTTCAAAGAAACTTCGGCTGTACGCTTATTGATATCGGCGCAGAAACAGTGTCAGTCTCAGTATTTGAAAACAATACTCTCACTTCATTATTTGTATTTGCGATCGGCTCGCTTGATATTACCAAAGACATTGCCCTTGGCTTGCGCGTCACGCCGGAAGAAGCAGAGAGCATCAAAATGGGCACCGTATCATTTCAAAGCGGTTCAAAGAAAAAATTGGATGAGATCATTGAAGCTCGTCTGTCAGATATTTTCGAGCTCGTTGATAAGTATTTTAAAAAGATTGGCAGAAGCGGACTATTGCCAGCCGGCGCAATCATCATCGGCGGCGGCAGTCGCATGCAGCTCGTAGAGACAGTAGCGAAAAGCATGCTGCGCATTCCAGTAAAAGTTGCGCACGTAGACTTCCCTGGCACCAAAGGTCCTATCAAAGACAATCGTCTGCTCGTGGCCTACAGTATTGCAGTCGCTAACGAAGAGCCGCAGCAAGGCGGCAGCGTCTCTGCAAGCAAGCCTCGTCGCGTATCTCTTCCTCGCGTTTCGAGTGGCAGTGATGGCGAAAGCGTCTGGGATGCCATCAAATCATTTTTCAAACAATTAATGCCGTAACAAAAAGCTCTCTCGATATCGAGAGAGCTTTATTTTTAATTAATAGTCGTATGGAGACGGACTGCGAGATTTTTAAGATGATTCAGATTTCTAAAATCACACGCCAGAATACATATTAAGTGTTCAGGGTATTTATTTTCAAGCGAAACCTTTAAATTGTCGAGTATATACCCGGCACAAATTTCTCCGTAGGTAAGAACATTATTAAATACTGATTCATGACAGACTATAATCTTTAACACATCAAGTGGATCAGCAGCGCGCGAAGAAAAGTTGTTTATGCCTCTAATAATAGAGTAAGGATTGGTATCGAGAGTCATATTTAAATGCTCCATCCATAAAGAAGTGTTTTCATGCCTGATCAATGTTGTTTCCATGATGGTTTTAAATTGGTTTCCTATCAAAATACTATGATTTAGAGATAGTGTCAATCATTATTGCCCTTTTAAGGGCTTGTGGTACTATAATGACCATACTAATAACCCGTGGAAGGGAGAGTAAATATGCCAAAATTAAGCCCAGAAATTGAAACCGCGGCGCGCATTAAAGTCATTGGATGCGGCGGATCCGGCGGGAATGCTATAAACCACATGATTGGCGAACGAGTTCGCTCTGTGGAGTTTATTGCAATGAATACTGACGTGCAGGACTTGCACAAGTCATCAGCAGAAAAGAAAATTCACCTTGGTAAGAACCTTACCAAAGGCCTTGGTGCAGGCGGCAACCCTGAAATGGGCATGCGTGCAGCAGAAGAAACAAAAGCAGAAATCCAAGACGCAGTAAAAGGTGCGGATATGGTCTTCATCGCCTGCGGCATGGGCGGTGGTACCGGTACAGGCGCAGCGCCAGTGATCGCACGCGCAGCAAAGGAGCAAGGCATTCTGACTGTTGCTGTGGTGACCAAGCCATTCTTCTTCGAAGGCAATCAGCGCATGAAGATTGCAGAGCGCGGTATTGAAGAACTCGAAAGTGAAGTGGATGCAATCATCGTGATCCCGAACGACCGCTTGCTTGCAATCGCCGGCAAGGATATGTCATTCAAAGACGCATTTGCAAAATGTGATGAAGTGCTTCGTCAGGCTGTAGAGGGCATCTCAGACCTTATCGCAAGTCCAGGTATCATCAACGTGGACTTCGCCGACATGAAGTCAGTGCTTACTGATGCTGGTACTGCTCTTATGGGTGTAGGTTTTGCATCTGGCGAAGGCCGCGCAGAAAAGGCATCTATTCAGGCTATCAACTCTCCTCTACTCGACATCTCTATCAATGGCGCTCGCGGCGTACTCTTCGCTATCTCTTCCAACGACGACCTTACTATGGGTGAATTCCAGGATTCAGCCAAAGTCATCACCGAATCTATTGATAAAGACGCTCGTGTCATCATCGGTACTATTCTTGATGAACGCATGAAGAAGGGCGAAATGAAGATCACTGTCATTGCTACCGGCTTCCCTACCGAAACCACAAAGAAGCAGAACCTCTTTGGTACGAGCGCTCAGCAGATCTTTGCTCGCTCTGCAGCAGAACAGCAAGCTAATGCGAATGCTCAGGCTCAGCAGACAGCAGCTCCGTCAGCAGATCGCGATGCTGTGAAGCCTATGGTACAGAAAGCCGACAATCTCCGTCCGCTTCCTGAACCTGATGTGCTTGAACCAGAGCCAGGCGATGAAGAAGACTGGGGTGCAATTCCAGCGTTTCTCCGAAGAAATAAGAAATAAAAAGAAGGCCTCAATCAAACGATTGGGGCCTTTCTGTGTTTAGTGCGGAAATACCTGATAGTAAACAGGATAAGTGTCAAAATGATCATGGCTCTGCATTTTCTTATTTATATCACATTTTTAGTAAAATGTCAATAATATAGTCCTGATTCTATGGTTTTGATCGTGGTTTTTTATTTACCTTACTTGACTAAATTTTAATAATATGATATAATATCTCTATATTGCACTTCTAAATTAAATAAAAAAATGAAAACTTTATTTTTTCTTTTGTTAGTAATAATGATTTCATCCTGCGGACAAGTTCAGTCTGGCAAGGTAGTGGGTAAAAAATATCATCCTGCTCATCAAAGCGAAGCATACCTGAGAATATATAATCCTGAACATTGGATAATAGTTGTAAAAGGAGCTAGGGTATGGGGTGATATTGCCGTAGATAGTATTGAAGTATCGAAAAGAGATTTTGATACCATTAAGCTTGGACAGATCATCCGAGTAATAGATCATACTATCAAATAGTTATTGTGAGTGCCCTGTATTTTTAAATACAGGGCACTTTTTTATTAACTTGACGCATACGGTATAATAAAGATATGGAATATGATTTGATTATTATTGGCGGAGCGCCGGCTGGTGTATCTGCTGCTGTATATGCGGCGCGCAAGCGATTGAAGACATTAGTTATCGCAGAAGAAGTCGGCGGACAGTCGGCGGTTTCAGATACGATCTACAACTGGATTGGTACGCCCGAAATCAGCGGCCCAGGACTAGCTGAAAACTTGAGAAAGCACTTGGACTATTACACCAAGGATGGCAGTTTGGCTCTCGATATTGGCTCTCGCGCAGAAAAAGTAGAGAAGACTGATACTGGTTTTACTGTCTCTACAGGAAAGAGCTCTTACACGACGAAGAGCGTCTTAGTCGCAACCGGCTCTCGCCATCGCCAGCTTGAGACGCCTGGTGCGGCCAACTATGAGCATAAGGGTATCTTGTATTGTGCTACTTGCGACGGCCCCCTCTTTTCCGATCAGCCTGTAGCAGTTGTTGGCGGAGGCAATGCGGCTCTTGAAGCAGTGTTGCAGCTGTCACAGTATTGCTCTCATGTTACCCTACTCCATCGCAGCAATGAATTTCGCGCTGACCCGATCACTGTAGAAAAAGTCAAAGCATTAGAAAATACTACCGTTATTACCAATGTCACATTGACGGAAGTTACTGGTACGGAATTCGTCGGCGGTTTGAAATATAAAAACAACGGATCTCCTGATGCAATAGAGCAAGAGCTTGCCGTAAATGCTATCTTCGTAGAGATTGGACAATTGCCGAACACTGAACTTATAAAGGATGTTGTGACACTCAATGAATACAATAAGATTGTAGTGGATCCGATGAATCAACGCACCAGCACGCTTGGCATCTGGGCTGCCGGTGACTGTACCAATGGCCTCTACCACCAAAATAATATTGCAGCTGGAGATGCAGTAAAGGCTGTAGAAGATCTCTATATCTGGCTCAAGAAATCATAATATGAAATTTTCAGTTGTTATCCCGGCCTACAATGAAGCAGAGTTGATCAGTCATACGCTTCAGGCCATCTTGAAGCAAACATACACTGACTTTGAAATCATTGTGGTGGATAACAATTCTAGCGACAACACTGCCGCTATTGTAAAAACATTCGTTGAAAGAGATCCTCGCATCAAACTGATACCCTGTCCTCAGCAGGGCTTATTGCCTGCGCGTAATTGTGGCCTCCATGCTGCTACTGGTGATGTCATCGTACAGCTTGATGCCGATAATATCCCGAATAAGAACTGGCTAAAGAATGCTGCACGGCATTTTCGCAATAAAAAGATTGTTGCCCTTGCCGGACCATATGACTACTACGATGCAGTGTGGTGGTTTCGCATTATGGCTATCCTCACTCAATACTTCACCCTCTCAGTCGGCAACTGGTATGTACAAAAAAGAAAATTCGGCGCTTTGATGCTGGGAGGCAATGCCTTTATCCGCAAATGGGTTCTCGAAGATATCGGAGGCTACGATATGCATCATACGTTTTATAATGAAGACCTTGTGACAGCTCGGGCAGTGTCAAAAAAAGGCGCGCTGCATTTTTATCGAGACCTGATAGTACATTCCTCTGCTCGCCGTCAAAAAGAAGTGGGGTATTTTGCGTTGCAAGAAAAGTACAATAAAGGCATCTTTGCCATTCTTACTGGCAAGCCGATACCGAATCAAAAGGAAGAAGAGTATCATCCTCGCTAAATAAAGAGGTTGCGGAAGAGACAAGCGACAGTAATAGGCCCTACTCCGCCAGGAACAGGCGTGTAGAGTGAAGCTTTGTCAGCACATGCAGGATCTATATCCCCTACAAGCTTGCCTTCACTTTCACTTGTCCCTGCATCAATAAGCACC
>DATJJU010000010.1:0-49850 GCA_035491955.1 Minisyncoccota bacterium | reverse complement strand
AAACGTCAAACCCCAACACCACAAAGGGTCTGCACTACCACTCAAAGCTGGGCGGAACTAGACAATTTAAAATCCGCGGCTTGTCCAAGGACTTTTAAATTGTCTATGGAGCATGGGTGAGAGAGGTATATATGGCCCTTTACTGTGCTAATTTGTTCTTACTTGTGCTCTTTTTAAATATGCGTATACTTGCGTTGTTGTACCGAATGATCGCTGCAGCAATGCAGAGGAAAGTCCGAACACACAACGATTTAATTCGTATGGGTAGCGGGTAACGCCCGTCTATTGCAAGATACGAGGTGCGAACAGAAACGGCCAACAACGAAAGAAGTTGGATAACCTGTACCCTTGAAAAACTCGGATTAGTTCAGCAGGTTAGCGCTAGGAATATAAAGGGGTAAGAGAAGTCCTAGAATGAAACGGCTAAATCCTTACCTGTGTGCAAGGCCGTGCCCTTTATTGGGAGTGCTGCTATAGGTGGGTGGTAACATCCATCACAGATAAATGATCACTAGAACAGAATTCGGCTTACGAGTACAACAATATGAAAAAAACACCCGAGAGGGTGTTTTTTCTTTTTATGCTTCGCAGCTGACGCAAATGTTTTCTTCGGAAGCCACTACCACTTTCATTTCTTTTGGCTTCTTAGATTCTGTTTCTTGAAGCTTCTTTCTACCGAACTGCTGAGCCGCATTCATACTGTGCTGATAGTAGAGAGTCTTGATTCCCTTCTCCCATGCATACAGATACAGTGCGTTCAAATCTTTTACCGGCATAGTCGGGTCTATCATGATATTCAGCGACTGAGCTTGGTCGATATATTTCTGGCGCGTTGCAGCTTGATCAATGATCGTACGCTGATCTATTTCACTGAATGTTCGGAATACGCGCTTTTCATGTTCTGTCAGACCGTCGAGATGCTGCACTGAGCCGTCATTGTCGCGAATACTGTTCCAAGTATCAGTAGTATTCATTCCTTTTTCTTGGAGCAATGCTTCAAGTGTTGGATTCTTGATAGTGACTTTCATCTTGTCTACATCCTTCACAAATGCATTAGACATCAACGGTTCGATACTCTGAGAGACCTGGCCCAAGATGAATGCTGAAGAAGTAGTAGGAGCAACTGCCAAGAGAGTGGTGTTGCGGCGACCGTATCCTTTCAAGATTTCTGGCTCGCCATATTCTTTTGCCATGTCTTCTGATGCCTTGTATGCGCGGTCTTTGATAACAGAAAAGATCTCTTCATTCAGCAAGGAGGCCTCTACACTATCAAATGGAATATTGTTTTCCTGAAGGAACGTATGCCAGCCCAATACGCCAAGACCGAGCGCGCGATGCTCTTTGGCGAACTTATGAGCACGCTTCATGAATTCAAATGCAGACTGTTTTTGAGGATCTTCACTATCACGGAGGCTTTCGAGGCGTTCTACGAATTCTGTAATAACAGTATCGAGGAACATTGTAAGAGTTTCAACAGCATCGGTGTCTTTCCATTCATGATAATGGCGCATATTTATAGAAGAAAGGCAGCAGACAAAAGAAATGTCGTCCGCGCTTGGCAAGCAGATTTCAGAACAGAGATTGCTTCCGTAAATTTTCATATTCTTGTCCTTGTAGACATCGACAGTATTATTGTTCACATTGTCGCTGAAAAGAATGTATGGGTAACCAATTTCGGTGCGACGCTGAATTATCTTAGCCCAGATCTTTCGCTTTTCCTGATCGCCATCAACCATTTCCTTCAGCCATTTATCCCCTACAGTCACTGCATACGTAGACTCTTGAATAGGATGACCCTCCTTACCAATATCTAAAAATTCTTCAATATCGCCATGTTCAAGCGGAAGATATGGTGCGACGTGTCCGCGACGGACTGAGCCCTGGCTAACAATGTTAATAAGATTATCGAAAAGCTCCATGAAGTGCACAGCACCTGAAGAGTGTCCATTGTCTTTGATGATCGAACCGCGAGGGCGCAATCCGCCAAAGAATACAGATGTTCCGCCGCCATACTTTGTCATCATGCCGACTTCAGCGTGAGTATAGAGAATGCGAGACATATCATCAGCGACATAGCTTCCAAAACAGCTAATAGGAAGCCCGCGTACAAGCCCATAGTTTGACCAAATAGGAGAAGCGAGAGAATAGAAGCCGCGAGACATATAGTCATAGAACTTGTCGGCAAAGCCCGGCTTATTGAGATGCTTTTCTGCAATTTCTGCAATTTCTCGAATACGCTCTTCAGCCGTAATATTCCCTACCAGGTATCCTTTTGATAAAAATTTTCTGCTGTTTTCGTTTAACCAATACATAGGCTTTAATTATTTTAGTCTGCTAATGCGATCTTGACTAGAAGAGATCATCGCTCGTTATACTCTTGCTCTTTTTGTTGTAATTAATCGATTTTTTGTTAAAAAAGTCTCCGTGCTTCGTTGCTATAACCTCATCATAGAACCAATCCGAGTCTTTGAGAAGGGCTTCATCGGTAGTAAAGATCTTTCTAATGCCAATACTCTGCAATGAGTTGTTGAATCGTTGTTTAATAAACTCGGTGACAATGTCTTTTGAGATAAATTCGAGGTCTCCTTGCTCAAATATCCATTCTACTACCTGCTTTTCTGACTCAAACGCTTCTTCGCATATCCGGATGATCTTTTCTTCAAACGATTCATCGAACCACTCCGGATGCTCTTCCTTAATGATATTGATAAGGTCGATCCCAAACAGTCCATGAATCTGCTCTTCTTTTGAGGTGGCTTCCACTGCATTCGATATACCCTTGAAGAGGTTCTTATGCTTATTGAAGGACATCATGACTAGGAATTGAGAGAATAGCGATACGTGCTCTATAAAGAGAGAGAAGAGCAGGATAGATTCGCTATATTCTTGAACATCCTCGCTTCTGGCATTCGTCAGGGCTTTTTCAAGATATTGGACGCGTCTCATCAAGGCAGGAACTTCATTGATAGTGCTGAATACTTCATTGAGTCCTAGCAGTTCGAGCAGGTGAGCATAGGCGTCCGTGTGGCGCACTTCACTTTCTGCGAATGTCGCACCCACGGCACCGATCTCCGGCTTAGGGAGCTTCTTGTACACATCTCCCCAAAATGTCTTCACTGCCACCTCTATCTGCGCAATAGCAAGCATAGCGTTCTTGATGACATTTCGCTCCTTCTCATCGACATTTACCTTGAAGTCTTGAACATCACTGACAAAGTTGAACTCTGTATGAATCCAGTAAGAGTGGCGGATAGCGCTAACGTATTCATAGAGCTCTGGGTATTCATACGGTTTTAGATAGACTCTCTTTTTAAAGATATCTCTTCGGCGCTCTTTATTTCTTTCTTCACGGTACAAAATATAGGCTTTTGCCACTTCAAAGTCCCCTTTTCGAGCAATTTGCTTTTCAACGATATCTTGAATATTTTCAACAGTTGGAAGATCTTTTTCGTCATAATTGTGCTCTAGCACTACGAGAATGCGATCTACCAGTATAGACAGTGTGATCTCATCAATCGGTGTTCCTGCGGCTTCGTATGCCTTTGAGATAGCACTCTCAATACGAGCACGGTCAAAGTCCGCGAGTGATCCACTTCTTTTCTTAATGAGAGTGAGGGCCATAGATATTAGTCAAAATTTATTTTTTAATTATACAAAAAACTTCACCTCAACCATATTATTATCGACAAAAATTTCCTCCATGAAATAAAAGGAACGTATTGTAAAGAGAAACGTTCACGAAGCCTTTAACGAAAGTCTTTTTGAACAGAGGTTCACTAAAAGAAAAATTTTTACTTTTTGAAAGAGAGTTGTTCACCTACAGAGAGGTTGTGACGTGTGGAAAACCCGCTATTCACCTCCAACACATACTGCGCAGGAGATGGTGGATAGTAAATATTTGGATAAGTAGAAGGTCCAACCTCCGGAGTAATGCCGACAATTTTCATATCTTTGCTGATCCAGACGAAATCCAGTGCATAATTCATATCTTTCATCCAAAAGCCGTAATTACCGGGCGTAGGAAAGATAAAAAGCTTACCACTATTAGCTGGAAGAGAGGCTGTATCCGACAATCCTTGCTCGCGCTCGGCATCAGTGTCGGCAATAGAGGTAGGAATAGCAAGGCTCCCCGCCATAAGTGTCTGATTATATATTTGATTGTCACTTATGGCGCGGGAGCTACTAGTCTGATCATTAGTAGTAAAAGTTGTAACACCTTCAGTACCGGGCGCGCCGACGGCGCGCCCGGTGTTATTGGTATTTACACTTCTACTAATACTGTTTATATCCCTTCCCTCTCCTAGTATCGCCGATACGGCGGTTATCCATCTGAAATGCAAAAGGAGCAGGGCTACTATTGCAGCTGCTGCTCCTATTGCTATTGTTATGAAAATTGTACGAATGCGAGTTGTTCTAAACATGTGACACCATTATGCCACCTTTCTTTTGCTCCAGTCTACCTATTCCGTGCTCTATAGATACACACAATAGGATTTTCGCCGCATAACCTAGCGGCAAGGAGTAACTATTAAGTCAGTTACCAAAACCTTTCTCTTGCGAGTATCGATCGTATCAATTCTTCGGCAATGCCTCAGAACTATCTCAATTTGAGTTAATCCACGACCAGCTTCCGCTAGCCGTGCCTTGTTACGACTTATTCCCTGTCACCGATCTTACCGTAGTCCCTCCTTATGGAGAGCCTTCGGGTACTACCGGCTCCCTTGAATTGACGGGCGGTGAGTACAAGACTCGAGAACGTATTCACCGCAGTTTGGCTGACCTGCGATTACTAGCGATTCCAGCTTCAAGCAGTCGAGTTGCAGACTGCTATCCGAACTAGGGCTATCTTTTAGGGTTGGCTCCGGATCGCTCCATTGCATCCCATTGTAATAACCATTGTATTATGTGTGTGGCCCCAGATATCAAAGGGACATGCTGACCTGGCGTCATCCTCTCCTTCCTCCCAGCCCGAAAACTACATCGGACAGGTCCTCAGTGGAGTGAAATAATATAAATACTATTTCACTCCACAGAAGACCCGCTTACTTAGACACTCAGTGGAAGAAACAAAATATAAATACTTCATTTCTTCCGCAGAGTATCCAAGCCCAGGTGCTCGGTGGTAAAAGCAACATATAAATACATTACTTTTACCACTGAACACCCGGTATCATCAGAAGCTCAGTGGTAGAAACAAAATATAAATACTTCATTTCTACCACAGAACCTCTGAGGATATAGTCTTTGGGCTGGGCAGTCTTGCCTGACACTTGTAACAGACAACGAGGGTTGCGCTCGTTAGCCCACTTAAGGGAACAGTTCAAACCACGAGCTGACGACGGCCATGCATCACCTGCGTACCGGTCTTGCGAGGGCCTAGTTTCTTAGGCTTTCCCGTACGCTTCAAATCTGGGTAAGGTTCTTCGTTTACCTACGAATTAAACCACATAATCCACCGCTTGTGCGAGTCCCCGTCTATTCCTTTGAGTTTTAGCCTTGCGGCCGTACTTCCCAGGTGGACAACTTAACGCGTTAGCTTCGCCTCTCAGAGGGTCGATACTCCGAAAAGCTAGTTGTCATCGTTTAGGGCGTGGACTACTGGGGTATCTAATCCCATTCGCTACCCACGCTTTCGTGTTTCAGTGTCAGTAATGTGCCAGTAAGCTGCCTTCGCTTTTGGTGTTCCCCAAGATATCAACGGATTTCACCCCTACACCTTGAGTTCCGCTTACCTCTCACATACTCAAGCATTGCCGTTTCGTTCGCGTCTCCGAGGTTGAGCCCCGGGCTTTCACAAACGACTAACAACGCCACCTACACACCCTTTACGCCCAATGATTCCGGATAACGCTCGGGGCCTCTGTATTACCGCTCCTGCTGGCACAGAGTTAGGAGCCCCTTATTCATGAGGTACCGTCAATATACTTCTTCCCTCATAAAAGATCTTTACGTGGCGAACCACTTCATCAATCACGCGGCGTCGCTCCATCAGACTTTCGTCCATTGTGGAAAGTTCTTGACTGCAGCCACCCGTAGGTGTATGGGCCGTGTCTCAGTCCCATCGGTGGGGGTCCGCCTCTCAGCGCCCCTAGACGTCATAGCCATGGTAAGCCGTTACCTTACCATCTAGCTGATATCTCACAGGCCGTTCCCCGAGCGAAAAACTTTACCTCGGAAGGACTATCGTGTATTAGCACACCTTTCGGTGCGTTATTCACGACTCGGGGGTACGTACCTATGTATTACTACCTCGTCTGCCACTAACCAGCGTCCTTCTTCAAAATATCGCTTTGCTTTGTATTGCTACTCAGCTCTACTTTATCGATCAGAAAGACAAGGTTCGTTCGACTTGCATGCCTTATCCACGCCGCCAGCGTTCATCCTGAGCTAGGATCAAACTCTTCTTAAAAGTCTTCGGCCGAAGCCTCAGACTAGACTGAAGCAAAAGAAAAATGACTTTCTCTTTTGCTACTGGGAATATAATTGGTGTTAATTTATGTTTAGATTTTTGTCCGTCTAGTTTGGAAAAATAGACGGACATGCATTTGTATACAATTTTCAAACAACCCCTCCCAAAATTGAGAGCGACCACTAGTATATAGAAATGAGGAAGGAAGTCAAGTAATAAAAAAGCCCCATTTTAAGGGCTCTTTTCCTCGCAATCGTCCAAAATAATACGGTCTTTTAAACCACCTTCCTTATCAAGCTTTTCCTTGCTTTTTTGTTCGATATATTCGGCTGTCCACCCCCGGTGGTCTGCCCATGCTTCCAATACATGCTTAATATCAATATATTCTTCAATAGCCCCCTTAGACTCTAAAAATTCAGCTATTTCTTCTGGGATCTTAGAAAAGAGCTTCTCTTCAAATTCAAGATTATTGGCAATATGAAAGGTGTGGTATATCTTTAGCCTTTCAAGCTTGGCTATGACTTTGTCACGAACGAGTTTGTTGTAATGTATGATTTTCGGTTCCATACGTGCTTTTTCTCCATCCTATGCCTTTCCTAAGAAAATGCAATAAAAAACTCTTTGGACCCGGTCTAAAGAGTTTTTACTTTGCCACTTTAACAGCTTCGTCAAATTTGATAGAGAGGAGCTTGGAGCCGCCGTCAGAGCCGAGTGTGACGCCGTAGAGTACGGAAGCGCGAGACATGGTCTCACGATTATGGGTCACGACGATAAGCTGGGAGTATTCAGCCAATAGTTCGATCATGTCACCATAACGACGAGAGTTTGCCTCATCAAGGGCTGCATCTGTTTCATCGAGGACAAGGAATGGGGGTGGATTAACTTGAGAGATAGCAAAGAGAAGTGCGATAGACACCAATGAGCGTTCGCCACCGGAGAGCATATTAAGCTCTTTGACTTTCTTTTCAGGAAGGTTTACATGGACCTCGATACCCTTCTCTAACTCTTGTTCCTGTTGCTCTTCAGATTCAATACTACCCATCTCCCCCTCTTCTTCATCATCGCCGGTACGGCGTTTCCTTTTCTTCTCTAAAATAACTGATAACGACGCACTGCCGCCTCCAAACATAGTCTTAAAGAAGTCTCCAAAGCGATCATTGATCACTTTTACCCCTTCACTAAAGCGCTCATCCAGAATCCGTTTTAAATCAATGATCAAAGTCTCAAGATTTTTAATACTTGCTTCAATATCAGTTACCTCTCGCGACAAAAAGGTATCGCGTTCTACTGTGGATTCATATTCGGTCACTACTTCATTGCCAATACCAGCATGCTCATCCAGTCTGATCTTCAAACGATCAATAGCCCGCTTTTGGTCTTGTACATTGAATTCAGGAATAGCCTGAGCCTGCTGCAATTCATGCAAGAAGCTTGGGCCAAAAAGAAAGCCTGCTTCTTTAAGTTCAGTATCAAAATTCTCCCTTCGCTCCAAAAAGCCGCTGCGAGACACCTCTAAGATCTGTAGCTCTGCTTCTGCCTGTTTAATATCACCAATGACCTCGTAGCGCTTCCTGGTGGCCTCCTGAGTAGTAGCAAGCATCGCCTCACGTTCTCGTTCAAACATTTGGAGCTGTCCTTGTGCCTGCTCTTCCTTAGCGACAATGTTTTTCAATTGTCTCTGAAGATCTTCAAGCTCAAGCGCAGTATCGCGAATGCCGGTATCAACAATAGGCTTTTCTTCTACAGAGGTATTCTTACCCTCTTTTTCTTTCAAAGCCGCTAAAATAGTATCCAACCGATGAAGAGACGCTTTTGTTTCCTCTAATGATTGAGCGTTGCGAAGCTGTCCTAGCAAAGACTCGAGGTCTTCAAGTAAGTTTTCATATTCATTTATTTCAAAGCTAACAGATTTCGCTCTGTTTTGAGGATGTTGAGCATGCAACATTTGACGTTGAGCCTCAATCATACCTTCTAGACGGCTAATACGCGTTTCAACACCACGACGCTTCTCTCGAATATCCTGAAGCTCTTGATTGATCTTGGCACGGTCAGCAGCTGAGTGATCTACAGTGTTCTCCGCCGGCAACGTAGCAAGCAATTCTTCTAATTGTTTCTTTTTATGTTCAATAAGATTGCGAGCCTGTGCCAAGCGAACATCTTCCTGAGACAAATAAGACCGTTCTGTTGCTAGATACTGCACCAACAGCTGTTCAAGCTCTTGGCGAATAGCTCTACCCTTCTCTACTTTCTCTACTTGCTTCTTCAAGAAGTTCAAGTGCGGAGCAAGCTCGCGTCGCAATGACTGGACCTCCTTAAGCGTTTCCATTGCCTTACCCAGCTTGCTTTCACTTTCACGGATACGGAAGTGATAGACCTTCAAGCCAAGCGCATCTTCCAAAATTTCGCGACGATCGCGCGGAGAGGCACGCAAAATACCATCGGCTTCGCCCTGAGAAATAATATGGTGCGAAGACGTGCCGATATTAACTGAAGAAAGAAGCTCTACCATCTGCTTCAAACGGATCTCTGTACCATTCATTAAGTATCGGCTGGTGCCATCGGAGTATATTTCGCGAGTAAATGTTACTTCATCGAAAATAAGCGGTGTTTTGGCATTTTCGTCAGCACTGAATTTAAAAACTTTGTCTGTATTGTCGAAAGTAATAGAAACAGAAGCGCGAGAAAGTTTCGGCGCACTATTACCGCCTCGGAAAATAAGATCTGCACCGCTCTTGCCGCGCATACTCTTCATAGATTGTTCACCAAGCACGAAACGAAAGGCTTCTACGACATTACTCTTGCCGGAACCGTTTGGCCCCACGACACTGGTCACAGGCGAAGTAAAAGAAAGGAGCGCCTTTTTTGCAAAAGACTTAAAGCCGGATATTTCTATCTCCTTGAGACGCATAATATAGAAGTATAACAAACAAAAAGGCTTTCCCTATAGGGAAAGCCTTTTTGTTTTAGAGCCAGCCTTTCTTTTCGAGAGCTGCGAGAGCGGCATTTTGCTGAGCTTCTTGTTTGGAGCGGCCTTTGCCTTCAGCAATTTTCTCACTGCCAAAAAAGATGCCGATAGTGAAGAATTTGTCGTGATCCGGACCAGTTTCAGACAAGACTTCGTATGATGGAGTGAAGCCAACGCGCTCTTGTGCGGTTTCTTGGACCTGACTTTTGGCATCCTTCCATGATTTCTGCTTCAAGATATCTTCCAATCGAGGGAGAAGTGTCTCGTGAATGAATTTCTTGCACGGCTCATAGTCTTGATCAAGATAGAGTCCACCCACAAATGATTCGTAGGTATTAGCAAGAATAGTCTGACGAGCACGACCAGTATCCTTCGCTTCGCCTTTTGAAAGCAAGAGATAGTCGTTCATATTAAGTTCTGCTGCAACTTCACCCATGATAACAGCATTCACCAGGGCGGAACGAAAGGCTGTAAGCTCGCCTTCATTATGTGTAGGAAAATTACGAAAAAGATAGTCTGTGACAATAAGTTCAATGACAGCATCACCCAGAAATTCAAAGCGTTCGTTATGTTCAAGGCCGGAGCGAGGGTTTTCATTAATAAAAGAGCGATGCGTGAATGCTCGCTGCAAAAGCGCTTTGTCAGAAAAGACAATGCCGATGGATTGTTCAAATGGTGTGAAGTCTTTCATTGTCTTAGACTCTTTTATTTCTTGGTAATAAGTTCAATCGCCTTAGCAATTACCGGCAATATATCATCATAAATCGTGAGGTCAACCACTTCGTGAAGCTGGAACCATGCTGCCTTGTCCAAACCGCCATTGCTGTGCAAGTCGAGCTCTTGATACTTCGCATATGCCAAATAGAAGGTTACCATCTTTCTGATCTTGCCTTTTTCAGGATGAGAGGCCACATAGTCGATAGCGCCGATCTCTGGACCAAGTCCATCAATAGTAATACCGAGCTTTTCTTCCATTTCGCGCTTACCGCCCTCTTCATTACTCTCCCCTTCCTCTACGCCACCCTTCGGGAGAGTCCAATAGCCGAAGACATCGTGTACAAGCGCAATGTAGTCCACGCCATCATGACGCGCATGCACAATACCGCCGGCTTTCGCTTCTATAACAAGCTTTGAAATATCAATTGGCTCTTCCGGTTCTTTCGGAGCGCGAGGCTTGCTAAGCTGCTCCTTGCCTGGCTCACCGATTTCTTTGTAGACAGCACCGAGTACGCCGTTTACAAACTTACCACTGTTTTCACCACCGAAGTTTTTTGCTAGTTCAATTGATTCATTGATAGCTACTTTTGGAGGAACCTGATCGCGATCGCCGAATAGCAGCTCGGCCAAACCCATGCGAAGAATATTGCGATCAACATTTGAGATCTTTTCAAGCGGCCACTCTGGGGCAGCCTTTATGATGATGTCATCAATAATAGCCTGCTTGCGCTGCACAGTTTCTGCTAGCTCATACATGAAAGCTGCATCGGTATGTCCCGGTGCGAACTCTGCAATGTCACGATCAATAATAGCCTTCAACTCTTCAGGCTTCCCTGAGAAATCCCATTCGAATAGTGCTTGAAGAACAATTGATCGTGAAAGGTGCCTGTTGGCCATAGATGATTATTTTTTTGAAGCTGATTTACGTTGCTTTTTTGTAACAGCCTTTACTGGATCTCCGACAACCTGACGTCCTTTGTACACACCATCAATGCTTGCGCGGTGACGGAGGTGGACTGTTCCGGTCTTGTCAGTAGAAAGAGCTGGGCTTTTTAATGCGTGATGCGAACGACGATTAGCCGTATGCGCACGCGTATGTCTCATGCGTACTACCATATCCGACTATACTACCCTACTTTTGCGAAATTGTAAAATAAAAAAAGCCCGCCTCATTTCTGAGGTCAGGCTTTCGCGCCACCGTCCAATCACACAGCATATTGAGCTGTCACCGTTGCTTTTTTCCCCCACAAAGGAAAATGTCTTGCAAACCAGCCTTCTTTTCTTTTCTGACAAGGAGTATTCTTTTCAAGCCATTCCATATATCTTTCAAATGCTTCTTTTTGAGGATGAATTTTGGTTTCATCCCCTACTTTTGTTTTTGTATCGTATACTCTTGAAAGAAGGCTGTTATGCAACCATATCGGTTCACCTGTTTTTCCTGAAAAAGAAATAACCCGTATTGCCCTTTTCAAGGAAACCTTCAGCGCAACCAAGACATGCTTCAAGTGCTTATTATAGGGATCAAGCGAGTCCGTAACATCGATAGGTAAACCTAGATAATCTTTGTTTCCCTTAATATTGAAACCTGTCTCCTTTCCTATACCTTTCCTTAAAACAAAATCGATCGAATTAAAAATCTTTGGATCTGTTTCTCCATACGTATCGTCATCACTGTCGTTGATGTGAGACATTAGGATATTATACGGAATTAAAAGTGTATATTCTTTCTCTTCATCTGGAATAAAGGCAATGAGCGAAGATTTTTTGTTTGGAAAAGTCTTTGCAAATGTTCGCAATTGTATTAATCGCGAGATGCCAGGGGGGACACTGTTGTATATGAATGTAAGGTACTGATTGAGCTCATCGTGATTGGAAATGCACTGATAACCCATTTTATAACTTTTCATAAAGTATGATTTATACAATAAAATAACAAATATATGTAGTTTGTCAATACCTCGCAAATATCATTAGAAATGCTATAGTTTTTAACATGTCTACAGAAGAATCTATTGCCCACCAACGCCATTCCCTTGCCCATCTTTTAGGAGCTGCAGTTATGGAGCTCTACCCTGATGCTAAGCTTACCCTTGGCCCGGCGGTGGATGACGGCTTTTATTACGATATAAAATTCTCTGGCGCAGTAGGAGAAAATGAGCTCGCATCCATTGAAAAGAAAATGCGCGAGCTCCTACCGACCTGGACCACCGTCGCCCACAAAGAAGTCTCAAAAGAAGAGGCTTTAAAGGAATACGGGGGTAACGAATTTAAAACTGAGCTCATCAATGAAATTGCGGATCGTGGTGAGAAAATCACTCTCTACACTATGGGTTCATTTACTGACCTTTGCCGTGGTGGCCACATTGATGATCTCAGTACTATTGATGCCGACTCATTCAAGCTTGATCGCATTGCTGGTGCATATTGGCGCGGCGACGAAAACCGTCCGATGCTTACTCGTATCTACGGCTTAGCATTTGAATCAAAAGCAGCACTAGAAGAATATATTTATAATAAAGAAGAAGCGAAGAAGCGTGATCATCGTAAAATCGCTAAAGAGTTTGATCTTCTCGTATTCTCAGACCTTGTAGGGTCAGGCATGCCACTCTATACTCCTCGCGGCAACCATATTCGCAATGCTATCATCAATTACTCTCGTGAATTGAATGAAAAGCTTGGCTTTGGCGAAGTACATACGCCAAATGTAAACAAGGCAGAACTCTTTAAAATTTCTGGACACTATGATCAGTACAAAGAAGACATGCTCACTGTTCACTCTCAATATGTCAGTGATGAAATGTTCCTCAAGCCAATGAACTGTCCTCAACATACGCAGATTTATGCGTCACAGCCTCGCAGCTATCGTGATTTGCCATTGCGTTACTCAGACTTCGCAAATCTTTATCGCGATGAGCGCCCTGGAGAATTGTCAGGACTCACCCGTCTTCGCTCATTTGCACAAGACGATGGGCACATTTTCTGCCGTGAAGACCAGATTGAAGAAGAGGTATCTAATGTACTTGCTGCTATTCAGGAAGCGTTGGCAACATACAATATTGATTATTGGATGCGTCTTTCATTGCGAGATCCTAACAATAAAGAAAAGTATCTTGGTGATGATAGCGTCTGGGAGAATTCTCAAGCTATTATGCGTAAACTTTTGGAGGATAAAGGCATTGCCTATAAAGCAGCTGAAGGTGAAGCAGCCTTCTATGGCCCAAAGATCGATATTATGGCAGTGGACGCATTGAAGCGTGAGTGGCAGATATCAACAGTACAGCTCGACTTCAATATGCCAAAGCGTTTTGAGTTGGAATACACCGACAAGGACGGCACTCGGAAAAATCCTGTCATGATTCACCGCGCATTGATCGGCTCTCCTGATCGCTTCCTCGGCATTCTCATTGAACACTTTGCCGGCTCATTCCCTACTTGGCTTGCACCGTTGCATGTTGGTATTGTTCCTGTCGGCGAAGAACAGCTTGCTCACGCTGAGGAATTAAAGAAAACATTGCAGGCAGCACGCATCCGCAGCGATATCTACTTGGATAACAACAGTCTCGGCAAGCGCATCCACGGAGCGAAAACTCTCAAGCCACCATATGTTATCGTAATCGGCAACAAGGAAATAGAGTCCGGTACCTACGGTATCGAACTCCGTAACGGCGAAAAGATTTCCCTTTCCCAAGCTGACCTCATCTCAAAAATCTCCGAAGAAATTAAAAACCGCACTATGAACTAACCACTGAGGTCTGACCTCAGTTATAAACAGATTTTATATTTAATTTATCGTGACGCCTTGCTTCACGATAGGATGATATAAACTAAATATATAAAAATCCCGTTCGGGGATTTTTATATATCCAGATTTGCCATCTTGGCATTAGATTGGATGAAGGATTTGCGGGGAGCAACTTCAGAACCCATAAGGATATCGAAGGTCTTGTTTGCTTCTTCAGCATCTTCGATGATCACTTGTTTGATCACGCGATTAGCAGGATCCATAGTAGTTTCCCAAAGCTCTTCGGCATTCATTTCACCAAGACCTTTGTAGCGCTGCACAGAAACCTTTGTGGTTTTCTTAGCTTTTGGATTTTCTTCTTCAGATTCCTCCTCTTCAGTAGCTTCGCCTTCTCCTTCAGGAACAATTTCCTGCACGTCTGATGCACCCCAATCCTTTAAGATACGATTCTTTTCTTCATCAGTGTAAGCATACGCAAGCTCTTTACCGCGCTTAATCTTGTAGAGCGGTGGCAATGCAATGTACACATATCCTGCATCAATAACTTCGCGGAAGTAACGATAGAACAATGTCAAAATAAGCGTAGTGATGTGTGATCCATCGACATCCGCATCTGTTGCGATGATGATCTTATGGTAACGCATCTTATCAAGATCAAACGTATCACCAATAGAAGTACCCATAGCGATGACTAGGTTCTTGATTTCTTGCGAACCTAGCATACGATCAAGACGAGCGCGCTCCACATTCAAAATCTTTCCACGCAATGGCAAGATAGCTTGAGTACGACGATCACGTCCCATTTTGGCAGTACCACCCGCAGAGTCTCCCTCTACGATGAAGATTTCTGCTTCTGATGCATCCTTTGTCATACAGTCAGCGAGCTTACCCGGCAATGTCATGCCTTCAAGGGCACCTTTTCGCAAAATAGAATCCTTCGCTGCCTTCGCTGCCTTGCGAGCGCGCAATGCCAACAATACTTTCATAATGATAGCTTTCGCTTCATCAGGATGTTCTTCCAAGAAGATACCGAAGGCTTCACCAAATGCAGTAGCGGTTGCACCCTGCGCTTCCGTTGAGCCAAGCTTGGCCTTTGTTTGGCCTTCGAATTGGATCTCGGCAAGCTTTACAGAAATAACTACAGTGAGTCCTTCTAGGACATCATCTCCAGAAAATGCACCATCAGCTTCTTTTACAAGATTATTTTTCTTAGCATAGTTGTTGATAAGACGAGTAAGCGCGGTCTTGAAACCAGTTACATGCGCACCGCCTTCTGGTGTATAGATATTGTTTGCAAACCCAACAATGCGAGGGCTGATATCGTCGACATACTGCAATGCCACTTCTACGCCAACATTGTCTTGATCCTTTTCAACGTAAAAAATAGTTGGATTAATAACCTTCTGATGTTCATTATAGTGGCGAACCAATGATTGCAGGCCTCCTTCGAAGTAGTAGGTGGTTGATGGCGCTTCAAGGCCAAGCTCTTTGAACCAAAATACTTTTGTAGCATCAAACTTTTCTTCTACCGCACGAGCATCGATAACAGTCACGCGCAAACGCTTAACGAGATACGCTTGCTGGCGAAGACGATCGATGATTGTTTTAAGGTCAAAATCAACAGTGTCTTTGAAGATACTGGCATCAGGCTCAAAAGTAATGATAGTACCATTATTCTTTGTCGTACCAATTTTCTTCACATTGGCTTCCTTATTACCTTGTGAATACTCTTGCATCCAGATAGCGCCGTCTTTGTGAACTTCAGCGCGAGTGAAAATAGAAAGTGCATTCACCACAGAAGCACCGACGCCGTGCAGACCACCGGAGACCTTATAGCCACTTCCTTCGCCGCCAAATTTACCTCCGGCGTGCAGCGTTGTCATAACAGTTTCCAATGCAGAGACCTTTGTCTTTGGGTGAATATCAACAGGAATACCGCGACCGTTATCAACTACTCGTACGCGATTGCCGGGAAGAAGTGTTACTTCAATAGTGTTGGCATGTCCTGCCATAGCCTCGTCACGAGAGTTATCAAAGATTTCCCATACCAAGTGGTGAAGGCCATCTACACCGGTAGAACCGATGTACATACCCGGACGGCGACGTACCGGCTCTAGTCCTTCAAGGACTGAGATTTGTTCTGCTCCATAAGAGCCTTTTTTCGCATCGTCTTTTGCCGCAGTTTTCGCCATAATATGCTGAAATTATAGCATATTTATGAGATTAAGGCGACCCTTTTCTGTGGCCTAATTAGCCTTTATTCCATAGCGTTTTGCCATGGTGCAATATTCACATTCTGACTCGCTACCGTAGGTTTTGGCATTACAAGGACGATTGAGCCATGTGCCATTTTTTACGCTTTCGTTATAGTCGGAAATATCTTTATGGAGCAATTCCAATTCTTCTGAACCGATATGGCGACTATGGATAGCATTCTTATCTCCCCTTTTTGCTTCCAGGAATATGAGGCGTGATTCCGAAACAGTAGTATCACCACGAGATACGCCATTGATAAGATAGGTATACATTGCGAGCTGGCGCAATAGTCCTGACATTCTTCCCTCTTCATCGCGCTTTTCTATTTCATTACTGGTTTTAGGGCTACCTGTCTTCCAGTCAGTGACTCGTACTTCTTCGCTAATGATCTCTTCAACCAAGTCGATCTTGCCGAACAGAGAAAGATTAGGGAAATCAGCATCAATAAACGGTAGATTTTTCTCTGTCGAAAATGGCTTTGTGATGTTCGGCAAATAATTCACATTCCATGCTTCTATAATAGGCAGTGCCTGGATAGCAAAACGTTTTGCATCAACTTCATCGTATCGCGCTTGTATCAAGGCACATTCTTCAACGCTCTTTTTTAGATCCGTTATTGTTCCTTTTAATATCCCTTCGATATTTTTGTGGACAATATTACCAATATTCAACGAATCATTTACTGGCTCAGGCAATTGCAAAAGATTTCTGAAATACCATTTCCACGGACATTCAAAAAAGTTGTTGAGCATCGTTACGGATACTTTGTGCTTTTCATATTCTCTGGCCACAATTTCTGTCAGATCCTCATTTTCTATTAATGGCGCAGCCGTAACATACAAGCGCTCATCCTCTTTCAAAATAGCTTCTTCGCTCTGACTTGTTGTTTCTTTTTCGAATAGCTGCTCCGGCAGCTCCATAATAATATTTGCCAGTTGCTGGTCAGTGCCGTTGTAATTGTGGCGACTCCACGAAATAGTGCAAAAACGCTTAGCGCGAGTAATGGCGACATAGAGCTCGCGCTTTTTCACATCTTCATCATGTTGTACGATTTTTTCTTCAATAGCTTCAGGCAAGGTAAACATCTGTCGCTTGGCTGACATCAGCGACCGTTCGTCCATGTGGGCAATCCAGACGGCATCGAATTCCAATCCTTTGGATCCATGCAATGTCAGAACTTTTATGCCCTTGTCTGCGCCAAACACTGCCAGTGGAATGTCTTGTCCATATTCCTGCAGACGATCAATAAATGATACAAAGCTTGCTACATCTACCTTCTCGCCTCGCTCTGACTGCATCAATGCAATATGAAGCAAGGTGCGAATGATTTCTACTCTGCGACGAACAGTTTCATCTTCAGTTGCAGTGCTCAGCAAGCATTCATCTGCAATGAGCTGGATCATATGATAGGCATCATGCTTTTGAGACAAAGATAGCCATGACTGCAATTTTTCTCCCCACTGTTGAATACTCGCGTCGGCGTCTTCCAGTAAGCTTTTAATGCTAAGCTTCTTTATATCTTTATTCATTAAAAACTGATGCGCAGTGAGAGCATCTATGCCAGCAATAGGATCAAGAATGCTATGCGAAAGCGAGATAGTATCAACAGGCGCAGCTATGACACGTAGAACAGTCAGTAATGCTTGCGTATCTGGTAATTCAAACAATTGCAAAGAGGTAGCGGCTGCTACAGGCAGGCCCATATCTCGCAAGACTTGCATAGCGGCTTTGACCTGGCGATTCTTTGGCACTAATACGACACAATTGTCATAGATTGTTTCTTCGTCTTCTACTTTTGCTTTGAATGACAAGCCTGCTGCAATAATTTCATCACGAGGATAGTCGGTTTCAACTAGTCGCAATGGGTGCGAGACAGTATCATCTCCAATCAGTTTTCCTTCTGCTAGTTGACTCTGCAGCAATTGTTCAGCGGCATCAAGAATGATCTGTGTAGAGCGATAATTGCGAGTCAGCGTAATGCGTTCAGCCCTGCCGAATGCATGCGTGAAGTTTTCAAAATAACCAATGGAAGCACCGCCGAAACCGTAGATCAGTTGGCGATCATCGCCGACGACGAAAATATTCGGCCTCTCGCTATCTTTCCACACCGCTTCCAGGAATTGGTTTTGCACTCCGCTTGAGTCTTGGTGCTCGTCAACGAGTACGTATAAAAATTGTTCACGAATAGTATCTCGTGCATCATCAGACTGTTCAACGATCTGTACGAGCAGGTTTAATGCATCACTGTAGTCAATAAGACTGCGTTCATTCTTTATATCCTCGTACGCTTCATAAAAATCTGCCGCCTCAAGACTACGTTCCAAACTCTCAATCTTTTTCTCTGTTTCTTTTTTGAATTGTCCTTTTGATTCCCCTCGAGAAGAAATACTGTCAGGATCATTTTTTACTCGCTCTATTTCTTCCGCAACACTAGAACGAAACTGAGCAGCACTAATATTTTCTCTTTTCAAATTTGAAATAAGCGACTGCAAGTCGTGGACATAGAGCGCTTTGTTAGCACGAGGGCGCAAATACTGCCACTGCCGGCTCTGCAATAGCTCATCAAATAAAATAATACTGCTCGGACCCTCAAGCAATGTCGGCTTTTCATCAAAACCAAGAACACCGTAGTGCTGTTCGATCTGATCAAGCGCAAAGCTGTGGAATGTCGCAATGCGCACTCGCGATGCAGTAGGGCCAATAAGACGCATCAAACGCTCTCGCATGGCCTTCACCCCGGCATTAGTAAATGTCAGACACAATATGCCATCAGGACTAGTGTCGGTCTTTGTCAGAATATTAGCGATACGCACCGCCAAGACCTGCGTCTTCCCCGTTCCTGGTCCAGCAATGACCATGACAGGCCCTTCGATAGCATCTACAGCCCTTTTTTGCTCAGTATTTAAAGCATTATATGCAGCCAAAAAAGTATCCTGGGCACTCATAACGCCATTGTACCACGCTCAAAAACTATTTATTTAGCCTGTTTTTCAGAAAACTCATCTTGAGCCTCTCGGATAAGACCGCCTAATTCAATAAGCTCGATAGGCTTGAGTTTCTCTTCTGCTCCATTTGCCTTTTCTGCTAGTTTTATTAAGTCCAAAATGTTTTGTTCCTGGCTCGTACCAGCAATTTTCTTTAAGAGAGCCTCTTTTTCATTCGATCCGGCTCTAGAAAAAACATATCCAAACTCTTTATCTGCCATGCTTTGTAGAAGATTACCGGCATTTTTATTTTTCTTATTGAGAATATTACCAATAGGATCCTTTCCGCTTCTTCCGCGCCCTTTACTATCAAAGATAGTCTGCATCCTCACAATACTGAAGTACGCCCATGATTTACTCTGAGTATTCTTTTCTAATGGAACCTTCCATATTTTCATTGCATTAGTGACATATTTATGTAATTCATCTGCAATCTCAAGATATGCTTCTTTCTTTTTTGGATCCGCCTCAATTTCAATAATTTTATCGGCATATCCTTGCCACTCTGGCTTCAAGTTACCATTTTCATCATGCTCATTGTTGTACTGTTTATTTAGGAAATCCGGATCTTTATTTGTATCTGCATAAGAAAGATACCGTAATAACGCCTTATCTTGGTCAGTGGTCCATCGCTTTTCAGCATCTTCAAAGGATGCTTTTTCTATCCTATTTCTTCTCTGTCTTGCTGGCTGCTTTTCCACAGAAGGAATTGGTAATTGGCCATTATTTGCTTTCAGTAGAGCCAATCTTTTCTCAGCTTCTTCAGGATTTCTTTTAAGAACTGCAGCCTCCCCGCTATCGAGCGGCTTACCTTGCAGCTGTTTAGCTAATGCTCTGTCTATTGTTTCAATTACCATGCGGGGCAGCTTTTTATTAGTTTTTTCATGAGATGTTGGAGCTTCCTGCTTTTGTTCTTCTTGTTGCGGCTGCTTTTCTGGTTGTTCTTCAACTTGTTCCTCAACAGTTCCAGTCGGAAGATTGACGGGCGCAGGCGCTGTCTTTGATTCCTCTTTTTTCTTCCGTTCAACAATAACGGCTGCGGAGAGATTCTTTTCTAGCTGGTCCCCTATCTTGCGAAGCTCGTCTCTATTGAACTGTATTGGCTTATCGCCGTCAGGAATGTGTTTGAGATTTTCATAAAGGTCTCGGCCGAGCTTTGATTTGAGGTTGTTTCGATCAACAGCAATGATGCCTTCATGGCTTTGGATTTTCTTATTGATGAATTCCAAATCTTCACGCAGTGCATCGTACTCCGCTTTTGTCATTTCTTTTTTAGCCTTTTCCAGCTGTTCATGCGCGGCGAATGTGCCGGCCGGAATTTTTTCTTCAGCACGGAAACCATTTTCAGGCTGATATATTGAATCTACAACAACAGAGTCCTTTGGCTTTTCTTCTCCTGTTGCATTCTTTGGTGCCTCTTTAGGCGGTTCCTGCTTCTTTTCTTTTTCTGTCTCTACTGCTCTTTCAAGCGGAGTACGAGGAACAGCCGGAATAACTGGCGGTACAGAGTAGTCAGTCGAACCAGGGACATCAAGACGAACAACGGGATGGCCTGGATCGGTAATATAGTCGTGACCATGACCCACAACGGTAGAGAGGATGCGAACGTTTTCTACTCCGTCTTTTCCAGAGCCCATGACTTGGGCCACCTCCGCATACTTTCCAGTAAAGACAGCATGACCGTTTTGAGTCTGGAACATCAACTTTGCAATTTCACTATCTTTTGGAATTATAGCGTTACCATTGGCATCAATTTCAACTTGGAAGACGTGCTGCTGTGTGTCTCGAGAAACTGAGAATAGCATTTTTAGTCCGCCCTTTTTCATGGCCTCCTGAGCATTCACAGAAAGATGATTGTGGTATGAACCATCAGCAGCCATGCGATTGATATTCAAAACATAGTTGCCGTGTTCATCAAGCCCAGAACCTTCATATCCTACAAATTTACCAGCATGATCAAATGAATTTCGAATACCAGTGCCGCCCCATTTCTCTTCCAGCTCATTCTTATCAAATACTTTAGGGGTGTCATTATCATAATGCAGTTCGCGATGAACAAGCTGGGTGTCTCCCTTGTGTCCATTTATATAATCCATTGCTGACTGAGGGTCATGACCGCCTACCATAGCAGGATCGCCGGCATAAATATCGTGTTTCAATAATTCAAACTTAAGATCAGGATTCATGTGCCCGGAAGGATCAAAGGCTTTCACGTTTGAAGCAACAGTTTCTCCATTGCGGACAATATCAAACACGCCATTACCATGATCGGTAAGACTAACGCCTTGCGGCAAGCGCATATTGTAGTCGCCAGAGCCCAGAGGATTATGAATCACGCCCAGAGTCTCGTTGCCCATCGGCATGCGCGGCACTTCGCCGCTAATGCTTCGACGCCATGCTTCAAGCATCGTAGCATTTTGATTGAGCTTATTAGTTTTGCCTGTAAGGCTTTTGAAAGCGCCTTGAATCCAACTATCCTCACCCTTACCTATGCCAAGCCAGGAATGAAGACCTGATTTCACCAAAGCAGTACCTTCTTGTGCCACTATCCCAGCCCCAGCACTTATCAGTGCTGTCTTAATAACATGCTTAGCAACACCGCTGCGCTTCAATTTTGCAAATGCCTTATCCTTTGCCTCAAGACCCTTTTCGCCCTTCATCAGCTCATCTGAGAAATTCTTTGTTCTCTCTTCGAGCATTGTCTTGTATTTATCCTCACCTAATTCTTTGCGCAATGCATTATTCAATTTGGCACGCGCTTTCAAGAGGTTTGTTCTTTCAACTTCCACCGAATTTTCACCAGAGTAATGAAAAAGATCGATCTTTCTCTCTTTTCCCAACACGATGCGTGACTCAATGTCGGCAAAATCATTCAGGATGACACTGGGATCAACCGTTCCGCCTTTCAAGATTTCAAGATTCTTTTCAAGCGCACTAATAGTGCCGGCCATTGAAATAGTCTCATAGTTCACATCAGCGAATTCCTTTCTGCGCTTTGATTCAGGGTCAGAGCCCAAACCTTTTGCAGACTCACGAGCATACTGAGCACGCTCTCGCTCTATACGAGCAGCTTCCTTTACGCCAGCCAATGCTCCGGCAGCAACTGCAGTACCGCCAAATGTTGCAAGCTGAGCCGCTTTGCTTCGCAATGTTTTCTCAAACAAAAACTTACTGGCAGAATAGACACCAGCAGCTACAACGCCTTCATTAAGAATATATTTTCCTACTTTTGAATTCTGTAATTTCTCAAACGTATTTTTCTTGGCTTCAGTATTCAAACCTTCCTGGGCCTTACCGAGGCGAACTTTCACGTCGAGATTAAGCTCTTCAAGCTTCTTGCCATTTTCAATAGCCTTTCTGACTTCTTGCGCTACTTTAAAGAGATTGTCGGCATACAACTGCCCCATCTTGCCCGGCTTCTCGGTATATTGGCCCAATATACGATTGCGCTCTTCTTGAAAGACCGCTTCTGTCATAGGAGCATGCGCATGCTGATCAATAAGCGTTTTGATTTCCTTATTGAGCTGTTCATTTTCAGGCGAAAGAGTTTCCCCTTCCTTCAACATCTGCCCTTTGTACTCTTGATCGTATTCCAGTGCGAAACGCTCAACAATAGCGGCATTGGCTTCAGCATCAGCAGCTGCATCACTTAAAATATTTCCAGTTTTTTTAATTTCCTCACGAGCCTTACTGATCTCTTTCTGGCGGTATACCTCTTGAAAAAGATTATGCTTCCAAATACGCTTCGCTGTTCTTGTAAAAATATTGGCAGAGCGGTCTTCTTTGGACTCTGTCATTCTGGCGTCACCACGATCACGGGCTTGAGACTCTGCCAATTGGGTCGTATCAACAATCGTCACCTCAAAAGGGTTTTTAGTTTCAACCTCTTTTTGTTCAGGATCTTTCCTTTTTTCAACTTCAGCCCCAGAAGAAAGAACAATTTCTTTCTTCTCAGGATTCTCCTGCTGTTCGTTTAATAAAATGATTCTCTTCTGCTCAGGAGTTAGGTCTTCAGTGTTATTTTCCATAGATATCTGTTAGCTCAAATAAAAAGCTTTGAATTCTGCGAGCTCTATCGCAACTTTTTCTTCAAATGATGGAATTGTTTTTAGGAGATAGCTTTCGATCTTTTCGTTATCATTGCTATCGAGCATTTTTTCAAATTCAGGAAGCTTGTCTTCCGGAATATTCGTAACAATCATGGCATTAATGCGGCTCTCAACGCTGTCTGACAGATCAGACTTGATTTGAGCCACTACCTCTGGGTCTTCGCTATCAAGACCCTTATCTTTGATAATCTGATCGATGAAGTCATCCAGGTTTTTCATATGCCTAAGTATAACAAAACCCGCATTGTTTTCACAATACGGGTCTAGGAATTAAAGGTACAAATGAATTAATTACACCATCGAGAACTTCCTCTTCGGCTGCCTGATCGCTTCTTCCATATTATCTGCGAAATCAGGATCATTTTCCAATGAAGCGTTAATTTGAGTCATAGTCCACACACAATCTCCTTGTTCTATATAGTAAAGAAGATGCGGATTCTTATCGTTAAAGTCAAATAACTGATCAAAGGAAGCTTTGCGATCTTTCAAATACTTTAGTAAAGCCAGTGAAGTGAAGACTCTTCTTGCAAAAACAATAAGGTCTTCCAAATCAGCTTTTCTTATTCTACTTGGATCAAAGCTTATAGCATTGGTGTTAAGCTGATTTTTAATCAGATTGCGAATCTCCTTTTCTTGTAATTTTTCAAATGGTTCCCTGGAATCAGGTAAGTATGCCAGAAGAAAAATAAAGAAAATAGGAACAAGCTCTACAACCCAGCCAATAAAACCAGCAATACCGTTTTCTTTCAGATCTTCAGGGTCAATACTTTTTTCAGTAAAGCTTTTTCCTTTCAGTTCTGGCTTTGAAGCAATGTTTGACATTGAACTTTCAAGTGTACGGAGGCTTCCCATTTGAAACTCGCTTAAGCGGCTGTTCTGGCGCATCTCTGCGACAATAGCACTGTCAACACCACGGGCATCTTCCCTAATAGCGTTGTAGTAAGAATTGTAGCTCGTAGCAATTGCTGCCAACTTCCCTTGTTCAGACTGCAGCCATTTATTGGCTTCTTCAATACTTTTAAATGAAGGAGCTTGCGGTGCTTCTTTTGGAAGGGCTGCTGGTAGATTGCCCGGTACAATTTGGTTTATGAGCGTTGCTTTAGCAAATACCACTCCATGACCGCCATGTTCATTTTCTGAAAGTGCAACTACGCCGGCTTGTTTTTTTGCTTTCTCAAGCAAGTCTGCAATGCTTACCATTGGTCCATGATTATTTTGCTCTACAGCATTATAATCAGCACTTATGTAACTTCTTGCAACAACAGGCGCAGTATCGGATCCAAACAGAATTGTAATGGTGTAGCCGAAATAAAGCAGTGATACAACTTCAATGGCTACGCATATTATTTTCATAGTGCCCCTCACTGATCTCCTATAGAGGAAATAGGCGACGCTAACATCCAATGCAACGCATAGTAAGCTGATAGCGGGCCCCCAGCTGGCAACAAACCTGCTTCCTTTAAAAGAAAATAGGCCGGCAGCCAAAACCAGAGTTAAGGTAACTACAAATAGTACAGTGCGACCAGCATGTTTCGATTTATCCTCCTCCAAAGAAGAGGCGAATGAATTGCTGATAGTTTCGTTTTCTTCATTGCTTAAAGCAGATTTAATTTGCTTAAACGAAGTTGCGTCTTCTGCACCATCCAACGCTTCCAGGAAAATTTCATTTGAGATTTTGGTTCTTTTCATTGTATTCGATTTTTAAAATTCAAGGTGAAAGAAAAATGTGAATTAATCTGTTGTTTTCAGTATATTAGCACAAAATAGCATTATTGTCAATATTCCCTCTAATTATCGTGCTATACTGAAAAAATGAATTCCCGAACAGTATTTTTTGTGATTGTAGCTGTAATAGTAGTCTTTATTAGTCTTTTTACCTCCAAGGTATATAGTGCGGCTTTAGAAGCTAATCCTTCCGTTTCTAAGACGCTTAGTATTGTTTCCCTCTTTATTGCTTTTTCATACATGGCGAGCTTGCTACTGCGTCGTTCGAGTAATGTATTGCATAGAACTCTCTATACTATTTTGAATATAATCGCCGGAATATTCTTTTATCTTTTTCTTGGCGCAATTGCACTAGGTATCATCGATACAATACTTTTTCTTAGTATTCATACCGCTCCTCTATGGATTGGCTGGGCTATGGTTTGCATTTCTGTACTAGCAAGCATTATCGGCTTCATTCAAGCACGCATCATTACTGTAAAAAGATACAGCATTACTCTGCCTCACGCTCCAGCATCTTGGAATGGCAAAACAGCAGTACTTGTAACCGATACTCACTTCGGTTTGGTTAATTACAAAAAGTTTTCTGACATGGTGGTACAAAAAATACTTTCTTTGAAGCCTGACTTTGTACTGCATGGCGGAGATTTTTATGACGGCCCTATCGTGGACACAGCTCCATTGGTGGCATCATGGAAAAAACTGACAGAAGAAGTTCTTCTATTTTATACACCGGGCAATCACGAAGCATATGGTGACTACGAACTCTTTGTGAATTCTTTACGACAGATGGGCGCAACAGTATTGGATGACAAGGTGGCTGAATACGATGGAGTGCAAATTGCTGGTACACTGTACCATAGCGGCAGAGAGAGCAAGGAGGTGGCAGAGGCTTTGGCTCATATGAATTTGGATAGTGCCAAAGCCTCTATCCTCATAAACCACCCACCAACTTCCCTTCCCGAAGCATCTGAAGCGAATATATCATTAATGGTTTCCGGCCATACGCATCGTGGACAATTTTGGCCATTTCGCTATATCACTCGCCGTGTATACAAAGGGTATGACTACGGTGTTAAGGCGTATAAAAACATGACTGTTGTTACCTCAAACGGTGTAGGGACATTTGGACCCCCTCTACGCTTCTTAAATAGCCCAGAAGTGGTGCTATTGACTTTTAATGTAAAAAGTGATATGATATAAGAGAATTAATCTAGTAAATCACACATTAAAATCGATAAAGAAAATGAAACGTACCGTAGTAGTAACAGTACTCCTTGTACTGCTCGCCTCTGTTGCAACGTATGCGCAGACAGCGTCAGTGGAAACACTGACTAATGCCTCTATCATCACTATGAAGAAAAATTATGGCTTCAGCGATGGATTGATTAAAAGCAAGATCAAAAACTCTCCTTCTAATTTTTCCACTGACATGACGTCATTAAAAACTTTAAAAGATGCCGGTGTTAGCGACGATGTCATTGAAGTAATGGTTAACAAAAACAACGAACCAGCTGCTGCTCCTGTTGCAAAAACAAATGCAGGCACCTTGTCCGATGACAAGCAGACCTACACAACAGTCGGCGGCCAGGTATTAAAGGTTGGGCAAACAATACAGCTTGGCAGTCCTGCTAATACGGTAAACAATCTATTCGTTGATATCGTTAGATCAATAGCAGATCAGCCAATCGAAAACAAGCAATTAGTCGGAGACTTTGCAAACAAGAAAGTTGTCATCAAGAAGTTTTACTCTAAAAATGGCAATACTTACTTTTTTTACAAACCTGACGGCCAGATTCTTGTCGGCGGATATCTTGTTTCAATCGAAGCAGCGATCAATGCCAAAGAGATTGTTGTTCAATAACATACCATTGAAACGTATTACTAAGTGCTCTTACACAAATTGTGTGAGGGCATTTTTATTTTCGAAGGCAGAGGGTACGGGATTCGAACCCGTGAAAGCTTTGACACCTTACTCGCTTTCCAAGCGAGCGCACTAGACCACTATGCGAACCCTCTATTGTGTATGAAAAAGTCGTCATACATCTTTTTTTGAAGAAGCGTATGACGACTTTTTTATTTTTCTATCGGTTTATATTTTATTAGATATGCCAGGAACAGACCCGAACCGATAACGATTATTGCCCCTGCAATTACTTTTTTAATACGAGAATAGTTTTTGTACGGCATACCGATACCGTACCCTGATAGATCTAAGTTCCTCATATAACCTCCTTTTTTCTCATTGTACTCAAAGATCCTGTTCTGGCAAGAAAATCAGAGTGCCATATCGCGAAGCGCAGCAATGCGCTTTTCTGTTGGCGGATGGGTCATGAAGAGTGCAGATATGCCTCGTACCGCCCGCTGGCCAAAGGGATTGCTAATATACATATGGGCAGTAGCATTGTTAGCAGTGCGCATAGGGCGGCCGTAGGCTTCGATTTTTTCCAAAGCACTTGCAAGGCCATCGGGATAGCGAGTAAGGAGCGCACCTGAAGCATCTGCCAGATATTCACGCTTGCGAGATATTGCTAGCTGAATAAGCGTAGCAATGATAGGCGACAAGACAATGAAGATAATGCCGACGATAGCGAGGATGTTTCCACCTTCACCATCATCTCTGCTACGGCCACCGCCCCACAACAATGAGCGCGTGAAAATATTTCCTACAATAGAAACAAAGCCGACAAGCACTGCCACCATGCTCTGCAAAAGAATATCCTTGTTGCCAATATGGCTCATTTCATGAGCCAGTACGCCTTCAAGCTCTGTTTGATTCATCATATCAAGCAAGCCTTGCGTGACCGCAATACTGGCATGCTTGGCATTGCGCCCGGTAGCAAATGCATTCGGTGCGCGATCAGGAATAATATAGACAGCAGGCTTTGGCAGACCGGCAGTGATGGCAAGATTTTCAACTGTGTTATTGAGTGTGGGATATTGTGCAGGATCAGCCGGTACTGCTTTAGCCATACCAAGGGCGATCTTGTCGGAATACCAATAGCCTGCAATATTCATGATCACCGCAAAAACAATTGCGATATCCAAAATACCTGGAGAGTTGTACACATATGACAAGAAATACCCTAGCCCTACTACTACAGCCAAAAAGACCGCTACAAGCAGCCAAGTCTTTTCGACATTTTCAGTTCTATGAGTATAAATTGTTGCCATTCTTAAAATTGTACTTGTACAGGCTGTTGTGCTGCATCGTTGTCAGCAAGATCGAAGTATTCTTTCTTTTGGAAGCCGAACATATGACCCACAATGTTTGAAGGTGCAATGTCGAGCTTAGTGTTGTAGTCGCGAACGTTGCCGTTATAGAAGCGACGAGCGGCTTGAATCTTGTTTTCAGTATCAGAGAGCTCTGTCTGCAAAGCCAAGAAGTTGGTATTAGCTTTTAGCTCTGGATAGGCTTCAGCAATAGCGAAGAGTGACTTCAATGTGCCACTGAGTTCGCCTTCTGCTTGAGCAGCACCAGGAGTGCCCTGTGCACCAATAGCTTTGGCGCGAGCTTCTGTTACCTTTTCAAAGGCAGTACTTTCGTGAGTAGCATAGCCCTTCACAGTGTTCACAAGGTTAGGAATAAGGTCATAACGACGCTTGAGCTGTACTTCAATATCAGCCCAGGCTTCTTCTGCGCGGTTCTTACTGGTAATAAAACCGTTATATGTGATGAAGAACCACAACACAACGATCACTACAATTGCAATCAAAATCCATGTCATATGCCCATATTATAGCACCATAGAAAAACTTTACAAGTCAATACCTTTATGGTTAAATAAATAAAATTTAAACAAAAACTAAATACGATGACAACGGAAGAAAAATACGACTTACTGACCTTTTTAGGTATTATTTGTATCGCTGTTTTTATTATTTGCCCGGTATTCATAAAAAATATCTGGGCCATCCTGCCCATGTTAGTCTCCATAATACTGACATTCATTATAGGTAAACAAAGAGCCTACCTTAAGAATGAGCTCGGAATTAACGAAGATTAAAAACAAAAAGCCCCGCCTTACGCCGGGGCTTTTTTTATTTCAGAAAGCCTCAATATATACCTCTCTCACCCATGCCCCGTACACGTTTTAAAAGTCCTTGGACAAGCCGCGGATTTTAAAACGTGTAGCTCCGCCCAGCTAAGAGTGGTAATGGAAACCTTGTGTGGTATTGGGGTTGGACGTTTCTTAGTACAGAACGTTAAACCCCAATACCACCTACAGATACACTTCTACAAAAAACTGGGCGGAGCTGTATGTTTTCAAAATCAGAGGTTTACCGATGACTTTTGGAAACATACACGCAGCATGGGTGCTATAGGTTTAATAAGCCGTGCTTACTTGTTTTTCTTTTTCTGAGACTGTTCCATTACTACAAGCAGTGGAGATGCCAAAAAGATTGATGAGTAGGTTCCGAAGAACATGCCGACAGCGAGAACGATAGCGAAGAGCTGGGTTGTTGCAGGGCCGAAGATTGCTAGTGAAAGCACAACGACAAGAACAACCAGTGAAGTATTGATTGAGCGAACAAATGTCTCGGAAAGACTTTCCCCTACCAACTGGGCGAATGGCATATTTGCCTTAGTCTTCAAGTGTTCACGGATACGATCGAATACCACAATAGTGTCTGCCACAGAAAGACCAAGTGTTGTAAGCAATGCCACGATGAATAGTGTATCCACCTGTGCACCCATGAAGTGTCCGAGCAGTGCAAAGACACCTGTTGGAATAATAATGTCGTGCATAAGGGCAATGATGACAGCCAAACCGTACTTCCATGAAGAAACCGGCTTTGAAACCTTGCGGAATGCATATGCTACGAAAAGAATGATGGCTATAAGCACCAAGATAATCGAGGCAATAGCCTTGTGCTTAAGCTCTGTGCCAACTGAAGGGCCGATAGAGGTGAAGCTGGTTTGTGTTCCACCGCTGACTGTTACCAATTGCGCACGCTGTGCATCGGTAAGTGTAGCGGTTTCAATACGATATCCTTGATCGCCGATAGGCTGAACCAACGTATGGTCAAAGCCAGCATTTGCAACAGCAGTATTTACAGTTTGAATAGCAGGACGAGCGCCGGAGTATTGTACTTCCAATGCTGAACCGCCCTTGAAGTCGATGCCAAGCGGAAGACCGAAAGCAATCAAAGAAACAATAGCAATAGCAACAAAGAATGCTGAGATGCTGATGAAAAGAGTTTTGTATTTAATGACAAACATATACTTATTTTTTAGTGGTAAAACCGCTACTAAAGATGAAAGACTTGTTGCCTTTTGGAGTTGGCAAAGCCTGAAGGAAGAGACGAGTAATGGTGATGGCAGACAAAAGACTGATAAGCACACCAAGACCGAAGGTCAATGCAAAGCCTTTGATCAATGAGCTGCCGAAGAAGTACAAGATCAGCGCAATGATGATACTTGAAATGTTTGCATCGCGGATAGATGTCCACGCACGCTGAAAGCCTGCGCTTAGGGCCTCTCCTATGGCACGACCGCGAATACGCTCTTCACGCGCTCGTTCGAATATCAAGATATTGGCATCCACTGCCATACCAATCGAGATAATGAAGCCTGCAATACCTGCAGCAGACAATGTTACAGGGATAAGCTTGTAGAGAGCAAGAGTAATAACAACATAGAGGGCCAATGCAATGACTGCTACCAAGCCAGGTAAGCGATACCATGCCAAGAGGAAGAGTCCGACAATAATGAAGCCGATGATAGCTGCCATTTCTCCTGCATGCACTGCCTGTGAGCCAAGTGTTGCGCCAACAGTTTCTGTAGAGATGAGATGAATCGGTACAGGCAAAGCACCGGAGTTCAAACTGCTCACCAATTCACGCGCTTGTTCAGGGGTGAAGCTGCCGGAAATAACAGCAGTACCATTAGTGATAGCATCGCGCACGACAGGGGCAGAGATAACTTGTCCATCGAGATAGATAGCAACAACTTTGCCAATATTATCTTTGGTGATCTGAGCGAAGAGTTTTGTACCCTCTGAGTCAAATTGAAGGCTGACAGTTGGTTCATTGGTGCCTTGAGCAAAGACAAGCTGCGCTTGTTTCAAATATTTGCCGTTCAAGCCTGTCGAAACAAACTGATTGCTGACATCAATATTGGTACTTGCTTTGCCATCAGGACCGATAACGATATTCTGTGGAGCCATTGGCTTGTCTGACTGAACCTTGAATTCAAGGAAAGGAGTCTGACCGATCTGTTCTTCCGCTTTGGTAATATCGGTCACGCCTGGCAACTCAATAGAAAGCTGGTGGGTATTCACTGCACCAAAGCCGCCATTCTGTACCTGCACCACTGGCTCTGAAACACCGAACGCATTCACGCGACGTTCAATAACATCACGAACGGATGCCATGGAGTTATCAATCTGACTGGCGGGAATCTGGCTAACGTCAGCCTCATAAATAAGATGACTACCGCCTGACAAATCAAGTCCGAGACGGAATGGGTAGCGAGCGAGGAAGTGTGGAGGATTCGCTTCTTGAGAGCGAAAGACCATCCATCCTAGAGCAATACCAACTAATAAAACAACAATTGCAGTAATTCTCTTCTTTAACATAAATATATTGGTTATATGGTGCGTATTCTAGCCTTTTTTGATCTTAAAAACAATACGAGCCTTATTTGACAACCTCTCTTTTTATATGCAGTAATTTTGGAATAAGATAGCCGATCAAAAAACCGACACCGACATCAAGCGGATAATGAACACCGACATAGATGCGCGCAAGTCCGACAGCAAATGCAAAAATAAACAATAACTCCCCTAGCCTTCTTCTATAAAAATACACGCCAGTTGCCAGCGCCATTGTTACCGCAGCGTGTGCAGAGGGAAAGGAATAACTTTCTGGCAAGCTAACAAGAACATGCAGATGCTTCAGTGTTTGAAACGGGCGAGGAAATGCCACTATCACTTTCAAGATATTAGTGAAAAGCCATGCCAGAAATACCCCCACAATAACTTTCCAGGCATTTTTAAATGCTTGGATTCGTAGCCAGCCTTCTTCTGCTTTTGCAGGCAAGTAGAAAACAAAATAGACAAGCACAGCTACGCCGACAAAAGCCATTGTGACGTACGAAGTGATGAATACAAAAAAGAGATCGAGCGGATGGTAGTAGCCGGCAGCATTGTTTAAGAACTCGAACGACTGCGTATTCAGTATGCTAATAAGGTTGTGCATAGCCGATAAACTCATTATTAATATCATCTGGATGCATGGCACGCTCATACTTGCTCATAGAAAGAATAATACCGAGACCAACGCATTCTGCCAAAATATGCGATCCGCCATAGCTCATAAATGGCAGCGGAATTCCTGTCACCGGCATGATGCCGATGTTCATGCCAATATTCACAATAATATGTTCGAAGAGTAACAATGCAAAGCCGGCACAAAACAATGTTTCAAAGTTCGAGGCACCTCGCCGGGCATGCACAATGAGTCTCCACAGTACGACAACAAAACACGCAATGATAATAAGCGCGCCGATAAAGCCCCATTCTTCTGCGAATGCTGCAAATATGAAATCTGTTTGATACTCAGGCAAGTAGTTCAAGCGAGATTGCGTACCGTAGCCTAAGCCTTTGCCGAGGAAACCGCCCGAACCAACAGCAATCACTGATTGATAAGCATTATAGCCTCGACCTCGTACGTCAGCGGTCGGATTAAAGAAGGTATCGATACGAGCTTTTTGATACGGCTTGAAGACAAAGCCCCACATCAATGCAAAGACGACTGCAAATGCGCCGACAATTATAAGGATTTGTTTTTTGGAAATACCTGCCACCAATGACATACCGAGCCATAGCCCTGCAATAACCATTGCCGATCCAAAGTCAGGCTGAAGCATGATGAGACCGATCGGTACGAATGCGTATACAACAGAAATGAAGAGGTGCTTCACTCTCGCAATATCAACATGGCGACGAGCAAAATATTTCGCCAGCACCATAATGACCAATAGCTTCACCAAGTCGGCTGGCTCAAATGAGAAGAAGCCGAAACTAAACCAGCTTTTTGCGCCCTTCACTGTCTTCCCTGCTATCAATACAAGTAGTAGCAGGCCGAGAGACGCGATATAAAACAGCGTGATATAACGCGAGTCGCGCAAGAAGCGCATATCACTGCGTGCAAGAGCAATCATGATCGCAATACCGACACCAAGCCACATGGCCTGCTTAAGGAAAAAGCCAGCTTGCGCGCTAAAGGATGTCATTGTCGCAAGACCGCCAAGCATGATAGGTACGATAGCAATAAGCAGTACCCAGTCTATTTGTTCAGCAAACTTTTTCATTAGAGAGACTGCGTAGTGAAAGGATTGAAGCGAGTAATGATCTCAGTGCGAGCAATATTGTTGATCTGATACGGCCATGTGAAATACACTGTTCTATTTTGCAAGGCACCGAGCGACGGTACTAAGACTTTGGAAGTCGTAAGGGCATTGCCGTCGCTATCGTAAAAGATGGCAATAGCATCAAGATTGGTAAAGTTATAGCGCGAAAGATTCTGCAATACTGCTACAAGGCGAGTATTGTTTTGAGAACCGGTAGTAAATGTTTCCACACTATGCTGATCAGTATTGATAACGATCTGAGAAAAGGCTGGCGAAATCTTTTGCCAGTGAACAGGATCAAAGAAAGAGAAGCGAGCAATAGTCACCTTGCTGCTGTCAACAGGAATAAGCGTTTCGACAATAGCGCTCTGCCCTGCTGGACCAAGATAGGTAGTACCAGTACGATCAGCCAGAATAGTATTGTTGGCATCGTAGAGCTTGAAATCATAGCTGACATTTTCTGCGCCTGCTACAGGGTGATTGTGTTGAATGTATGCAATAGCATCGGAAATACCAGGAGTAACAGGAAAGACTCTCACCCATTCAACGATCGGGTCCGAAAGCTGTCCAGCACAATAGGTATTGCACGTGCCCCCGCAGTCTATGCCTGTTTCAGTACCATCTTGCTTGTTATCGAAACAACTTGGGGCAACTGCTGTGGCTTTATGAATAATCAGAAAAGCCACAAGAGCAATAGTCGCCAGGATAATGGCAATGTACGTTATCTTTCGGCGTTGTGCCCAATTCATGTATTGTTAGTATAGCAAATTTACTGAGGGTACGTGTTTATGGTGTTTATAGTAGATGATGGGGCCATGATAGGAGTTGGCGGGGTGTTGGATTTTTGCATAGAAGTAAATATGACAGAAAAGATGCCGCCGAGAATACCAGTAACAACTGCCATCAGTACTGACATAATGATGCCGACAAGAATAGCTCGGCCTGGACGAATATGATATGTCTCAACAATAATAAGTACGCCAAGACCAATAGCGAGCAGTATCAATATAAGTACAAATGAAAGAGAAAGCTTGGCATGCATCTCGATGATACTGAACAGCGCACCGATGAATGTAAACCAGCCCATGCAATACACGCCTTTGTGCCATGATGGTTCAGGAATATCAAGCCATCGAGTAACAAGATCCAAGATCCATCCTCCGATCAATGCGAATACTATTTCAACAATCAAAAATACTGGAATAATAAGTCCGAGAAATGTTCGTGGAAATACAGCAAGAAGAAACGCATTAAGGACAGAACTAGAAGTAATAACTAGAGAAATAATTAATGCGATACCTGAAGCAATACACAACACGACTCCAGAAAAGAGATACGGCTTTCTTTTTTGAACAACTTGCACTGGTGCAGGAGCTGGCTGAGGCTGAATGACGGGCTGTACAATCTGTGGCTGAACAACAATCGTTGGCTGTACGACAACAGGGGTTGGTTCTGGGATAGGGGCTGCGGGAGCAATGACTACTGGCTCAGCAGGGGCAACCGGTCCCGGTATTTCTAGTGATTGTGGCTCAGGCATGCTCATAGGCTGAGCCAGCGGATCTGGTATTTCAGGGATAGTGGGCTGTACTGGCAAATCTACAGGTGTTTGCGGGGCGATGACTACTGGCTCAGGGACTGGCGCTGGTACAGGTTGTGACTGAACCACACCACCAAGCTCACGAAAGGCTTCGTCTACATCCTCTGTCAGCCATCCTCCGCCAGCAATCAAGTCGTCATGTATTGCTTGTTTATTTCTTCCTTTTGCTAATTCCGCACGGATATACGAGAGTAATTCTGGAGTAATCATTACAATGATTTTACATGTACAATTTTAGGAGTCAATCGAATTAGAGAAGTGGAGTACCGCCATTCGCTGATACATAGTTTGTCTTGAATGCATTCGATGTAGTAGGAGAAGTCATGTAGGCAGATGAAGAATCAGTATTATTCCAATTTACATTAATCAATGATGCCCGATATGATCCGGTAGTACTCGCAGTAGAGGTAATTTGAATAACGAAATTCTTTGTTTGACCTGCAGGAATAGTGTAATTGCCGTTAGCATCTACAGCGAGACTGCCGCTCCCTGCATAGGTGATAACACCCTTTCCTACAGCCTGACATGAACCACTAGGAGTATCAACACAGAACTGAATACCATGTACTGCACTTACCCCAGTCGCAGCAACTGCAACAGACGGTACATACGCAATCTTGCCAAATGCCGTCACAGAAAACGGAATAGTGAAGCCAAGTGTGCTATGTGTCTGCGAACCGCCTACAGATGAAGCAGTAGCTGTGCCGGATGAAGCAGTAGATGTTACTTGGATACCATTCACATAAAAGGTAATAGTACTACCAGCAACCGTACCTAGCAGTGATGCCGATCCTCTCACCACATTATTATTTGCGTCATATGCTGATATAGCAGTAGTATCTGCAGCTGTGATACTAATGCGAGCAGTTGATCCTGCTGCAACAGTAGTGCCATCCACAGGACTAAGGTCTCCCTTGATAGTAAAGACTTGTGTTGATCCTGCTGAAATAGTAGTCGAAAGCTGCTTAAAGACTGTTTGAGGATTGGTCCCTGTCGGCACGCTTTCAGAATCAATGAGTGTGCCTGCACTATTGTAAAGACGCAGTGTTTTAATGACAGCACTGGCATTGGTGCCGCCTGTTCCAGGGTTTGTTACAGCAAGATGCACTGGAAGACTTGTCATAGTGATAGCTGATTTTTGAGCAGCAATATCTATAAGAGCAAGAGTAATATTTTGCGTAGAAGTAGTTGTCTGACCTGATACAACATGATCACTATAGTCATTAGCATCTCTGCTGATTGTCAGCGTTGGTGTCGCAGGAACGCTTGCTGGGGAGACAATAAAAGATGATTGAAGTGTACCAGAAACAAGGTTACCTCCATCAAATCGTGAATTTGATGGAATATTCATAGTATACGTATCGCCAGAGGTTCCAGAGTAATTAACCCCTGATATTTCGAAGGCCCATGTATTAGCTGTTGCGCCAAGGTTTGCACTATTAACAACAGGAAGTGCAGAAACAGCCACAATAAGATCATTTGTAGTAGAAGCATTAAGAACTGCTGACGATACTGGAATTAAGGCAGAATATTGATTATTGGACTGTGTCAACGATGTAGCAGGAAGAGTTCCAATCTCTACGCCATTAAGCCATATAGAGACAGCTGAAAGATAGTTGATGAGAGCAGGACTCCCGTTTCCGCGATTGTAAAACGATACATATACACCAGTAAGCTTTGCGGAACCGCCCGCACCAGTAATGATGCGAAGGTCGCCAACAGCTTCATCTAATGCGCCTACTCCGACTTGTGTTGAAAGATGGCCAGAGATAGGAGTAACGCTGTTAATAGTTAGAGAGGTTCCTGGAGTAGAAGGTACTCCGCTACATGGCTGACCAGTAGTAGAACTATAGCCAGTAGTAGAAATACATCCTGCAGGCAGATGTGATACAGGCGCAGCCAACCCTGGAGTGGTAGTAGGATTCGTTACTGGACTACTGATGCCAGAGGCTCCGGTAGAAGTGCCGCTTATAGGCGACACCATAGCAGTAAGACCGCCCTTAAACACGTGCGTAGTAAGACCTACTCCTATTAAAGCAGCAACAAGGATGACAGCACCGATATATTTTTTCATATGCTAAATTTTCCCTTTTAGAAATAGTTCTGTCAATTGCCCTTTTCCCCATAAGAAAAAACAGTGGAGAAATAGAAAAACCGAAGATAAATCTTCGGTTTTTCTATTAAACATTCTTAAACGCTTAGTCCTGGCAGCTACCTACTTTTGCCTACAAGAGACTATCATCGGTTCTACGAGGCTTAACTTCTCTGTTCGAAATGGGAAAAGGTGTGACCCTCGCGACAAACCACCAAGACAAAGCGTTCAAGCTTGTTTATTTTCGTTTTTTGAATTTTGTTTTTTGTTTCTGGTCCGTATTAAATACGGGCATGATTTCCAGATTTCCTAATAGGAGTCGGGCAATTAGTACATCTCAGCTCAACGCATTGCTACGCTTCCACTTAATGCCTATCAACGTGATCATCTCTCACGGCCCTCAAATGATGACTAATCTTGGAACTGGCTTCCCACTTAGATGCTTTCAGTGGTTATCCATTCCGAACATAGCTACCGGACAGTCCAGCTGGCGCTAGAGCCCGTACACCAGAGGTTCGTTCACTCCGGTCCTCTCGTACTAGGAGCGAATTTCCTCAATCATCGACGCCTGCAGTAGATAGGAGACCAACCTGTCTTACGCTTCTTTTCACACATTACTGTATGGAATGGACTGTAACTTATTCCCAGAGGGAATCTCAACATTCAGTCTCTACGGGTGTATTAGTTTATGAATTTCATAGAAGAGGCAAATTAAATAATTTGCCTAAGCTGCCTGTACAGGACTCGAACCCATATCAATGGTACCAAAAACCACTGCTCTACCCAAATTGAGCTAACAGACACTTTTTAAGGAATAAATCCTCTATGAAATTCACAAACCATACTTCCCTCGGTGTTGCCCGCCGTTGGCGGGTTTCTCCGATATTAGTTGAGCATGTCGTCATACATTGCTGTATGAGACCGCCGTAATAAGTATTGGTTTCATTTATACTATCTTTCTCTTACAAATATTTGGTAATACTTGCAAGCTTTACTTTTATTAGACGAAAAGACCTAACATTATTTTTTATTTCATTAAAAATAATTAAAAAATTTTCCTCATGGGATTCAGACGATCCTTCAGCCGATTATGTAAACATGATCAGCTTCAGGACGGTCTGAACCCAGCTCGCGTACCTTTTTAAATGGCGAACAGCCATACCCTTGGGACCTTCTCCAGCCCCGGGATAAGGTGAGCCGACATCGAGGTGCCGAACTCCGCCGTCGATATGAACTCTTAGGCGGAACTAGCCTGTTATCCCCGGAGTAGCTTCTATCCGTTAATCTTCAACCGCATCTAATGCGAATTGTCGGTTCACTATGTTCTACTTTCGTACCTGCTCGACATGGCCGTCTTACAGTCAAGCACGCTTATGCCATTGCACTATCGGCACGGTTTCCATTCGCGCCTAGCGTACCTTTGAACTCCTCCGTTACTCTTTAGGAGGATACCGCCCCAGTAAAACTACCAACCAGGCACTGTTCCCTAACGTTTTTTCCGTCAGGGTTAGAATATGCCCATGTACAAAGAAGTATTTCACTGACGACTCCACGCGGACCGAAATCGGCGCTTCAAAGTCTCCTTCCTATGCTACGTAGTACACAAACATACCCAATACCAAGCTATAGTAAAGCTTCCGGGGTCTTTTCGTCTAACTGCAGGTAACCGGCATCTTCACCGGTACTGTATTTTCACCGAGCAAATCCCCGAGACAGCTTCCCAGTCATTACACCATTCGTGCGCGTCGGAACTTACCCGACAAGGAATTTCGCTCTTCTATTCCTCTCAGAAGGACTCTATCTTAATCCCGGATCGTTCTTATTTATAAGAACGATCCGGGACCCATGACGTTGGTCTCTCGTTGATCATGTCTGGACTATTCACATATTACTATGCGATAGGTAGCTAGAAATGTAATGATTATTGTTTTAATTTGTTTACAAAAACTGTTTTGCATTTTTTGATGCAACCGTGACTGAATAACAGTCCCAGTCCTTCTACTATCGAAAATAAGTTTCAATAGTAGAACCTTAGGACCGTTATAGTTACGGCCGACATTCACCAGGGCTTGTACAAGTCAGCTTGATATAATCGCACCACCCGTAATTAACCTTCTGGCATCGGTCAGGTGTCACCCCCTATACATACTCTTACGAGTTCGCAGGGAGCTGTGTTTTTGGTAAACAGTTGCCAGGAAAACTTTCGCTGCGCCCCCCATTGCTGAGGGGAAGCCTTATTCCGAAGTTACGGCTGCTTATTTGCCGAGTTCCTTGGGGATCTCTTACTCGTTCGCCTTGGTCTACTCGACCTCACTACCTGTGTCGGTTTACGGTACGGGTTCTATAGTACTAATCTTAGAAGTTTTTCTCGGAAGTGTGCTCACATGACTTCGCTTCGGCGTACCTCTGCACGAGACAACCCTGGTGTTGACATTAAAGTCAGAAGAACGGATTTACCTATCCTTCACATGCGAGTTGCCTACCGGAATCCAATAACCGGCTCATACTACTACTCTTCGTCACTCCATCGAATACTACAGAAGTCAGGGAATATTAACCCTGTGTCCATCGACTGCGGTTTTCACCATTGCCTTAGGACCCGACTAACCCTGGGACGATTACCGTTGCCCAGGAAACCTTAGTGTTTCGGCGGCAGGGGATCTCACCCTGCTTGCGGTTACTTGTGCCAACATTCTTACTTCCACACGCTCCACCATGACTCACGTCTTTGGCTTCACTGCTAGAGTGGAATACTCTCCTACCGCTCATGCTAATGCATGAGCCCTCAAATTCGGTAATACACTTAAGCCCCGATTATCTGCGGCGCGAGATCTCTTGATGAGTGAGCTGTTACGCTTTCTTTAAATGATGGCTGCTTCTAAGCCAACATCCGCATTGTCGAAGAAATCTTACCTCCTTAAGATGCACTGAGTGTATATTTTGGGACCTTATTTAGAGATCTGGGCTGTTTCCCTTTTGACTAACGGAGCTTAGCCCCCGTAGTCTAACTGCCAAATTATAACCAATTGGTATTCGGAGTTTGATAGGCGTCGCGAGATTGCTCCCTGTCGAAACCTTCCAGTGCTCTACCCCCAATGGGATCATTTGACGCTAACCCTAAAGCTATTTCGGAGAGAACCAGCTATTACCAGGTTCGATTAGCTTTTCACTCCAACCCACAAGTCATCCGAATGCGTTGTACGACATACCGGTTCGGGCCTCCATGCTGATTTCTCAACACTTCACCCTGCTCATGGGTAGCTCACCTGGCTTCGGGTCTTATGTGTACGACCAATTACGCGCTATTAACACTTGGTTTCCCTGCGACTCCGGACCTTTGGCCCTTAGCCAAGCCGCACACATAAACTCGTTGGCTCATTCTTCAATAGGCACGCCGTGACGGATATAAATACCCGCTCCGACTCCTTGTAAGCATATGGTTTCAGTACTATTTCACTGTCCTATCGGACTACTTTTCACCTTTCCCTCACGGTACTAGTTCACTATCGGTTTCTACAATGTATTTAGCCTTACCAGTTAGTTCTGGCGGATTCCTCCAAGCTATTCGTGTCTTGAAGTACTCAGGAACAGTAATAAAAGAGGTATATATATTTCGAATACAGGACTATCACCTACTATGGTGTTGGTTTCCAACAACTTTTTCTATACATATACTTTGTAACTCTTCTCGTAAAACGACATTACTGCCCTACAACACCCCTATCCGAAGACAGAGGTTTGGGCTGTTCCCGTTTCGCTCGCCGCTACTCAGGGAATATCGCAACTACGTTGCATTTTTTTCTTTTCCTCCCGGTACTGAGATGTTTCACTTCCCGGGGTGCGCTTCCACTCGTCTTATGCGAGTAGATTATTGAGGTTTGCTCAATAGGGTTTCCCCATTCAGAAATCTCCGGATCGAAGGTTAGAGGCACCTCCCCGAAGCGTATCGCCGCCTCTCGCGTCTTTCATCGCCATGTAGAACCTAGGCATCCACCATATGCTCTTAATTTCCTATTAGGAAATCTAGAAATCATAATTCGTATCTACGCTTTAAATAGATACGATGTTCTCTTTCTTTATTATTTCGGACCGCTCCGTAATAACAAAAAATTCTGTCTCTCTATTACCTGCCGTGCGCATCAATTAGATGGACACAACTAGAGGACAGGATGTATTTTTCAAAAAACGAACCTTTGATCTTTAGACTAAAAAACCGCCCTGCGGCGGAGACAAGCAAAATACTTGGCTATACCGCCGGTTTTTCTGCGTTTTTATGAATAAAAATCATAGGCTCGGAGAGTATAGATGAGCCCAGAATAAAAGTCAAGAGATTGATTAGAAACAGAGAAAGGCCGGCCCCCAAAGGGGCCGGCCTTTTATATCTCTTGCAAATACGCCTTATTTCTTAGTCTCTTTTTGTAGAGAGATCTTCAGAAATGCGGTTCACAAAGCGACCAGCAGCGTCCTTGCCGCCGAGGCCAAATGCGAGGCCAAATGCGAGCGCGAACATTACTACCAAGCCAGTGAAGAGAATCTGTCCAAAGTAGCCAAAGATACCGAGCTTATCAAGAGCAGTTACTACTGCCAAGATCCAGATTGCGTAGTAGCTAATAGTGCCGAGCAAGCGAGCTGAGCGGATATTTGCTACTGCAGCACTGCCAGCAATGAACTTGCGAGCGAAGTCTGCAAGAATAGTACCAGCAACCAAGATCAATGCAGCGATAATAACTTGTGGGATGTACGCAAGTACTTCCTGCAAGAATACTGTTACCTGATCAAGACCAAGAATATTCAATGAAGCTACCAAGAAAACAACGATGATGAACCACTTTACAAGCTCACCGAAGATCTTGCCGATATGAAGGCGAAGGCCTGCACGAGCGAGAGCCTGTTCAGTGTTTGCGTTCTTGAACAAACGGTCAAGCTTCAAAGCATCAATACCTGCAGTCACGAGACTACCGAGTGTTGAAGCAATGATCCAACCAATAATAAAGATAATAATCGCGAGAAGAATCTTAGGGAAGATAGCAATAAAGCCATACCACAATCCTTCGAGCGAGAGCAGGAATACCTGGCTCCATGTTTGAATAAGCATAGTGTGTAATTGTATTAAAAACTTAATAAATACTGTATGACAGAATCTTTCTACAGTACTTACAGTATAGCGCTAAAATGGCTAGCTCGGTAATGAGAAAGTGGAAAACTCTTTCATTGAAATAAGGCGCTCGTGAGGATATTCGAAGACATCGCGGAGAAGCTTGTCGTACATAGAGACGCGATAGTTGAAATCACTGACATCAAAGACTGCATAGCGGAGCTCTTTGCCAAGTTCGCTCTCCAAGACTGCAATAGCTTTTTGGATAGCAGTACGCTTCAAATGATCACCGACAATCAGAACATCCAAACGGCTTTCACTGTTTTGTATAAAAATGCCTGACACAACCAAGAACTGAATACGGCCAGCCGGGCGAAAGCGTCGCACTAAGTCAGCATGTTTGAAAAAGTCTCCTTCTATCAATAGTTGCTTGAGTTCGATGATGTAGGGAAATTCGGTATTAAGAAACCATCCTTGTACGCGCTTTTTCTTGATTTTGCCGCTGCGGCCGTCCGCTACTTCCTTGGTAAAGGACCGCTTCTTTACCAGAGACATAGCAGCAAGCTGGTTGGTAGCGCGCCGAGCAGCCGCTATCTGCATGCGAGAACGCTCTGCAATCTGCTGCGCCTCAAAGCCCTGCTCAGGATTGAGCAAAAAGAGGCGCATAATTTTGACGCGTTGTATACCGCCTAGTAGTTTTCCTAGAATTTCCATCTCACTTATATCTCTCTTTCTTAAAGGTATCTTTATTATACAATCCCCGCTTCCCTTCATACAAGTTGCACACAAGGCAATTTTGGGTTGTAAATAAAAAATCGCATTCTCCCATGGGAGAATGCGACCTGTGGCACTCCTGTGCACCAAGAAAATTAGTAAGCAATAGCGTTCAGAAGGTATCTGATCGGCATCTCACCTCAATCCTGGCGTGTAATTCGTGATTGTTGTAATGGACCGGTATCCCGATGGAGGCCTGCAAATCTGGCAAAGATGGTGGGAATGCTTCTTTAATCGAAGGCTGTTGGCCGGTTAGTGCGACAGAGGCAATATTCTGCTTACGGCTCTGAGCGAGCTCACAGTATCTTGCGTGAAGAAGTTTACCGTTCCTTTTGATTCCCGGCTTTGTTACTTTTGCAGAACAAACCATTACAGAAAGAGCGAATGCCACACAGTACATAAAAACCGTTGTTCTCATGTGGTTGTGGTTTTATTGCTGTAAGTATACACGTATTTAAAAAAATGTCAATAAACGCAAAAGGGCGGACCCTACGGGTCCGCCCTTTTGCGTTTCGGTTATTTAAGTTCGATTGTACCTCCAGCTTCCTCAATACCTTTCTTGAGAGCCTCAGCTTCATCTTTCTTCATACCGTCCTTAAGTGTTGAAGGAGCAGCGTCAACGAGGTCCTTTGCTTCTTTCAAGCCAAGACCAAGCGCTTCCTTAACAACCTTCATAACAGCGATCTTCTGTTCACCAGCTGATGCTAATACAACAGTGAAGCTATCCTTTTCTTCAGCTTCACCTGCTGCGCCGCCGGCTGCAGGACCAGCTACTGCTACTGCAGATGCTGATACGCCAAATTTTTCTTCAAATACCTTCACAAGTTCATTGAGCTCGAGTACAGACAATCCTTCGATTGCTGAAACGATATCCTTGAACTTTGCAGGAACCTTTACTTCGTTATTTTCTTCCATATATTTTTTCTAAATTAGTAATGCTGCTTTTACGCAGACTTCTTTGCAATTTGATCGAGCGCAATTGCGAAACGCTGAATTGGTGAATTGATGATATTGACGAACATGCCACGAAGCGTTTGCAATGGTGGGATAGTCGCGATAGCAAGCATTTCACCCTGGCTCTTGTATCCTTTTTCAAAGATGCCGCCGACGATGCTGATAAGACCCTTGTTTGCAGCTTGAAATTCGTAGACTTCACGCGCAGAAGCAAGAGGGTCAGCACTGTATGCAACAGCAATTTCGCCTTCAAGGGCTGGGAGCTCGCCGGTATAACCCTGCTCACTAAGAACACGCTTTAGAAGCGTCTTCTTCCCTACCTTATATCCGACATTTGCAGCACGAAGCTTGCGTCGGAGGGCATTACTGTTAGCAACGGTCAGCTTATCGAACTGAACGAATACTAATGATTCTGATCCAGTAACGATATCTGAAAAAGAAGACACAATAGCGTGTTTCTTCTCTTTTGAAATTGCCATAATGATTAATTGTTTAATGAACGTGTAGAGATTAGATTTCGGCAGGACTTACGGTCGCCCGCTGTCTTCAATCTACACGCTGTTACTGTATCAAAAATGTCGAAAAAGTCAATTATTGGACGGAAACGATAGCTACTGACTTCACAGAGTCGCAGTTTATAGGAAAGGTACCCGCAATGTTGAATGAAGCTAGAATATAGTCATATGGCGCAATGTTATAGAGACGAGAACCAACAGCAATAGAGCGCTGCCACTGCGAGTCATTCCCTATCATGATGACGCTTTTCTGAGGAACAAGGATAGTCAACGGCTGCGCTCGGCAATTCTGATCAAGCTGAATAATGCGTCCTTGATATTGACGATAGGCGCTCTCATAGCTCATAGCGTTTGTAACGGTCCCTCCTGCAACCTCTTTGACGCTGCTGAATGAAGGGATGCTGCCCTGATCAAAGAGCTGTTCCCCTCTATCAACGCTGACATTCTGCTGAGGCTGAGGCAGGAAGATAATAGGACTGCGGAAATAGATATGCTTGCTATAGATCGCAAAGAAACCGAGAATAACGATTACTATTGCTGCTATGCCGACAAACCATTTCTGCTTGGTAGACATGATTATCCTTGAACGGTAATAGAGGCAGTTGCTTTGCCATCACAATTGATAAGCACGTTGCCACCATTGTTAAGCATGAAGGTCTTGTAGTGATACGCACCGACTGAATAAGTTGTTCCGCCTACTACGAATGTGTGAGGGGTATTGCCATTATTCATAAGAAGGACTGTACTGCCTTTTGTTTGAGACTGAGTTTCAGGAGTAGCACGACAGTCTGAACCAAATACTACGAGATGTCCTTCGTACTTGCTGAAAAGCGCATTCCAGGCAGCAAGAGAGGCTACGGCACTGCCATCAGTAGACTGGGTGCCAGAAGTATCGGTTGCACTGACAGTATCTACAGGAGCCGCTTCAGAGCCAGAGTGCTTGAAGTGCGGAATAGCGATAGCAACTGCAATAACGACGATAATGGCAATAGCGGCAATGATCAGATTTTTTGAATTACTTTTAGATGAAGATCCGTTACCGTTTTGGGTGTTGTTTTGTTCCATACCCTTACAGTGTAGCATTGCCTTCAAAATTGTCTAAAGATTCTATAATCTGTACAAAAGACGAAAATATTATATAATTTTGCCATGTTGCAGTATCAGCGCACTATTTTATTCATTGGCGACGTCATTGCGTTAGTGTTGGCATTCGTAGCCATGATCGCCATTCGCTTCAATGAAATAAACGATCATGCGATTATTGTTCACCAAGGCATACTTTTTGGCTGGCTCTTTCTTATCTGGCTTCTAGTATTCTTTATTTTCGATCTCTATAACCTTCGCCGCGTAAACCCAAACCCTCGCAATATCGGACTCTTGCTTGTCAGCACTCTTTTAAATACCCTGCTCGGCGTCGCCTTCTTTTATATCTTTTCAAACAATAGTGGTATCACACCAAAAACAAATCTGCTCTTAGTCTCTCTCTTTGCATTCCTTCTCTTAGCAGTATGGCGACGTTTGTTCTACCACCTCTTCACCGTGCGCTTTACTCGCACTATTGCCACTATTGGCATTAGTCCGCTTATTACTGACTTGCAAGCTGAACTAGAGCGAAACCCGCACTTCGGAGAGCATATCGTACACTGGAATACTATTGAAGAAGTAGATCTTTCAAAGCCTGTGGACATTCTTATTGCGGAAAACACTGATGCGCAAAAATTATTAACAACCACTATGTCATTGGGAGCAGAGCCGCTGACTCTCACCGAGAGCTACGAGACATTCTTTGCCAAGATTCCTCTGTCATTAGTAACAAATGAAAAAGCCACCACTCTTATGACCAAACACCAGAGCAAGGCTACCTATTTCTTCTACCGCGTGGCAGAAGTGCTGCTGGCTTCTATTGTGCTTATCGTTGCCTCCCCTTTTCTTCTCATTGCCATTATCGCTCGATTGATCGAAGATGGTCGCCCTATTCTCTATACTCACAAGCGCGTCGGTAAAAACGGCAGACTCTTTACTGTGTACAAGATACGCTCTATGACTAAGGATGCCGAGAAAGAAAATGGTGCACAATGGGCGCAGCATAAAGATCCTCGGATTACGACAGTAGGAAAAATTTTACGCAAGACTCATATCGATGAAGTGCCGCAAATGATTAATATCATCAAAGGCGACATTGCTATTGTTGGACCGCGACCAGAACGACCAGAATTCGTGTCCCAGCTTGAGAAAGAAGTGCCCTACTACTTCCTTCGTCATACCATTCGTCCCGGCTTCACTGGCTGGGCACAGATCAAATACCGCTATGCTCGCAGCGCCGATGATGCTCGTGAGAAATTTGAATACGATTTGTACTATATCAAGCACCGTAACCCCTTGCTTGACGTCGGTATTATCTTAAAAACCTTACAAATAATCTTTACGCATTAGGCGCAATACGTGATATTGTATGGACATGCACGAGCACACTACAACCATACGTCCCAAGAAATTATTCAGTTTTTCTGATCTGAAAGAAATCTGGGACTATCGGGAACTTTTATACTTTTTTTCCTGGAGAGACCTGAAGGTTCGTTATAAACAAACCTTTGTGGGTGTTTTATGGGCAATCTTTCAACCTTTTATCACAATGGTTGTATTCAGTGTTTTCTTCGGACAATTGGCCAAGATTCCTTCTGATGGAGTACCCTACCCTATCTTTGTCTATGTCGGTTTATTATTTTGGCAGTTTTTTTCCGGATCACTGTCTGATACCAGCAATTCTTTGATCACCAATCAGGCTATCGTGACAAAAATTTATTTCCCTCGACTTGTCTTACCTATTTCTAGTGTCGTTACGCAATGTGTTGATTTTATAATAGGCACAGTAATACTCATTGGTTTAATGTTCTATTACGGCTACACGCCACACCTTATCGGCCTTTTGATACTACCGCTTCTGTTAATTATAACTTTTCTGGCATCAGTCGGACTGGGTCTTTTTCTAGCTTCAATTAACGTGAAGTATCGTGACGTGCGATATGTATTACCATTCTTCATTCAAATGCTGCTCTTCGTAACTCCTGTTATTTATCCAGCAGGGATTGCCGGAAAATACTCTTGGGTATTAGCACTCAACCCTATGATGGGTGTCATTCAGAGTGCTCGTGCCGCACTATTAGGAACAACCGTTTTAAACTGGGAACTTATAGGTATTTCACTAGCGGCTACTTTTGCCTTAACCATTTTTGGTATTTATATGTTTAAAAAGACAGAGCGATATTTTGCAGACATTATATAGATATAAAATATGAAACCAGCGATAGAAGTAAAAAAACTGAGTAAAAAATACACCATCTCCCATCAAAAAAATGGAGGGTATATTACATTGCGTGACAGTATTACAAACTTCTTTCGATTTAACAGAAAAAAAGCAATTACAAAAGAACAGTTCTGGGCATTGAAGGATATTAATTTTAAGGTCAATCCTGGAGAGGTCTTGGGCGTCATTGGGCATAACGGTGCCGGTAAATCAACCTTACTTAAGATCCTTTCTCAAATTACCCCACCATCTCATGGAGAAATTACTATACACGGCAGTGTTGGCAGCTTGCTTGAAGTAGGGACAGGCTTTCATCCTGAACTAACAGGAAGAGAAAATATCTTTCTTAACGGTGCGATTCTAGGCATGAAGAAAAAAGAGATTATTAAAAAATTTGATGAGATAGTAGCATTCGCCGGTATTGAAAAATTCCTTGATACACCAGTAAAACGTTACTCAAGTGGCATGTATGTTCGTCTGGCTTTTTCTGTGGCAGCGCACATGGAACCAGATATTCTCATTATTGATGAAGTATTGGCTGTTGGAGATATTGAATTTCAAAAGAAGTGCCTTGGTAAAATGGACGAAATTACCAAGAAAGACGGTCGCACTATTGTCTTCGTCAGCCATAACATGGGGGCGGTAATGCAGTTATGCAACAGAGTTATTTTATTGGAAAAAGGAACTGTTGTGATGGACGGAGAACCTCAGGCTGTCATACAATACTATGTCAAAAGCTTACAGACTGCCAAAAGTGACTCTATATCCTTTGATGCACTCGACCGCAAAGGTAAGGGCAATATACAGCTTTCGGGCGTAACGTTCACTGACGAGAAGAATGCTATTGTTGCAAATGGTACATCCGGGCAGCAGTTAAATGTAGTTTTGAACTACTCATCCAAAAAAACAAAAGCAATGCCGTATCCGTACCGAATCGGAGTAGCGTTTTACGATATGTATGGTCAGGCATTATTTAATTGTTCAACCGAAGTAGCAAGTACTGATAAATCAGATATAGATTTAGATGGCACTATAACCTGTGTGATTCCGCAATTGCCATTAAGCCAAGGTGACTATTCCCTAACATTCTTTCTCGAAGTAGATGGCGAAATAGAAGACTGGGTTCAGGGCGCTCTAACACTTCCAGTGATAAACGGAGATTTCTTTAAAACCGGTAAGGTAAGCCCTGAGGGCTGGGAAGGTCGTGCAGTACTAGTTCCCCACTACTGGATATTACATTAAAGCTATTTCATATATGAATACCGCCTCTCTATTTCGAAAAATAACTACTGCATACCGTCTGTGGTGTAACAACAGAATTACTGTTCTGATGTATCACAGTATCTCTACCGACAAACAAGATCCTTGGTCTGTAACACCTCAAATGTTTACAGAACAAATGGACTGGCTTAAGCGCAAAAAATTCAATGTACTATCACTTGATCAAGCAGTTGAGCATATACTCCAGAGTAAAAATAATAGAAAATGTATAGTCATAACATTCGATGACGGCTACAAAGATTTTTTAGAGGCTGCAGTTCCTATTTTAAAAAAAAATAATTTCACTGCCAGCATTTTTATTCCAACTGAACTGATAGGTTCTACCAGTCAGTGGGATTCTTTTAATAAAAATAAGCCTCTTTTAGATTGGCAGGAACTGAAAGAGGTAGCAAGGCTCGGATACGACATAGGAAGCCACTCTAAAACACATCCAGATTTAACCATGCTAACCAATGAGCAGCTGCAAGATGAACTAAGTCAGTCAAAACAAATGTTGGAAAACGAACTACACATAACCATACCTTCATTCTCCTATCCATTTGGCAAATATACAGACAGAGAAATTGAAGCGGTAAAAAATACTGGTTACCTATCAGCTGTTACAGTACGTGATAGCCTAGGCAATGACAGTAAAACGGACGTGTTCGCAATAGAACGCGTCGCCATGAGTAATAAAGATTCTTTATATGATTTTGCAGTAAAAGTGTCTGGCAGAAAAAAAGTAATGCATATATTATATAGCTACCTAAAAACAAAAAAGTATGAACCCGTTGCATAAACCTACCATTACTTTTGGCATCATCATACTCAACGGTGAACCATTTATTCCTTATAATCTTCGAGCGATTTATCCTTTTGCTCATGAAATTGTAATAGTAGAAGGAGCATATTGGGCCTCAAAGGCCGTAGCCACGCCTGATGGGCACTCCTTGGACAGCACCCTGGAAACATTATACCGATTTAAAAAAGAAGAAG
>DATJJU010000009.1:0-14354 GCA_035491955.1 Minisyncoccota bacterium | reverse complement strand
AAAGACTTCGCGATATATCGCGAAGTCTTTGTATTTTGTGCACCTACCCAATCCAATAGCGTGCACTTCCCTGTTTTACATCAAGGAAGAACACTTATTTGTACCTTTTAGCCCCCATGCTTCGTACACAAAATAAAAGTCCTTGGACAAGCCGCGGATTTTATTTTGTGTAGCTCCGCTCCAGCTATATGTAGAAGCGTATCTGTAAGTGGTATCGGGGTTTGATGTTCTGTGGCACTAAGGACTAAAAAACGTTAATCCCCAACACCACAAAAGGTTTACACTACCACTCAAAGCTGGGCGGAGCTGTATGTTTTCAAAATCCGCGGTTTACCAAGGACTTTTGGAAACATACACGCAGCATGGGTGCAAAAGGTATATCCGAGGTCTTTGTGTTTTATTAAAAGCATTGTCCTAATGACCTTTAAAATAGGATTTTTTGACAAAAGTGTGGAAAAGTATGTGTGTATTAGGGATAAAAGACGACTTTTATGAAGACTTATTTAATGTCTTTTTAAAAAATCCTTATGGCGTATAGGTATAATAGTGTTACACCTGAAACACATGGAGTTTGTTTCACGTGAAACACTTTTCCTATGATACGTATATTTACATCAAAAAACCAAAAAACCGGACTAAAAGGTGAGGATATAGCCGTAGTGTTTCTCATGAAACATGGTTTTAAGATCGTAGATCGGAATTTTCATAGCCGAAACGGAGAAATAGACATTATTGCTAAAAAGAGCAAAATCTATCATTTTTTCGAAGTAAAAACCGGTCAACAGGGAAGTTGGTTCAATCCTGCCGAAAATCTGACAAAAGAGAAGTTATGGAGATTCTATAGGGCGGTGCAGTATTATGCTTTGATCAAGAGGATTAAACAGTACAAAGTACAGGGAATATTGGTCTTTTTTGGAGAAGGGGAGCCAAAGGTAGAAATTATTGAATTAACGTAGCCCTTCTGCTACTATACGTTGTACACCGGGATGTGGTGTAACGGCTAACATGCCTCTTTTGGGAAGAGGTGACTCAGGGTTCGAATCCCTGCATCCCGACAATAAAAAAGAGCCCTATCTTATAAGGCCCTTTTACTTAAATACTTGAAACAACTTTTGTTATTACTCCTTTTTCCTTCATAAACTGCAGTGGCAAAGGCATATCGTTATACATGAGTATGTCTTCCTTGCTTAGTAAGGGAATAGTTCCGGTGATAAAATCTAGATCACTTTTTTGTTCTCTAGCAATTTTTTCTTCGGAAACACCCGGTTTATTTGGCACAGGTAAATGAGGCTGAATAATACTATTTTTATCTATTATTCGTTCGTCACCACGTATGAATATTCTGAATGCTGCAGATGCGGCTTTAGGAGCCTTCATGATGAACCTACTTTTATGGTACTTTTTCATGAAGTAAATATACCCCTCAATGTCTTTACCAGCCCCAGAATTTCCACCCCATGAATCGAGATGAATCCTTATTACTTGGCCTTTTTTGGTAAATTTTTTGAGAAATAATTTGAATTTTTCCGCTGTTTCTTTAGTAATTTTTCCTTCTATTTTAAAGATCTCTTTCAAAAGCTTGACTTTTTTGGTTGAACAAAGTATACTACAAACATTAATAGATGTCAATAGCTGATTAATATCATGGAAAATATGGATAAGATGGAAACTCCTCAGGAGAATCCAAACATTCGTCCTGAAATGAATTCTGATTCAGAAAACTTCGATGCTCACGGCAGTCCTCGCAAACACCGAGAATTACCAGGAGGCACAGTCGCTTTTCTAAGCGATGAAGAATACGCTGAAGAAATGCAGAACCAGAATAACTAAATAAAAAGATCCGCTAAGCGGATCTTTTTATTTAGATTGATTTAGGGTTATATTTCTGATAGCATAAAAAAATCGCGGGTATAGTTTAGTGGTAGAATGACACACTTCCAATGTGTAGACCAGGGTCCGATTCCCTGTACCCGCACAAAATAGTAACTCGTGACCGATCCCTGTACCTGTTATAATTCCATTATGGAAAAATTCGGAAAAATCGAGCAGTCTAATGAATACAATACTGAAGAGATAGCTACCTCTCTTAAGAATAGAATCGACATTGAAACTATTCCTCATTTTAAAATGACGATTAGGCGCGCAAGCGATGCCTTTGAAAGCGCCCTAGCATCAGAAGATATAGAAGAAAAGAAAGAAAATCTTCGTATTATGGAAAATTGTGAAAACTATCTTGGCGAAAAATACCGAGATGACAAAGATCAGCGAAATTATATCGCGGCCCTAAAACAGGGGATTGAATACCTAGAAACTCTCACAAAGTAAATTGTTGATAAATATTTTATTCTCCCTTTAAAGTACGGTACAATAGTAAGGTGAAACGAAATACTTTTCGTAACCTTATTTTGGGTGTAGCGATTTTTGTTGTCGCATTTTTTGCGAGAACTGCTATCGCTGCGTCTGGTGTCATTGATCCTAACAATGCAGGTAATTACAAGGCCGCTTTTCTTGATAGCGGCATCATGAGCGATACCTCTATTAACTTCGGTAAGTTCACCACAGAGTCTGCATACAATATCACTGTTACTGACAGTGCGCTGACCGGCTATGCCTGGGGCTCTTCTGTAGGCTGGATGGTTATGAACTGTGTGAACACTACAAGTGGTTGTAGTAGTACAAACGGCAACTTCAAAGTTGCGAACGATGGTAACGGTAATCTCTCTGGCTATGCCTGGGGTGAAAATGCTGGTTGGATAAACTTCGGTCCATTCACTGACACTGCTATTTCAACTGTGAAGATCAATACTACTAATGGTAACTTCGGCGGTAGTCTCGGTAGTGCTGGATACGCATGGAGTCAAAATTTTGGCTGGATCAAATTTGATTGTACTAACGGAAACACATGCGTGAACACCGACTGGCGTCCTGCTGGCGGTGGCGGAGGAGGGGGCGGCGGAGGCGGCCCTACAGGCGGAGGAGGATCATCTTCCATTACTGTTATTGCGAGCAGTATAGTCTGTGATGCCGACTCTTACATGCCACACTGGGGTTCACCACGAGGCAATCCTATTACTTCTACCACCGCAGCAACATATGTTGCTAATAGTGGCGGACACTGTCATTTTGTTAGTGGACAGAGTTATCAGTGGGGAACTCAGACTTCTACATATATTCCAAATTATGGCGTTGGTGCTATGCCTGGTTTCAATACTTTTGGGGCAACCGACAATACCGGCTATGTTACAACCAGTATCCCTATTGTTGCTGGCACTGACCACTTCGTTATGCGCGAAGTCATGCAGCCTGGATTTATTCCTTTCACTTTTGAAAAAAATAATTACACCAATGTTGATCCAAACAGTGCAGAGTTTTACTGTGCCAGCGACGTTGTAAACTATGACAACAAAGATAACATTTTCAATCCATCATCAGGTTCAACATACTACTGCGTTTCATTTAATGTACCGACTGGCACCAATACTCCTGTTACACCACCAAGCAACCCTCCTACTCCTCCAGTAGTACCGCCAAACTATGTTGGTCTTGTTGCAAGTAGTGTCGTCTGTGACAGTGAAGCTGCTATGCCAAAATGGGGCGCAACAGGCAATCCAAATATCGGCCCGATGACTGCTATTAATTATGTAAATAATAGCGGCGGACATTGTCAGCTCACAGCAGGACAAAGCTTCCAATGGGCACCATCAGGAAATGGCGGCTCCCCAGTAGTGTATGGCCTAGCGCCAAGTCCATATGTGACATTTGGTCCAACAAACAGTAATGGATATACCAGTACTATTACAAATATCACTACAGGCAATCCAATACCGCTGCGTGAAGTACTGCAGCCAGGATATAACAAATTCTCATTGCCGACATATGGAGACAATAAGCATTTTCCTACATCAGAATTTTATTGTGAAACTGACGGCGTGAACTTCGACAACGTAGACTTCATCAAAACTCAAGTTTCTCAGCAGACATACTACTGTATCTCTTTCAATATTCCTTTGGCTACTACTCCAGTTACTCCGCCAACACCGCCTCAGACACCAACTACACCGCCAGTTACCCCACCTGTTACTCCTCCGACTAATCCGCCATCTAACCCGGGTAATCCTGGAACCCCAGGGAACCCTGGTCAGCCAACTACGCCTCCTGGTGGTGGTCCTGGTACTACTCCGCCGCCTACTACTCAACCACCAAACGGCCCCGCTCAATCAACTGATGAGCCACCGTTCGGCGGAGGTTTGATTTTCCCACCAGGGCTAATCGATAGTATTACAGGGGCTGTAACAACAGCGTTCGGTGCAATAGGAAAAGTTATGCCTTCATTAGGTATTGCAACGACCGCTTTTGCTGGACTGGTTTCATTGTTTGTTGCGAGTCCGTTTGCACTTGCGCAGTTACTCACTCTGCCATTCCGTCTCTGGACTCTTCTCCTCGTATTCTTCGGATATAAGAAAAAAGAACACCCATGGGGTACTGTGTACGACAGTGTTACTAAACAGCCTATTGATCCGGCATATGTAGTATTGATGGATATGCAGGGCAATGAAATATCAACAAACATCACCGATATTGATGGGCGATACGGCTTCTCGGTACCGGCAGGCACATATAAGATTGTTGCTAATAAAACAAACTACGAATTTCCGTCAAAGAAATTGTTTGGTAAAACAGAAGATGAATTGTACAAGGATCTCTATTTTGGCGAAGCCTTAACAACAACAAAAGAAGGGGAGGTGATCTTCAAAAATATTCCTATGGATCAGCTCAACTTCGACTGGAATGAATTTGCCAAGAATGAACAGAAGCGTCTCTCATATTATCGACGAAGCGATCTCTGGGTTGCCCGCATTGCCAACTTCTTCTACTGGCTCGGCTTCTTGTTTGCGCTTATTGCGGTCATTTCTGCGCACACGCTCTACAACAGTATTATCTTTATCATCTACATCCTTATTTACTTCATCCGACGCTCTAGCCGTCAGTTCCAAGCCAAAGGTTCTGTTACTGATGCCTTCACGGGTGATCCGCTACCATTCGCTATTGTTCATGTTCTCTCTATTGCGACCAGCAATGAAGTCATTCATAAAGTTGCAGACCGCCTCGGTAACTACTACTGTCTCGTACCAAATGGCCACTACAATATCGTTATTGATAAAAAGAATCCTGACGGTTCGTACACCAAGATTCCTGTCAGTGGCTCTGTAGAAGTCACTCGCGGTTATCTTAAAAAGAATTTCAAGATATAGTTAAAAACCTCATAGGTCCAGCCTATGAGGTTTGACTTTGGAGAAGGAAAGAGTAGAGTAACGAAAAACAAATACTATGGCACAAACAAAAGTAAAAACAATTCTATTTGTCTGCAAGGGAAATGTCGGACGGAGCCAGTTTGCTGAAGCACTGTTCGCAAAACATATACCTGGATCATTCAATATATCTTCAGCGGGAATGCATGTTACTGGAGAGGATCAGCTCTGTGACATAGAAAACATTGCCAATGTCATTGATGCTATGAAAAAAGAGGAGGGTATCGATATTTCAAAAAAGTTTCGAAAACAGCTCACTCAGACAATGATTGACGCAGCTGATCATGTCATCTTCCTTTTGGAAGATGAAAGCGAGATCTCTGAAGGTTTATGGAATCTTCATAAAACCAGTTTTTGGCGGGTCAGCGATCCAAAAGGCAAAGATCTTGCCCACCACTGCGATACTGTTCAGCAAATTAAAAAGCGGCTATTCGCAGAGCAGAAAAATTTTTAATTAAAAATCCCCGAAGGTTGTACCTCCGGGGATTTCTATTATTTTCCTGCAGTGAGGGAATTTATTTTTTCGATGACTTCGTCGAGGGTGAAGTTTGATTTGATCATAAAAGCTGCGGCACCAGCATCGGTCATTTTCTTTACATCTTCATCGCTAGAAAGGTTTGAGAAAACGATGACAGGGATATTCTTGGTCTTTTCATCTGCTTTAAGGTTTTGAAGGACCTGATAGCCGTCGATGTCAGGAAGCATCATATCGAGCAAGATAACATCAGGAGTAGAAGTGGCAAGACTGGCATCAATGTCTGCCTTGGTCATAGCGGTCGCTACTTCAAAGCCTTCTTTCGTAAACTTTGAACTTTCAATATTTTTGAGGAATGTATCGTCCTCGATGGTCAGGATCTTTTTCATACCAATCAGTATACGGTTTTAGGCTGTTAACGGCAAGGTAACAGTCATAGTAGTGCCCTGGCCAGGCTGGCTCTGTACCGCAATAGCTCCGTGGTGACGCTCAATAATAAGCTTGGTACTGTAGAGACCCAAACCGGTTCCGCCTTCATTAACATTAGCTCCTCGGAAGAAGCGCTCAAAGATATGCTTGCTATCTTCTTCAGAAATGCCGATACCGTGGTCTTGAATGGTAATAACAGCCCCTGCTTCAGTTTTTGCAAGAGAAACAATTACCTCTGTATTTGCGGCGCTGTATTTAATAGCATTTTCGATAAGGTTATGAAGGGCAATGCGAAGCTTGCTGTCATCACCAGAGACAGTTACTTCTGTAGGAGACTGATGGTAGGTCAAAGCAATATGCTTGGCTGTAGCCTCACCGGTAAACTCTTTGATAATACCTGCCAATAAAAGAGGGAGGTGAACAGGGTTGTTGGCATATGTCACAGTACCGGTATCCTTCACTGCTGTAATAGTGGTATTAAGCAATGTCACCATATTGTCAGAGGCGGCAGTAGCTTGGCCGACCGCATCAAGCTGCTGCTCGGTCAAAGGGCCGTAGTCGCCATCGTGAAGCATTTTTAAAAGCCATTTCATGGCAGTAAGAGAGGTGCGCAATTCATGGGCTGAGAGGAGGAAAAAGTCTATCTTTTCTTCAGGGCTGCTTTTCTGGTTGTTTTCCATAAGGTAAGTAGAGTATAGCATTTTGGAACAAATAAAAAACGGCCTGATCCATGGATCAGGCCGCCCATACTTTCTGCTGCTTACAGCATCAAGCAACCAACGCTACTTCCTCCTCTCTTTCTTCAATGCCGACTTCGGCAAATGATGAAATGTTTTTTACCCATGGTAATTCAAAACTCGAAAAACTGTAAAATGTCACAGGCTTGTCACGGAATTTTTTCCGTATGTCGGCAACCAGGTCTTTAACAAGGTTCTCAGAACAATCTTTGAAGAAGAAGGTGTCGAACTTCCTCTTTTTTACTTCAGTAACCACAAGGTTTTGGTATTTCTTGTAGGTCTCATTTGGCCCTAACGGCAAATGAAGGAAGCTGACATTGTTTTGAGGCACTAAGGGTTTTTTGATCCCTGTCTCGTTCGCTTTAAAATCTTTTGATTTTGAACTCCATGAGGTAACAATAGCTATTTTTTTCATTTATTAAGAAATTTGGTCCGTTTAGAAATATATAGTATTTTAAAATATAGTCAATATGCTCCAGCAAAAAATCCCCCAGTAATGGGGGATTTTTTGTTCTCGAGATTGAGACTATTTTACTGCGTCCTTCAATGCTTTTGCTGCACGGAATTTTGGTACGCGAGTTGCTGCAACCTTCACCTGTTCACCAGTCTTAGGATTGCGAGCCATACGAGCAGCGCGGGTCTTTACAGAAAAGATACCGAGGCCAGCGATAGATACTTCTTCGCCTTTTTTAAGGGTCTTGGTAATTTCTGAGATGATGCTCTCTACAATTTCTTCAGCCTGTACTTTCGTACCGCCGATTTTACTGTGGATGAGCTCAACGAGTGCTTGTTTATTCATAGTATGTATAGGGAGTAACCCACTATAAGAGCTAGTCTATTAATTTCATCAGTGCGCCTAAGCTAACGCTTAAAGCTTATATTCATTATATAGCAACGTATTTTCAGTGCAAACGTTGACACTTATTTATATCGTGCCAGAATTTCTTGCTCGACTTCTGCTCGAGGGCGTCCGTACTTCAAATATGACAGCTCTTTTATCTTTTCTATAACATCTGGATTGCCTCGTGGTGGAAAAGGAGTATGAGAATTAAAGGGTTTTTCGGGAACACCGTCGACAAGCATCTTTATATAGCAGTGCAAATTCTCCAATTTAATAATGTCTTCTGGTACGAAGGTTGGGGCAAGTTGCTTGGCAAAAACCTCAGCATTTTCAGGGCTAACACGGTGGATAACCATAGATCCCACGTTTCCAAAGACCGCGTTCTTGATGCCTTCCTCAAGTTGCTCGATATATTGGTGGGCTACTGTCAGTGATAGCCGGTACTTTCGAGCTTCAGAAAGAATAGTGTTGATAGAGTCTGTAGTAACGTTTTGGAACTCATCAATGTAAAGATAAAAATCATTTACGGGCTCTTTGTCAACCATATCTACGCGTGATAGTGCGGCCATAGTGATCTTACCGACAAGGAGCAAGCCAATAAGGTGAGAGTTTATATCGCCAAGACGGCCTTTTGAAAGGTTTACCAAAAGAATTTTCTTTTTATCCATAATATCGCGGAAATTCAACACGCTTTGTTGCTGCGAAATAACTGGACGCATGATGTCATTGGAAATAAAGACATCAAATTTGTTGGTGATGTAGGGTACAAAGTTTGCAAGCGATGCCTCACCAGTGGTCTTTTCAGCATTTTCCCAGAATTGCTTGATAATAGGATTTTTGCAGCGCTCAAGCTTCATTTGGCGAAAGGCTTTGTCTGACAACACGCGGCCAATTTCAAGAAGGGTAGAACCAGACGCAGGGTCTTCCATAACAAGACCGGCGGAGTTTCGGAAGTATTGTTCGAAGGCTGGACCTCCTGCTACTTTCATATCGAAGAGCTTGTTGAAGATAGCGAGCAATTCATTGATGACAAATATTTTCTGTTCAGGGTAGCGTTCATCGTATTCAAGCAGATTTAATCCCATCGGACGGTCAGTATATGCAGGATCAAAATAAATAACGTCATCCAATCGTTCTGGCGGAATATTCGCCAAAATGTCTTGGATATCGTTGCCGTGAGGATCGATAAAACATACTCCGTCACCATTCTTAATATCCTGAATGATCATATTCTTTAAGAAGACAGTCTTACCTGTACCAGTCTGGCCAATGACATAACAGTGGCGCACGCGATCCTCTTTTGCAAAACATACTTCGCTCTGCTGTCCGCGATAGTTGTTCGTGCCTAATACAATGCTTTGCTTATTATCAAAAACAGGAGCTGGCGCACTTGCAGCAGAAGACTCCTTCAATTCTGGTGTCGATATCAAGCCAACAGGGAAGTGGAACATAGTGGCGAGTTCGTCGATAGACAACACCATCTGTTCATTTTTGTTGAGAGTACGGAAGCTGAAGTCTCTGGCTAATTCATTAATATGTTTGGCGTTGCTGTCACTCCACTCAATACTGTTTGAACTCACCAAAGAAAACTGATTGAATGATGCCTTAACGCTTGAAAGAATGCTTTCAGCACGAGCAACAGTGGGAGCAGTGGCCATTATGCGAATGCCGGCAGAGAGGCTATAGCTCTGATTTTTCTTTTTTGCCAATTCAATGCCAACTGTATCAATTTTCTTTTCTTCTTTCTGTTCTTTTTCTTTTTCAAAAAAAGACAGCAAGCCTTTGCCGACATCGCGCAAAACTGACGATGTTGCGTCTTTGTAAAGATCTTTCACTTTAGCATCGCCTTTTTCTGCTGATTCAATGACAGTACTCAGGATTTTGTTATTCACAGCAATGTCTGAAGTCACAATCAGCTGAACGGCAGCACCTTCATGGTTTTGATCGAGTTGCGAAAGGGTGGATACGAGGGCAGAAAATGGGTCGTGCTCAAAGGTGTCGTCGGTAGCAAGAGGGAAGATTGCCGGCTCTTTTAAATGAGCAACAGTGCCGGCAATACCAACACCCTTATCAGAAAAGATATTGTAGTCATCTACCACTTCCTCTACCTCAGCGTCTGGATAATACGCATGAACAAGCTTCTCGAATGTTTCGCTATGAATGCGAGGTACAGAAGCATAGAGCGTAATATCGCGACGATTGTTTTCTACTGCCAATTCAAGAACATAGTACTCATCACTATTGGCGTCTACTACGCTGAACATGCCAATATAGAATTGCTTCATAGCCTGGACGAAATGTTTGAAATCTTTTGCTTCTTCAGGGTTGCGAGCTGGCAAACTGATAGCAAAGAGACTGTGATTAAGGCTGCGCTCCAGAGCGGAGTTAGCTTTTAGGCCCGGAATAGCGCCAATAGTATGAAGGTACTGGACCAAGAAGCGGTGAAAGTCGTCTTCAAGGTGCGGACTATTGAGCTTGGCTGCTACATCCAATGCATTCTTAATGCCTTTTTCAAGCATAACGCCGAAGAGCTCCTCTATTTTTTTATCGTGCTCTTCGGGCTTCAACTTCAACACCAACGCTTCAGTTTCATGCTTCGGCAGTATCGCTGTTTCATGCAAAAAATCCCTGGCCTCACTTTTGGCGTATTGTTCTATAGTCTGATGAGCAACAATCTCCATGCTTTTCTCTCCATGTTCTTGGAGAATGTATGCTTTCTGTGACTCTGCCCCAAGCCAGGCTATTTCTTGCTGAGGTGTACTGAATTTTTCAGTTGGTTGCATGCATATAGTATAGCGTGAAATATCATTCTTGACTTTGGAAACTTATGAATATAGAGTGAGGGAAATTCAAAACCAAAAGATTATGCATTCAAGAAGGATAGAAATTGAAGCCGAAATGAGCAGGCAAGTGCTTGCTCCCGAAACAGTAAAGCCTGTGTATTGTTTGCAATGCAATAAGCTCCCAGGATTTATCACGGCATGTGGCGATGCTGATGAAGTCTATGCCGCTCTACAATGTGATTGCAAGCAAACTCCCTATTACAGAAGCCGTCTTTCCGCAGAAGGTACATGGCACGCAGTAACTTTTTCTCAGACGCCAAAAGAGGCATATGAAATTGCTATAAAAGAATCACCGGAATGGATTACTATCTACACTCCCTCTCATGCTCGATAAGAGTAGAAATAGTGTCAGATACCATTAAAATAAAACCAGTAGGTTGGACCTACTGTTTTTTTATTATCTATTATCGGCGCCGTGATGGGTGGGATTTACAGGTTTGCCGAGATTAGGATTCTTGTTTTGGTGCTGGCGAGCTTCATGCTCACGACGCTTATTTTCTTCGTGAACTTCTTCAGGAGTCAGGGGGCGCTCGTTTATTGGTTTTTCATGTTCTTCATTCATATACTAATTATACGATATTTTTTAAATTATCTTGCATAGTGTGTTGATTATGCTATTGTTTCGGTACAGAACGTTCTTTGGTATTTTTCTAAAAATAATTGTCAGATCTTACTTAGATAGTATTTATTTTCCTTCGACGCTTATCGGGAGGTATTCACAATAGTAGTGGCGAGCGAACCTGTGACAATAACAGCGCGGAACACCATTTCTGGTTATCGGTCTATCTGACTCATCTGGCAATTATCCAAATTCAAAACGCCACCAATCAGTGGCGTTTTTTATGTTAAACACCGAGTATTTAACGTGATATACTTTCGGTATGTTAATAAATAAGTACACCGCAACATGGTCTAGTTTTGCTCGAAATTCCTTTAGGGAATAGGGCTTTTGTTGTGAATGTATGTACTGAATAAAAGCCCTTTCCGAGGGCTTTTATTATTTTATTCAATTGAGTTACAACAATGAATACATTATATGTACGTAATCTAGAATTTTGGGGCAGACATGGCATTACTGGAGATGAAAAAGAAATGGCCCAGCCATTCAGCGTTGATGTTGGTGTGCAGTACGACTTTGGTCCCGCTATAAGAACAGACAAACTTGAGGACGCTATCGATTATAAAGTTATTGAAAAAATAGTGAAAAGAGAAATTGAAGGAAAGCATAGAGTACTCATCGAGCGACTGGCCGATGATATTATCAATTGCATCTTTGAAGAAACCATTGCACAGAGTGTCGATATTACCCTCTCTAAAACTCGAGCAAAAAGTCCAGGACTTCCGTCTGTCTCTATGAGCAAAATTCGATATGCATTTGTTAAAGAGTCTACATTTAACGAGCGTAGTCGGTAATACGGGTTTCGCGGATGATGGTCACTTTGATCTGGCCGGGGTAGCGCAACTCTGTTTCGATATTCATAGCAATGGTGCGGGCAAGAGTCTTGGCTTCGAAGTCAGAAACATTTTCTGGGTGAACGAAGATGCGCACTTCGCGCCCTGCTTGTAGTGCATAGACTTTCTCAATGCCAGGAAATCTTCCTGCCAAGCTTTCCAATTCTGCCAAACGCTTCAGATACATTTCTGCTGTGTCGCGACGCGCGCCAGGACGAGAGCCTGATATCATATCGGCAGTCTGTACGATGACAGCTTCAAGTGTTTCATGAGGGACATCATCGTGATGACTCTTCATTGCGGTGATGATGCGCTCATCAGTATTGAAACGCTGCAAGACTTTGATGCCGATCTCCACATGCGTGCCTTCGAACTCATGATCAAGAGCTTTGCCGATGTCGTGAACGAGGGCGCCGGCTTTTGCGATATAGGTGTCGGCGCCCACCTCAGCTGCTAGCATTTCAGCAATGTGCGCCATTTCGATTGAGTGCTGTAAAACATTTTGCCCATAACTCGTGCGGAAATGCAGACGACCCAAGATTGCTACAAGGCGTGGATCAAAGTTATAGATACCACACTCATACACTGCCGCTGCGCCTTTCTCTTTGATCATGTCGTGAATCTTTTCACGCGCAGCTTCAAGCTCCTCCTCAATGCGAGCTGGCTGAATACGTCCGTCTTCTACCAAAACCTGCAATGCTTGCACGGCAATAGCACGGCGAACAGGGTCAAAGCATGAAACAACGATTGCGCCTGGCGTTTCATCGACAAGCAACTCTACACCGCTGAAGCGTTCGAAGGTGCGAATATTGCGACCTTCTTTTCCGATGACCTTGCCTTTGATCTCATCACTCGGGATAACAACCGTGCTCGTAGTGAGCTCATTTGCTGTCGGTACAGCCAAACGTTGAATAGTAGTAACTAAGATATTCTTTGCACGATCAGCCAAGGTTTCGCGAAGCTGAGTATCAAGCTTATATGAGCGAGACTCAAGGTCTTCTTGATACTGCATTTCCGCTTCGGCAAACAATCTATCACGAGCCTCTTCTTTGCTAAGTCCTGCAAGAGTAATCAGTGCTTCTTCGTGGGTCTGCCGCATTATTTCAATGGCCGCAATTTCTTCATCCAATACACTTTTCCTTTCTTCAATATTTTGTGCGCGTTCATCCAGCTCTATAGTACGCACATCAAGCAATCCTTCTTTTCGCACAAGACGCTCCTCATGGCTTTTGATATCTTGCTCTTTCTGTTTTTCAGTCGCGCGCAATTCTTTCCATCCTTCTTCTACGCGCTGCTGAGCGTCATCAATAATAGCTTGCGCTTGTTCGCGCGCATTCAAAAGACGCTCCGAAACAGAACGTTCAATAGTGTTTTTCTGCAGCGTCAACATGACAGCTCGAGCAATATAGCCGATCACAATGCCGACTATTGCCGCAATGATCAGAAAAATGAAATGCATGGTAGGAGATTAGATAGTAGGAGCTTTGGTAATGACTGCATCAACGATGCCATACTTCTTTGCTTCGTCAGCAGCCATATAGTTGTCGCGCTCCATGTCGAGCTCTACCTGAGCAAGTTTCTGGCCGGTGTTTTTTGAGAAGATTTCGTTAAGACGATGACGAAGTTTCAAGATCTGCTTAGCAGTGATTTCAATATCAGTTGCTTGTCCTTCGAAACCACCGTGTGGCTGATGGATCATGATCTCTGAGTTTGGCAATGCAAAACGCTTACCTTTTGCACCAGCTGCAAGAAGGTGAGAGCCCATTGAAGCTGCCATGCCAACACAGATAGTAGAAACATCGGGCTTGATGAATTGCATTGTATCAAGAATAGCCAAGCCAGCGGTGACAGAACCGCCCGGTGAGTTTATATAAAGGTAAATATCTTTCTTTGAATCTTCATTAGCCAAGAACAAAAGCTGGGCAATGATAAGGTTCGCTACCTCATCGTTGATTCCTCCACCGAGGAAAATAATGCGGTCTTTTAAGAGGCGAGAATAAATGTCGTATGCGCGCTCGCCCTGCGGGGTCTTTTCAAGAACGGTTGGGATTAACATATTTCAAAATCAAAATTATATCCAATAAATCTTTCAGCCATTACTGCCAATCTGTATATCCGCACTATACCTTTTTTCTACAAAAATGTAAAAACCTCCCATAGGAATTTCCTATGGGTTTCGGACCAGTTGACTTTATTATTTAAAACGGTAGAGTGGGGAAAATGTAAAAAAATGAAAGCACAAGAATTTCTCATCGAAGCGGATGAAAA
>DATJJU010000008.1:0-13963 GCA_035491955.1 Minisyncoccota bacterium | reverse complement strand
ATGGCTCCGCCGGTTCGCTTCCCCGAAACATACATTCGTATGTTTCTCTCCGGGTCACAAAATTAGAAAACGCATACTATAAATTATCAATAGTATGCGTTTTCTAATTTTGTGACCCTACGGGGAATCGAACCCCGATTACCGGCTTGAGAAGCCGATGTCCTAACCGTTAGACGATAGGGCCATATTTGTTCCGGGATAATAGCACGAAATTTTTAGATATACCATAAATAAAAACGCTCTTCCCTTTTAAAGGCGAAGAGCGTTTTACTTGCTGTATCAATATTGTTTAATGAAGTTATTTAGAATCTTGAAAAATTCAAACACCGGAATAAATAAGTCGATGTGCTCTTTTTCAAAAAGATTATTTGCGGTTGGTTCGTAACGGCAACGCGCAAACGGAGCAGAGTCTCTGTGTTGTTGAACCTGTGCTTCTACCTCAAACACTCTTGACCACATGTGGCCATTTGATGGCCAGGTAACCCCAAAAATAAGTCTTTGAGCGTTGGGGTCAATATTTGACTCCTGCTTATTTTCCTCGAGATGTGCACTCCAGATGGTCTGAGACGATGTCTTGCTCTGCAGGCCTATGAGAGAAAGCTCTACTTTCTTACTAATGCTCTCATATGGGTTAATTTTTTCTGAGCCAGGAATACCGTAGATCTTTTTCAAGTATTCATATAAAGCCACAGGGGTGTTAAGAATTTTTTGATCCTCGATCGAAAGTTCAATTTCTAGTGATACCTCATTCATAATCTTTGATTTTAAATTTGATACCATATTGCCCTATCGCTTGAAAATGTCAACAGCGTGTGACACCTGGGATCCACAAAATAAAAAACATCGCCATTTTCATAGCGATGTTCGTATTTGAACAAAATAGTTATTTACCGGTTCTTAGTTTTTAAGACAATATAGCTTCAAGAGGTGAAGTGAGAGTGAAGTACATTTTTACAACATCTTCCCTTATCACATCATCTTCATTTTCCCAGCTTTTAATTAGTCGGGCAACCGAAATATCTGAATCTGGTTCAGCAATATGACCCCACCACCTATTAACCCTTTCTATGAACTCATCAGGACTTACAAACAGTTTATCGAGATCAACAAGTTTAACTTCAAATGAAAGCGCTTGATAAAAATCAAGTTCCGCTTTATTCCATTTCATGGCGCCATCCACACAGTCGGCTAGATTGTTAAGCTGGCTGAATATGTACCTCCAGTCTTTTGGGAGCCTAGAAATAAGATTATCGGCAATCTCTTTTGCAAGGAGAGTTCGAGTCTCTTGTATCTCGCCTTCTATAAGGCTTTTAACTTTTAACAAAGCCTCTATTTCTGAGATGCTTCGTTTTGCGTCAGAGCTAAGCCTGAAACGGTTGAACATGTCTTCTGCGTTCATATCCTTTGATTTTAATGTGTGTTATTTTCCCCTATCTTGACGAATTTCCTAAAAATGTCAATTCTCCACAGGTCGGACCTGTGGAACACAAACAAAAAACCCGCCGAAGTGTCGGACGGGTTATTGAAATTTTAGAATGGAGCGATTAGATCAGCTGCTTATCTTCTGATGCTTTAATGCGGTGAAGGAGGATAACTGCGAAGAATGCGAGACCAAATAACGAGCAGTATATTCCGACATCCGGAATGGCCATGCACAATGTTAATGCTGTTAGCGTCACATTATTCCAGACAGGCTTGCTTTGTTCCCAGCCCTTGGCGATAAAAACTATCAGTGTGACTATGACAGCAACTGTAAGAATCGGCGCGACATGGGTACCAATAAATCTTGTAAAAGAATATTGATTTATCCAGGCCCACCAATCGTAGTACAAGCAAGTTCTAAAGACTGCTAACCAAACCACTGCGTGACCAACCATTACTAATGAATTGATCATTTTCTCTCTCCGTGCTTTTTTGTTTTTCAAAATATAAGTATTAAGTTGTTATTATTTGTTTTTTATATAATAACACGTAATACTATTTACGTCAAGAGATTATTGTGCTGTGGTGGTATTTTGAGTAGTAGTTGTGGTGTAGTACTGCTCCTGATAGGTCGTACTAGGAGAAGAGGTCGTATAGACATGCGTCTGTACATACGTCGGATGTGCGGGCACACGGCGCTCTACAGTCACTGAAGGGCTAGTGAAATATATGCCATGAGGCAAGAAATAGAGTATTAATATAAGAATAAGCAGAATAATCATTACAATAATAAGCGCGCGGTTTGTGTGGTCTTCCATATAATCCAGTAAAGCATAATTTCAAAAATTCGTATATACTTGATTATATGCAAAATGATGATGATAAAAAGTTGCCAGAAGACATTAGTACCAACGCCGAATACGAAGACGTAGAGACATTGGACGATATTACTGATGAAAACGGCCAGCCTATTGATGCTATTGAAAAAAACCAGGTCTCCCCTGAGGAAGAAGAGAACGATGCAAAGAAGCAGCTCCGCAAAATAAGTGAAGGAGACGATAACGATCGTGATGATGCATTCCATGACGAGGATAGCTACATTAGTTAAGGAGACATTTCTGCATTGGTACGATAAGAACGCCCTGCGCATGGGTGCCGCTATTTCTTTTTATGCCATTTTTTCCACTGCCCCATTCTTCATCCTGCTGATCGGTATTGTCCGGACTATTTTCGACAAGCAAACCACGACTCTCGCTATTTCTCGGACATTGAACCTCACTGTCGGCAGCAACTTATCTGGCGTCATTCAAACACTCATCAATAGCGCGTATCGCAATACTACTGGCTGGCTGACAACCATTATCGGCGGTATTATCCTGATCATCACCGCTATCAGCGTTTTCGCTGAGCTTAATACTGACCTTGATGAATTGTGGACTCCGGACGGACATATAGAGGAAGATGAGACCGCTATAGAGACTATAAAATACTATTTCCGCGAACGATTGATTGTGCTTGGCCTTATTCTTGTTTGCGGCTTTCTTTTGATGTTCTCTGTGGCCGTGACTGTCTTTATTTCCCTCTTCTATCAAGCCTTGCCGGACTTTTTGCAAAACCATGCAACACTCCTTCAAGTTTTTAATATCTTTCTTTCCCTTGTTGGCAGCACTTTCCTCTTCAGTCTTATCTATCGCGTACTGCCGGAAATAAAATTGCCATGGAAAGAAATCATTTGGGGCGCCTTCGTGACTGCCATCCTCTTCCTTTTTGGACGCTTCCTTATCAGCTGGTATATCGGTGCATACGGCAAAACCAGTACCTACGGAGCAGCGGGCTCTGTTGTTGGTCTCCTACTTTGGATCTACTACTCTGCACAAGTATTCTTTATCGGCGCATCAGGAACATTCGTCTACTCTACCCTCTACGGCTCTCTTTCAAAAAGGAAAAAGGCTTCTAACTAGTGCGCTTAGCGTGCAGGAGCAATTCTACTGCATTATCAAATGAGCCAGCGGATGTGACAGCGCCGTTGTTTACAAAATAAATCTCATCAGCAGTTTGAATAGTGTTGAGACGGTGAGCAATAATAACCTTCGTAGTATTCGATGGTAGTTTTTCAATAACCTCTTCAAGCAGGCGTTCTGTGACCGTATCAATGTTAGCGGTAGCTTCATCCAAAATAATAATATCCGGCTTGCGCAAAACAGCGCGCATAAATGCCACAAGCTGTCTTTGTCCCAGACTGATGCTTTCCCCGCTTTGTGTCACAGGCGTTGCAAGGCCTTCTTCAAATTGCTCTATGAATGCAGAGAGTCCTGCCTGCTTGAGGGCAACAGTACGATCATCATCAGATGCAGTATCATATTCCGCATTGCCATAAAAAATGTTATCTCCCACTGTTCCCGTGAAAAGAAACGGTTCCTGCAAAATGAAGCCAATCTTTTTTGAACGCAATGCTTCATCAAGAGTGCGAATGTCTGCGCCTTCAATTTCTATAGTGCCACGTGATGGATCATAGAGGCGAGCCATGAGCGATGCTGTAGTAGTCTTACCGCCGCCGGTTGGCCCAACCAGCGCATAGGTTTTGCCTTGTTCCAAGGTAAGAGTGACATCATTCAAAACAGTTTTCCCGTCGGTATAGGTAAAGCCCACATCTTTGAAAGACAATACAGGGGCTTGGTCTGAACTTGTTGAAGAGTTTGTTACTACTCTAATATCATTCTCCATTGAAAGAATAGCGGTAATACGGTCCCAGCTGGCAATAGCGGTTTGAAATGTTGACCACAATGCTGCCATTTGTCGCAATGGATCGTACAATCGGCTGGCATAGCTGATGTAGCTGATCAGGAAACCGAGAGTGAAGCTGCCAATCATAATGAGGTGAATACCGTAGACCAAAACAATGAGCTGGGCCGCGCTTGCAGCCAATGTATAGAGTGCTAAGAAAATATAGTTTGCAACACCCGCCCAGACAGAGGTAATGAAGTTCTTATGGTTGGCTACTTCAAACTTTTGACGGAAATAGTCCCGACGATTGAATGCCACTATCACTTTGAAGTTGCCGAGGCTTTCTTGGATTTCTGCACTCATGCCGCCCACTTCCTGCAAGCTCTTGGCATTTTCTTTTTTGATCCATGGAGATAAGACCTGCGTGAAAAAAAGCGCTACCGCCAACGGTATGAGCGTCATAAGGCCTAGCTTCAGATTGATAGAGAGAATGAATATGCCGGCACCAACGATCATGAAGATGCTGCCCAAGAATTGCATCAAAGACTGCGAGAAAAATTGATTTAAGTTATCAGTATCGCTATTGAGACGAGAGATCAGATCACCAGCCTTGTTTTGATTGAAAAATGCAATTGGCAGTGATTGTAATTTATTAAAAACAGTATTGCGCAATGAGTAAAGCAAACGCTGTCCCACGCCTCCCATAGTCTTGGTTTGTATGTATTGAGTAATGAATGCCCCAATATAGACAGCAAAGACCAGCCCGGTGTAGAACAGCAAGCCATGCAACTGCTTGGTTTCAATATAACGATTGATAGCAATACCGATCAGCAATGGCGCCACGAGAGTCAGTCCGGAGTTTACAATCATAGCACCGAAGGCAATGCCCATGCGTCCATAGTCATCTTTGAGCAATGGTAAAAACTTACGCATTGCGCCGAGAGTAGAAACCTTTTGTTTATTTGTATTAAGCGTGTAATTCATTGTGTTCTATGCTCTGCTGAGACTGATAAATCTGCACGTATTCAGGAGAAGAGTGCATCAGCTGTTCATGAGTACCTTGTGCCAGCAATTCTCCTTCCATGATAACAAAGATGCTATCGTACTGTTCGATAGAAGCGATTTTCTGAGTGATAGAAATAAGCGTAAGATCAGGATAGTTTTGCGTGACATTATTCAAAATGCTTTGCTCGGTGCGAGTATCAACGCGCGCCGTAAAATCATCAAGCAACAGGATCTTCGGATTGAGCGCCAAAGCGCGAGCAAGCATGATGCGCTGCTTCTGCCCGCCGGAAAGGTTTGCACCGCGTTCTGATACAACTGTTTCCAACCCTTGCGGCAAGCTGGCAATAAGATCTTCGAGCTCCGCTGTTTCAATGGCCTTCATCATATCTGTTTCCGTCACAGCAGTACTGAATGCAATGTTTTCACGAACAGTGGTGTTGAAAATGATGCTGTCTTGAAATACAAAACCGATTTGAGCGTGCAAGGCTTTTTGATCGTACTCTTGAAGAGGGATATTGTCGTATTCAATAGTGCCTTCAGTCGGCTTCATCAATCCGGTCATCGCATAGAGCAGCTGTGTCTTACCGGCAGCAGTCGGACCAATGATGGCATTCTTGGTACCGGGACGAATAGCCATCGAAACATTTTGAAGCGCCAGCTTTTCACCGTAGCGAATAGTGACATTTTGCACTTCGATAGCTCCTGTTAAAGGCGTGGTAGTGTTTCCGCGCTCTTCAGGCAATGGCGCCTTCAAGACTTTCTCTAATCGTTCATATGAGGCATTGGCTTGCGCAATGACATTGCTCATGAAGCCAATGACAAGAATTGGGAAAATAAGAATGGCAATATAGCTATTAAACGCAGTGAAGTCACCAATGGTCATGCTGCCGAAAATAACAGACTTTCCGCCGATAAAGAGCACAGCAACGATAGCAAGGTTTGCTACAAAGCTTATGATAGGAATAAGAGCGGCAAAGAATGTCACGATGTGTAGGCCGTTTTCTTTTGCTTCAGTATTCACTGTTACAAACTTCTGATATTCATACTGCTGAGAATTCAATACGCGAATGAGCGCAGCGCCCAGAATGCTTTCATTAATGACTTTGTTCAAACGATCAATGATGCCTTGTGTCTTTAAAAAGAGCGGGCGAACGCGACCCAATACTAAAAAGAATGATCCTCCAATGATAGGAATGATGGCCATGACACACAATGCCAATTTCCAATTCAAAGAAAGAAGCAACGCGCTGGATCCGATAATAACGAACACTGATGAGACCATTGAGACAATAGCTTGCGCTACAAAACGCTTGATAGCATCGGAATCTGAAGTGATATTGGTGAGGAGCACAGAAGGATTGGCTGTTTGTATGTAAGAAAAATTTTGCAAAGAAATCTTGCGCATCAATTCATTGCGCGTATCGCGCGCCACGCGCTCAGAGGCGTAGATCTGTACGACGTTCTGAGCATAGGTCAGCACAAAGATGCCGATAGCGGCGACAGTGAACCAAACAATAGTCTGGTGGATGACAAGCGTATGCGCAGCATAGTGGTCAATGGTGACAGCCACAAGCTTTGGTATGAGCAAGGTAATAGCATTGCTCGCCAGCGCCAAGAGGACCAGAAGAATAAGCAATCCTCGATAGGGAGCGAGGAGTGAAAAAACTGAGGACTTCTTAGGTTGTGGTTCTGGGTTATTCTTCATGCTCTAGGGCAATAGTAACTGCTTCGGCTGCAATCATGCGAGCAGCGTCGGGCTTATAAAATTCTTTGGCGCGTTTGGACATTGCCTCATAGCGCTCTTTGCTGTTGAGAATCATTTCAATTTCATTCATCAAGACTGACGGCGTGAGATTGGTTTCTTCAATGACCGCACATGCACCGCTACGAGCATAGTGGTATGCATTCTTTCTTTGATGATCGCCGTGAAAGACTTCCGGTCCGCCAGGAATGATAATAGACGGCTTGCCCCAGGCGGCGATTTCATAAATCATCGAACCAGCACGAGAAATAACAATATCCACTGCCCCGCCAAACATTTTAGTCTGCAGGTCGCTCAAAAATGGAAAGAGCTTGTAGCGAGTGCGCTTCACATCATCGCCAAGCAACACTGCTGCATCAGTCTTGGTTTCTTCATAGGTCTTCTGACCTGATTGATGAATAACTTGATAGCTCTTCACGAGCTCAGGAATCAATGAAGTAATAGTATCATTGATGATCTTTGCGCCAAGCGATCCGCCAATGACGCCGATAACAGGAATAGCAGGATCAAGCTCAAAGAATTCCTTTGCGCCTTCTGTTGCAGGGTGAGCAATACTCTTTCGCACCGGCTGGCCTGTGACGGATACTTTCTTGGCATCAAAAAATTGCGCCGCTTCCGGATATGATAATGCTACACGTCGAGCAAACTTGCCTGACCATTTGTTTACGCGTCCTGGCACTGTGTCTGACTCATGAACGATGAGCGGGATGCGCAAGATGCGCGCAGCTACGAGCGTTGGAAAGGCAGCATAGCCCCCTTTGCTGATAATGACATCAGGATAGAGACTGAAGAGTTTGAATATGGCACTGATAGTACCAACAAATGTCTTGCCCATATCAACAAAATTTTGCAAAGAAAAATACACGCGCAATTTGCCTGCCGTAATAGGAATAAATGTAATGAATTGCTCATCCAAGGCCTTCTGATCATAGGGCACATTGGACATGTAATAGAGATGGAAGTTGGCGATCTTCTCCTCATCCGCAATGCGATTCAACTCTTCCGCTATAGCAATCAATGGGTACACATGGCCGCCTGTCCCCCCGCCAATCAATAAGATTTTCATAGATGCTTATATTGTAGCGATTTTACAGTTCTAAGACAAGAAACCTTTTATTTTTCTGCTTTTTGGTATCGTGAGACATTCAAGACCATACCGGAAGCGAAGAGGGCGATGAAGAGTGCAGTGCCGCCTTGGGAGATGAAGACAAGCGGTACGCCGGTTAGCGGGAAAAGGCCGACAAGAGAAGCCATGTTGAGGAAGGACTGCATGACAAGAATAGTGATGATGCCGATGACCAGGTATTGTCCGAAGAGATCGCGAGACTGCATGGCAATCTTAAAGCCGCGAATAGACAGAAAGACATAGAGCACGACAAGAAGCGCGCTGCCGATGAAGCCAAACTCTTCCCCTATCACTGCATAAATAGAGTCGCCTTGCGGTTCAGGCAGATAGTTGAATTTTTGCACGCTTTGCCCCAGTCCGCGGCCAAAGATGCCGCCAGAGCCGACAGCGATAAGACCCTGTTGCAACTGATATGAGGATCCTTGCGAGTCAGCAGACGGATTAAGGTATGTCTTGATACGACTCATGACGTATGGTCGAACAAGCGCAAGCAGCAAGATAAGAAGAAGGCCTGCACCGACAATCATGCCGATTTTTTTCCATGACACTCCTGAGACGAAGAGCATGCTGCAGGCAGCAGCAGTAATAAGAATAAGGCTTTTGGTGTCAGGCTGAATAAGTAATACCCCTGCTACTAAGCCGAGCATGACGATCAACGGGAGCAAGCGGTATTTAAACTCTTCTTCTTTTTTATGCGTCCAGGCTAGCCACGCACTGAAATAAATAACGAATGCAATCTTCAGTGCTTCAGCCGGCTGAAACGATACTGGTCCGATATTAATCCAGCGACGTGCGCCGCCATGAGCGAAGCCGAGGTGCGGGACAAAAACACTGAGCGTCAGGACCAATGCGGCAATGAAGATTGTAAATGCATTATTGCGCCAAAAGTGATACGGAATTCTGATGGCAACCCATAATCCCGCCAGGCCGCCTATGAAGCCGAGCACAATTTGTCCGAAGAGCACGTTATAGAACTTCGTAGCGCTGTGAGCCAAGATACCAAGAGAAGCAGAAACGAATGAAAAAATACCGATCAATGTGATAAGCAATACAATGCCAAAAAAGTACGTATCGAATTGTTTCGGTTTAACAATTGCCATTTATTTACTTATTAATACTAGCACTACGCCAATGATGGCAGAAATAATAGACACCACCCAGTAACGCATGACGACTTTTTCTTTTGACCACCCTAGTGCGCGGAAATGATGATGAAGCGGAGCAATCTTAAAGACTCTGCGCTTGCCGAAATATTTATACGAACAGACTTGCAGGATCACTGACACACTTGTTGCAGTCAGCGGCAAGGCAATGATTGGCAGCAGCAATACTGTATTGGTAAGAAAGGCAACAACGGTCAATACAACAGTCAGGCCGATCATGCCGGTCTCGCCCATATAAAATCGCGCTGGTGGAATATTAAACCACAGGAAAGCCAAGGTAGCTCCAGAAATAACCCCACACAGCGCCGCAATGTCTATCTGATGCTGACCAAAGGCAATGACAGCATAGGCTGCAAAAACAATAGCGAGTACGCCCCCTGCCAGCCCGTCCAAGCCATCAATGACTGATGTTGAGAAAACAGCGATAAGCACTAGTATAAAAAATGGAATAAAGAATACGCCGAGATTGAAAAGACTATGTACAAATGGAATAGCAATACCGGTAGCGCCGAGCTTGAAATAAAACCATGAACCGACAAGCAAGCCAATCATAGCCAGCATGCCGATCTTCACATAGCGGTTGCCCAAGACATCGCTTGATTTACCAGCAATGGTGCCTCGTACTTGCAATAAATCGTCTGCCAGGCCGATCAATGAACCCAGCAACAGTGACGCAAGCGGCACTAATGTTTGGTTTTTACTGAAGAAGTCCAGTTTCTGTGAAAGATCTGAGGGAAAGGCTTTGGAAATAATCCACATCAACGAAATACAGATCAGTACTGCGAGCCAAATGATAATGCCTCCTACGCGCGGAGTAGAAACTTCTGCCGTACCGTCATGAATGCTCGAAAATTTATCATTAGTAATATCCTGCTCCTGTGCGCGATTGTTCTTCTTCCAAAGCTTATGCTTGTACATATAGTTCGTGAGTGACGGCGTAATAGCAATACCGATAATGAAGGTAAGCGTTGTTGGCAAGAAAATTTTTATGGCATTCAAAATCATACTTCTTCTGTTTGAGAAATAAGGCTGGCAATCTTTTGTACTGTTTCCTGATATTGCGGAAGCTGTCCGGCATCAGATACGCCGTAGTGTTCAAGCAATGCCAGCGTTGGATGATAGGTCACCGCTCTCCCCGCCCCTTTTGACTCTATAAGCCCTCTGATCTGCAATGCGCGAAGCGAGTACGACGCATTAACACCGCGAATCAGCTCAATCTCTGCCTTCGTTGCACCTGGCTTGTAGACAACAACAGCCAGTGTTTCTGCGCTGGCCTTTGAGAGATCTTTTTGCAATTCTTCCTTGCGGATCGTTTCCAAAATCGGCGCATGCTCTGCGCGGGTAGCCAATGTCACACTGTCACGCTCGCGAACCAGCATCATGCCGTGACCCTCCAGAGATTCTGCAAGTGTTGCTAATGCATTTTCAATCTCTTCTTTCGAGACTTTCAAAAGCCCGGATAATTCGTTGACTGTATATTCTTCAGCAGTGGCAAAAAGAATGCTTTCGATTGTTTGAGAAAGATTATTCATGATGTTCTTGGTGGCGCTCTAGAGTAATATCTTCAAAAGCATTGGATTGCTCCGCTGCTACTACTCCTCGGCGAACTAGCTCTAGCATACCAAGAAAAGACACTATCGTGTAGACCTTCTGACTGCGCTCGTCAGTTTCAGGCGACATGACACGAATAGCATTGAAGCTCGTGGACATGGCGCGCTGTATGCGATCTTCCAATGTACTGAGCACTTCAGCGATAGAAATAGTTTTGTAGACTCGCGCTTCTGGCTTTTTTGGCGCCGGCGGAGGTACGCGACCGAGAATATCACTGATAAGATTCGGCAATTGCTCAAGCGTCAATTTCTCATCAGGAGCGAACACTGTGCCGCTCAAACGTCGCTTGCCTTCAAATGAGATTTTTTTGCCGTAACCCCTAATAAGCTCTGCAGAAATCTTGCTGATAACTTGATACAAAGCTAAGCGTCGTTCAAGGTCGGTGATGGATTCTGTTTCCTCTTCGGTTAGTTCAAGGTTTGGTAATAATGAACGAGCCTTGATAAGGATAAGCGTGGCGGCCACTGACAAGAAATTTGCGGTCTCCCCTGGCTGCATGCCGACAGTTTGCATGTAGGTGATGAAATCATCTGTCACTGTTGCCAATGACACGTCGTTCACAAACAGTTTTCTGCGCTCGATCAGATCCAGCAAGACCTCTATTGGTCCTTCAAAGCTTGCCTGTTTAATCTTGAAGAGCAATTCTGTTTCCACGATTATGATTTTGGTTTTTTGATAACAATATGGAGCTCATCAGCCTGCTTGTCGGAAATCGGAGACGGTGCATTCATCATCGGGTCTTTGCCTTCGCCGGTTTTTGGAAAGGCCATTACTTCGCGAATGTTGGGCTCATTCAAGAGGATCATCATGAGGCGATCAAAGCCCCAGGCAATGCCTCCATGTGGCGGAGTGCCCACTTTGAATGCCTGCAGCATGTGAGAGAAATCTGATTCGATTGTTTCGATGCTGTGTCCAAGCAATTCAAATACTTTTGAAAGCGCTTCGTATGAGTGGTTACGGATAGAACCGCCACCGATTTCAAAACCGTTTAATACAACGTCATATTGCGTGGTAAGAATATCGCCAACATCTTCTTTATTCATGAGATTGCTCATGTGCTCTTCGATAGGACGAGAGAACGGGTTGTGAGTATATGTCCAATTACCTTTTGCATCAGGGTTATCGCTTTTATCAGTGGCTTCGAAGAATGGGAAATCTACTACCCAGCAAAATGCCAGCAGGTTCGGATCATTTTTATCTTCACGAATGTCAGGACGGTCATTGCCGTATTTTTCCATAGCATCCTTGTATGAAATGCGAGGAAATGGAATTTGTTGAATATGCTTTTCTGGGAAAAGCTTTGTCACAATATTGATCAGCAGCTGTTCGTTCAGAGCCATGACATCTTCACGCTCAACGAAGCTCATTTCCATATCGAGCTGAGTAAATTCCGGCTGACGATCACCGCGACCGTCTTCATCGCGCATACATTTTGCAAGCTGGAAGTATCGCTCAATACCGCCGCTCATTAAAAGCTGCTTGTATTGCTGAGGAGACTGCGGCAATGCATAAAAATGACCAGGATAGAGACGGGACGGTACAACATAATCACGCGCTCCTTCAGGCGTAGATTTCGTTAAAATAGGAGTTTCTACTTCAATAAATTTTTGTTCATGCAAATAGTCGCGAATATATTTTTGGACTTCGTCGCGCTTACGCATATTGTTTTGCATGCGAGCACTGCGAAGATCCAGGTAGCGATATTTCAAGCGAACATCCTCACCGACTTCTTTGGTATCAGTATTGATTTCAAATGGCAGCGGCTCTGCTTTATTCAAAATAGTAAGGCCTGTGATCTCAAGCTCGATATCACCGTTCTGCTTATCGGCTTGCACATTGCGTTCAGGACGCTTGTTGATGATACCTTCAACGGCAACCACAGACTCAGGACGAGCGTCCTTCACGGCTTCAGCCATATCCTCGGCCCGATTTGGCAAAATAACACCCTGGATGTAGCCCGTCATATCTCGAAAGTCAAAAAAGACCAATTTGCCTTGGTCACGGCGGACATCGATCCAGCCTTTAAATAAAACAGTTTCCCCGGCATGCGCTCCGGCATCGCCTATATATGTACGTTCCATAGTTCTCTTATTCTACTCGAAAACAGAGCAAAATAAAAGCCTAACGAAGATTCCAGGACGGTGATCCTATACCATAATTATGATCTATGGCATCAATTTTTTCCTCAATTCGATCTACACGGTTTTCAACGTTATCTAATTTTCCTTCTACCCTATCGAGTCTTCCTTCAATTCGATCAAATCGAATATCCACCAGACGAAATCTATGATCAACTTCATCAAAACCTTTCTTTGTAGCAGTAGCAAGTTCGTCGATTTTAGTATCTATAACGACAGTTATTTCACTGACTATTTCTTGTTTAATTTCCTGCTTGATTCTTCGCCCAAAAACATCAAGTGTCTCAACTAGCACCTCTTTCAAGACTCTTTTCGTCACAACCTCATTTTCGTCATTGTGTTTGGTAGTCATGGTGCCAGTGTATCACACGCCCGATCAAGAAAATCTAAAGAAATTGCAATCAAAAAACCCTCTTTGGGGAGGGTTATTATTTTTTAGTATCACACTAAACCTTGCTGTGCTTCGTACACACGAGCACGCTAAGATCTAACGGAAGGTGGTAGACGTTATTGGTGAGATTCAATTCTTCAAGGAAGACTAAATCCTTTTTTGTGACTTTCACACTGCTTGTAGCTGGCACCTCTTTACGGGTAGAATAATTTTCTATAGTGCTTTGTTCATAAAAACCACTGCTGTCCACTGTGTGAACATATCCAATGCCCTTAACGTTAGGATTAACGAATGCCGTCAGTAGGTCTTTATCGGGGTAAAATTCAAGCACGTGTTTGATTGTTTGAGAACCATTTCTGTAGCTATTTAAATACCTCCAACCATAGGAGCCTCTTTTTAATTCTTTTACTACCCCTCGGGTAACGGCTAAAAATATTGCCATTTCAGGATAACGAGTAGCCGTAATGTTCTGACCATCATTCAATGGAGTTATAATGTCCACTTTATCAGCGCGACTACATAATAATTCATTAGTGCGGTCATTAGCACTGAGAGCAATAAGATATCTGCGCAATGTTGTTAGTGTGCTCATAATTTCAATTTTTCTTATTTATACCTTAT
>DATJJU010000007.1:0-19503 GCA_035491955.1 Minisyncoccota bacterium | reverse complement strand
AAACGTCAAACCCCAACACCACAAAGGGTCTGCACTACCACTCAAAGCTGGGCGGAACTAGACAATTTAAAATCCGCGGCTTGTCCAAGGACTTTTAAATTGTCTATGGAGCATGGGTGAGAGAGGTATATATGGCCCTTTGTACTCTACTTACTTGCTGGTGGAAGGTTCTGAATATTCTTCGCACTATCTATAAAAAGAATGCCGTTTAGATGGTCGGTTTCGTGTTGGAAAATTTGGGCGAGCAGTCCCCGGCCGTTCATGACAAATTCGTTGCCTTCAGCATTTAGTGCGCGAACCGTAGCAGTCGTAGCGCGCTTCACATCGCCATATTTCCACCGCACAGACAGGCAGCCTTCCTGCATAACTTCTTTGTTTTTGCCAAGGCGAATGATCTCTGGATTGATAAATACCAAATCCTCTTCAAACTTCTTGTTTACCTTTTTTGATACTACGAAAATACGAAGTGATTCTCCTAACTGAGGCGCAGCAATAGCCACCGCATCTTCTTCACGATCAATAGCGGCTTTCATGTCTTCAATCAAAGACTGAATTTTCTTCTTCTTAATATCAGCAACCGAGACCTTCTCCGCAGTTCGTCGTAACACTTGGTCTGGTACTTGTACGATAGCTTTCATTATTTTAACTGCTTAAGGTAGGTGTTGAGCTCGCTGATCGGCACATTGTCCTGACTGCGAGTATCCATATTGCGAACAATCACGCTGTTTTCCATTGCTTCCTTCTGTCCGAAGATGATAGTGAAAGGACAGCCTGATTTTTCTGCCACTGCCAGCTGTGCAGAAAGAGAGTCTTTTGAGAGAGCTTGCATGACAGGAACATGTGCTTTACGGAGAATCTCAATGACGCTGAGGCTCTTAAGCTTGGCATCAAGGCCAACTTGAATGAAGTACACCTTTGGCTTCTTCATAATGCGCGGAGCAAGGTCTTTGAACCATGGCTGTTCAACGATGCGATCAATGCCGATAGATCCGCCCATAGCAGGCACGTCTTTCTTGCTACCGAGCTCTTTGCCGAGATAGTCATAGCGTCCACCGGCTGCAATAGTCTGAGTCTTGCCTTCCTCATCTGTTTCAATAATTTCGAAGACAGTGTGAGTGTAGTAGGAGAGGCCACGGACAAGCATCTTATCAATCTGATAGGGAATATCCATCTGATCAAGGCATTCCAATACCTCCTTGAAGTGCTTCTTGCCAGCGCTTGAAAGATAGCTAATAGAATCAGGGGCATTGAGATTGATTTCTTTTGTTCGTTCATCTTTTGAATCAAGAATGCGAAGAGGATTTGTTTTTAGGCGCTCTTGATCAATAGCGGGCAATTCATTGATATGCTTTTTGTAGTAATTTACAAGCTCGCGAATGTAGGCAGGACGAGACTCTTTATCACCAATAGAGTTTAAGGTAACAATAAGATTTTTAGCGCCAGCCTCTTCAAGGATAGTGTAGATAGTGCGGATGACTAGCGCATCGATAATACTTTTTTCACTGCCAATAACATCTACATCGAACTGATAGAACTGTCGGTAACGGCCTTTTTGAGGATTGTCGTGACGAAATACGGGACCACAGTGATAAAAGAGAAGAGGCTGAGGCAGGCTCTGCATACCGTTTTCAATATATGAACGCATCAAGCCGGCAGTGTGCTCAGGGCGCATTGCCAAATGATCGCCGCCTTTCGTCTTAAGGGTGTACATTTCCTTGTCGACAATGTCTGTTCCTACGCCGACAGCGCTAGTGAATGTACTCTCATGTTCGAGAATAGGGGTTTCAATTGGCTTGAAGCCATAGTACACGGCGACTTCTTGAGCTTTCTCAAAGAAGCCTTGGAACTTGTAATAATCATCGCCGATAATATCACGCATGCCTTTTGGGCTAGCGATTTCTTGTGACTTTTTTGAAGCGGGCTGTTTAGTAGTCATAGTGTTCTTTTCCAGGCAAGAGGCTGATATTGTTTACCGGAAGCAAGCGAATCAACGCTCGTCCGCGAATATTTGCATCCGGAAGCATGCCCCATGATCGAGAGTCGTAGCTTCCTGAGCGGTTGTCCCCCATAACGAAATATTCGTCTGCAGGTACGACGTATGTGCCGCTGTCTGTTGAAAGGTGTGTGAGGTACGGCTCATCAAGAGTAAATCCTTCAGGATGATCTTTGTTGATGATCGTTATTTTGCCATCTCTGAGCTTTACTGTATCGCCAGGCAAGCCAATGACACGCTTGATGTAATACTTTGTTGGCTCTGGTGGCGCTTTGAATACGATGACATCGCCGCGCTGTGGTCCATGGAAGTGATAGGTTACCTCATCAATAATAAGATACTGGCCATTCTGAATAACAGGATCCATCGATGTGCCGCTAACGATAAATGGGCGAATGATGAAGGCCTGAATAAGAGCAGCAAGCAAGACTGCGCCGACGATATAGAGAAGATTCTCTATGACTTTCCAAAAGGTTGTCTCAAAAAAAGACTTGCGCTGAGGTGCTCCCAAAGGGGCCTCGGTATTGCTGTTTGGTTCCATAATTAGGGCAAGTATAGCAGAAGGAAATTGTATGGTACAGTAGCACTATGTATATCGTTATTGGCCTTGGCAATCCTGGTTCTGAGCATGCAGGACAGCGTCATAATGTCGGCTGGATGGTGTTGGATGCGCTTGCGGCAAAGGAGGCATTGTCATTTGAAGAAAAGAAAATATTCGCGGCTCGCATCTCGCAGTTTGGGCAACTACTGCTCGCAAAGCCGGATACCTTTATGAATGATTCAGGGCTTGCGGCAGAAAAATTACGCAAACAGCATCCTGATGCAGAGATTGTTGTTGTATATGACGACATCAATATCAATCTTGGTGAAGTGAAGTGTTCATATGCCCGAGGTGACGGGGGACACAATGGCCTGACATCGCTCATTGCGCATCTTGGCACAAAAGATTTCTTGCGCATTCGCGTTGGTATTCGTCCTGTACACGAAGAGCTTCTGCCACGCATCGCTCCGCCGGACGGCTTTCAAAAATTCATGCTCTCGCCATTTGCTCCGTTTGAAGCCGAGCTTCGCGATCAAGGCATAGAAAAAGCTGTTGCTATCATTGAAAGCTTACCTTTCAAAACAAAGGAAGAAATAATGAATCAGTTTAATTAAAAAGCGGCACCCATAGGGTGCCGCTTTTTAATTATTCTTCCTTCTTTTCTTCTTCTACTTTCTCTTCGCCATAGACCAGCGTCATGCGCTGTTCTTTTGGCTCAAAGAGAGTGACAGTGAACGGATAGGTTCGCCCTAGCTGCAATGTTTCGCGAAGCTTTTCTTCAGAACCGAATGTTGAGTGGTGCACAAGGCCAGCTACGCCTTCTTTGATAGACACCAAAGCGCCGTGCTTGTTGTATTTAATAACAACACCCTTCACAACATCGCCTTTCTTAAGACTGCTCTCGAATGCTTTCCAAGGATTGTCCTTCAAAGCCTTGATAGAGAGGGAAATTTTTCCATCTTTGATATCAATGATCTTTGCACGAACTTTATCCTTGAGCTTGAACATTGAGCGAGGATCTTCTACGAGACCCCAATCGAGTTCAGAGATGTGAACCAAGCCCTCAAGACCGTCTTCGATCTTCAAGAATACGCCGAAGTCTACGATACCAGTCACTTCACAGTCGAGCTCATCGCCCACTGCGTACTTGCTGATTACTTCCTGACGCTCTTCAGGATTGCCATCTTTTTCAGAGAAGATAAGCTTGCCGTCCTTTGGGTTTGCAGAGATCATAGTCACTGCAAGCTTTGTGCCGATAAGCTTCTTCAATTCAGAAAGGATCTTGTCCTTGTCAGAGTCTTCTACGCGAGGGTAGTGTTCAGGCTTGAGCTGAGATGCTGGCAAGAAGCCAGAAACGCCTTGCCAATCAATGATAAGACCGCCCTTGTTGGCATCTTTGATAGTAAGATCAAACACGTCTTTTGATTTGATAGCAAGCTCTGCTTCATTCCAAATCAGTGCCTGTTTCGCTTCTTTCAGAGAGAGCTCGACATAGCCGTCATTGTTTTCAACTTCAACAACCTTTGCTTTCACTACATCGCCAATATTGGTCTTGCGGATCAAGTCACGAGCGGCGATAAATTCGCGTCCGTAAATAACACCAGTACCAAATGGCTTCAAATCGATGTAAATCGCTGCTTTGTCTACGGCAATAACCGGACCTTCAACGATTTCATCAAGCATTGGGCGGTGAGGCTCGTTGCTTTCTATTACTTTTGTTTCGTTTTCTTCCATACAATTACTCTTTCATTTATTTCTTTTTCCTAAAAAAGAAATTGCCACACGAAGGCGGCAGAAAATACTGCCTACCAAGATTTTGCACGATTCTGAATGGCTGGAAGTGCAAGGTTATTCCTGGGAGGGAATGATTATTAATACTCGTTTGAGTGGCTAAAAGATACCATATTTGATATAGTATTGCAATGGTTATTACGTATTTCGGGAAATCTTATTTCAAGCTGACATTAGGAGATTTGACTATTGCTATCAATCCGCCGACCAAGGAGTCCAAAGCCTTTAGCAAGCCTCCTCGTTTTGGTGCAGACATTGCACTTATCACTACTCACACGCCAGATACCGATGGTGCGGATACTGTCTCTCTCGGCGACAAGGAGCCCTTCATTATTGATGGTCCAGGCAACTATGAAGTGCGTGACCTACTTTTCACTGGCGCATCAAGCACTGTCACTCTTGATAAAAAGGTTCACATCAACACCGTCTACGGTTTTGAGCTCGATGGCATTAAAATCGCATTCATAGGACTTATCGATGATGAGAAGAAGCTTTCTCCAGATGCGGTAGAGCTTGCCTCGAATGCTGACATGGTATTTATGCCAGTTGCAAGCGGAGTAGATCTTGATCCTGCCAAGGCATATAAGATTGCTACATCATTTGATCCTAATGTCATCATCCCATACGAATATGATGCGGCAAGCCTCAAGCAGTTTTTGAAAGAAGGCGGGCAAGAAAAGAATGAACCGCAAGACAAGGCGACGCTTAAGCGCAAAGATCTTGATGGGAAAGAAGGATATATTTTATTACTTGACCCTCAAGCCTAGTATGAACCTGTTCAGTCCTAAAAAAGTATTGGCAAAGCCGCTCCATGTTCGCAAGCGTGTGGCCGTCATTGCTACCGGATTGATCGGCCTTATCCTCATACTCAGTCTCGTTTGTCTTTATGCACATCCTCGTCCCGCAAAACATGACCCAGAAAGGGGATTAATGGCCATTTACACCACAGTTATTGAGAAAATCCAATCGCTTTTTCTCCGAAAATAGGCTATAATAATAGGGATTTATGGCAAAAAAGGATGTAAAAGAACTAGCTCCAGAACCAGCAGAAGCGCGTATCAGCGTCTTGCCGGTTAATATTGTTACCGAAATGCGCACGTCATTTATTGACTACGCAATGAGTGTCATTACAGACCGTGCATTGCCTGATGTGCGCGATGGTTTGAAGCCTGTGCACCGCCGCATCATGTACTCAATGTATGAGAACGGTCTCACTTCGAGCGCTAAGTTCCGTAAGAGTGCAACAGTAGTCGGTGATGTGCTCGGTAAATATCACCCGCACGGTGACGTGTCTGTATATGATGCGATGGTAAACCTCGCACAGGATTTCTCAATGCGCTATCCGCTCATTCAAGGTCAAGGAAACTTCGGTTCTGTTGATGGAGATCCAGCTGCGGCAATGCGTTATACCGAAGCTCGCATGTCTAAGATTGCATCTGAACTGCTTCGCGATATAGAAAAAGATACCGTTGATTTCAATCCTAACTACGACGCCTCCCGTAAAGAGCCTTCCGTTCTTCCTTCTGCTGTACCAAATCTTTTGTTGAACGGTACGCTTGGTATTGCTGTCGGTATGGCAACAAACATTGCTCCCCACAACCTTGGAGAGATTATCGATGCCTGTTTGCATATTATTGAAAATGACGATGCAACGAATGAAGACTTGGCAGCTATTGTGCAAGGTCCGGACTTTCCAACAGGAGGACTAGCATTTAATAAAGCAGATATTTTGCATGCATTGGCTACCGGTCGCGGCGGCGTTGTCTGTCGCGGTGAGGCAGAAATTGCAGAGCTTAAAAACGGCTCATACCAAATCGTTGTTACTTCATTGCCGTATCGTGTAAACAAGGCAACATTCGTTGAATCTATTGCATCACTGGTTCAGGAAAAGAAGCTGGACGGTATCAAGGGTCTCGATGATCTTTCTACTAAGGACATGCGCGTTATTATTACCTTGAAGGCTGGTGTAAACCCTCAAAAGGTATTGAACTTTTTATACAAGCACACCCAGCTTGAGCAGACATTCCACTACAATATGGTGGCGCTTGTTGATGGCGTACCACAAACTCTTTCTTTGAAGTCTATTTTGAGCTACTTCATCGCTCATCGTGAAGTGGTGGTTCGCCGTCGCACCACCTTTGATCTTGGTAAAGCAAAAGATCGCGAGCACATCTTGCTTGGTTTGAAGAAAGCCCTTGATCACATTGACCGCGTTATTACTATTATTCGTGAATCAAAAGACGCTGCCGTTGCAAAAGTGAATTTGATAAAAGAATTTAAATTTTCTGATCTTCAGGCCACTGCTATTTTGGAAATGCGCCTGCAGAAGCTGGCTGGCCTTGAACGCAAGGCAGTAGAGCTCGAATTGAAAGAAAAGCAGGAGCTTATTGCAGAGCTCGAAGCATTGCTTGCAAGCTCAAAGAAAATTTTCAAAGTTATTGCTGATGAATTGAAAGAAATCAGAGAAAAATATGCCGATGAACGCAAGACAAAGATTGTGGCAAGCGGCAACAAAGTTATTTCAGATGAAGACTTGGTTCCAGAAAAAGAATCAGTACTTGTATTTACTGCAGGAGGCTATGTGAAGCGTACTGACCCAGCTGAATACAAGATTCAAAAGCGCGGTGGCGTTGGTGTTGTTGACCTAGAAACAAAAGAAGAGGATTTTGTTACCATTTTGCTAAGCACTGATACTCATAGCGATCTTTTGTTCTTCACCAATCGCGGCAAGGCCTATCAGATCAAGATGTATGAATTGCCGGAAGGTCGTCGTGCTACGAAAGGGAAGTCTATTATGAACTTCTTATCTTTGGGAGGAGATGAAAAAGTGACGTCTATCTTAGCTGTGCCGAAGCTCGCTAAGCAAGAAAAGGCTTCTTTGATGATGGTCACAAAAGGCGGTACTGCCAAAAAAGTTTCTTATGACTCATTTAAGGATGTTCGCCGCAGCGGTATTATCGCTATCAAGCTTGATGCCGGCGATGAGCTTGAGTCTGTATTGCGTGTGCAAAAGGGCAATAGCGTGATCTTGGCCACAGCGCTCGGTCAATCTATTCGCTTCGAAGAATCGGGGGTTCGCGAAATGGGCCGTACAGCAGGAGGTGTGCGAGCAATGAAGCTGGGCAAAGGCGACACTATTATTGGCGCTGATGTTGTAACGACAGAAGAAAACACCTTCTTCTTGGCAATGGGCTCTACTGGTGTCGGTAAGAAAACTGCCATGAAAGAATATAAGATCCAAGGCCGTGGTGGTTCTGGTATCAAGACATCGAATGTCACAGCCAAGACTGGTTCATTGATGGTGGGTAAAGTAGTGCAAAATGACATGGAGCTCGTCGCAATGTCTAAGAAAGGCCAAGTCATCCGTGTAGATCTCAACACTGTCCCTTCAAGCGGACGACAAACGCAAGGCGTCACTATCATGAAGCTAAGAGCTGGGGATAGTTTGGCATCAGTGACGTGTCTATAAAATAAAAAATACCCTTCGACTTCGCTCAGGGTGAAAATAGTATAGCTTGAATGATTTATTCAAGCTATACTATTTTCATGTTCATGGATCCAATGCAGACGCTTGCGGCGTGTAATATTCTCGCAACAAATACTGTTGCTGATTTTGGCGCTGGCAGCGGCTTCGTTGCCCAAGCCGCTGCGAAGCTCGTGCCGCAAGGACAAGTATTTGCCATCGAGATCAACCATGATGTTGTCACGCGTCTGACTCGCGACGCATCAGAAAAGCATATTGCCAACCTTCATGCGCTCTGGGGAGATATTGAAGCTAAAGAGGGATCGAAACTGGCAAATGAAAGTGTTGATGTAGTGGTCTGCTTCAATTTCCTTTTTCTCCTTGATGACAAGGCTGCAGCATTAAAGGAGGCGTATCGCGTCTTGAAGCCAGGCGGCAAGATTGTTATTGCGGATTGGACGGAATCATTCGGCGGCCTTGGTCCGCAGCCATACCACGTCTTCAACAAAACAATGGCAGAAAGCGCACTGACAGGGGTCGGCTTCAAAAAGCTCTCTGATATGTTGCCGGCAGGAGCGCATCACTATGCAGTACTTTTTTCAAAATAACTAATTATGAAGTCATCATTTCAAACCATTCTCATCATCATATTCATTGTTGGATTTGTTGCTGCCATTGCTATTTTCTCAGGACTCTTTTCTTCTTCAAGTTCAAAAACAACTTCTACAACACCGACAGGAAATGTTGTGGTCTGGGGCATTCTCCCTGCAGAAACAATGCAAAGCTATGTTGATAACTTCAATAGCCAGAATTACGGTTATACGCTTTCATATTCATATCACGCTCCGGCAAATTTCTATCAGGATCTCATTGTGTCATTGGCCAATGGAAAATCTCCTGACCTTGTCATTACTTCTTCCGAAGCTATTTCTCAAATTGCAAACAAGCTTTACACCATTCCTTTTGCTGCCTATACAGAACGAACATTTCGCGATACCAATGTCGATGGTGCGCAAATGTTTCTCTCAAAAACTGGCGTGACCGCACTCCCGTTGCTTGTTGATCCTCTGGTCGTCTACTACAACAAGGATATTTTGGCAGCAAAGAATTTCGTTGCTCCTCCGAAGACATGGAAAGATCTTCAAGCTTCTGTTCCGCTCTTTACCAAGCGCACCAGTCAGGGCAAGCTTACTCAAAGCACTATTGCTATGGGTGAGTGGGATAATATTCTGCATGCTCGCGATATTCTCTCCGCGCTGTTCCTTCAAACGGGTAACAGTATTGTAGGGTACGATGCCACCACAGGAGCAAATCAGGTAACGCTTGCGAATGGTACCGGTACTGCCACTGTCAGCGATAATCCTGGCAATGAGCTTCCGGCAGTACAAGCCCTGACGTTCTACACCAGCTTCTCTGACCCTACCAGCAGCGCATACAGCTGGAATAATTCATTACCCGAAAGCTTACAAAACTTCTTGGCAGGGAAGTCGGTGTTTTATATCGGACGAGCCAGCGAGCTTTTCACTATTCAAGCTCAGAATCCAAATTTAAATTTTGATGTCACACAGCTGTTCCAGGCTCAGAATGCAACACGCCCCATTACATTTGGATCATTCGTAGCGGTAGGCATTATGAAAGGTGCGCCGAATATGACTGCGGCTTATGCTGCTGCCACTCAAATGACAAGCAGTGCGGGTGTTGATGATATCTCAAAGCGTTTTTCATTGCCGCCAGCTCGTCGTGATCTGTTGCAAGTAGCGCAGAGCAGTCCGTATGTTTCTGTATTCTTCCAAGCTGCGCTATCCGCATTCTCTTGGCCAGATCCGAATCCAACTAGTACCAATACAATCTTCCATGATATGATTAACAACGTAAACAGCAACACTACCGATGTTCAAACTGCCATCTTCAATGCTACACAAAGCCTCCAATCGACTACTCACTAAACTCTTTGCGATCGGTGCAATTATTGCGCTTGCGAGTATTCATGTTGCTCAGGCACAATCAACAGGTTCAGGGCTTATTCCGTGCGATGGTCCGGACTGCGATGTGAACTCTGTCATGCAGCTCATCAATAATCTCATTAATTTTTTCTTCAGAACATTACTTGTTCCTATTTTTGTCATCATGATCATGTATCTCGGTTTTGGGTACATCACCGCTGGAGGAAAACCGGGTCAGCATGCCAAGCTTGCAAGTATGGCCAAGCATATGGTGCTCGGTCTGGTACTTATCCTCTGTGCCTTTTTCATTGTAAAAGTTATACTATCAATACTTGGCTATCATGATACGTTTAATTTTTTCGGTAATAGCTAATATATGATTCAGCTTAGAAAAAATCTCGTTACTTTCATCTTCATACTGACTTCATTGGTTGGTGCTGCATTTACTGTCCATGCGCAGGCTATCCCCGGTGATGCTACCAAGCCTTGTTCTTCATCAAACGTTATTAGCGATCAATGTTATATAAAAAATTGTAGCGGTACCGCAGGACAGGTATCTACTAGCTGTGATGCATATGCAGGATATGTAGCGAAGCGTGATGATGGTGGCGATACAAGCTGCCAGAGCATTGGCGATACCAACGAACAAAGCTGCTGTCTTGATAGCAAGGGTGATCTTCAAACAGACGCTTCTCCAATGTGCGTAGCATTTGAGAGCTATAGCGGAGGATCAAACAATGCTAATAATATTTTTAATACAAATACTTCTTCGAGCTCTTCTAATAGCTCCTCTAGCGGAGGCGGTTCAGTGCAAAATGCTCCTCTTAATATCCATCTCATAAACCCTTTGACCGGCGTCAGTACAATTCCAGATGTTATTAATAAGATCCTCAGCATTGTCATTCGTGTAGCATTGCCGCTCATTATTCTTTTCTTCATTTGGTCCGGTCTGACATTTATTTTTGCTCAAGGCAATCCTACGAAGATCCAAACTGCCAAGCGCATGTTCTTCTACACTGTTATCGGCATGCTGTTGATATTAGGTGCATGGGTCATCACGAACGCTATTATTGGAACCGTTAACGCTATTACGGGCTAATATGAAATACTTTCTCAGCACCATTGCACTTCTCTCAGTTCTGCTATCAGGTTCTATTGCGCATGCTCAGGTGAGAGCGGATTGTTCTGCAGTGAATAGCGATAAGACGTATGAACAATGCTGTACAGGACAAGCGCCGGAAGATTCGCAGACCTGCAACAATTATGCCCAAAGTTGGACTGATGCTCACAACGCTGACAATCCTCAGTGCTACAGTATTGGTTCAAACAATGAAGATCAATGCTGTCCAAATGGTGAAAGCGACTCACCGATCTGTTATGCCTACGACAACTTCACCAACCGAGACGCTGCACTGAGCCAGATATCAGGACAAATTAATAGTCAGACATTTTCTGGAGGTACGCAAAATACTGGCGCTGTAAATAATTCATACGATGCTAGCTATGTCGGCAATCCGGCAGTGAGCTCTGCCCAGACTGATCAGCAGGCCCTTAATACCTGCGAAGCTATTAAATTCACAAACCTTCTCAATCTTGCTATCTGGGTGAAATGTTTGATTGGCGTGATAGTGATTCCGGGCATCTTTACGCTAGCATTCGCAGTCTTCTTGTGGGGCGTATTCAAATTCATTCGCGCATCTGAGCAAAAAGACAAAGCCGAAAGCAAGCAATTCATCTATATGGGGTTGATCGGACTCTTTGTTATGGTGTCAGTGTGGGGCATATTAAGAATCCTTAATACTACGCTTGGCATAAATTCAACCGTACCAACCTTGCAGACTGACTATCTTGATACCAGCAACGTTAAAAAGTAGAGGTGCCACTAATTAACAGCTAGACGGATGGTTTTCATGGTATACTTTTTATACCTGTAAATAACCAGGATTAGTAAAATAATTAATTATGAAAAAAGCAATTTTTAACGGTAGTGCTCTTACAACACTTCTTGCGCCAGCATTGGCTTTCGCGCAGGGAGCGCCAAACTTTAATTATGTGAACTCATGGCTCAACCAGGCTTTGTACTGGCTCCGCCTATCTATCACGATCATCATGATCTTGATGTTCGTGTTCTTCCTTTATAATGTCTTCCGCTTTGTTATGAACAAGGATCCAGGCAAGGCTGCTGATCTTCGCAAGGTCATGATTAACGGTCTTATCGGTTTGTTTATCGCAACAGCTGTATGGGGCATTATTCACCTTGCAGGAAGTATTACTGGCGTTGATACCAGTGGTCAGACAACTTCTCCAGATGTGACCTGTCCTCCAGGATTGGATTACAACACAGCGACCGGTACGTGCGGTACTAATGGCTTCTAAATTCTAGAGTGCGATGTTTGCCTACGCTGATAAACTTGATGATGTTTTATTCAAGATAAACACCAACATTGTTAATCCGGCAATAGAATTCGCTTTCATCATTGCCACGGTTATTTTCTTGTGGGGTGTTCTGGAATTCATTTGGGGAGCAGGAGATGCTACTAAGCGTCAAAAGGGTAGAGATCACATGCTGTGGGGCTTCGTAGGGTTCGTTATTATGTTCGGCGTATATGGCATCATGACGCTTGCCACTAATACTCTGAATATAACAGGCCTTAGCCTCGACGAAAAACATCAGACATTTACTCCTCCTCCTATCCAATCCGTCAACACTCCTAATCTGCAGTAGAATAGAAAAAGCCTCCGATTACTCGGAGGCTTTTTCGCTTGATATAAAAGGATAGATGCGGTATTATGGGCAGTACGCTGGGATGGTGGAATTGGTATACACGTTAGTCTTAGGAACTAATGCCGAAAGGCTTGGGAGTTCAAGTCTCCCTCCCAGCACCAGGTACTGAGAGGCTCAACCTCTCAGTACGAAATTGTCGAAATAATATGCCTCTATAGCTCAGTTGGTAGAGCAGCTCCCTCTTAAGGAGACGGTCGTGGGTTCGAATCCCTCTGGAGGCACAAATGAAAACACCCGTAAGGGTGTTTTCATTTGTGCCGACAGATTAAATAGCCACATCTGAGCTGACTTATTTATATCAGTGCCCGAAGTGGGACTCGAACCCACACCCACTTTCGTGGAGAGGATTTTAAGTCCTCCGTGTCTACCATTCCACCACTCGGGCAAATTATAAAAGGTACTACGGAGGCCTGGGCGAGAATCGAACCCGCGTATACAGATTTTGCAGATCTGTGCCTTACCACTTGGCGACCAGGCCGGTAATTTATCTTACTATTCTTTCAGCAACTCGTCGATATGGCGGCGAGCTTTCTCGCCTTTATCTATTTCCACATCGAGAAAGGGAATAGTGCGGATGCGGAGCCCTTTCTTAATTTCATCCTTCATGTCAGAACGCTTGCGCTTGAGGAAGTTCAGCGCTGATTCCTCGCCGCTCTCAGGAAGAACCGTAATGTATACGGTTGCCTTTCTGCCTTTCTCAAACAAATCAACGCGAGTGACAGTGATCAATGCAGTCTTATTTGTTTCGCGCTCGATAAAATGCGCAGCAATTTCTTTGATCTGCTCTTTGATTTTCTCATCTCTGCCGAATGTTGTTGCTTCAGACATATTATTTCGTAACGAAGACGAATGCCTCCAAGACATCGCCTGGGGCAATATCATTCTTGCACTCTACTAATATTCCGCACTCGCCTTCAGTTACTTCGCGCATCTTCTGCTTGGCCTGCTGCAGCTCTACAATAGTGCCGGTAGTAAGGGCGAAGTCTCGGCGAATAACAGAGACTTTTGCGCCATCAGTGATGCTGCCTGACTCTACGCGACAGCCTAGCACTTGGCGCTCTTTTGTTTTTGAAAATGTTTTCAATACCTTTGCAGTACCGATAACTTCGCGTGTCTCAATGCGAGGACGGCGCTTTTCGAGCTCTACCTCAAGCCATTCTGTCAGCTTGTAAATAATATCGAATGTTTCAATGGTTGCGCCGACTTTTTCTTGCATGTCGCGTGCGCGAGCATCAAGGCCGACATTGAAGCCGAGAATAATAGTATCTTTGTCTGATTGAGCAAGCTTCACATCAGTTTCGCCGATATTACCGATGCCTTTATTGATAATCTTGATGTGCAGGCCTTCAACATTCATTTTTCGTATTTCACGCTCTACTGCCTCTACTGTACCGTATACGTCGGCTTTGATGATAAGCGGTACAGCTTTTTCATTTTCTTCTGTTCGACGCTCTTCAGTCTTTTCTGCACTGCTGATCTCTTCTGCATAGTCTTCAGCATCACGCTTCTTATCAAATACTGTCACGGGTACGCCTACCTCTGGCAAGCTATCAAATCCTACCAGCTGAACCGGAGTGCCAGGATCAGCTTCATCGATATTCTTTCCCAAGAAGTTTTCCATGATACGGGTAGTGGTAATAGCAGTGCCTGCTACCAAGAACTGGCCCTTTTTCAATGTGCCATTCTTTACCACCAATGTAGCTGCAATACCGCGCTTCGGATCAAGGCGTGACTCAATGATGATGCCTTCGGCTTTACCCTTTGGATCCGCTGTCAATTCTTCCAGATCAGCCACGAGCAGAATAGTTTCGAGCAAGTCATCAATACCGGTACCGACTTTGGCTGAAATAGCATTCCACGGAATGCTGCCACCGTAACCTTCAACAAGCACTTCTTGTTCTGCGAGCATCTGCTTTGCTTTTTCTATATTTGCTCCAGGGCGATCGATTTTGTTGATGGCAACAATATAGGGAATATTGGCATTGCGAATAGTGTTCAAGGCTTCAATAGTCTGGGCTTTGACGCCGTCTTCTGCAGAAACAACAAGAATGGCAATATCAGCTGCTACTGCACCGCGTTCGCGCATGCCGGTAAATGCAGCATGGCCAGGGGTATCGAGGAATGTAATACGACGATCGCTGCCTTGATAGGGAATAGTAATTTCATACGCACTCAAGTGCTGAGTAATACCACCTGCTTCAGTAGCGGTGACATTTGCTTTGCGGATATAGTCCAGCAATGTTGATTTGCCATGGTCGATATGTCCCATGACAGCAACAATTGGCGGTCGTGTAGTAGTATGTTCACTCATAATTATAACTCTAGTGCTTCCTTAGCTTCTACCAATGCCTGCTCTTCCTCGGCAGTAAGTGCAGTTTCTGCTTTGCCATTTACGATTTTGCGAGCGTAGACACCGACATGGTTGCGATTAGTAATAACAGAAAGAACGTATCCATCTGCATGTTCATCCAATAGTCCGCTGGCAAAACTTTGCTCGCCGCCTGCATCGTCGTAGGCATTGTATCGAACGAGAGAATATCCTCGAATACTACGCTTCACGCGACTATCGATGAATTCAAGACCTTCTTTGTGCGCCTTGAGCGTATCTTCGATATTTGCTGCCTTGTCAGTCAAGGCCATGAGCGTATCCTCGAGATTTGCACCGTCTTTGCCATACATGAATACGCGGAGCTTCTTTTGCATGACAAAAACCCATGCCGCCAGGCCGATGACAGCCACAACAAGAACGCCCAGAACCACTATGACAATAGATGGTATACTTCCTCCCATAGGGGACTATTATACTATATTTTATGGATTTTTTCAAGAATCGAATTTATTTGGACTATGTTTCGAGCACTCCGATTGACTCTGAGATGATGGGTACTTTTCCTGCACTTTCTGCAGAAGCTGTCACAGCAAACCCCAGCGCTCTGCACAAAGAAGGGCAAGCAGCAAAAAAAGCACTGACGGATGCTCGCAGTCTTGTATCACAAACACTGTCTGCTCATGCTGATGAAATTATTTTTACCAGCAATGCTACGGAGTCAGACAATATTGCGCTTCAGGGAGCAGTCAAGGCATTCATGGCGAATGGCATCGCAGAAAAAGATATTGCTATTATCACTACCGATATCGAACACAGTGCAGTGCTTGAAACAGTGCACGCTCTTGCTCAAAAACACGCAGTTGTTGTATTGGAAACCGAGCATGGCATTCTTGATCCCAAAGCTATTGCCATTCCCGAAGACGCAAAAGCGGTTATTGTGTCAGTGATGTATGTAAATAATGAAATTGGCACAGTGCAGGACATAGCAACCATTGCCAAGCGTATGCGTTTTTTGCGAAAGCATAATCCTGATATTGCTATGGTATTGCATGTTGATGCAACGCAAGCGCCGTTGCACTACCGATTGAATGTCCAGAAGCTCGGTATTGATATGATGACGCTTGGTGCAACGAAGCTGTATTGTCCAAAAGGGGTAGGAATGCTGTATGTAAAAAGAAAAACTCCTGTAGCAGCAGTGCTGTATGGCGGAGGGCAAGAATTTGGTATCCGTCCTGGTACGCAAGCAGTGCAGCTCATTCACGATTTTGCACATGCTCTACAGTATGCTCAAAATAATGTTGAAGAATATTCTGCACACATCTCTGATATACAGCAAAAGTTTGAAGCAAACATTACTAAGCGTATTCCTTCAGCAAAAATTACTGCACAAGGATTGGATCGCACTCCTCATATTTCTCATATTGCTTTAGAAAAATTTGATAGTGAACTGCTAGTATTAGAGTTGGACGCTCGAGGTGTTGCCGTTTCTGCCAAAAGTGCGTGTAAGAATGACCTGCCCCGCGGAGCTTCACCTGAGCGGGGAGACGTGAACGAATCTGTAATAATGGAGCGTATATATAGGAAGGGATGGGGAGCAGTACGCTTCTCATTTGGACGAATGACAACTTCTGATGATGTAGAAAATGCTGTTACTGCACTTGCTGCCGTACTAGAAAAATACTCCTAATCGTGGTATTATCATAGTATTCCGAACGATTGCTCTACTGTTTTTCAGATTCTACCAGCTATTCCCGATTTAATTTAATTTGTAATTTAGAGTTTTGAAATGCCACCACTAAACCAATTCACGACCAAAGCAAAAGAAGCGATTAAGCGGGCGCATGAATTGGCAATTGAACGAGGGCAGAACAACGTCAACACTATGCATTTGTTGGCGGCTTTGCTCTTGCAAGATGAATCCAATATTGTTGCCTTGCTGGATCGCATGGAGATCGATACGACATTGATGACTGACTCCGTGCTTGAAACTATTGAAGTAGCTGATAATCAGACTACCGTTGCTCCCTCATATCAAATGTTTTTGACTGGCGACCTCGCTCAGTCTATTGAACATTCCTTGAAGGTAGCGACAGAAATGAAAGATAACTTCGTTTCAACGGAACACCTTTTCATTGCCTTGCTCGATATTAAAAATCAGACTTCAGAATTGCTCGATCAGTTTAAGATTGACCGTGCTTCTTTAGTCCAAACAGTTCAAGAGTTCCGAACTAATAAGCATAGCGACACGGGTGTTAATAAGAAAATGCGCATGCTGTCGAAATACACGCGCAACCTCACGAAGCTTGCTCGAGAAGACAAGCTTGATCCGGTCATCGGCCGAGATATGGAGATCATGCGCATTATGCAGATCCTTTCTCGTCGTACCAAAAATAACCCTATATTGCTAGGTGAACCAGGAACAGGCAAGACTGCTATCGTAGAAGGTCTTGCTAACCGCATTGCCAAAGGCGATGTTTCTGAATCATTGAAAGACAAGGAAATTGTTTCTCTTGATATCGGCTCACTGCTTGCTGGGACAAAGTACCGCGGAGAATTCGAAGAGCGTGTAAAGAATATTTTGAAAGAAGTAGAAAAAGCCGAAGGCAAGATCATTCTTTTCATCGATGAGATCCACACTATTGTCGGTGCAGGTGCGATTGATCAGAACGGGGACTTCGCACAGCTTTTGAAGCCGGCTCTTGCTCGTGGAGAGCTCCGGGCGCTCGGTGCTACGACATTGAAAGAATATCAGAAGTATATTGAAAAAGATCCTGCATTGGCTCGTCGTTTTCAGCCGGTCTATGTTGATGAACCAAGCCCGCAGGACACTATCGCTATCTTGCGAGGATTGAAGGAGAAATACGAACTGTATCACGGCGTGCACATTACTGATGACTCGCTCGTGTCAGCGGTTAACCTTTCTATCCGCTATATCACCAATAGACAGTTGCCCGATAAGGCTATCGATCTTCTTGATGAAGCCTCTTCAGCATTGCGCATGACGCTTGAAAACAAGCCGGCGATACTCGAAGAATCACATCGTAAGATCATGCGGTTGGAAATCGAGCGGGAAGCATTACGCAAGGATATTGAAAAAGCCAGTGGTTCAGGCAGTGAAATGAAAAACGCTAAATCTCGCATTAAAGACATTGAGGCAGAAATTGCTAATGTGCAGGAGCAGACCAAAGAGCTTGAAACAAAATGGATGACAGAAAAGACGCTGCTTCAAGAGATCAGTAAGATTAAGAAAGATCTGGAAACCCTTCGCTTTGAAGCGGAGTCAGCTGAGACTCGCGCAGACTTGGGACGAGCAGCAGAAATTCGCTACGGTCATCTGCCAACATTGCAAAAAGAATTGGAAGCAAAAATGGCTCGCTTGAAGAAGCTGCAAAAGTCTCGACGTATCTTGAAAGAAGAAATTACTGCAGAAGATATCGCAGAAGTAGTAGCGCGCTGGACAGGCGTACCGCTGACAAAAATGCTTGAGCAAGAGCGAGAGAAGCTGATGCACATGGAAGATGAGCTCCATAAGCGCGTAGTGGGCCAGCACGAAGCCATCGAAAAGATTGCGCATGTTGTTCGTCGCAACCGTGCGGGTATCGGCGATCCTAATCGTCCGATCGGCTCATTCCTCTTCTTGGGTCCTACTGGTGTCGGTAAGACAGAGCTGACAAAGGCCTTGGCAGAATTTATGTTCAATGATGAGAAGGCGCTTATCCGTGTCGACATGAGTGAATACATGGAGCGGCACAGCGTGTCGAAGCTTATTGGTTCACCGCCAGGCTATGTTGGTCATGATGAAAGCGGACAACTCACAGAAGCGGTTCGTCATCGTCCATACTCCGTCATTCTCTTCGATGAAGTAGAAAAAGCTCATCCGGAAGTATTCAATGTCTTGCTGCAAGTCTTGGATGACGGTCGTATGACAGACGCGAAAGGTCGTGTCATCAACTTCAAGAATTCAATCATTGTTATGACCTCTAATATTGGTTCTGAGTTCATTCAAAAGATGGAAACTATCGGCTTCCACAACAATACTGAAGAAAGAGAGTATGTGCAGACCAAGGAAAAAGTGGAGGGCGCTCTCAAGGACTACTTCAGACCGGAATTTTTGAACCGTATTGACGAAACCATAGTCTTTGATATCCTTAGTCCCGAGGCTATCAAGCAGATCGTCTCCATTCGTATCAATTCCGTTTTGGGCCGTTTGGCAGAGAAGGGAATTACCGTAACGATCGGAGAAGATGCGCTTTCCTACTTGGCGCGAGTCGGGTATAATCCTCACTACGGCGCTCGACCTCTCAACAGGTTGATTCAGACGAAAATTCTGAACCCAATCGCCGAACGTATCATCGCTCGTACAATTAATGACGGTGATACGGTCGCAATCTCAATGAATGGCGAAGAAGCAATTGTTTCCGTCAATCCAAAGAAAAAGCGACTTAGTTCTTTTGCTCACAATAAAGAAGTTCATACTTCCTAGTGAGAATACTTAGAGACTCGGTCTCTAAGTCTCCCGTGACCATTCATGGCGCGGGTACGCGTCGGTGGTAGAGTGGTCAATTACATCTGACTGTAAATCAGACGCCTTCGGGCTACGTAGGTTCAAATCCTACCCGGCGCACAAAAAATAAAAGCGGCCTCCCAAAGTTGGGTGG
>DATJJU010000006.1:0-12213 GCA_035491955.1 Minisyncoccota bacterium | reverse complement strand
GTTGTTGGTTTGTATACTTTTTTGGGTAGATGTCTTTTATCCAAGTAAGACTTTTGAAAACAATATAGAAAAGTATCCCTACGCCTGCTGTGCCGTTATGTTCATGCTATTCGTAGTGATTATGATAATAACGCACTTTGTTCGTTTAAATACAATGAATACATTAGCGATGAAGCAATACCTCAAAAATTTATTAGAAGAAACACAAGAGGATATACTCGATGCTTCAAAGTCCTACGTTGAAAATGAAGACATGCAGTATCACGAAGAATATGAAAAAGATATTATTGATGTAGCAAAAAAGTTGGCTTGCATTAAGATCGCTCTGGAGACATTGGAAAAATAATTACATCAAAAAGCCCCGCCAGAATGGCGGGGCTTTTTTTATTTCAACTTATTTTCCTTCCAGAAGTGAAAGAGTTTTTTCGTTGGTCAGCATCATGTCGACGTAGGCGATAGTGCGGGCTTCGTCGGCGCCGGGATACATGGCGAGAAGGCGTTCGGTTTCTGCTTTTACTTCTTCATCAGACGGAATAATATTTTCCTTTCGAGAAATAGCATTCAGTACAAGCTGCACGCGAGCGCGCTTTTCTGACTCAGGCTTGAAGTCAGCGAGGAGTCCTTCTTTGGTCTTATTACTCTGCTTCAAATAGTCATCAAGCGTAAATCCTGCGCGACTAATATCTGCTTCGATCTGTGCAAGCATTTTTTCTTGTTCAGATTGAATAACGATAGCCGGAATAACAAAGTCAGTCTTTTCTACAATCGCTTCCATAATGCCAATGCGGCGTTTATCCTTTGCTTCGTGTTCTTTTTCACGCTTAAGATTTTCAGTGATCTTTGCGCGCATATCTGCTACATCTTTGAATTCACCAAATGATTGCGCAAATGCATCATCGACTTCAGGAAGATCTTCTGTGTGACCGTGATCTTCTCCTTCACCATGCACATGTCCGTATGCGCGAAGCTGGCGAAGCTCTTCCACCACTTTTGTAACATCTTCATCAGTTACTTCAGCGGCAGTCTCTTCTGTAATATCCTTTGCGATCTTTTTGTAGTCAGGCAATTCGATAGTAGGAAGAATAGTTGCGCGAATAGTAAATTCTACGGCACTATTGCGAGCGATTTTAGTAATAGCCAATTCAGGGCGGCCAATAATATCAAGGTCGTTATCTTTGATGATAGATGGATAGAGATCCTGGAGCGCTTGTTCAGCCATGTCATTCAAAATCATCATGTCAGGGATTTGTTTGCGAGCCACATCTTCCGGTACTTTGCCCTTGCGAAAGCCGTCTACCTCTAAATGGCCAGCCAAATGATCAAAGGCTTTTTTCTCATAAGAGGCAATGGTGTCCCATGCCACTTCTCCTTTTATTTCCACCTTTGAATCAGGCAGATTTGTTACTGTTGCAGTGTATTGTTTACTCATACCGAGCTAGAGTAGCACACCATTAATAGATGCGCCACTGTAATTATTTAATAGAAGGGAGGCTAGCCTTTAGGTCAGAAAGGGTAGTCACTATGCCATTACGCGCATCCTTAAGAAAACCTTCCGTGGTCGTAACTGAATATTTAAAACTATCTGAAGCAGGGTTGAGTTTAGTAATAGCAGTTTGAGCTCTTGCGAGAGCGGCATTTGCACTAACTATATCGAGAGTAGCCTGAGTAACATTTGTTCCAGTTGCACCAAGCTGGGTGATAGTAAGCTGTGTCTGATCAGAAAGACCTGAAAGGCGTGCATAAATATCTTTCAATGCCGCAAGCAATGCTTTAGGATCTGTCGGAGCAGTAGAGGTAACAGAAGAAACCTGTGCAGAAGCCGATGCGCCTGCAGTAGAAGCTGCTGAAACAGTGCCAAATAGCGGCAAAATCAGTACTACTATAAGAATGTATGGAAATACTTTCTTCATATAGCCCTATTTTACAATAAAAAGACGAAAATGGAAATAGGATATTACATTTAATAGTAAAACCCATAGGAATTTCCTATGTAAATACATAGGTTGGACCTATGGGGTGATTTTGTTATACTCCCGACATTATGATAAAAGTTTTTGGACACATGTCTCCGGACACCGATACTACAGGCTGCGCAGTGCTTTGGGCGTGGTATCTCAACGCTCATACTACTAATGAAGCTACTCCGTATGTGCTCGGCACCCTTAATAAAGAAACGGCTTTTGTTCTTAATCGATGGGGCGTAGAGGAACCTGCATTATTGGAGTCTATTTCAGAAGACGACAAAATTGTTATTGTTGATACAAACAATCCTCAGGAGCTTTTCGCTAATATTAATGACGCTTCTATTGTTCAGATTATCGATCACCACAAACTGGTTGGCGGTCTCACCTCAAAAGAGCCGATTGATATAACTATCCGCCCACTCGCTTCGACCGCCACAGTTATTCATGATTTGATCGGCGAACACGTTGCTACGCTTCCTGATGAAATGGCAGGGATTATGCTCTCTTGTATTCTTTCTGACACATTAGCATTTCGCTCCCCAACAACTACTCCTCATGATAAAGGTGTAGCAGAACAGCTCGCGAAGAAATTAGGATTGGATATCAATTCCTATGCCGATGAACTTTTCACTGCAAAGTCAGATGTTTCAGATTTTACCGATACAGGCTTGCTTCACATCGATAGTAAAAAATATCCGGTGGGCGATAAGAATTTCCGCATCTCAGTTGTTGAGACAACGAATCCTAGTGAGATACTTGCTCGTGAAGAGGGAATTGTAAATGCCATTAAAGATTTAGTTGCAGAAGAAAATGATATCGACGATATTCTTTTCTTCGTTATCGATATTTTAAAAGAAGAGGCAACTGTTTTCACTTACAACCAACTTACTAAAGATCTTGTCTCTGCTTCGTTCGGAGTATCTGCAACGAAAAACACCGAGACATTACCCGGTGTTGTTTCGCGCAAAAAACAAATTTTGCCTGTTCTAAAGTTCTAGTGATTATTCTGCAGCCAGTGCCTCGTTATCATCAACGAGTACTTCTTCCGCTTCAGGATCTGTTTCATTTGCTTCATTTTCTATAGTTTTATCTTCTGAAGCAAGGTCTTTCAATGACATAAAGTCATCACCTTCCATTTTTTCTTCAGTAGATTCTTGAAGTTCTGCTTCAGTACCTTTGATATCAATCTTCCACCCTGTGAGTTTGGCAGCAAGACGCACGTTCTGTCCGCCCTTACCGATAGCCAACGAAAGCTGATCAGGTGTTACTTCGATAGTTGCCTTGTGCTCTTCTTCATTAAGCTGAAGATCAAGCACTTTTGCAGGACTGAGAGACTTTTGAACAAATTCTTCAGCGTCAGGAGACCATTCAATAATATCGATTTTTTCACCACTGAGTTCGTTCATGACAGTGCTGACACGCACGCCTTTCTGTCCAACGCATGAGCCAACTGGATCAATGTTTTGATCCTCGGTCCAAACGGCGATCTTTGAACGACTGCCTGGTTCACGAGCAATTGATTTGATCTCTACTACGCCAGAGGCTACTTCAGGAGACTCGAGTGCAAACAATTTCTCCAAGAATTTAGGATGAGTACGTGAAAGGCGAAGGGTAATGCCGCGAGGAGACTCCTCTACATGGTAAAGGTATCCGCGAATACGCGCGCCACGAGCATAGCGCTCGCCAGGGATCTGCTCGTTCGGAGGAAGAACGCCTGTTGCACGGTTGAAGTCTATATAGACAGTGCCGCGATCGATTTTCTGAACATAGCCAGAAACAATGTCGCCTTCTTTGCCACCAAATTCATCCATGATAGAAGTGCGTTCTGCTTCGCGAATGCGCTGCATGATCACTTGCTTAGCAGTTTGTGCAGCAATGCGACCAAAGTCATCTTTTGGTTCAAGATTGAATACGATTTCATCGCCGATCTGCGCATCGCTCTTCATGATGCGGGCGTCTTCAAGCAGCAAATGCTTTTCTTCATTATAGTGTTCGCGTTCATCAGTTTCTGATGCTGGCTCTTCTTCAAAACGAACAAGGCTTTCGTCTACTACCGTCTTTACTTGTTCGAAGCTTACTGTGCCGCCATCAAGATCAATGTGCGCGCGAATAACCTGTCCTTTTTTGCCGTACTCTTTCTTGTACGCTGCGGCGAGAGACTGTTCAATAGCGTCCACCAACTTATCACGGCCGATGCGACGCTCGCTTTCCAATTGTTCTAATGCTAATTTTAATGCTTTTATATCCAACATATATTTATTATTGTTATTCTTTTGTTATTAAAAGTAATCTCCGACCTTTCGGGACGGAGACTACATACACTTCTTATATATCACATTTTTCCACACAGAGCAAAAAATATCATTGCAATGCAAATGACGTGTACCGTATACTATATGTGTAAATGAAACTCTCAAAACTCAAACTGTTTATCGTATCTCTTCTGATTGTCGTTGGAGTTTTTGTTGCCGGTGCGAAATTGTTTGCTGATGGTGGCAGCAACATGTACGGCTTCCTCTGGTCATCAAACATTGGCTGGATACAAATGAATGATTGTGGTAATCCTGCAGATGTTACGACTTGTAACCCAACCGGTAGTTTCGGCGTCAGTATTCTTCCTGCTGCCCCCGGCACTATGTCAGGCTATGCCTGGTCATCAAACATTGGTTGGATCACATTTAATAATGTCGGCTGTCCTACCTCAGGTTGTACTCCCGGCGCTGCTGCTACATGGAATGCAGATGGCTCCGCTACTATTCATGGCTGGGCGCGTGCCTGTTCTGTATATGCCACAGGTTGTAGTGGAAGCTTGAAAAATAATGCTTATTTAGGAACATGGGATGGCTACATCGCTCTCGATAGTACTACTGCAGGTGATCCTGCTGACAAATGGGGTTTTGTAATTAATACAAATAAGACTATGACTGGCTATGCCTGGGGTTCTCAGGTTATTGGCTGGATCAAGAGTATTAATGCCGCTATCTATATTGGTGGACCGACCGTTACCCTAACGCCAAATCCTGGCACTATTACTTCTGGCGATAGCTCTAAGCTTACTGCAACCGCTGCAAATATTGATGGAGCGAATTCATGTAGTATTGCAGGGGTTGCTGGATTGGTAATGACTCAGGGTACAAATGGCACATGGACTGGCAATGTAAGTGTTTCTCCAACTACTACTACGACATATACGGTGACCTGTACAAAAGGCAGTCAGACAGCGAAGGCGCAGGCGACTGTGAATGTCGACTATATTGCTACTCCAACCAATCCAGGCAACGGTGGAAATGGAGGTAATGGCGGCAATGGAGGAAATGGTGGCTATTGTACCAATGGTGCACCGCAATTTGCCTGGAACCTTGAGGGTACTCAGTGTACTATCACTCGCACCAGTGGTACTGCTACTGCCACTCAGTCAGTGCCATGTAACTCTGCTGATACAGCAACAGTCTTCGGAGCGACGGTTTCTACCGGTACCGATGGTCGCGCATATTATACCGATACAGTCCTTCCTGTAGTAGGCATTAGCAGCAAGTACACAATATCAAGCGATACAAATACCACGGGCTACACAGTGACTGTCGGCAGCTGCGGACAAGACTTCATCTTGAAAGCTACTCCAAGCTCACAATCATTCTCAAAGAGTGCTGATGGCAAGAGTATGACAGCGGTCTACACCGTTTCAGTAGTACCAGTGTCCGGTTTCACACTGCCTGTTGATCTGACAATTGCTTCATATCCTCAGACTGGCAAAAATGCTATGCCTGCAACTACTTCATTCACCTTCGATACTTCTGAGCTAACCTATTCAGGTTCTGCATTTGGTACCGCTCAGCTTACTATCAGCATTCCAATCAAGGATTTCCCAGGCGCTACTGTGAACTACAGCCCAATTATCATTCAAGGTGTCGGTGGAAGTTATACTCGCCAAGCCCAAATATCAGCTAATGCCAAAGTAAGCGTACCGCCAGTGTACAATGAGTTTTAATATATGGATGAAATGATGACACAACCAAAGATGGAAACAATGATGCCGCCTCAGCCAGTGCAGCAGCCTCGCTCTAGAAGAGGATGGCTTATTGCTTTGATTATCCTTCTTGTCATTATCATTGGTGGTTTGCTCTTCTGGCATTTCTCTCACAAGAAGCAGCTTACTCCTGCTCAAACACTGCAAGAGCTCAAGAGTAGTTCAGAACCGGTTACTGCTAGTCCGGCAGATCGAGCACAAGCCCTTTCCGATGCTCAGAAAAATTCCAGACAAAACGCAGTGAGCGAACAGCAGCAATTAAACATTCTTAATAACTTGGGTAAATAATATGAAGCAGCATCTAAAAAAACTTTTAATACTCATACCGCTTGTCCTCATCGCTACTGGCGTATTCGCAGCCTATACGTTTGTCGCTCCGACTTCTGCGCCGACAGCAAATAATACTGCGGGTCCGCTTGATATCAGCGCAAATAATCAAGTTAAAAATGGCGGCTTGGCAGTGAATACATTTCAATCACGCACCGGCTCTCAGTTTGCTCAGCAGACTCAGTTTACTGGTTTGGTAAATGGCGGTACTGCAGGAAGCACTAATTCAACAATTACTCTCGGCAACGCTTCTGATGTTACTTCTATTAATGAGACAGGTAATGTTGCAGTAGCAAATTACTATCAATCAGATTCTTTGAAGACAGGAGGAGGAAACAAGCCAATCTGTGCTGATAGTAACGGTGTATTTTCTCTTTGCGGAACATCGGGGTCGACTGGAGGCGGAACTCTTCCTGTGTATCTCCGCGCTGAAATACTTACTGGTAACACAGGACGTTTCTCTGTTGATACAACTCTTAGCGAGCCTATTACTAGTACTGTAAGCGCTACTATTTCTGCAACTCTTATTCCGGGCGGCATAGGTCCTGTCGGATTGGGTACATGTCCTTACAACAGCACGCCAACGATTGTAGGTACACTAGATATAACTGCTACGACTGTCATTTCTTCAAGTACGCTATCGCTCCCAGGAGGCTGCAGTAGTGGTAACACAGCGCTGCAAATCAGTTCATATTCTCCTCAAACTACCAGACAAGGCAGACCAATTAAGGCCCAATAATATATGAATAAAACAACACTTGCTTCAAATATAAAATATCTCGCATTCGGATTGGTAATCGCTGGAGCGCTTTCATTCACTCATGCTGACTTTGCGTTGCCTAGCGCCTCTGCTCCAGCTTCAAATATTGATGCGCCGCTTCATACCGGTCCTGATCAGGTGAAAGATGGAGGTCTGTCTGTAAATCTCTTTTTAGCAAATCAAAATGCCCAATTCAAACAGCAGACATTCTTAAACGGCACTGTCTTTGGTGGTAATGTTGGAGATCCAAATTCTACAGTAGTAGTAGGGGATGGTACTGCATCTGCGAATCTTTCAGTAAAGGGTGGCTTGTCTGCAGCACTGGCTTTGATCAGCGGTTCAGTAGCAAATCCAAGTAATAATGCATTATGTGCCGACGCAAAGGGCACTATCGTACCATGTGGTACTGTAGTGGTAACACAAGATCCCCCAAGTCTTTCTCAGAAAGGTCCAACAGCGTACAACAATAATGAAGCACAGCAGATATTCGAAGTTGGCCCATCTGTGCAAGCCGGCTATAAGTATTCTTTAGGCGTATATAGCTACAATGTTACCGTTACTGCTGGTACAGGAGACAATGAAGAATCAATCGTTGCAAAGCTTGTAGCAGCTATCAATAACACTACAGCAGCTCAGTGGCGCAGTGTTGACCCTTCTAGTGCCCCAGCTAACGGCACTCCAGGCTTTACGCCAAGTGCGTCTGCTCATCCTAATAACCCAACATGGATTGTCACTGTGGTTGATAATACTCATCAGTTTGGCGCTAATGCGTCTGCAAATTAATTATGAATACAAAAAAACTATTTCAAAATCTTATCTATGTAGTAGCCGGCAGTATAGTGGCTATCGGTTTAAGCTACGTGGCGCATGCCGCTGGCACATGGAATGACGCGTCAGGTACTCCGCCAGCAAACAACACAGCATTTCCTTTGAATGTGGGAGCAGCAGATCAAATCAAACAGGGCGGTCTCGGGGTTACTACATTTATCGCGAATGCCAACGCTGAGCTCGATGGCAGTACATACTTCACAGGCCCTCTTCATGCTGACCCTGCAAACGGTAATAGCACTATCAGTATTGGCGGTACTGATCCAAAAGGTATTACTCGCAATGTGAATGTGGCAATGAACGGTTCATTCACTAACAGCGGCTCTATTACCAGTGCTCCGCTTGCGAATAATGCCATGACTCCTGTGTGTGCCAATTCTGCCGGAGTAGTCATTCTCTGTTCTGCTTCTACCAACGTTTGTTCAAATATTCCTGGCTCAACTACCGTGCCAGCAGGCGATGTTAAGAATGCCGACGGTACTTGTAGTATCGGACCGAAGCGCTTCTATTCAATTTCTGGAGATACAAAGGCTGAATACTTCACTAACGGCACGGTTGTAAATGGTAATCAAACCTATCACGTCAGCGTTCCAAAAGGGGAGGTCATGTCTCTTGTCGGCATCATCGGTATTGATAATGCGTTCCCATTCGGCTGGGTAGTGGATGATATCAAAACCATCAATTCAACTGTACTTGATAATAGTGGCCAAAATACAATCATGAAGGTCACAGAAAAAGGCAGCTACGATATGAAGATTTCTTCACAAGGACTTGTCGGCATTAAGGGCAAGTTCTCAGGTGACCAAAACTGGCTTGGTGCTGACTTCTATATGAAGGTTCACACAGGTGGCGCTGATCAATGGATCCACTTAGTCAGTACTCCTCCTATTAGCGGACCGGAAGCTATTCCACACGAAGCATATCCTGTAACTGGTAAGACTACTTCAGACTTTGGTTTGTGGGCTGATGAGAACGAGAACACTACTATTAATTTCCCTGGCATGATATGGGGAGGAGCTGCTGATAAGTACTCTTATATTCCTTACAATTTCAATTTTGAAAAGACTATGAATTTGGCACCAGGAGACACCGTGAATGTCTACGCATTCATTTATGGTATCTCACGCACTGGCGACCTTCTGCACAGCAGTCCTAATAACTTCACGTACTCAATTGAAAGTACAAATACGGTCTATGATTTCCTAGAAATCCCTTCATAGCCCTTCTCTCCAGCATCAAGAAAAGCACCTATTGACAAATAGGTGCTTTTCTGCTATAAGTAAAGAAATAATCAAATCGTAAATTCACATTAAAAAAAGGAAAATAAAGTGAAAACTATACCTAGCAATTCAATGGTCAGGATGGTCCTGGCTTTGATAATTTCTATTACGCTGTGTATGACAGCATGCAGTAAGTCAGGTGACAATAATCCTGTGCCAGATAAAACTGGTAAGGTAGAGATTGATAGCGTCAATGCTCTCAATTATGCCAACACACAACTCAAAGGCAAGACCTGGGATGTGATCGCAAAATCGTTTCAAACCCAAAGCGGGGTGGTTTCGGTAGATATCTCACAAGACTACTACATAACCCATATGTTGTATGAGAATATTTTTCTGAAAACCGATTTATTTTTTGAAGCAGCAGGCAATGTAAGAGGCAATAATTGGCATCAGCAAATACCGGTGAACGGCAGCTACATTATTTCTGTAGCAAGGGATAATCAAAACAATTTTATTCCTTCTATTACTCTTAAGATTGCTGTTACGAACACTTCTACTTTTACAGAAGTTCAAAAATGTACCTCTGCAACCATTGATACATTGCTACACACCTATATGTCATTTACCAAAGATTCGGTAATTAATGATCCTGATAAGGGGTCAATCACCGCACAGGGTGAATTTGTGACCTATAAGGTAAGGCATTAATTCTTTCTAACGTAAAACGTACACTAAAAAACCGTCCATTTGGACGGTTTTTATTTTACCCTGAGGGGTTCGAATGGTGTGTTATAATCCTTTCATGTTATATCTTATAGGCAATTGGAAAATGGCACCGGAAAAAAACAGTCAGGTCATCGATTTGGTCAAAAAGACTACTGCCATTGCTCGTACGTATAAAAAATCTCTTACTACTATTATTTGTCCGCCAGCAGTATTTCTTCCTGCGGTTGTAAAAAACGCAAAAGTGCCATTATTGGTAGGAGCACAAGGCCTCGCTGCATCTGACGCAATTGCTCAGACAGGACTTATTAGTGCTGGCATGCTCAAAGATAATGGAGCAGCGTACTGTATTATCGGTCATTCAGAAATGCGCGCTCGCGGTGATAATAACGAAATAGTAAAGCAGCAGCTTACGAAGCTGTTTGATAAGAAGATCGTTCCTATTCTTTGTATTGGTGAAAAGACTCGCGATACGCAGGGATGGTATTTGAGCGAAATCAAAGAGCAGCTTGAAACTGCCTTTGCAGACCTGGTTCCTTTGCAGGCCAAGAAAATTATTATTGCCTATGAACCAGTCTGGGCTATTGGCAAAGATGCTACTCGTGCTGCTACTCCGGCAGAATGCCGTGAGATGATGATATTCATTCGCAAAATGCTTTCAGACAAATATGATGAAAAAATTGCCAAGAGTATCGTTCTCCTCTATGGAGGATCAGCCGATGAATTCAATGCGCGATCATTTGTCACCGATGGTGCAGCGCAAGGCTTCCTCGTGGGCCGTGTCAGTCTTGAAGCGAAACGATTAGAAGCACTAGCAAAAGCTATAACTACTCCTGAAAAATGAAAACCCTCTCACAACTTCCACAATTAAAAGGCGCAAAAGTATTAGTTCGCGTAGACTACAATGTACCGATCGTTAATAATCGCATTCGCGACGCACGTCGTATCACCAGCTCATTTGATACTATCAATGCTATTTTGAAAAAAGGCGGTACGCCGATTCTTGTTGCGCACCTTGGCGACGGTAAGGCAACGTTGCGTCCAGTAGCGACATTCTTATCAAAGACATACAAAATCGTCTTTATTACACATGATGTTACAGATCCGCATATCAAAGATATTATTGCTCAGGTTCCAAAAGGCACTATTATTCTTTTAGAAAATATTCGCCGATACAAAGAAGAAGAGAAGAATGACGCAACATTTGCAAAAACGCTTGCAAAGCTCGGTCAGTACTATGTAAATGATGCCTTCTCTGTTTCTCATCGCAAGCATGCATCTGTTGTTGGTTTGCCAAAATATTTGCCTTCATTCGCTGGTGTTCAGCTACAAAAAGAAATTACTGCTTTGTCTGCAGTTTTGAAAAATAAGCAGCATCCATTTGTCTTTATTCTTGGAGGAGCAAAGTTTGATACCAAGATTCCATTGCTGAAGCGCTTTGTTGATATGGCGGATAGTGTGGTTATTACGGGCGCTATTTTGAATAGTTTTTATAAAGAGTCCGGATTTGCCGTCGGCAAATCCGTCGTCGAAGCTGGTTTTGAGAAGCCTATCGCTGCTCTATTGAAGAAAACTAATGTATTACTACCGCCCGATTGTATTGTTGTCAGAAAAAAGAAGCCTGTAACGATTACTCCAGATGAGGTAGATGCCAATGACGTTATTGTAGACATTGGCCCGCAAAGCATTGAACTTATTAGTGAAAAAATTGCCAGGGCAAAGCTTGTTGTTTGGAATGGTCCGACAGGCTGGTATGAAAAAGGCTTCACAAAAGGCACGGTGGCACTCGCAAAAGCCGCTGCTTCATCAAAAGCTCGTACTGTTATCGGAGGAGGAGATACTGGAGCAGTGATTGAAAAGGTTGTGAAAGATGGTTCATCAAAACATATATTTGTTTCAACAGGTGGAGGAGCAACGCTGGACTTTTTTGCACAAGGAACGTTGCCTGGAATTACAGCTCTAAAGTAATTCTAATGATATAATAAAGGCACCTATGCGTGCCTTGGGACACTTTTTTCGCACACATAAAACATTGATCGTCTCAATGCTCTTTCTTGTCGTGTTTGGCTTTGGTGTTGCAAGAGCTACACCACCAGGTTCACCGTACACTCCAGCCACAACACTCGATCCGGGCTGTGAACCCGGCGCACCAAACTGTACTGTCGTATACCCTGGTGCTTCACAGTGGACTACGACTGGCAGTAATATTTATTTTAATACTGGCAAAGTTGGTATTGGCACTACTACACCAAATCAGCTCATTGATATTGCAAGTTCTTCAGCGCTAGCTTCTACTGCTCCTAGTATTCAATTTACCGATACAGCAGGTAATGTTCTCAGTCGTCGTTGGATGATTACAAA
>DATJJU010000005.1:0-14035 GCA_035491955.1 Minisyncoccota bacterium | reverse complement strand
ACAACTATCTACCGATTCTGTACACTCTACAGAATTCAATTTAAGGAAAGAAATCCGCAAAGACCTTTCAGTCTACCGAGACAACTAGCAAAAACTTTCCATTACCCGAACCTTGCCACAAGCAGGGTTTTCTTATTTTTCAGGTGAGAGGTCAACGACGGATTGGACTTCGGCGAAGTCGGTGATGCCTTGAAGAATTTTCACAATGCCATCCTCGCGCATATCAAGAGTGCCTTGTTTGTCGGCAATAGCTTTAATATCTCGCTCAGTAGGGTTCTGCAAAATAATATGTTCGATATTGGCATCCATCTGTACTACTTCAAAAATACCAAGACGTCCTTTGTAGCCGGTATGTCCGCACTTATCACATCCATCTGCACTCCAGACATTTGCGACGTCCTTCTTCACTCCAAACTGTTCCATATTTTTTCCATTTGCTACGGCAGTACTCCAAATTTCTTCTACAGTGCTTTTTTCTTCAGGGGTAATAGGGCGCTCGTGTTTGCAGTTGGTGCAAAGCTTTCGCACTAAGCGCTGAGCAATAGAAAGGGATAGTGCTGAAACAAGGATTTTTGGATTAACATCAAGATCAATCAAGCGAGGAATAACACCAGAGGCATTGTTGGTGTGAAGAGTAGAGAAGACGATGTGTCCGGTCAATGCAGACTCAACAGCAATCTTCGCTGTCTCAGAGTCACGGATCTCACCAACCATGATAATATCCGGGTCCTGACGCAATGCACTGCGCAAGCCTTCCAAGAAAGTGTAGCCTTTTTTATGATCAACCTGTGTTTGGGTAATACCATTTAAGTGATATTCAATCGGGTCTTCAATAGTAATGATCTTTAATTCGGGGCTGTAGACCTTTTGCAAAAATGCGTACAGTGTTGTGGTCTTACCTGAACCAGTCGGACCAGTGAGCAATACCATACCGTTTGGTTTGTGAATGCCTTTTATAAAAATATCAAGAAGAGGAGCAGAAATGCCAAGCTCATCAAGCTGTACGCGAATGGATTTTGGATTCAAGATACGGAGTACGATTGATTCGCCATATGCCCCTGGAATAAGAGAGGTACGGAAACTGATCTCGTCTTCACCAAGGAAGGCACTGAAGCGGCCATCTTGAGGGTTGCTGTTGATGGTAAGCTTCAATCCCGACAAAAGTTTGATACGAGTATTGATTTGCTTGTAGGTATCAAAACCAAAGGTAGTAATAACATGCAGCACGCCATCTAGACGGAAGCGCAACTCAGTTTCTTTTTCCATCGGTTCTACGTGCACATCTGACGCACCGATACCGATGCCGGCACCGATGATAATTTCCAATATGCGAGAAAGGTGATGAGCAGAGCCACTTTCGTTAATAGCATCATCAATAACCTTTTTGGCATCATCCATTGTTTTGACGGTCTGACTAAGATTCAAGAGAACGTCAGGAGAAATATCCAAACCGCCAGCACGAGAACGGGTCGCATAGGAAAGATCTTCGTAGTGAGTCCAGACCTTTTGAATACTCTTCTCACTGGCCATGACCATAACCACTTCATAGCCATTACCTTCGATGAACTCTTTAGCTTTTTGTGCGTTCGGTGCATTAGGGGAACGGACTGCCAAATATATTTTCTTATCAACAAGCTTATAAGGTCCCACATCAAATGCGCGGGCCTGCTCTTCTGTCAGTAGGCGAATAGCATCATTATCAATGGCTTGTGACATCAAGTTAACATACGGCATCTGATATTGCTGTTCTGCGAGCATAGACACTACATCTTCCTCTTCTTGTTGTCTGAGATTCGTTATTCGTTTGATCTGATCGTCTTCATCGAATTGCACCATAGTCCTTTCATTATATCTCAAAAACAAAAATCCCCCTTACTTTTCAGTAAGAGGGAAATAGAAAACAAAAAACAAAAGAACAGAAATCAATATCCTCTTTTAGAGCCAGAAGGATATACCACCCTTTCTTTCTTATTAGAAGAAGTTCCGGGCGAAATGTTTTTGTTTACAGTAGTTGTGTCAGTGACGTTTGGCAGAGTAAATGAATTTTGCTGCTGGGGCTGAGTCTTTTGGTCGCTTGTCTTAGCAACTTGTTGCTGAACCCCTAGCTTGTCATGTAATACATTAATAACTGTATGATAGTCTTGCACTATTGCATATGCTGACAGTTTTAAGACCTTAAAACTGTTCACATCGCTGTTTGCGTCGCCGCCACCATCAATCTCTAATCCTTTATTTTTTGCCATAGCATCAATATTTTCTTGATTAAAGTAAACGAATGGGTCGATTGCAACACCCTGAACTAATACAGCATTTTCTGTATCTCCATTTTTTAACTTAAAAGGGAGAGCTACGTCAAACTTACCGTAGATATCAGGAACATCTGTTATGTATATGCAATGATTGATTAAATCGTAAAATACATACCAGTTCTTTCCAGAAGTATCTTTAATAATTATCGGAATAGGGTGCTTAACTAGCATTCCTTCATTTCCGGCAACTTTTGTACGTCCGTCTGTAGCTGTCTCCGTGCCATAGTTTTTATGTTCCAACATATCAAGCAGTCTTTGCATGCTTAGCATCGGGTTGCGAACTATTTGCATGCTCGACACACTTGCGATCTGGTAGTCATTGATCTTGTTAAAATCAATCCCTGATTTTTCCGCTATTTCCATTCTCAGCTCTTTTGTGAAGCTTGCAAAAGGACGGGCTGACATTGAAATAAATTCAATACCGCGCCCCAATGTATTAACGTTTATAACCTCAGGAAGATAGTCCCTGGAGTCCGTATACGTTTTCTCATCGTCAGTAAAATTCAGGTACTTGTTTTGATAATCGTAAAAGAATGAGTAGGATTTACCGTTTCCTTTAACAATATTATCTACAGGATGCAAGACGAGCAGACCGCCAAATCCGTTGACATCTTGTCTCGCAACAACCTTTTTAGGGGGAGCTATCGAGTCGCGTTGGGGTAGATTTGAGGTCTGTTGGACACTGCAAGAGTTTGCACACACCATACAGGCTGCTGCAACAATAAGTACTATTATTTTTCTCATGTTTTCAATGTGTTTTGTCGTTTGGTGATTTTTTCGTAGTATAACAAACAAAATACTATTTGTCAAGGCCTTATTTAAGACCCGTTTAGGGCCCTTGGGAGGGGGCAGGGGGACCCATTGACAAAATCGATAATATATGATACGATAATGAAAAGAAACAAAAACAAAAGCTCTATAACATGAAAAAACTTATCTTTAGTGCCATGATGTTCTTAATCGGCATCTGCGCAAACCTTTCTGCTGGCGCTCAAAATCGCCAAGTCCGTCAAGTTCGCTTCGAAGGACACGGCTACGCCACTATTAAGGCTCAAAGGGAAAACGACCCAGAAGTTGTTAAAACCAATTGTGAGAAGTTCCTTTTTGGAACACCTGAAGAATCTGCGACTATTATCCGGTCAAGAATAGATGGTAAACCTATTGACTATGCCGCAGTATCACAACAGGCGGTTGAAGGTATTGCTGATCAAATGCATGAACCTTTTTACCAAGATCGCAAAGGAGAATATGATGTTCATTATGACGTCTATTACACAAACACCAAAGCCTGGACAGATTTCTGTGAAAACCACGAAGACGCATATTTCGTTCTAGGGGGACACGGAGAAATTATTCAACGCAGAGGAGACCCTGAAACTTCATGGGCAAGCCAGAATAAAGACTTTCGGGTAGTGGCAACAATCACCCACATCACAACGGGTGCAAAAGCTATGATATTCGCAGATTGTTTAAATGCTATTTTTACAATCCACGAAACAGTTATCAGAAAAGCTGCTCGTCCGTTACCTTCTGCTCCGATTCCTTATTCTGCGCCTCCTGCGATTACATCAATCAGGCCACAGCCTTGTACTGCCAGTGATTTCCATGCAATCCCAGTAAGATTAATTACGAGATCAATTCTCAATAATAACGGTATATATACTGTTACGTTGAAATGGAAATCACGGTCACAGCACGAATTTACTATTACCGACAGTACTGACAACAGGATTGAAGGTGTAGTACCAGGCTTTTACGATAAGCTGGATGTGCATCCTGATGTAGAAACCAGGCGTACTGCAAAAGTGTGGGACGTACGGTATGTCTTAACAGGTTGCGATAACCTGAGATTAAGTACTATTGTTACTGTCGATACCAGAACATGGTTTGGCAGAAACAAAGCCGTATGGATACCAGCTCTGATCGGAATCGTTGGAGGAGGTGTTGCTTGTTATTTAAAAAAGCAGCACGATCACTCCTACAACAACAAATGGGTTCATGACAGTAATACTTCGCCATGGACACCAGGTTCTGGAGGAGATACTCCTAATGGTCCGACGCTAACCATTCCAGGTAGGCGAGCTCCAATGATAGGTACAAGTTTTTCCTTTCATCTTGGACATTAAAACAAATCAGAGAACGTTAATTCATTTAAATGGGTTACGTTCTCTTTATTCTTGAGCCCCTCATTTGTCGATGGGGAGCCGAAGAGTGAAATTGACTTATTTGCCATAATATTGTATGGTACAGAAGTCAAACAAAGAAATTATAAGTGAGAAAACAAGTATGAAAAAAGTAATTATATCAATTTTAGCCCTCGTAATTGGGGTGACAGTATATACAAGCCCAGCATTTGCTGACGCTAGTTTGAATTCTGGTAGTGGGACACTTCCTACTATTACAGCAAGTAATGTTACTACTAACCCTTGTGGGTACGGTGCAGGCATTGGTTGTTGGTCAACAAGTGCAACTGCTAAGCCGGGAGATGAAATCGCGGCTCAGATTTCTGTTGCCAATACTAGTAATGAAACAGCGAAGGGTGTAACCCTTAGCCTTCAGCCTAGTCGCAATGGATCAGTTGTAACCTTTTATGGCGGTGGAGCAGCAACAAATGCTCCTCGCACTACAGGAACAGCTACTGTGACTTTGTCACAAACAGAAACCATTACTGAGCTTGGTGGCGACCAGCGCGCGGACTGGCGTACTAATCGAGACAGTACTCCTCAAGAAGTTAATATTTCTCAACTTTTTGGTTCAGGTTTTAGTGTGGGAGATCTTGCTCCTGGTGTACAGGTTGTTCTTACTGTTCGTTTCCGTGTAAATGGAACAGTAACACCTCCACCTACAAACACTTGTACTATCAACGACTTTGCTGCGAACCCAACAAGCATCGCGCTTGGCAGTACAAGTAGTTTGAAATGGACAACTACTAACTGTACTTCTGTAAGCATTTCAGGTGTGGGAACAAATCTCGCTACTGATAACAGTGGTTACACAGTAACTCCTACAAACACTACTACCTATACGCTTACAGCGTATCCGGGTGGTGCGACAGCTACTGCAACAGTAACTGTTACAAACAATGGTGGTGGAAACAACAACACTTGTGTTATCAATAGTTTCACTGCAAGTCCAAGTACTATCCAACAGGGTAATTCAAGCAATCTTGCATGGAATACCTCACACTGTACATATGTAAATATCTCAGGTGTTGGTAATAACCTTACTGCAAGCAGTAGTCAGAACGTTTCTCCTTCATATACTCAAACTTATACTCTTACAGCTTACCCAGGCGGCGCAACTCAGAGCGTTACTGTTACTGTGAACAACGGCAACACTAACAACAGTTGTGTAATCAACAGCTTTACTGCAAGTCCTAGTGCTATCACTTATGGCAACTCAAGTAATTTGAACTGGAGCACTACTCACTGTAGTTATGTAAATATCTCTGGTCTTTACAACAACCTTCAGGCAAATGGTGGCCAGGCTGTATACCCAACATATAGTCAGACATACACTCTTACAGCTTTCCCGGGTGGTCAGTCACAGAGCGTAACAGTTACTGTATACAATGGTGGTAACAACAACTACTGTTCAATCAACTCATTCTACGTTGATAGCAACAGTATTACCGCTGGTCAGACTACTACACTTCACTGGAGTGCAAGTGGTACTAACTATGTATACATCTCTGGCTTCGGCACAGAGCCTGCATATGGCAGCATGCCAATCAGTCCTTACTCTTCAACGAGCTACACTATCTCATTCCAGGGTAATAACTGTTCAGGTTCATCACAGTCTGTATATGTGACTGTTAATCAGCCATATAACAACAATAATAACTACGCACAGCCTCAAGCTATTACTACTGTTGCAAGTGTCTTGAATTCATACGCTGCTGTTTTGAACGGTATCGCTATTCCAAACACTTCATACGGTGGCACAAGTGCATGGTTCGAATACGGTACATCAACCGGACTCGGACAGCGCACTGACAGTCAGACTGTCGGTTCATCAGGAAGTAATCCTTACAGTGCAAACATTAGTGGCTTGGTACCACACGGCACCTACTACTATCGTGCAGTAGTACAGAATCAGGGCGGCACTGCATACGGCAGCATCGTACCATTCACTACTCCTGGCGCAACTGTATATACTCCACCAACTCGCGTAATTGTTCAGTCTCGTACTGTTACAACTAACAACGGTCTTGTAGCGAAGAGTCAGCCTTCATTGTTCAAGCTTGAAGTTGATAGTGACTTTGACCACATGTGTATCGGTGGCGACATTGACTACACTGTGAACTATCAGAACATTAGTAATCAGGATTTGCAGAACACTGTGCTCCGCATTACTTTCCCAGGTGAATTGACCTATGCGTCTAGTTCACAAGGTGACTATGATGTTACTGATCGTACACTAACTATCAGTCTTGGCGATGTGCAGCCAGGCGAACAGGGAAGTGTTACTGTGCATGCTCAGGTGAACAACCAGGCATCACTCGGTAAGCTCGCTGTGATCACTGCTACAATCGTTTACACTAACCCTATCAGTCACGCTCAGGAGCAGGCTATCGCTTACTCTTTGATCACAATCTCTAATGATTGTCCTGCGTTGCTCGGTGCAAGTGTGTTCGGTTTCGCAGGCTTCCTCCCAAGTACTCTCTTGGAATGGTTGCTCCTCATCCTTGTCATCCTTGCCCTTATCGTGCTCGCTCGTTCTCTCTACCGAAAGAACCAGGAGCCGCCAAAGGCAGCGTAATAGGTAAAAATAGGCAAAAGGCCGATCCCGCAAGGGATCGGCCTTTTCCTTTGTATCTATGTTAGAATCCCACTATGGAAAAAGGTTACACAGAGGACCAAATTGAAACCATTGCCGAAGAAGTACTTCAAGTACTTACTCCTTCTGACACTGGTGCTACTGTTTTAGCGCTTCAGGGAGATCTTGGAGCAGGTAAAACCACTCTTACTAAAGCCTTGTCAAAAAAGCTTGGCGTTGCTGAAACTGTCATCAGCCCAACATTTGTGATTGCAAAGTTCTATGATCCAGTAGATAGTCCTTTTGATCAACTTGTACATATCGATGCCTATCGTATTGAATCAAATGATGAACTGAAGCCGCTTGGCTGGGAAAATATACTTGCCCAGCCGAAGACTCTCGTTATTGTTGAATGGCCGGAACGTATTCGTGAGGCCTTGCCTAGCGACAGGTACCACTTCTTTATTTCTCATGATGGTGATCAGCGCACCATTAAGAAAATGTAATTATGAAAAAAAGTGATTCACAAAAAACAATAGTACTTCTTGATTCTCACGCTATTATTCATCGTGCATATCATGCCTTACCAAGCTTTGCTAATAGCCAAGGCGTACCAACCGGTGCATTGTACGGGTTGCTCTCAATGATCATTCGCATTATTGAAGATTTGAAACCCGACTATATTGTTGCTGCTTACGATCTCCCGAAGCCAACATTCCGTCATCATGCGTATGAGAACTATAAAGCTGGACGAATGAAAGCCGATGATGATCTTGTTACGCAGCTTATCAGTTCTCGGGAAGTATTTAATGCACTCGGCATACCAGTCTTAGATGCAGAAGGATTTGAGGCTGATGATGTTATCGGTACGCTTGTTGCAAAGCTAAAGCAGATTGATGGACTATCAATTATTATTGCCTCTGGCGACATGGATACTCTGCAGTTGGTTGATGATAAAAAGGTCCAGGTCTTCACATTAAAGAAGGGTGTAAATGATACCGTGATGTATGATGAAGCTGGAGTAGAGGAGCGCTATGGCTTCAAGCCGCTACAACTTATCGACTACAAAGGTCTACGCGGTGATCCATCTGACAACATCATTGGCGTACCTGGTATTGGAGAAAAGACTGCGACTACTATCTTGCAGTATTTTGGCACTATAGAAAAAATGTATGAGGCATTGGAAAAAGATCCTGCAAATGGCAAGAAGGCCGGATTAAGCGATCGTATCATCAACCTTCTTCTCGAACACAAAGACGATGCCTTCTTTTCAAAAACACTTGCCACTATCCGTCTCGATGCCCCGATAGAATACGAATTGCCTGAAAAGAATTTCAAAGAAAGCTTGGATGAAAAAGTCGTACTAGACCTTTTGGCAAAATACGAATTTTCTAGTTTAGTAGCTCGCGCAAAAAGAGTGTTTAATTTTGAAATCGCGACAGTACAAGAAGATGTTGATCCTACATTATTGAGAGAAGCATCTATTGCATTATGGGTGCTGTCATCCGAACAGAATAATCCTCAATACGATCTTATTCTGGAACGCACTCGCAAGAAGACATTAAAGGAGGCATACGAAGTTATCCTCTCGGAACTAAAGCGTCGATCGCTACTCCCTATATTTGAGAAGATTGAAAAACCAATTATTCCTATTGTAGAGAGTATGACCGACTTCGGCATTATGATTGATCAGGAATATTTCAGCATGCTGCAAGAGCGTATGAAAGCACAGCTTGCAGAAATTGAGAGTTCTATCTCTGAACAAACAGGTGTAACGATCAATCTTAATTCTCCAAAACAAATGTCCGAGCTTTTGTTCACCACGCTGGGCCTTTCTCCGAAGGGCAAGAAGAAGGCGAGCGGTGCGTATACTACTAATGCTGAACAGCTTGAAGAGCTTCGAGATGCGCATCCGGTCATTCCGCTTATTTTAGACTATCGTGAAATACAGAAACTTCTCACTACCTATGTTGAAGCATTGCTTGGTCACGTAAAGGAGGATGGAAGAGTACACGCAACCTTCTTGCAAAATGGTGCTGCAACGGGAAGATTCTCTTCTGTGAATCCGAACCTTCAAAACATTCCTATCAAAGGAAATTCTGGCAAGGAAATTCGTCACGGTTTCATGGCGGGTCCTGGCAACATGTATATCGGTAGTGACTATTCTCAAATTGAGCTTCGCGTACTAGCGATGCTGTCTGGCGATGAAAAGCTGATAGAAACATTTAAAAAAGGGGAGGACATCCATATGTCAGTAGCGTCATCGATGTTTCATGTACCGTTTGAAGAGGTGACCAATGATATGCGACGCAAAGCCAAGGTTATTAACTTCGGTATTTTATATGGCATGGGCATTACTGCTCTTCAGAAGAATCTTGGTTCTACTCGCGCCGAGGCACAGACTTTTTATAATGCGTACTTCGAAGCCTTTCCTAAAATTCGTGACTACCTTGAGAATACTAAAGCCTATGCCAAAGAGCATGGCTACACAGAAACTATCTTCGGCCGCCGCCGATACTTCCCAGGCATTAATGCCGGTGCGCCATTTCTCCGGGCCTTTGCTGAGCGCATGGCTACCAATGCGCCTATCCAAGGAACAAATGCGGATATCGTGAAGATCGCTATTAAGCTTATTGACGAGGATATGAAAAAGGCTGGTCTTGCAGATAAGGCTCACCTTATTCTCCAGATTCACGATGAGTTGGTGTATGAAGTGGAAGAAGGCGTGCAAAAAGAAGCAGAGAAAATCATTGAAAAAGCCATGGTGGATGTTTTTGAGCGATCGCCGATTCCTGTTACCGTACCCCTTGTACCGCTCGGAGTTTCTATCGGTACAGGAAAGCGCTTAGATGAGTTAAAATAATACTATGGAACATCAGGACAATCATCGATCTCTTCAGTTTGCACTGGCGCGCTCCTATGCCATTTACTTCATCTTCAGTATCGTCGGCCTTTTTGCTGACAATTTTTTTCCTATAGGTACGCCAACCTCTCATGGGCAAATTATCGCAGTGTTGTGTTTCGCGGCTGGAACTATTCTTATCTGGTGGGCACAAGCAACATCAGGCGTGAAAAGCAGTACGCCATATTTTGAACGAGGACCGTACCGCTTCTTGCGCAACCCCACGCAGATCGGCATTCTTATTTTGATCGGAGGGTACGCAGCTATCAGTGGATCAATTATTTTTCTTGCAACAGCACTCGTGGGATATTTCATTTCGGATATTTTTTTCAAAAAATACGAAGCAATACTTCATGCGCAATACGGCGATCAATATAAACAATACAAGCAATCAGTACCAAAAGTTTTCTAATGCTTACCATTATCACTTCGCAATCAAAACCATTTCGCAAAAAGCATCTTGAAGAGCTGCTTGATCAGTATGCGCCAACTGATGTTATTACATTTGACGACATAGTGCTCAGTATCGCTGATCTAGAGCAGTATGTTTTCCCATCACTGTTTAATTCTGATACGACATTTATTCATGCGCAGTTCGTGCTTGATACAAAAGAAAAAGATCTCACAGCAGAACTAATGAAAAAATTAATTGCCAGCCCGTCTGTTTTTGTATTCGAAGAGCTGGGATTGTCAAAGCCGTTTCTTACTGCTGCAAAAAAGCAGGGAGCAATAGTCCATGCGGATGAAAAAGAGAAAGCGCCGGTAAAAAAAGAAAATCTTTTTGGTGTTACTTCACTTCTTAGCTTACCGAAAAAAGATCGATGGATGGCATATCAAAATGCTATTGCTCAATATCCCATAGAAGCTATTCTCGGCATGCTGTATTGGAAAGTCCGCGATCTGGCATTGAAAGAAAAAAGCAATAATGGCCCATACCACCTTTTGTACACAAGTATGATTGAAGCGCATGCTAACGCATGGGTTCATGGCACCCCACTCGTTTTAGCTATTGAAAAAGTACTGTTGCAATAAAAAGACCCTGGTGTATGACCAGAGCCTTGTAGAGGGTATTCTATTTATTTGGAAAAAATAGATACGAGTTTTGATTGGGGTTTTTGTTTATTTTATAAAGGTGCTATCGAAATGTGCTATGCATTGGATAGATATAGCCAATGTTTTCCGCCTGATGAATACGGAGGAAAGAACTGGTCTTGTATCTATTGTATGAAGAATAGCCTTATTTAGCAATCTCCTTGTGTGGATAACGCATTACGAGGACGGTAATGAGAATGCCAGAGAGGAGAACAATGGCCGACATCATTGGGATAGAAACGAAGCCAAATTGATAGACATAACGGGTCTGGCAACTTACTCCGCTTGTTTCGCACACCGCATCACTAACATTAGGAAATACCGTAATGAAGTTGTGATATAAGGCTAAAAGGAATCCGGCGCTGCTCAACAGTAGCACTTGGCGCTGCAAAAGAGCACTTTTTCTAATGCTATCTGTAAACAATAAGATAGCTACAGGGTAGATGCAGATGCGTTCGTACCAGCACATCAAGCAAGGTGTGTAATCGAAGTAGTTGGAATAAACAAGGCTTCCAATAACAGCTCCAGCAAAGATAATACGAAGGATGGTACCGGCATGTTCGGCAGTCCAGGCAGCAATAGGGTTTTCTGTCAGCCAGGCTACGACGAGCAGTACTAGGAAAATAAGGATTACCAGTGCTCCGCCGGCAGTAAGGGTATTGAAGATATCTACAGTAGACATAGTATTAGTTGGTTGGAACTGGACAATTGGTTTTAGCACCGAGGGTTTCGAATGTTTGCTCGCCCTGAAGACGGCTACCGTCCTTGAAGATCCATGTTGGGTAGCCAGTAATGCCCATAGCATCGCAAGTAGCGTTTTGGGTACGAGCCTGAGTCTGACATTCTACATACGGAAGCTTTTCTGCTGACTTACCAAAGAGAGCTTTTTCCGCTGCGCAGTGAGGGCACCACCATGCGCCATACATTTTTGCTCCGCTATTTGAGAGACATTCTGCAAATGAGTCATACTTGCCCGGCTTCTTTCCTTCAATAACAAGAAAAGCAATAAGAGCACCGATAATAACAAGGACTACTACTATCCAAATCCAACTACTGTTTTGTTTTTTCATATCTACTAACGTACCGCGCGAAGGCATTTTCTGCAAGTCCCAACAAATGCTAACTGATGACTGTGAATTTTTTTGAATTGGCGCGATTGCTTCACTACTTGTTGATTGAGACTTTTTACACAAAAGGCTACAGATTCTACGGCATTGCATGAATCGCACATGATGTGGTGCAAGTGAGTCTTTGGTCGGACGATCTCGTAGAGCACTTTTGTCTTATCGACATTCAGTGCGTGTACCAGGCCTTCTTCTTCGAATGCATTCAATGCTCGATAGAGGGTTGCGGTATCAGCACCGAGCTTTTTTGTCTTGCGTACAAGCTGAGCTACTGAGAGCGGGGCAGAGGAGTTGGCAAGCGCTTCCAAGAGGGCAATGCGAAGAGGTGTTCGCTTGAAACCATTATCTTGCAGCAATGACTCTACATCGATTGGTTGCATTTGTTTCTTCATGGCTGTAGTATACATAAATGCAAATCGTTTGCAATTAAATATATGACTGCAACAATACTACTCATCAGCCTGTGCGCATTTGGAGCAACCCTCTTAGGAGGTTTTGTTGCTATTCACCTCAAAGATAAATTGCATCTTATTTTAGGATTGAGTGCTGGTGCTGTCATTGGCGTGGCTTTTGCTGATCTGATGCCGGAGGCGCTCGGTTTAGGATCTCTCTATCATAGTATCCCTACCATGCTGGCATTTGTCGCAGCAGGCTTTCTCTTTTTCATGGTACTAGATAGATCGGTCATTCTGCACTCTCATAACCATACTCACGATCATGAACACGAAGCGACATCACGAGGCAAGTTGGGTGCGCTTAGCCTCTCTATCCACAGCTTCCTCGATGGTGCTGCTATTGGCTTGGCATTTCAGGTTTCACCAAAAGTTGGATTGATTGTAGCAACGGCAGTATTGGTTCACGATTTTTCTGATGGCATTAATACAGTGAATCTCATTTTCAAAAATAGAGGAGAGGGCAATGAGGCACGAAAATGGCTTCTGGTAGACGCGCTTGCTCCTGTGGTTGGTGCCATTTCTACACTATTCTTTGCGTTGCCGGAATCAGTATTGTCAGTAGTACTAGCAATCTTTGCTGGCTTCTTCCTCTATATTGGCGCAAGCGACCTTTTGCCGGAAAGCTTTCACGGACACCCTACTCGCTGGACCACTGCCGCCACTATCATTGGGGCAGCTATTATTTTCGTAGCAGTGAGATTGGCGGGAATATAGTGGTTTTATATATTTAATATTCTAAATAAAGCAATGCCGCCCGCTACGGAAACATTCAAGGATTCCTTTTTACCGGACATAGGGATTTCTGCGACAATATCCACTCTATCTAAAATCTTTTTTGGCAAACCATCTACCTCATTACCCAAAATAAATGCCACAGACTTCGATCCTTTTACTTTTTTATAATCAATAGATCGATCTGATTGTTCGATTGCAATAGTCTTCACATTTTCTTTTTTGAGTTTTGTAAGAAGTGGAGCGAGTGTTGCAATATATTTCCATGGAATAGTTTGCTCGGCACCAAGCGCAGTTTTCGCAATAGCACTATTTGCGCGACCAAACTTGTCGGTTGGGGCAGGGGTAATGCCAACCAAATATATTTCCTGAATGCCGCAGGCATCAGCCGTACGAAACAGCGAGCCAACATTTTGCGCACTTCTAATATCAGGCAAAATCAGTATTCTTTTATATGCATTCTCCATTGATTTCATGTACCCTGCATGGTATAGTTTTTGACGCCATTTGCAATACTTCTTGTTTTGCATAGAAATTGCCCCTATAGCTCAGTCGGTAGAGCAGCTCCCTTTTAAGGAGACGGTCGCAGGTTCGAATCCTGCTGGGGGCACAAAATGAAAAACTGTTAAACACTGAGTGTTTAACAGTTTTTCATTTTGCGCC
>DATJJU010000004.1:0-32551 GCA_035491955.1 Minisyncoccota bacterium | reverse complement strand
GAACCGGCGGAGCCATACCGTGAATACCTGGAACGGAGGCGAGCCGCGTCCAGCAGTACTTGCTAGAATTTGAGCACACAACGTGTTGCGAAAAATTATAGCTAGTAACTGCGGGATCATTCCCTGTAGGATTATTCATAGTAATTTGTGAGCACCAGATGATGAACTCTTCAATTTTCCAAAAGTTAAAAACAAAAAAGCCCCCTTATCAGGAAGCTTTCAAATATTTGTTCGGTCATGCAAATGATACTGATGACAATGGAACACCTTCTTTGTCACATCCTATCGCCATAGGGCCTTCAGGAATGTAATACTGTTCCATTTCGCAGCAACTGCATTTGTAACTCCAGACATCTCTGTCACTGAGCTGCAATTCGCCAAGGAAGGAGTTTCCAATGTTGAGGACACTTTTGCATTTGCTGTTTTGGCAATAAATCCAAAAGTGCATGCCTGGACCAGTAACATCCTCAATTTTCTGGCCTTTTTCAAAGTTGAGCTTTTGAAATTCGTCTTCTGTATGTTTACTCCAGACCCCATTCACCTTTACGAAGTAACTGGCAGGGAAGTAATCACGAAACCACTTCTTCTGTATGAACCATTTTTTCATGTCTTTAATTTTTAGTGTTTTCTTCACAATAGCACAATATATTGACAAGTCAAGTAATAGATGGTAAGGTGAAGCAAACAAAAAACATACCATCATGGATGATTACGATGTTAATTCTTTAAAAATTGATTTTCCTGACCTTCAAAAAACTCTAAAAAATGTCTATCTCACCCCGATACTGACTTACCTTATTGCCCAGTTTCTTCCACTTGTCGGCACATGGCTGAAAGACGCCATGACTGATATTGAATGGAGAGATTATGACGGCTCTAGTAAAGGTAATTCCACAATCATCACCTATGTCATTGATGGAAAACTCAACACATTGGTGATTTGGGCTGTGTCTGACCAACTATATGGCTTGGATTATCTTGGCAGGGCTTCGTATCCCAGAGAGAGTAAGGGCAGATATGGCATCAAAGAAAGACATCTTGTTAGATTTCAAGGAGGGTCTTCTGCACTAATGCACAAAAGATTTTCCGACTTCGTTAAACAGTTTGACTTAAAGCAGGTAATTTCCGATGTCTTATTAGAATTGCGAAGAGAAATGCAAGAAAAGGAAGTTGTAGATTTTGAAAGTGAACCTTGTATTGTGGAACTAAGGAAAATCCTTGCTGACTTGAAACCAGCATGAACTAATTGAAATGACCCCGCGTATTGTACGTCGGGGCATTTTTTATTTGAGTACTAACTCCAGTGTAGCGATACTGCTTTTCACAACCAAATGATTTCTCGTAATTTCGGAAAGCCACGCTTTGGGTTCACCGCGTCGGTCTAGTGTATAATATAGGATATGCAAAAACGATATCTTCTGATCGTTATTATTGGCTTATTTGCGTTCTCGCTATGGGGTGTTATTCATACGCTGGAGGTGAATGCTCCGCAGACAACAAATAGTGGTGCACAACCGCCAGTTGATGTGCCGGGAGCGCCAGCACCAATACAGAACAACCAAATCATGGTGGACAACCTTGTTCAGGGTCAGATTATTACATCACCGCTGAAGATCACAGGTAAGGCTACCGGCAATTGGTATTTTGAAGGAGTATTTCCTGTTTCTATTACCGACCTTAATGGCAATGTCGTTGCAACAGGCCAAGCACAAGCTCAGAGTAGTTGGACAACTGCGGACTATGTGCCATTCGCCACCGATATTCCATTTGATACAAATAGTATGAAGAGTGGCAATGGTCCTACCTATGGCTATGTTATTTTGAAAAACTCCAACCCATCTGGGGATCCGCAGTTTGACAAGTCACTCTCAATAAAAGTACAGTGGTAGTATGGAAGAAGGTAATACAAAAATTTCAAAAACAACACTTATTATTTCTGCAGTCGCAATTGTCTTGCTTGTCGGTGTAATCGTATATACGCATCGTTCGGCTCGAAATGTCGTTCCGCCTCCTGTTTCAGAAAATACTCCTGTGCCAACTAATACTGCACAGTGGCCTTCAGCAAAGCAGAGCGATCAGAATATCAATGACAATGGAAGCTACTACAATATTAGCGCTACCTATCCTGTCGTGAAAGATGATGTTATTACCGGATACTTCAAAACATTTGTTCAGGACAGTATTACGCAGTTCAAGAGTGATACATCATGGGCAGCGGGAACTGGAGCAAGTACTGCACCAGCAGAAGCAGATGGGCTGTCTCTTACTATCACATACAAGGAAGAAAAGAATAACAATGCCGACAACTTCGTCTTTAACAGCGATGTCTATACTGGTGGTGCACACGATCTTCAGTCTACGAAGACCTTCTCATTTTCTCCGACAGGACAGCTAATCTTGCTTTCCAGTCTCTTTACTAATGGCAATGCCGGACTCAGTACTATCGCTCCATACGTACAAAAACAATTGAGCACCATCCAATATGCCGATACTGATATGATCAAAGAAGGCACTGCTCCAACTCCAGACAACTACGCAAGCTTCACTGTGCAAAGTGATGGCGTGACATTCATCTTTGATCCTTACGACGTGGCCCCATACGCAGCTGGTACTCAAACTGTAAAGGTTCCAATCTCAGTATTCAAAGCCATCGCAAATCCAGGCATCTTTAAATAGTTATTTATTCCGTCGTTCGTTCGATATCAGCTTCAATAGTAGAAACTTCCTCAAGACGAGTAGATTCGTCGCCGGCGATGCGATACATGTCTTTGTCTACCTTTTTCAGTTCTTTAGTAGCGGAGTTGTAATGATTCACTACGGTCTTTAGTGTCGTACCGACTTTGTTATGATACTCCTCATAACTTGCCAAATGGCGAGAGAGCTCTTCAATGCGCTTGCGGATTTCCTTTGCTGATTCTTCGATTTGCATGGCTTTTAGACCTTGAAGGACAGTCTGCAAGTATGCAAGGAAAGAAGTAGGGGAGACAATGATCACTTTGTATCTGCTCGCTGCGCGTTGAATAAGATTTTCATTTTCTTCCTGCAATGCGCCGACTTTGTTTACAAGCAAGTCATAATAAATAGCTTCATGCGGAATAAACATGAACGCGAACTCCATCGTACCGTTTTCTGGCTGAATATATTTCGATGTTTCAGTAATGCGTTCCTTCAGGTCATTTACGAATTGCTTTTCCAAACGTTCCTTCAATACAGGATCACGCGCTTCAACGAGACGATTATAATTTTCCAATGAAAACTTTGAGTCAATCGGTATAACTTTGTCTTTCACAAACACTGCTGCATCGACAATAGTGCCGTCAGGAAATGGGTGCTGGATAGCGTAACTGCCAGGTGGAAGCACATTTTTCAAAAGCGTCTCCAAATAGTATTCACCAAGCACGCCGCGCTGCTTTGGATTCTTCAAGATGTCCTGCAATTGCTGCAATTCATTGGCGAAGCCCACGACCTGCTTATTGGTCTCGTCGAGGCGGGTGAGACGCTCGGTAATATCCGTAATGATGCGATTTGATTGATTAGACTGATGCATCATTGACTCACGGATAGATTTCTCCGATTCGCCAAGCTTTTGATCTACTGTTTTTTGCAGTTCTGAGACTTGCTGCATGAGAAGGGTGAAGCCGGTACTGCTGTCAGAGCTTTCAGGCATTTGCTTTTTGTTTTTAGATAAAACAAATACCGCTGCTGCTACACCCACCACTATTCCGATGATGATATACGCGATTTGCATGGCTATAGTGTAGCATAATTGACACACCCTTATTTTTGTAGTAATTTTCAAAAAAACTAGATCTTATGAACGATATCAATAAAGCAAAGGAAGCCATCATGGATGAGCTTGCTAAGAGATCATATAAGTACCTTGTAAGTGGTACTATGGCTCAACAGAATGATTTTAATATCCGCGCATCTGATCAAAGAAAGACTATCTTGATTTTCTTAATATCAGAAAGCTTAAAAGAAAAAAGTATTGATTTCTTTAAGGAAATTGTTGTCTCTGCAAAATTGCGATGCACAGTTAGTTTTCAGAAAGCTAATGTACTCTTTACTGATTTTATCTTTGATGATGAACAGACGGAACCAATTGAGCTGCCGACTGCGCCCATTTTGGTGGATGAAATCGTAAAGATGCAGGCACTGACCAGTCAGCTAGAGGATATGATCGGAAGTTTAACGCTAGTGAAACTTTCTATCAAAGAAGTGCTTGGACAAATGTATGATGGGCTGGAAAAAGAGGGCATTCGTTGCTATTCCGATAATGCTACCTTCAAAATAGGTTCAGCAGGAATGCATATTCCCACTATTAGTCGTGAAGTATTTATTGCAGTTGGTATGAGAGTATTAATGCCAATGATGCATCAAAAAAGTCATCTTAACGGAAGCTTGAATGGATCTCAAAAAAACGGGTCAGCAAAAAAGTAATGGAGTCTCTTGTCACAGTTGTGGCAGGAGACTTTTTAATTCACGTATTTTTCTAGCGTATAAATCCAATCAGCTTCATCTTTTTCATTTTTGCGTTTCTGATCGAGCAACCAAGAGAGATAGCCGATATCAGTTGAAGCCACTTCTGCCACAGTCTTGCCATTATATTTACCAAAATTGAATGTTTTGATAGAGAGAGGCTGGCGAGTCATTTCCATCATTTTTGCCAATGCTGTTTGTTCGTCACAACTCCATTTCTTCATGACTTCAGCTAGTTCGTATTCAAAAAGTCTTTCCAAGACTAAAACATCAGCCAATGCTTCATGCGAAGATACATCCAAATCAATATCAAGGGCATACCGCAGGTACTGCAACTTATGCATGATGAATTTTCCTTCTTCTTCGTCCAGTACGCGAATAGTCTTGAAGGTACACAAAAGATTTTTTATGACGATATCGTCATTCTTCAAAATCTGCTCATCAAATGCAGCATTGTGCGCCACGCAAATAGTGTTTTCGTCTTCAAGCAAAGCTTTTATTGCTGCATACTCAGGCGCATCCTTAAACGCAGGACGATCGGCAACCATTTTGTTGGAAATATGGTGAATAGCGGAGCATTCGAAAGGGATAGGTACTGGCGGCTTATAGATAGCATCAACAATAGGCTCAGCTACGCCGCGTTCCTTAATAGCAAGCTGACACAAATAGTCAGTGGCAGTATTTCCTGTTGTTTCCGTATCAAAAAAGACGATTTTCATGGGGTAATTGTAACATAAAAAATAATCCCATTTTTGTGGGATTATAAGTGCGATCGAGCACGACTTTTATGGAAAAATGGTGCTTTCAGTTGCGAGAGAATAGGTGAGGGTGGGAAGTAATGCTTTTTAAATAGTGCAGATTTATCAAAGACAATGTCCTTCCTTATTTGGATAGCAGTTGCTGCATGTATTACTTGAAATTCCTCGGCCATTTTTCTGCTTAGCTCAAGGCGTTGTTGTACGTCTTTTTGTACTCTTTCGAGCAGTGCTTCAGCACGGTCGTGATATCGCTCTGGGGCACTGCATACCATGTGAGCATGCAAGGTTTCCACTAAATGCTCTATGCGAGCAAGGCGGGCGAGCGACATGCCCATGTCACAGGTTCCTAAAACAACAATAAAACTTCTCCTGTTATTCATATTTGTATGATTTCATTTATTATGTCACAAATAGCTTAAAAGTCAAAAGAAAGGGAATTGTGCTATACTTTTACATATGACAATCGCTGAAGAAGTAAGAGAAAATATGAAAAATGCCATGAGAGAGAAGAATCAGGCAGCGCTAGATACCTACCGTGCGGTCTTGAGCGCGTTCACTTCTGATTTGCTAGCAAATGGCAAAACTCCGCAAGATACTATTGATGACGCCGGTGCACTGAAGGTTATCCAAAAGCTGATCAAGCAGCGCAAGGATGCGATTTCTCAGTTTGAAGCCGGTGGCCGTAATGATTTGGCTGAAGACGAAAAGGCGCAGCTCGTATTCTTGGAAAAATTCCAACCTGCGCAAATGAGTGAAGCAGACATCCGCGCTATTGCAGAAAAGAAAAAAGCCGAGCTTGGTATTACTGATAAAGCCAAGGCCGGCATTCTTGTTGGGGCAGTTATGAAAGAAATAAACGGCGCCGCTGATGGCGGCACCGTGAAAGAGGTGGTGGAATCTCTATTTTAATAAGAAATTCATAATACTTTTTACCCAATTTTTCCTTACTTTTTTGATGGGTATTTCTTCGAATTCGATGTATTCAGATTCAATTTGACGAAATCTTTCTACATCGGCTTCAAATTGTCTGATTGCTCTTTTTGTCTCTAGGTCTACTTCATGCCTATTGCTTTCAGTGACTGCTGCGGTAATGATTAATCCTGGCATTGCTTGTCTTTTCCACACCATACAACCATTTTTTAACTTTGGCAAGAACGGGAAATATTGCTACAATGTTTCCATGATCCTCCTCCGTTGGTTTATTGTCACTTTGGCGATCTTTGCATTGCCGTACTTTGTGGCAGGCATTACCGTTCAAAGCATTCTGACAGCAATCATTGTTGCAGCCTGCTTGGTTTTCCTTAATATGGTAGTGAAGCCTGTTATTACCTTGCTGACCTTGCCGCTCAATATCCTGACGCTTGGGCTCTTTTCTGTCATTATCAATGGACTCTTCTTTTGGTTCGTCGCGCACATCATTACCGGCTTCACGGTAGCAAGCTTCTGGACCGCCATTATCGGTGCGTTCGTTATCTCAATCATTAACTGGATTATCAATCACTTTATCGACTAATATGACCCCTGACTTTTCTGCCTTTCGAGAGCAATTCTATGCTCTTGTAGAAGGCGCCCAACATATCGTTATTACCTCGCACTTTTCACCAGACGACGACTCTATCGGTTCGGTTCTTTCTGTGTACACAATTCTTACGACAAAATATCCCGAAAAAGATATTCGTATTATGTATACCGGAGAAAAGGTAGATCGGTACAAGACATTTAAATATTTCGACAAGATAGAATTTGTGCCAGACATCGCTACTGCGCTTACCGATGTTGAACTACTTATTATGCTCGATGGTAGTTCCTATTCTCGTTTTTCAAAAACTCCCGAACTTCTTCAACAGAATGCGCCGAAGACTGTTGCTATTGATCATCATGGAGGTCAGCCTGATCCGTTTACACTTTCGTTAGTCTTGCCGAATTTTTCCTCAAACTGCGAGATTATTTTCCGTGCATTAGATGTTGAACCATTGCTCACCAAAGAGTTGGCCGAAGTATTACTTGCAGGCATCGTCAGTGATACAGGAAGTTTCAATCATATCAATCCTGCACAAGCCGATGTATTTTCTGTAGCAAAAATATTATTGCAGCATGTCGGTACGTCTATTGATGCATTGCGTTCACGCTACAACACCATTCCTCAGCGTGTTATTCCGCTTTTGAAAGAGTTGATGAAGAATACAACCTATCAATCTGTTCCAGGGTGGCCTGATGTTCAATATACCTATATTGATAGAGCTGTTATTACAGAAGGCGGATACACTGACGAAGATATGAGTTCAGCTAGTCATATTTACATTGGACAATATTTGCCGAGAGTCGAAGGGTATACATGGGGATTTGTTGCTACGCCTCGTTCTGATGGAGGTGTTCGTATGTCCAGTCGATCATTGCCGGGCGGTGTAAATGTCAGAGATCTTCACGAACGAATGGGTATAGGAGGAGGCCACGATAGAGCCTCAGGCGCTGATTTCAAAAAGGAAACAGTTGACCGTGAGCCAAAGCAGTGTATTGTAGAGGTTCTTGAGTGGATGGGGCATAATGTTCCGCTGATAGGGTAAATATGGCATTTTTAGATGAAATTACAATTCAAGCCAAAGCGGGCAATGGCGGCAATGGCGTCGTACGCTGGCGTCAGGAGAAATTCGTTCCCAAAGGCGGCCCAAATGGCGGCGACGGCGGGCGAGGCGGACATGTCTTTATACGGGCAGTGCGCAGCTTTCGCGTGCTTGATCAATATCGAAGCAAGAAAGAATTTTTTGCTGAGAATGGGGAAGATGGAGGCAGTAGAAGCTTCAAGGGCGCAGATGGCGATCGTTTGACGATCGACTTCCCTATTGGTTCTGTTGTAACAAACGTTACCACGGGCGCTGTCTATGAACTGACAAAAGAAGGACAAGAGTTCAAGATTCTGACTGGCGGTGGAGGCGGTTTTGGCAATGAACATTTCAAAAGCTCTACTAATCAAACACCAAAGAAAGCCACACCAGGCAAGCCAGGTGAAGAAGCAGAGCTCCATGTCACTATCTCATTGATCGCTGATGTCGGTCTGATCGGTTTTCCTAATGCAGGGAAGTCCAGCTTGTTGAATGTTCTCACAAATGCTCAGGCAAAAGTCGGTGATTACCCTTTCACGACGCTTGATCCAAACCTCGGTGATCTCTATGGCTATATCATTGCCGATATCCCAGGACTGATCGAAGGAGCGAGCGAAGGCAAAGGCCTTGGTCATAAATTCTTGCGTCATACTTCAAAAACAAAAGTATTAGTGCACCTCATTTCATTTGAGCAGGCTAATATGATGAAAGCCTACGAAACTGTTCGTACTGAGTTGGAAAAATACGGAGGCGATCTTGATAAGAAAGAAGAAATTATTTTGCTGACAAAAACAGATACAGTAGATGAAAAAACAATTGCTGCGACTGTGAAGAAATTTGAAAAATTGAAAAAACCTGTTTTTGCTGTGACACTGTTTGACGATAGTAGTGTTAAAGAGTTTCAAGATTCATTGGTGAATATTTTGAAGAAATAAAAAAGCCTCGTATGCATCGCGAGGCTTTTTGTCTTAATTAAAAACTTTTCTTTAATGTTTTTAGGTAGAAAAACCAACTAATTTTGCTGTGCCAGGGATTTTGTCCTCATCTGGCTCATCGGCTAAAAATGTTAAACGACTGCTTGAAAGGTCCCTGATTTTTAAAGGATCTTTACTTTTAAGGGGAGGAGCGTAGTCGAGAGGGACATCTTGTTGATAATCGTTGAACATTTGCCGTACCTCGGAACCCACACCGGGCATCGAGAAACTGTTTTGTGATTGTGTCATAAAGAAAGTTTTTTGTTTTTCTTTAGATTACTACTTCTGAGAAATTCGTCAACCCTTCGACTTCGCTCAGGGCCAGCTGACCATTTATAAAAAATATGTATAATAAGCATATGAGTAAGACCTATTACCCAGTTATTGGGTTGGAAATTCACGCTGAATTAAAGACGGCCAGCAAGATGTTCTGCGGCTGCAAAAACGACCCTGATGAGGATCGTCCGAATGTAAACATTTGTCCTATCTGTATGGCACACCCTGGTACCCTGCCATTTGCTAACAAGCAGGCTGTTCAGTCAGTTATTACGGTTGGCTTAGCGCTTGGTTCAAACATTGCAGACTTCACGGAGTTTGATCGTAAGAACTATTTCTATCCCGATATTCCAAAAGGCTATCAAATTTCTCAATACAAATATCCGATCGTTTCTGGCGGCGCACTGAATGGCTTTGGCATTACGCGCGTACATTTGGAAGAAGATACTGGCCTCTCAAAACATGACAGAGGTAATTTCACACTTGTGGACTACAATCGTGCCGGCGTGCCGTTGATGGAGCTCGTGACTGAACCTGTCATTCATAGTGCAAAGGATGCAGCGGCGTTCGCTCGCGAATTGCAGCTCTTGCTCCGCACATTGGGTGTATCAGAAGCAAACCTAGAAAAAGGGGAAATGCGTGTAGAGCCAAACATTTCAGTCTCTGATACAGAAGGGAAGTTTGGTACCAAAGTCGAAGTGAAAAACTTAAACTCATTCAGAAGCGTAGAACGGGCGATTGAGCACGAGCTTGCACGCATGATTGCTCTCTATGAAGCCGGACGGGAAGATGAAATCGTACAAGAGACACGTGGCTGGGATGAGAATAAGCAGTCAACGTTTTCTCAGCGATCAAAAGAGAATGCGCATGACTATCGCTACTTCCCCGACCCTGATTTACCAAAGATGAAATTGCACTCCGCCTTCCCTATTGCTGATATGCAAAACGCGCTGCCTGAATTGCCATGGGAAAAGCGCCTTCGCTATGCGGCGGACTATGGTCTGAAAGAAGACGATGTAGAGCTCTATGTCGGCGACCTCGCGCTTGCGAACTATTTTGAGGCAGCAGTAGAGGGGAAGGACCAAGCATTTGCGCAAACTGCGTCGAACTATCTTATTAGTGACGTACTCGGCTTGATGAAAAAAGATACAGAAGCAGTACTTCCAGCAAAGGAAGCATTTGTGGAACTGATCACTATGGTTACTGCTGGTGAAATCACTTCTCGCGGCGCTAAGGACATTTTAGCGGTGATGGTCAAAAATCGAGAGGTTCAACCTATCGAATATGCCAAGCAAGAAGGATTGCTGCAGCAGAATAATGAAGAAGAGCTGAAACCTATTATTCAAGAGGTCATCAATAGCAATGCAGCTATGGTAGAGCAATATAAAGGCGGCAAGGAGGCCGTGCTGCAGGCATTAGTTGGCATGGTCATGAAGGCCACGAAGGGAAGCGCTAATCCGGCGGTGGCGACAAAGCTGTTGAAGGAAATGATGTAGAAAATAAAAAACCGCTTTGCGGTTTTTTTAATTTTTAACTAATTTGGCTAAACAAGGAAATTTTTAAGATCATAACAGGATCGGCGGGACCATAGCGCGCATCTTCTTCTTTTTGAGATTCGATAAATACCGGATCATGGAGTACTTTTTGAATTTCAATGATGCACTTAATGAATCTTTTAATATGCATCTTAAAATAATCCAAATCTCTTGTTGTTATATCTATAGACAAAGGAGGTCCATCCAACTCCAAGACGTCAATCATTGGCTTGAAGAATAAGTTATCTACAGCACTTTCAAACATATGAGTCATACCATGGTGTCTCCATGCAATATATGCAAAGACACAATTTGCCAGGGCTTCTTCGGCAGTTTGTTGAGTAAGAAATTCTTTAATGATAGGTCGGGTGATAGGGTGCTTCAGTTCTTCGCTAGGTTTTACTTCTTTTGTCCAGATGTTCATTGTGAATGCGTTTTTCATACCATACTACTTTTTTTAAAAGAGTCAATGGTTGTGAATAGTCCTCTCTATAAAGAGTGATATACTGTAGCCATGGATACAAAGATAAAAGTTGCCATTAATGGCTTTGGAAGAATCGGTCGAGCATTTTTGAAAATCGCCTGGCTTCGTCCAGAAATCGAAATCGTAGCAGTAAACGATCTCGGTACATTGGAAAGCTTGGCATACTTATTGCGTCACGACACTGTGTATCGCAATTGGGATCACGATGTGCAGATTGTCGCTGATGGGCTCTCTATCGATGGCAAGATGGTGAAATTTATCTCCGAAAAGGATACCACCAAGCTTCCATGGAAGGATCTTGGCATTGATGTTGTAGTTGAGTCTACCGGTCTCTTCACTGCATACGACAAAGCTAAGTTCCATATTGATGATGGAGCAAAGCGCGTGGTGATTTCTGCGCCTTCAAAAGGCGGCGACGGCTCAGTACAGGGCGAAACTATTCTCCTTGGCGTAAATGAAGAAAAGTTCGGCACTTGCGACATTACTTCTAATGCATCTTGTACTACGAATGCGGCGAGTCCGCTCATCGGCATCATGAATGAGGCCCTTGGTATTGAAAAAGCTATTTTGAATACTGTGCATGGCTATACGGCTTCTCAGTCACTTGTTGATGGTCCAAGCAAGAAAGACCTGCGTGAAGGCCGTGCAGCCGCTCAGAACATCGTACCGAGCTCTACAGGTGCTGCTATTGCCGTGACTATGGCATACCCGGAGCTGACAAACCTCTTTGATGGTATTTCTATTCGTGTACCAGTACCGGCGGGCTCTATCGTAGATGTGACATTTATTTCAAAGAAGCCTACTACTGCCGAAGAAGTAAATGATATTCTCAAAAAAGCTGCTCTTGATCCTCGCTGGGCTGGAGTATTTGCTGTGACCGACGAACCGCTTGTCTCAAGCGACATTCTCGGCAACCGTCATGCGTCTATTGCTGACCTTGCCATGACTCGCGTCGTTGGCGGCAACCTCGTCAAAGTTCTCGGCTGGTACGACAACGAAATGGGGTATACGTACACACTGGTTGATCATGTGATCAAGACAGGGAAGACGATACAAAAATAACTATGAGTAAAGGATTTATAATTACTATCGTTATCTTATTTGTTCTGATTTTTATCCCGGTAATCCCTTTTAAGTCTTTGGATGTGTACGAGAGATATAAGGCCGGATCGGGTGACGTAGCCTGTTATCCAAAAACTTATTCTATATATGGACTTATACAGCTATATAATGAAAAAGTAGGAACCATTTTTTCTCCAGGAGGTGGCCAGTACCATGTTACCTGGCACTTCCTTTCATGTTATAACTCAAATAACTCCTACGGTGTAGTACAAGATAAGGACTGGCCTATGCCCAATTAGAAATAGAGTAATAAGGGACCAGACCCCCTTGATAAATAGTGTCAGGTACCTTTTATCAAGATAGAAAAGAGCCTTTGATCGAAGGCTCTTTTCTCTTGACTTTTTATATAAATATGCTATTGTCATAAAATGTTCTTTCACACAAAAAACAAAAAATATGGACAGAAAAACCTTGTTATTATTCGGTGCAATCATAGTATTTGTTGCCGTTGTTTATTTCCGGAATAACTCATCTCATAGTGGACCGGTAGTATTTACGCCTGGAGCCGAAGCGGTGTTCAGTAAATGGAGTTCAATTCCTGAGGCGACTGTTAGCGTAGATACTCTCTATGCTATTAAAAATCTGCCTCATGGAGGAGGATTACTATTTTCAATCGTTGCTGATAATCAGCTTCAGACCCTGCAAAGTCCTTTATTGAGTGGTGGAGATATTCATCGTTACAGTGATTGGACTGCTCATGGATTTACTCATGATAACTATGTATTGGTTCATCGCGGCAATGAAGTACATGCCGTAACCGTTAAGCACTCTTTTGCTAAGAGTCTCAACAGTCTTTCACAGGCTGGCTGGATTTCGGACCCTGATCGTGATGTTGTATACCAATCAGAAGTATCGACGAACACTGCAAACGCAGCGTATCTACTTGATCCATCATCATCGATTGAGAACAAAAAAGTGGAAGTAACTGGCTATAGGGTATATGGTGATAAACCGTATATCCTGCGCTTTCACATAAAAAGCGTGCTTACCAAGATGCCCCCCTCTTTTATGGATCCAAATCAGACCACCTCTAGTGTTCCTGGTCATGAAATGAATACCAAGATTTCCAAATTGAAAGATTTGTATTTGATCAGGATACCGCTGTTGTACAAGGACGAAGTCATGGGTCTTTCCGGGTCAGGAGCATATTCCATTGGAAAAAATGGAATGACTACCGATACTTTGATCGGACTCCAGTCGCAGCGCCTTATGGTGGGGTATCCTGATGAAGATGGAAACCCTGTCATCAAAAATGCGGGCATAGTAATCGAGCGAGTCCACTAGCACGCAAGTTTGAAAAAATATAACCGACTATGAAAATAGGCGGTTTTTTTATAAATAGTGTCAGGTACCTTTTATTGGTATAATTGGGGTATGAAAATCCATTTGGCGGCAGATCATGCTGGTTTTGAATATAAGGAGGCGGTGAAGGCTCATTTGATTGAGCAAGGCGTGGAATGTATTGATCATGGAGCAGTGAGCGTAGATCCGACCGATGACTATCCGGATTTCATGGCACCGGCCGCACAGGCTGTGGCAATGAGTAATGCAGAAGGATCAGATAGCGATGTTGCTATTATTTTTGGTGGTAGTGGCCAAGGTGAAGCCATGGTTGCTAATCGCGTGCCGGGCGTGCGCGCTGTGGTGTACTATGGTGGTCCATCTGACATCCTCACACTGTCTCGTGCAGAAAATAATGCAAACATTCTTTCTCTTGGCGTGCGTTTTCTGACCCTTGATGAAGTGTTGCAAGCTATCAACATTTGGTCAGAGATTCCTTTTGCCAATGACCCGCGCGATATTCGCCGTATTGGAAAATTCTAATTATGATTAAAATCACTCCCGCAATATTGCCGCAAACATACCGAGGCATTGAAATGGCTGTCGAAAAAGTCGTGGGCGGTATTTCTACTGTCCAAGTTGATTTCGTTGACGGACACTTCGCACCAAATCGTACGTGGCTTTTCAATAACAAAGATGAAGAAACCATCGAAGGTATTATCCATGAAGATTTTGGCATGCCATTTTGGACAGAACTGAACTATGAACTTGATTTGATGGTAAAAGATCCGATGAAATATATGGATACATTTATCGCGCTTGGTCCTTCAAAGATCATTTTTCACCTTGAAGGGCTGGATACTGCAAAGACAGTAGAGTTTTTTGAAACACTTCCAGAAATTATTAAAAGCGTTATTTCATTCAGTATTGCCATTGGCATCAATACTGACCCAGCACTGATTGAACCGTATATTCCTTACATCGAAAGTGTTCAATGTATGGGTATCGATAATGTTGGATATCAAGGTCAGAAATTTGATGACAAAGTATTTTCTCAAGTAAAAAAAGTTCACGCTCTGTATCCAGAAAAAAATATCGCTGTTGATGGTGGCGTATCGCTCGAAAATGCGCAGCAACTCGTTGAAGCAGGCGCAACTGAGCTCGTTATTGGTTCTGCGCTATTTCAGAATACCGATCCTCGCGGTACAATAGAAGCATTCAAGAAGGTATGCAACCAGGCCAATACACAACTCGCGAGTTAGAACTGAAAGCGAATGATATTCGCGAGTCTATTATTTCCATGTTGCTAGAAGCGGGAAGCGGACATACTGCCGGACCACTCGGCATGGCTGATGTCTTTACCACACTCTACTTCGAATTGCTTCGTCATGATCCTACTCGTCCTGACTGGCCGGAGCGTGATCGTCTAGTGCTTTCAAACGGTCACATTTGCCCAGTACTCTATGCCACCATGGCGCATGCCGGCTATTTTCCTATAGAAGAATTACAAACCCTTCGCAAATATGGTTCTCGTTTGCAAGGACATCCGCACCGTGACTTCTTGCCATATCTTGAAAACTCTTCCGGACCGCTTGGCTCCGGTCTTTCTCAGGCTGTAGGCATGGCTATTGCTGACCGTATGGATAATGGCCCTGCTACTCCGCGCAGTATTTATTGCTTGATGGGCGACGGCGAGCTTGATGAAGGCAATAATTGGGAGGCAATCATGCTTGCTGGCAAAGAAAAGCTGCATAATCTTATCGCTATTGTTGATCGCAATAATATACAGATTGATGGCTATACCGAAGATGTCATGCCGCTTGATTCTGTTGCTGATAAATGGCAAAGCTTCAATTGGCATGTGCAAGAAATCGATGGCAATAATATTGATATGATTATTGATGCAGTACATCAGGCCAAGGCCGTTTTTGAAAAGCCATCTGTCATTATTGCTCGCACTATTCCCGGCAAAGGCGTACGTGAATTTGAACGTCGCTTTGAATGGCACGGCAAAGCACCCAATAAAGAAGAAGCCGCTATGGCCCTAGAAGAGCTCCGCACCCTTGGCGGCAAGATTAAAAGCGAGCATAAATAATATTTAGATATTCTTTACCGACAATATTGTATACTGACACTATGACTATCAAATACAGCCAATCAGAATACGTCACGAAATCAGATTTGAAAGAAGAGTTGAAAGTGTTTAAAGGTGAATTTAAAACAGAATTACTTGGTGAATTAAAAATATTTATATTAGATTGTTTTGAAAATTTTGCAGAAGTACTGGAGCCTCGTTTCCAAAGAATAGAAAATAGGCTAGACAACATTGAGACTACATTGCCTACCTTAGCCACAAAAACAGATATTCGAATGATATTAGATAAAGTTCCTTCCCTAGAACAGTTTGACCAGTTGTCCCTACGAGTAAACGCTTTAGAAGAAAAACAATAATGCTAAACCCTGACCTAAAACTAAACAGTGCAATTTTTGCCGATGATGTCGAGCAAGTTCCTATTCGCAAAGGTTTTGGCGAAGGGCTGGCAAAGGCAGGCGAGAGCAATAAGGATATTGTGGCACTGTGCGCTGATCTGACCGAGTCTACGCAAATGCATTTCTTTAAGGAAAAATTCCCTGAACGTTTTGTGGAGATCGGTGTAGCAGAACAGAACCTTGCTGGTGTTGCCAGCGGTCTTTCTGCTATGGGCAAATATCCCTTCTTTTCTTCCTACGCCATGTTTAGTCCAGGCCGCAACTGGGAGCAGATCCGTACCACTATTTGTTACAACAATCGCTCTGCTGTCATTGTCGGCAGCCATGCGGGTGTATCAGTCGGCCCTGATGGCGGTACGCACCAAGCTATTGAGGATATTGCACTCACTCGCATATTGCCTCGCATGACCGTCATATCGCCGTGCGACGCTGTTCAAGCCAAGAAAGCAACACTGGCTCTATCCTCTGATCCTCGCATTGCATACCTTCGTTTAGCGCGCGAAAAGACTCCTATTATTACGACAGAGGACACTCCATTTGAAATCGGTAAGGGCCAGATCATGTATCGACCTGACGGCTTGGCACATGTTGCTATTATTGCCACCGGTGCATTAGTGGCACAAGCATTGCGCTCAGCTAAAGATCTCGAAAAGCAGGGTGTCAAAGCGGTGGTGGCCAATATTCATACTATTAAGCCTATAGACACTGCATTGCTGGTAGAACTTGCCAAAGAAACCAAAGCTATTGTTTCTGTAGAGGAGCATCAGGTGGCAGGAGGGTTAGGAAGCGCTATTGCGGAAGCACTTGCAAAGGAATTTCCTGTACCCATGGAGTTTATTGGCGTTCAGGACCAGTTTGGACAATCAGGTACACCCAATGAGCTTGTGGAGAAGTACGGTATGGGCCGAGAAAGCATTACAGCATCAGCGTTAAAGGTAATTGGAAGAAAATAGGGAGCTGTAGCGTATACTGTAAAGATGCTGCAAACCCTGAGTCATCTTTCAGAACCTATGGCAGAGGTATCGGATGAAGCACTTGTCATTAAGTGCAAAAAAGATCCGCAGTATTTTGCAGTGCTTGTTGACCGCTACGTGCCAAAACTGACCCGGTACATCCGCCGGCGCAGTTTGGCGACCAGCGACGATATTGATGACTTATTGCAAAACATTTTCATAAAGGTCTACCGCAATATCAACGAATACAATACGTCGCTGTTATTTTCTTCTTGGATCTACCGTATAACTCATAACGAAATGATCGACTGGTACCGTCGAGAGAAGCGCCGCACAACGCTTTCTTTGGATGATGAAACGCAGGACCTTATTTCGCGATTGATGACCGAAGAAGATCATACTTCTCGTTTCAGTAATGAAGAGCAAAAGCAGTTTATTATAAAGACTCTTAACACCCTTGATGAAAAATACAAGGAAATTTTGCTGTTGCGCTTCTTTGAAGAGAAGTCATACGAAGAGATTGCCGATATCTTGAAAATACCGGCTGGCACCGTAGCAGTGCGATTGAATCGTGCAAAAAAAGAATTACAAAAGCGTTTAAAAAATTATGGAACCACAGAATAGTACAACCGAAAAAATTCTTGCCGCTATCGAAACGAGTCATATCACCCCTCGTCCGAAATGGTATTTCGTCGTCCGCAATATCTTGCTTTGGATACCGGGGCTGGCCACTACATTGCTGGGAGCATACGCAGTGTCAGGCATTTTATACGGTGTCATACACGCCCATTTAGAAAATCGTCTGTACACTTCCAATCTACATCAGATCGCCTCACTGATCGCTATCCCGATCATTTGGGTCTTTTCATTCATTATTTTCTCCCTTATCACTATTGCATTCCTCCGAAAGACCAATAAAGGGTACCGTCATCCGGCAGTACAGCTGCTGTCGCTCAGCTTGGCCTGCAGTGTCGTTATCGGCATTCTCTTCTATGAAGTAACAGCCTCTTCATTGGCTGGCCCTGGCACGCTCTATCGCTACCCTACGCAGCATCAGCAGCAGGCTATTTGGAATGATCCAGATGATGGTCGTATCTCGGGCATTATTACTGGATTGAAAGGCAGTGTGGTCAGTATGACTGATTTTCACGGCAATAATTGGGCTATTACTGTCAGCACGATTCCGGCGGATGAAATAAAACTTCTGAAAATGGGCAACGCTATTCGCGTCTTCGGAATAAATGGAATGGATAATACATTTACTGCTTGTCGTATTTTGCAATGGGAACTATTGCCTGTTGAAAATACTCCTACGCAGCACATTCTTTCGACACATCCACTTGCAACAACATGCGATTCATTGCTTAAAGGACTCCCAAAATAAAATAATGAAAGAAAGTTTTGTGCATGTCGTATCAATTAGCATGAAATGTTTATACGCGACATTTCATATAATTAATTAGAAGCTAATTTGAAAATTAATGTAATGACGGCAGCAACAAGAAAGATAATTCTTTCGGGACTCCTGGGTATTGTCTCAGCCGGTGTGATTACCGCTACAGGGTATGCGGCGACACCAGCTTGGGTACAAAACATGAGCAGGCCGCTATTGCATCAGGCCGTTGGCAAAGCTATTGAGAATGATGACTACAATGCCTTTGCCCAAGCGATTCAAGGGAAACCGGGGTCCCAAGAGATAACGCAGGCCCAATTCAATGCGCTCGTCAGCGCTTATACGCTTCACAAAGCGGGCAATGACAGCGAAGCGCAGGCACAACTGCAATATGCGGGCATCATGCCCTAATACAACTGAATAACAAGTTCATAGACATGTACAACAAAAGGGTCGATATTAGTAGTCTTAATCATATTGTATTATTCACTACTTCAAAAATATTCCTTTCGTTCAAACAAATAAATACTTATAGATGACAGTTTTCTCGCAAAGGCCTTCTTACAAAGAAGGTTTTTGCAGTGCCCATTTTCGAATAGAGCGAAAGAGGGAAATGACAATGAGCGCTCCTGCCACCACTAGTACAACATTGCGTATGACATTGATACCGCTCACGATATGCTCGAGGCTATTGTGGAACAGCCATCCGGCACCGACAACCAATGGCACGTAGATAATCATGGCCAGCACTTCATACAGTACGAATATTTTCAAAGAGACTTTTGTCTGACCAGCAAAAAAGGGGCCGAGAAAACGAAGCTGGACCAAGAAGCGAGAGAAGAATATGACTTTTTTTACATGACGCTCTAGCCAGGCTCGTCTACTCTCTACTTGATGTTTAAATAAACGATTATAGAAAGCCATGACAAAACGATTGCTTTTGCTGGAGAAATAGTAGAGTACTAGGTCGCTGATCAGCAGGCCAGCCATAATGATAGGAACAACTAAAAGAAAAGGCCGATGTTCGGCTCTCACGGCATATCCTATGGCAAGCAACACTACTTCTTCAGGGACAGGGATAACGACATTTGCCAGAAGTGATATAAGAAAAATTCCTCCATATGAGAGGGTGACGACGTGCTGTATAAGCTCTTGGGTTTCCGTCATGCATTGGTATTATACAAAACGTGGCATTTTTTACTATTATTGCAGTGCCTCGGCGGTACTATTGCTTTCCTATAGAGAGTGGGGTAGAGTGCAAAAAAACCAGTACCCTATGTCACGACTAATATTAGAAATGGTAAAAAATCTTTCAAGGAAAGAAGAACCTTTTGGTCGAAAGCAGTTTGAGATCATAAGGAAACAATGTACAGACAAAATCGATATAGGATTGGATCTGCATTATAACGGAAAAAATCATTTTTTCCGCATATCATGCTACGAGCCTTTTCCAAACGGTAACGTTGTTATTGCAGACAAAGAGCAGGTATCAGCGCCACTCTTTGTTAATGGGAGAGCGGTATACAATGCCTTGCTCTATTTCCCGGAAGAAGAGGATCTCAATACTCTTAGGGAGCACCCAGAATACCACAAGAACTCATACCAATTCTTTAGAAATCGTATAGTTCTTCTTCAAACTTTTGGCGGTTTTCCTTACAAAGGTCCATGCTTTAAAGAATTCCTTGAGCAATCCTATAAGGACCCGTATCAGAAAGCTGTATAACAGCCTATGAAAATAAGCTCTTAGTGCAAGATACTAAGAGCTTTTTCTTTTTGAAAAAGGTATACTATACCCATAGTAGCTAATCGAGAATAATAGTATGAAGAAATTAACATGTGCGATGTTTGGCGGACCATGCGATGCCGTAATCATTGCTACCGACAAGGATGATGCAATGAAGAAGGGTATGGACCATGTTCGCCAGGCTCACCCTGAAATGGTTCATGATATTGAAAACATGACTCCTGAACAGAACACAGAATGGCAGGCAAAGTTTGATGCTATGTGGGACGCTGCTCCTGATATGACAGAAGAGGAGATCGAAGAAACCAAAAACGTCGTAATGATGTAATAAGGAATAAGACTAAAGCAAAGAAAGCCGATCACAACTGTGATCGGCTTTCGCATTTTTTTGAATGTTAATTCAATGCATTCAGTACTTTGTTTGTAAGCCATGCAGGAAGCGGGCGAAATGATGCGGAGTTTTCCTGAATAAATTCTTCTGCCGCAACCCTTTCTGTTCTTTCTGTCTTCGGTACCCTTCTTAAATAACTGTCGACACACTCATTGAGTGTTGAATCGGTGACTTCTTTTTTTCCAAAGATGTTCTCCATTTTTTTCAAATGACCCAACAGTGTCTCCCTTGTTAAAAGATCTCGTTCAATTTGTGACATTCCCATAATAGTGCGTTTTAATTTTTTTCTTATATTAGAACAAAGAGGGGATTTGTCAACTAAATAAGCCGGCTACATATTTTGTAACCGGCTCTCCTTTTCACTTTCTCACCCTGTATTATCTTTTATTAAATACTGACCACCGTTTCGGTGAAAACAGTACTACTAAGATTGTTGCTCCCAACCACACTATGTCGCGGGGATCTTTTCGAGTTCTTTTTTTCATACTATGAAAGGTTTTGATTCACTACTACCTTAACATTCTTATTATTTTTGTCAATTTTTTCAGCTTGCCCTGAGGGTACTGAAAGGTTATCCACATATAATTGCTTGCATGTGAACGAACGTTCACCTATACTAATAATGTAATTAAAAGGGGTAATTATATAGAAATAATATGTCACAAAATCAATACATCAATTCATTAGAACTTCAAATCAAGGCGCTCAACAAGCGGATCGACGACAAGATTATGAGCGGTCAGCAGTACAAGACTGAGTCACATCGCCATCGTTTATTGCTTCAAAAGCTTCGTGAGCAAAAGAAGCACGGTCTCGGTCGATTTATTCCAATTTTCGCATAGCGTATGACAATAAATATGAAAAGCACACCATTCCAACAAATTCTTAAAAATGAAATGGATAGACTTGAGTCTATTGCATCATGTCAGGTCAATCCTATTGGCGGACAGCTTTCGCTCAGTATGCGCATGTCACACGGCAAGACTACAAAGGCTAAGCATTTCTTGCTACAATTCTTAGGCTACAAGATCAGCTTCTAATATGACTCCTGACTACAAAGAAAAACTTACCTCCTTCTATCAATCCAATCGACGGATGCCGACATATACTGAGATGATGAAGCTCTTTGGATTTAAATCCAAGAATGCAGTATATCGTGTCGTGACTAAGCTTATTGCTGCAGGCATTGTTACTAAAGACAAGCTCGGCAAGCTTATTCCATCCGGAAGCTTCAATGAAATTCCTATGGTCGGCTTTGTGAAGGCTGGCCTTCCTGCACCAGGAGAAGTACTTGATGATACAGTGAATCTCGAAGAATATCTCGTGCCAAAGAAAGCCTCTACCTATCTTTTTGAAGTGGATGGTGAGTCTATGATCGAAGCGCATATTGCTGACGGTGACATGGTTATTGCGGAGCGTACCAATACTGCCAAGGATGGTGATATTGTTATTGCGCAAGTCGATGGGGAATTCACTATGAAATATCTTCGCAATAAAAACGGCAAGCTCTGGCTTGAACCTGCCAATAAGCATTTCAAACCGATCTATCCCGAGTACGAACTGACTATTGTTGCTGTGGTAAGAGGAGTGGTGCGTAAGTATTAAAAAAGCCGGACTTATTGCCCGGCCTGTTGTAATGTCAGTTCTTGCTGATTTTTTTTATTTCGCCTTACGATATGACGATGAAGCGGTATGCACCATAGATACCCATAGATGATTAGGGTGAAAACGACGCGCTCACAGTCATGGTTGAGAAGCGATATAGTAACGTCAGTAAGAACAAGGAATAGTGACAGCAGGCCTAGGTATCGGCAACGGATTTTGCCGTAGCGGAATAGGATGCTGTTTTTCATAGTATGTAGTTGTTAGTTCTGTATCAATTAAACACTATCCTTATTTGTTTGTCACCCCCTACGTGCTTCGCGACTACGGGAGTCCTAAACAAATATAGTTGGATTAGGCATCCTCCTTGTTTGGATCCCCTCTGTGCTTCGCGACGCCGGGGATGCTAAACAAACATAGTCGTAGCTGAGCTACTCCTTGTTTGTTTGCACATGTTTATACAATCCCAAGCCTAGAAGGATTGGTGCCCAGAATGACAGGACGCGGAACATGAGCGTGATGATGAGCGCAGTAGCGACAGGCATGCCTGATGAAGTGAAAAAGAATGTCATAGCACCCTCATAGATAAGCAGTGCGCCAGGAGAAATAGGCAAGGCCGACGCTACGAATGTCAGGATTAGTGTTAACAGTATGTCGATGTATGCAAAATGAACATGGAGTCCGTGCAAGAGCGCCACGATAGTAAGAGAGTCAGCAAAGAATACGCCAAGTTGTCCAAGTACTACTACTGCAGATTGCGCAGGATATTTCCTAAAGATACCCCATGGACCCTTTGTGCCAAACTCTGAGAATGTTCCTTCTGGAGAAATCTCTATATCTTCAAGATAGCGACGCAGAAAAGCAATGCGCGATAAGTGCTTGATGAAGAACCGCAACACTCTTTGATTGGTGAGGACGGTCATAAATCCTGCTAACACGCCGTAGAGTATGAGCCCAAAAAGAATGATGATCCAAAAGAGGTGTGGAAGGCTATGATGAATAGAAAGATGGATAAGAGGGATTATGATCAATAGCGAACCAAGCGCAACATACAAAGAGATGCACTCCATGATGATAGTAAAGAAGGCTTTCTTTGAAGATACTTCGCGCTTGTTCAGTTCGCTATAAAGAAAACCATTGCCGCTGATGCCTCCCGCTGTCACAATCTGGTTGATGAAGACGATAACAATAGACATTTTGAAAAGATCAAAAAAGGTGATCGGCGTGCGGTCCTTAAACTTATTCGTCAGGAAGTAATAGAGCAGAGCAGTGCAGCCATAGGTTATCAGTTGAGATATGACCGCTACAGTGAGCCACCAGCCATCGATTTGGTTGAAGAGCGACTTCACGGTCTTTAGTTCAGAGGCATTATGGACGACAAAATAGAAAACAATGACACAAAGGGCGAAGAAAACAATATTGCCGGTAGAAAACAGCGTTTTAGATCGAGAAGAAGGTTTTTTCTCACTCATATATCCATATATCATTACAGATTAAGGTTTAAAAGTAAAATAGCAGGCTATTGCAAAATATCTATTATGTGCTATAATGTAGAAAACAAAGAATAAACACTTACTTAAAAATTTAAAATGGAAACTACAGTAGAAGAACAAGTTAAAAAAGTAGATTCAGTTATGCAGCATAAGCTCGAAAGCCGCGCTATCCAAATGATAGAAAACCCTCCAGTACCACTAGAGGACGATTTCTGGGAAAGGATAGAAGCACTTTTTAAATACATCATCAATGGCGAGAAACATTTCATATGTTTCGAACATTGGGAAATGAATAAAAAAGGGTCTTTGGGACTGCGCGGCGCTATGGCCTATGCAGAGTGCTTGCATCAAATCGGACAATCTGCAAAAGCCAGAAAAATCTATCAGACTATCATTGATAACAAGTACTGGTATGAGTCAGTGCCAACATTAGAAGGCACAGACCAGTATTGCATTGAAGAGATAGAAAAAATAGACGCTCTCTGGAAAAAGAAAAATCCTTTCTGTTTTATCTTATTTGGACCAAAAAGTATTTTCTGGAACTAAGTTTCAAAAAACAAAAAAGACAGCCCGCCAGTTTTGGCCGGGCTTTTTTATTGTTATGTACTCTTGAGGCCTTGCCTAAAGAGTGGTGTATACTAGAGCATATGGGTAAAGAATATTTGGAAGAATTGGAAAATGAATTACGAGCATCACGTGCCTGCTTGGAGCGTATTCCGGGCGAGCTGTTTGAATACAAGCCTCATGAGAGGTCTATGCAGATGGGCTATCTAGCATCTATCATAGCTGAGATTCCGCGCTGGATTGCTGTCAGTGTTACTGATGGAGTAATTGATTTTCAAACATTCAATCATCCAAAGCTCGAGACCACTGAAGCATTAGTGAAATATTTCGATGACAATATGGAGCTCGCTCGTGCAGCGTTGGGTACTGTATCTGACGAAACATTAGCTGGCGCATTTACATTGAAGAATGGAGAACAGATCCTTGCTACTGATACCATAAAAAATACTGTCAGTTCATCGATCAATCACTCCGTGCATCATCGCGGTCAACTGACTGTCTACATGCGCCTCAACAATATCGCCGTGCCTCACATCTACGGCCCTTCTGCCGACGATAAAACCTTCTAATTTTTATAATGTTCGCCAGCGAATTTTTCGATACGCAAGGCAATAGGCAAGAGATCCCGTCCTTGAGCGGTCAGGGAATAGATAACTGAGATTTTATCCTCAGGGCTTTTGATGCGAGAGACCAGATCAAGGGACTCCAGCTTTTTTAGGCGATCGGTCAGTGTCACAGGGTTGCTGGTAGGGAGCAGGCGCTCAAGCTCGCAAAAGCGGCGCTGCTGCTTGCCAATAGCGCTGATAATATTCAACGTCCAGTAATCGCCGATGACTTTCAGTACGGCATTACAGGCGGGGGTATTGTGTGATGCTTGACTCTTTTTCATAAACTACTATACTTTCTTTAGTACTATAAAATATTAAGTACTCTACCAGAATTATCCTTAAACACAAGTATACTATGAAAAATGACATTATACAGGCACTGCAGTGGCGCTTCGCCGCTCGGGCCTTTGACACCAGCAAAAAAGTCTCCGAAGAAGATCTCTCAGCTATTCTTGAGAGCGGGCGTTTCGCTCCAAGCTCATTCGGTTTAGAGCCATGGAAGTTTTTAGTTGTGAACAATCCCGAAGTGCGCGCTTCATTGCGCGCTGCTGGCTATGATCAAGCTAAGATTACAGATGCGTCACATCTTATTGTTATTGCAGTGCGCACTGATGCAGACCATCTGCCTGACGAGCTTGTTGCTCGTACTGCCGCCGCTCAAGGCAAGCAGCCAGAAGACTTGCAAGGCTTGAAAGATATGGCCAGTGGCGCTATTGCTCGTCGATCATCAGCAACTGCTGCCTGGCTGAGTGCTCAGACCTACATACCGCTTGGTGTCATGGTGGAGACTGCTAGTTTGCTTGGTGTCGACAATGCGCCAATGGAAGGCTTCGATGTAGCCAAGGTCAATGAGATTCTCGGCCTTGATGCCAAGAATCTCTCCGCTGTCACTATGCTGGCACTGGGGTATCGCGCAGAAGAGCCGTGGCCAAAAGCCCGCCGTCAATCATCAGATGTAATCGAAATTATATAGATAATAAAAAAATGGGGTCAGACCCCATTTTTTTATTGGACAATCTGTCCGTCAGCAAGGTGGATAATGCGATCGCAGTATGTCGTGTATTCTTTTTCGTGAGTGACCATGACAATAGTTTGGCCCTGGGCGTGCAATGTTCTGAATATTTCAATGACAGCATCACCTGACTCACTGTCCAGGTTGGCAGTGGGCTCGTCAGCAAAGAGAATCTTCGGATTATGAGCAACAGCACGCGCAATAGACACGCGCTGCTGTTCGCCGCCAGAGAGCTGGCTTGGCAGATTGTCCTTGCGATGACCGAGTCCAATGCGCTCTAGTGAGGCTGTAGCGATCTTCTTGGCTTCATCCTGAGCCTTGCCTTGCATCAAGAGCGGTACCATGACATTTTCTAGCGCGGTGAGCTCGGGAAGCAATGCATAGTCCTGAAAAATATACCCCAGCTCATTGAGTCGAAATGTTGTGCGCTCTTCAATGGATAAGTCAGTCGTGAGAGTGTTCTCTATGCGTATAGTGCCGGAGGTTGGGTCATCCAATAGTCCCAGCTGATACAAGAGAGTAGACTTGCCGGCGCCAGACTTGCCCATGATAGCAACGAATTCGCCGGAGTTAATAGTCAAATCAATGCCTTTCAGCACATGGGTCTCCATGCTGCCGTTCTTAAATGTTTTTATAATGTTCTTCGCGTAAATCATAGTGAGTGTAATGAATTATCGTCCCAAGATGCTATCCAAGGTATTTTTTCTAATAATATTTCGAGCAGGAATATAGCCAGCGATCAGTGTCACTACCAGCAGAATAATAATCCGCACGATGGTAGTAGGAATATCTGCTACGAGGATACCATCAGAGAAAGGGAAGTTTAGCGGATGCGCATTGAAGGCTGGGACGAGTAGTCCATACAAGATCAGGCTACCAAGCAATGATCCACAGAGCCCGTAAAATAGTGATTGCAATAAGTATGATACCTGAATAGCCATCGGTGAGACGCCGATGCCTTTCAAAATACCGATAAACTTTCTGCGTGTGACGGCATTAATGAAGACCACGATGAAGATGGTAATAGAGCCGACGACAATGCCGATGGCACCGATCAGGTTACCGAGCAGGCTGAATGCTGTTTTGATCTGAGTAAGAAAGTCCGGAATAGCTTCTGTGGCTGTTTGTATTTGCGACACACTTGTGAAGCCGTCCGCTACCAATCGCGCCTTCATCTGATCATCGGTAATAGTGGCATTATGTTCAAGCGCTATTTCATTGACGTCCATATCAGTGCGGTTCGACAACTGAATGAAATCAGCATTGCTCATAAAAGAGCGCAATGATACTTGTCCGACTTTTGACTTCACAATGCCTTTGACGATAAATTCGCGAGTATTGCCATTAATAGTGACCTTCACTGTATTTCCTGGATAGACATTTTTCAATGAATCAAATCCTTGCCCAAACGAAGCTGAGTAGCGATCAAGAATATCAGAACCTAAAACAATATAGCCGCTTTCTCCGGGGGTCAAAAAGCTTCCTTCCACGACATACTGCGAGATATGGGAAAAATCATCTTCTTGCGATGGATCAACGCCGGCGATTTGTCCGCCAACGCTGTTCGCTTCATTGCTGAAGTCCGTACGCGTTTTGTAGTTTGCCTCAATAGTTCCTCCAGCTAAATATCGCGCCGTATAGGCGGTGACTTGAGGATCGTGCGCAATAGTGGCAATGAAGTTCTGAGAGTTGTCGATAGCAGTCTTGCCAGAAAGGGTAGTAGCAATAACATCGCCGGTATATTGATTGCGATTGGCAATGTTTCCTCCGACAATCAATCCGACCAAAATGCCTGACACTACCACCAGGTTCAAAAAAGTGAACGTCATGATGGAGATGATCAGGATAGTGGTTGAACGGTTGGCACGCTTCAATTGGCGAACACCGAGAAAAATGCCGACGCGTACTGATTGTCCGAATGATGCCATGGTTTATTGTGGATCGGACTCAATAGTCTGACCAGGAGTAAGACCGCTGCTAATTTCTACAGTACTGTCACTGCCGCGAAGGCCTGTGGTAACAGCCTGCTTGTAGGTATGCTTGCCTTGCAAGACATAGACGTATGAGCCGCTATTGCTGCTATGAACAAATGATACTGGTATCGCTGTCACATTATCTTTTTCGCCAACCACAATAGTTGCGGTAGCAGTCATGCCAGAACGAATGCGCGGATCAAGCGTCGTAAACGCTACTTTCGTTTGATAGACCGGTACGCCATCAACAATAGTCTCTGCAGGATCGATACTGGTAATGCTGCCAGGGAATGTCTCTGTGCCAAAGGCATCGAGCGTCATTGAAACTGGCTGACCAACAGCAATTGATGCTACGTCTATCTCTGGAGTCTTCAATACTACTTCATAATCATTCTCAGAAATCATAGAAATGTTGGCATTGGCGCTGTCAGTAGTGCTGCTGCTTGGATTGAATGAGTTGGTAGTCTGTCCCGGCTTCACATTGACCGATGAAATAACACCATCAAACGGCGCAATGATTTCCCGTTGAGCGATCTGAGCGAGCACGCTATCAACTTGTGCCCGTGCTTGTTCGATCTGCGCTGCTGCCACTGACCCTGCATTATTGCTGTTGGCAATATCATTTTGCGCAGCAGTAATAGCTTGGGTGCGAGCTGCTACGGCAGCATCGTAGGCATTTTTGTCGGCGGTATATGTAGAGGAGTGAGTATTGGGAATATTTACTATCCAGTCAGACTTGCTGTAGGTATACCCAGCTGCGAATTGTATATAGAGGCCCTTAGAACCAAGCGGTACCGGGCTGCTGCTCGCTGCTTCTTGTGTAAAACCATTCTCAATACCAGAAATGTTGAATGATGCGCCGGAATTAGTGCCTGATGGATAGACGTGAACAATATATTGTCCTGCATCGCCGGTATAGGTGCCGCTGATAGTTGGAGCTGGTGCACTGGTAGTAAGATTTGCAGGATCGGCTTCCAAATGGTTGGAGTACAGCGCATTTTTAGCATTTTGCACCAAAGTATTTTGCTGCGCTGTGATAGTAGAAAGGTTGGCAGTAGTATTGGCGTTATTAGCTTGTGCGATCACTAGTGCTGCACGAGCATTTTTTAAGCTCGCTTGCAGGTCAGCAGTATCAAGTGTCGCGAGTACTTGTCCGGCGTGAACTTTGGCGCCCTCTTTGACGAGTACTGATGCAACACGTCCCTGTGAAGCGAAGCCGAGACTGACTGCGCTTGCAGACTCTGTGCTTCCTGACAAGACAACAGTATTTACAACATTGCTGCGGGTAACAGTAGCGGACTGCACAGTACTGGTGCCATGTTTCTTAGCGATAAGGATAATTATGATAATAACGACTGCAATAACTACAGTGCTTATTTTTTTGCGACGGCTCGCAGCACGCCACCAACTTCTCACTTTATTCATGGGCCCATAATAGCATGACCATTGACTTTTACCAATCGCGGGGTAGAGTAAGAAAAACTAAAAATCATACAGTTATGGAATCAACTCTGTTACGACACCTCCGTCTTTACACCAAAGAACAAGTTCTACTCTTAGAGAAACTCTGCAACGCGCTGTACACACAACCCTTCTTCATCCCCAATGGTTATGAAGATCAGTGGTGGATGGATCTACGATCTTCGTATGGCGAAGGCGGCGATGACTATTTTTTGCTTGCCACTACTATGCCCAAACGTTTTCTTCTTATCTTTTCATGTGAAGAGAAGGAAAATATCGGGCAAGTAACCTGGGCGTTCAACGAAGAAGGTACCACGTTTAGATATTTAAACTTGGTAACCGGAGACAATTTTATGTCTCTTGAACAGGTCAAGCAATTAGAGGCTACTAAGGATCACTTGAGGCAACAATTCGACTGCCCGATCAACAGTTTCCCTGGCCATTTCTCCAACACCGCCAAAGATATTATTGCTCTGTCGCAATAGTTCCACTATTTCCATAAACAGCCCCATCGTCATTAAAAAGCGATGGGGTTTTTATATGCACCAAAAAGGGAAGAGCGGGCGTAGTAATAGGTATGAATACGCCATTTTTTCAGAGAATTCGCCTCTATATAAAGAATCACACCGCTCGCTCTATTATTATTGCGATCATAGCGGTACTCGTCATTTATTTTGCGGTACATGCCATTATCAAGAAAACCGCGCCGACTACCTATGTCCTTGGCAGTGTTCAGACTGGCACTATTGTCTCTACTATTACCGGTACCGGACAAATTTCTACATCCAACACTGTTGCGCTTAAGCCGCAGGTATCAGGTCAGCTTCTCAGCGCGCGCGTGAAGACCGGAAGCACTGTCAGCAAAGGCCAGGTGCTCTATACCATCCAAGCCACTGATGCTGCGCGTGCTGTGCAGACTGCGAAAGGCAATCTCGCCTCTGCCCAGCTCGCGCTTCGTGCTGCCCAAACATCTGATACTAATAATAGTAGCGACCTCGCCAAGGCAGTCACTACTGCATACAACACACTGCTCAGTTCCAATCTCCAGGCAACACCAGCCGACACTGATACTTCTAGCGTGCAAGCACCAACCATCAGCGGTAACTACACCCTTGGCAAAGAAGGTACTATTACTGTGAAGACGTATTCATCATTTGGAGGAGTATCGTTTCAAACCAGTGGCTTGGTCGCTACCACCGGGCTGACGAATAGCACCAATGCTCAACCGATTGGTACTTCAGGCCTCTATATATTATTCCCAAATAATGTGAAAGGTAACCTGACGTGGACTATCAGCATTCCTAATACAAATTCTTCAAGCTATGTCTCAAATGAGAACGCTTACGAAACGGCCAAAGAAAATGAAGCCGAAGCCGCTGATCCTAACGGTTCAAATGCTGTAGATCTTCAAAGCAAGCAGCTGGCTGTCGCATCAGCTCAGAATAGTCTGGCGAGTGCTGAAGAAACATTGGCGCAATACACTATCACATCACCGTTTGATGGCGTGCTGGCTTCTAGTACAGCGAACGTCGGTGATCAGGTTTCTTCTGCTGATACGCTCGGTACTGTTATTACCAATCAAGAGGTTGCTACATTGTCTCTCAATGAAGTCGATGTTTCAAAAGTCCATGTAGGGCAGAAGGCTACATTAACATTTGATGCCGTTGATGGGCTTTCATTGGCCGGCACTGTTTCTACTGTCGATCAGGTCGGCACAGTCTCATCAGGCGTCGTGAACTATAGCGTTACCATCTCTCTTGATACGCAGGATCCTCGCGTGAAGTCTGGCATGACTGTGACAGCCGCCATTCAAGCCGGCATTGCCCAAGATGTGCTGACTGTCCCAGCTTCAGCTGTACATACAAGCAATGGCGCAAGCTATGTATTAAGCGTTCCGGATGGTGATACCTCTATGCCTGCAACTTCTACTGGTACTACTGCTGCTGTGGGAGTGACCCTTGCTACTCCTCCTACGCAAACTGCTGTTGAGATTGGTTTGACTGATGGCACAAACACTGAGATCGCTTCTGGACTAACGGAAGGGCAAAAGATTGTAACAAAGACCGTTGCAGCTACTACTACAAAAGCAGCAGCTACTACAGCGCCAAGTCTGCTTGGCGGGGGATCGAACAATCGAAGTTTTGGCGGGACAACCAGATCAACTACTCGAATTGGCGGATAGCTCATATGATTGAAGTCAAAGATATTACAAAAACATACATGTCGGGCGATTTTGATTTCCAGGCATTGAAAGGCATAAGCTTCAGTATTGAAGACGGCGAGTTCATCGCTATCATGGGTCCGTCTGGTTCTGGCAAATCAACGCTCATGCATATCCTCGGCTGTCTTGATACGCCAACATCAGGAAAATATTTTCTTGATGGCAAAGACGTATCGAAGCTCAGCGATGACGAGCTCGCCAACATTCGCCGCGATAAGATCGGCTTCGTCTTTCAATCCTTCAATCTTCTTCCTCGTACCACCGTCCTACGCAATGTCACACTGCCATTGATCTATGCTAATGAAGCGCCTGAGAAGCGCGAGAAAGATGCCAAGCAAGCCTTGCTCTCGGCTGGTCTCGATGAAAAATATTTTGCGCACAAGTCCAACCAGCTTTCTGGCGGACAGATACAGCGTGTGGCTATTGCTCGCGCATTGGTAAACAATCCCAGCATGATCTTGGCCGATGAACCAACCGGTAACCTCGATAGCCGGACTGGCGAGATCGTGCTCGGCACTTTTCAGAAATTAAATGAAGAGCATTGTCGTACCATAGTATTGATCACGCATGAGCCTGATGTGGCTGAGCATGCCGATCGCATTATTGTCATTCGCGACGGCGTGATTGTCAGCGATAATAAAAATCATAAGAAACGCAAAGCGGCGTGTTAAAAATATGACTACAAGTGACATTCTCCACGAAACATATAGTGCTCTGACTGCGAATAAGGTTCGTACTGGTTTGACCATGCTGGGTATCATTATCGGTATCAGCTCTGTTATCGCCATGGTTTCTATCGGTAATGGCGCTCAGAGCTCTATTCAGTCCAGCATTCAATCCATAGGCTCAAACCTCGTCATGGTCACTCCGGGTGCCCAGCGCAGCTTCGGGGGTCCGCAGCAGGCTCGTGGAGGTGCTCAGACATTGACGGTAGCGGACGGTCAGGCTATTCAGTCTCAAGTCCAAGGTATTTCCGCTATTTCATTCGACGTCTCTTCTCGCGAGCAAGTCGTGGCAAAAGGCACGAATGCCAACGTTAGTATTATTGGTACAACGCCCTCATATACAACAGTGCGCAATGTGACAGTTGATGATGGTTCATTCTTTGGCGATGATGATGTGGCTACAAGCAGCAAA
>DATJJU010000003.1:0-81033 GCA_035491955.1 Minisyncoccota bacterium | reverse complement strand
GGTCCGACTATTGTGACAGATCTTTTTTCAGACGGTACAGAGCCAGTAGGGCAGCAGATTCGCATCAATGGCTCCCTCTACACTATTGTCGGCGTGACAGCTTCAAAAGGCGGCTCTGGCTTCACTAATACTGATGAAACTGTCTATATACCGTACACCACTGCGCAGCACTATCTGACCGGCAATCAATACTTGAGTGAAATTGATGTCTCCGCTGCTAGCGCTGATGTTACTACTCAAGTACAAAATGACATCACTACGCTTTTGCTCCAGCGTCACAATATTTCTGATCCAAGCAGTGCCGACTTTTCAACACTGAATCAGTCTGACATTATTGCCACAGCATCATCTGTCACAGGTACCTTCACTATCTTGCTGGCAGCCGTAGCCGGCATCTCGCTCCTGGTCGGTGGCATTGGCATTATGAATATGATGCTGACGACAGTGACCGAACGTACGCGCGAGATTGGCTTGAGGAAAGCTATTGGCGCCAAGAAGTCAGACATCAGCACGCAGTTTCTGATTGAGTCTGTCATGCTGACATTTAGCGGCGGGGTAATCGGTGTGATATTAGGGTGGGGCATATCGTTCATTGTCACCAAGCTCGGCATTATTCAATCAACCGTGACAGTCTCATCAATTCTCCTCGCCTTCGGCGTCTCTGCTTTCATCGGTATTATCTTCGGCTACTATCCTGCCCGAAGAGCATCAAACTTGAATCCGATAGAAGCGCTTCGCTTTGAATAGCGCAATTATTAATATAAAAAATTTTTATGAATAAAAAAGTAATTATTATTTCAGGTATGATTCTTATCATCGCAGCCTTCTTTGCTGGCAAAACAATCGGCAGTACTCATCCTGCAACAAAAACAGCACAGACTGCATTTATGAATGGCGCTAACGGCGGATTCATCGGAGGCAGAACTGGCCGTACATCATTCGGCGGGGGAACAATGGGTCAGGTTGTGTCTATGGATTCAAATAGCATCACTATCTCTATCCCTGGCACTCAAACCGGCCAAACCGGAGGATCAAAGATCATTCTCTTCTCTCCATCTACTTCTATCCTCAAAACCTCTGCCGGTACCGCCTCTGATATCTCTATCGGCTCAACTATCACCGCTACCGGCACTCCCAACTCCGACGGCTCAATCACTGCCTCTTCTATCCAAATCCGCCCTTCCGGTAACCTCCTCAAACAAGGAATTAATCCAGGTGGACCGAAGATGCCAGCTAGTCAGTAAAATTTGACAAAACACGCTACTCAATGTAGCGTGTTTTTTATAAAGTCAAATATGATAAGAAATAATTTTACATACGTACTAATAATAGTGGCTGTCATTGCAATCGGACTCAGTATTAAATTGTATACAAATTCCGATAAAAATCAGTCCCACATGTTTCTATCGACAGTAGGCTCGCTTCTTAGTACGCCTATTCAGTCCTCTGAAACCTCTGTTTCTTCACCAAAAAATACTACTGTTATTAGTAGTAAAAATAGTACCAAGAGTAATGTTATAGCCCAGACGCAATCTGCATCTGTTAACACTTCAACTCCACAAGTTTCTACTACTCAAACACCAGTCACAGTACCTGTTGCACCTGTAATAATCTTTGATCCGATTACCTTACCTTATGAAGTAGATAATTTTTCATCAAAAGGTTCATGGCAAGCGCTTATGGGTTCTCTACGGCTTAAGTTTGTTGATGGTCCATACAAAAGAAATCTTTTGACAATAGCTTCCACTTCCGCTGTTGACGGTATTGCAGAGCTTGGAGGAAGTGAGGCATGGGTTAATTATTCTTATATATTACACGCGAATTTTATTTCCGGACCAACCTTCTCACTTATAGGACGGTTCAGTGATAATAAAAATTATCTAAAATGTGTCTACTCTCAAGGAGGTATTACACGTATCGACGCCGTTGTTAATGGAAAAACTACTACATTAACTCAAAATGGAGATCAAATTCCTACTATTCCTAATGTTGGGGATGTTGATTATAAATTGACGGTCAACAAAGATCAGATAGGTTGTGCGGTAAACGGCTCAACTGTCAGCGCAACCATCCCAACAGGTCTTTCTAGTGGTGGTATTGGCTTCGATGCATATAATAGTACTCCTGGTTCTAGCGAACTAGACGTGAAAGACTTCTCTGTCTCTTCGCTCTAACACTCCAATAGGGAACTATTGACGTATTAACTATAATATGGTAGGGTGGCGTTTATGAAATACTTATGAAATATTGATTATTTCTTTACGTCTTATTTATATGGAGAATCCAGTACACAAAAAAATACTTATCCCAGCAGTAGTAATTGTTGCGCTTGCAGTTGCTATCTTGGTATTTAATACTCAAATATCAGATGCTCTCAATCGTCTTAATTTTACTCCCAAGTTAGAACCCTATACCGAACTCTATTTTAATAATTCAGAGAATCTTCCTAAATCAATAAGTAAGGGACAAAAAATAACATTTTCTTTTAATATTCATAATGTTGAAGGAATACAAACTACATATCCCTATACTGTAAATTTTGTATATAAAAATGGTCAAACCCTCTCCATTCTTAAAGGAACTGTGACTCTCGCAGATGATGAAACAAGAACAGTTATTGTTTCGCATACTTCAACTCTTACAGACGAAGAAGGAATGGTTCAAGTTACTTTGAAAAATCTCAATCAGAGTATTGATTTTCTTATCCCTAATAACAATTAATACTATGACTATAAAACCACACAAAGTAATTATTGTTATCCCTTGCTACAATGAAGAATGTGGCATCGCAGACGTTATTCATAGTTTTCCAAAACAAGCCTTGCGTCACAGCGGTTTTGAAACTGAAATAGTTGTTATTGATAATAATTCTACAGATCGAACAGGAGAAATCGCTCGTTCATTAGGTGCAACAGTTTTGCACGAACCAAAGAAAGGTAAAGGGAATGCTATCAGAACCGGCTTCAAGTACGTAATCAATTCTGATTGGTGTGACTACGTTGTAATGCTTGATGGGGATAATACTTATCACTCTAGTGAGATTCTCCGCCTTCTCGAACCTCTTCGTTCAAAGTTTAGCAATGTCGTTATTGGCTCACGATTGGGAGGCAAGATTCTCATGGGTTCTATGAAGATGACTAATCGTATTGGTAATCGTATTTTTTCACGATTAGTACGTACATTTTACGGTGTTCATGTCACTGATGTTTTGACTGGTTACTTTGCATGGGAATTTAGTGCTTTAGAAAAACTTCGACCTCACCTAAAATCGCAAGGCTTTGCTATTGAAATGGAAATGGTAACAAAAATGGCTCACCTTGGATTAGAAATTTGCTCTGTTCCTATTAGTTACAGTGCTCGCGCCGGAGAAACAAACCTCAATCCTTTCAAAGACGGCATTCGGATTTTCTGGATGTTTTTCAAGAACCTATTCTGGAAACCGAGACCTCAATTTCAGCAGCAACCTCGATTGCGCCAGCAGCCAATACTCAATAATAAATAAATGAGTAGCAATATGAATGAGTCTAAAAAGAGCATTCTTATAGTCACTCATCATTTTCCTCCTCATGTAACTGGTGTAGGAATGGTGGCATATAACCAAGCGAAGCGCTTGGTTGCTTCGGGGTATACGGTTACTGTAGTAACTAGTGAGACTAATGCAGATGAGAAAAGTGCTATTGTTGATGGAATACGTGTCATCAGAATCAAAGCACTGAACTTCTCAGAAAAATGGGGAGCACCATTCCCGATTTTCTCCCTTCGATTACTGCCAGTACTAAGACGCGAAGTAAAGAAAGCCGATGTCGTGCATATTCACGATGCGTTTTATATGAGTTCGTTTTTTGCCGCACTATTCGCTCGGTTGTTTAAAAAGCCATTAGTGTTAACTGAACATATTGCACTCATCAAGCACCCGAGTCGCATTGTTGTACTAATTGAGAAATTCGTATATGTCACAACGGGTAAAATAATTTTTAAATTTAGCAATCGTATCATGGTGTATAACCAGTCGGTAAAAAAATTCTTAATAAGACGAGGAGTTTCCGATAAAAAGATCGTTATGCTTATCAATGGCGTAAATGAAAAACTTTTTAAGCCTGTTTCAGTAGAAGAGAAAAAGATATTGCGTAAAAAATTTGGCTTGGATAGTAATAAAAAGGTTATCCTCTTTGTGGGAAGATTTGTACCCAAAAAGGGCTTTACCAAAGTTTTATCTGCTGAGAGTTCAGAATATCAAATTGCGTTTGCCGGAGCTACTCCTATTCAGGAGAGTAGCGATAATCTGGTTTTCCTAGGAAAAATACAGCCTTCGGAAATGGCGGAAGTATATCAAGCTGCCGATATTTTTATTCTTCCATCGGAGAGTGAAGGGTTTCCTCTTGCTATTCAAGAGGCTATGGCATGCGGTTTACCTATTATTACATCTGACGATGAAGGGTATAAGGACTATAAACTCGATAGGGAGATGATGTATCTTATTAAGAATCCCACAGATGAAAGCGTTCAAGGCGCTATAAGAGAAATTGTTTTCGATGAAACACGCCTGCAGAAAATGGGAGAATACTCAAAACAGTATGTTAATGAATATTTTAATTGGAATGCTATTATCTCAAAACTAGAGCGCGTGTATTCAGATGCTGGCCAAAAGCCCCCTAAGAAATTGGCGTTTGTTTCTGACGCCGTGTACCAATTTAACAAAGGAGGAAAAGAGAAAAGATTATATGATCTGACGATACAACTGGCGAAAGAAGGCTATGATGTCACGATCTATTGTATGAAGTGGTGGAAGGGCCCATATACCATTCAAGATCAGGGAGTTACATTATCTGCGATAAGCTCTTATTATCCTTTATATATAGGCAATCGAAGATCTTTAAAGCAGGCACTATTTTTCTCATTGAGCGCATTTAAGCTTCTTACAAAATCATTCGATATTCTTGATGTTGATCATATTCCTCATACGGTGCTACTTGTTACAAAATTTGTCTGTATGCTTAAGAGAAAGAAAATGATAGCTACTTGGCATGAAGTATGGGGAAAGAAATACTGGAGGGAATATCTTGGTTTTACTTTCGGTTCCATAGCGTATTTTATTGAAAAAATCAGCGCCACGTTGCCTGATAGTATAATTTCAGTATCAGATCATACTACTGCGGAGTTAAAAAATATTTTGGGTATAAAAAATCGTGTTGTAACTATTCCAAATGCGTTAGATCTTTCTTTTATGAAAAAAATACTACCGAGTACTCAGTCAGATATTATTTTTGCCGGAAGATTATTACCTCATAAGAATGTGGGCACCTTGCTTCATGCTATAGCGGAGATAAAAAAAGATTCTCCAGCCATAAAGGCGTATATTGTGGGTGATGGTCCTCAAAAAGAATATCTAGAAAAAATGTCAGACAGTTTGAATATCAGTGATGCGGTAACTTTTACTGGTTTCTTAGATAAGCAAGAAGACGTGTATGCATTAATGAAAGCCTCTAAGGTGTTTGTGCTTCCTTCTGATCGTGAAGGATTCGGAATTACTGTAATCGAAGCCAACGCCATAGGCTTGCCGGTGGTAACAGTCAACGCCAAGCATAATGCAGCAAAAGATCTTATTATCAATAATGATAATGGCATGATATCTGATTTAAATGCCGAGGCGCTTGCTGATACAATTAAAAAAGTATTGGCATCAAGAAAACCTGGCGAGTATTACGAGCATTTTTCAGAACCATACAGTTGGGAGGCAACTATTAGCAAATTAGAAGAGTTATATGTATGAATGAATCAATAATAAAAAAACCTCATGTTACAGTGGTTGCATCATATTTTTACCCAAAAGTGGGCGGTCTCGAAACTATTGCTTATACCACTGCAAAGATGCTGCAAGAGAGCGGAAACTATACGGTCAGCATTATCTCCAGTAACTATGATGGAAAAGGCTATCGCAAAGATATGATTGACGGCATGACAGTGCACCGTCTTCCTATCGCGTTTCGTTTATCGAATACGCCTATTAATTTTGCTTGGTCAAAAATGATCACAAAGATTTTTGATGAAGAAAAGCCTAGTCTTGTTCACACGCATTCACCCGTGCCATTTATGGCGGATGTTGCTGCTGCAGTAGCTCATAAAAAGCATATTCCTTTGGTCGTGACATATCACTCTGGCAGTATGCGTAAGGGAAATTTCATTCTTGATCTTATTATAGGGGTCTACGAATTATATTTTTTGAAAAAGCTCCTTCAGCGCGCTGATCATATTGTGGCAGTGGCTCGAAACTTTATTCCTGTCGTATTTCCTCAATTTATAAACAAGGTCTCTTTTATTCCTACCGGAGTGGATTTGGAACGATTTAAAAAGACTGCGGTGCCGAATAATGAACGTGTAGCTTTTGTTGGCAGAGTAGAGCTTTCTTCAATGTGGAAAGGTATCGAATATCTTATTAAGGCAATGGCTATTGTGATTAAAAAAAGACCTTCCGCGACACTAGAGATCGTCGGAGGAGGCGATGCACTCGGTCTCTATACGCAACAGGCAAAAGATTTAAATATACAAGACAATTTTATTACTCCTGGTCCTCAATATGGGGCAGAGCTTGTGAAGGCGTTTGAGAGAATGAATGTAATGGTTTTGCCATCTACCTCTGACTCAGAGGCGTTTAGTGTGTCACTGGTCGAAGCTATGGCATCAGGTCGTCCGATTATTGGTACTAATATTGGCGGTACTCCTCAGGTCATCGATAACGGTGTTACAGGTCTGATTGTTGAACCGAAAAATCCACAAGCTCTAGCTGAGGCTATAGAAAAAATAATAAGTGATCATGCTTTTGCTCAGGCATTAGGAGATGCGGGGTCGTTAAAAGCTCAAGGGTTCAGCTGGGAGATACAGACTGGAAAGTATATAGAAATATATAATTCTCTTATTAAATAATGTTATGAAGATTACTTTTTTAGGATCGGGGAGTATCCGCAGCAATTTTAGTTATCGCATTGTGCAACTTGCAACAGAGCTGCACAAGAATGGTCATGATGTGACCATTATAGTTCCTAGTGCCGACAAGTATAATAATTTTTCATATGAAAAAATCACGACACTTAATGGAGTAAAGATCTATCAACCTTTTCAATTTAAAACACGAAACCCTCTAATAAATCTCATTCCTTATCTTATTAGTGCTTCGTGGAAAATACTACGAAAACGCTCAGACCTTATTTATATCTACAAGCCTACGCCGATAAGCGCTGTAGGCTTGCTCGGTAAGCTTTTTTACGGCACATCCGTAGTATTAGATATGGATGATTTGGGTAGTGAAGTAATGAAAATCGAAGGTCATCCATGGTATCAGCGCGTACTTGTGGCATGGTCAGAAAAAATATCGGCATATTATGCTGATAAGATTATAGCTGCTTCAAGTTTTCTTTACAGCATGTATAAAGAATCCTTTCCTAAAAAGCCTGTGCATATATTACCGAACGGCGTCAGTGATGAGTGGTTTACTCCCGTGAAAGAAAAAATGCATAGTAAAAGAATCTTATTCATGGGTGCTATTAATAGAAAAAATATTCTTGAACCATTGTTCGATGTTCTTCCTAATGTCATCGCGCAATACCCAGACATAAAAATTTTAATAATGGGCAACGGAACATATCTTAATTATTTTAAAGAAAAAGCCGGTATTCTTGGAATTACCAAGAATACTATATTTACAGGATGGCTTGCCCTCACTGATGTGAAGGATACTTTTTCTCCCGGCGATATTGGCTATAGTTATATGCCGAATGAGCGGACAGTATTAGCGGCAAGCAATATGAAAGTCTCTCAATACATGGCTCGAGGGGTCGTACCTCTTGTCAGCAATATCGGCGATCTGCCTTCTTTTGTGGATCATGGAAGAATTGGATATATTGCCCAGTCAAACAATCGTACTGACCTCGAAAAGACAATTCTCTATGCGTTGGGTGATGCAGATATATATGATAAATCAAAAAATGCTCAGGTATACGCTAAAGAAAAATATAATTGGTCTATATTAGCAGCAGAAACTGAAGCTTTCTTGGGCATATCTTCTGCGGTAAAAAAAGATGTCAAGGAAAAAACAATTTATATTGTATCTACTAACACTCCTCGAAACAGTGGAGGAGCTGAAATTAGAAACTTCCATTTGCTTAAACAGCTTTCTAAAAAAAGTCATACTACTATCGATCTTTTCTGTATTGCCGATAATAGCGAAGCTGTGGATGCTTTAAAACGAGAGCCGAATATCACTGTTCATCCTATACAAAAAAAGAAATTAACACCACTAACTTTTTTAAAGGCTATTTTGTTCAAGCGTGTGCAACCCGCAATAGAGAATTTCAGAATAAGCGGGGTGGGAGAAATTTTTTATGCCGCTTGTCAGGAAAAATTACCTGATGTAGTCCATATTGAACAGATCAGCGGATATTACTGTATCCGAAAATATATTCCTTGGCTTAAGAAACAAGGCGTGAAAATAGTTCTTGATACTCATAATATTGAAGGAGCATTATTTGAACAGTCATTGGAACTGTTTTCATCACCAAAAAGAATAGTAGGGAAGTGGCTTGTACCTCATTTGCAGAAAGTTGAAATAGAAGCTACGAAGCAAGCCGATATTGTTATTGCATGTTCAAATAATGATGCAGACTATTTTAAACAAATTAATAAGAATGTGTTCATCGTTCCTAATGGAGTCGACTGCAAAGAGTTTGTTCCAGTAAAAAAGAAGGATAACAATAAAAAGATACTGTTTATCGGAGGGGTAAAATATCCTCCGAATGCTGATGCAGTGAAATTTTACATACATGAAATTTACCCCCATTTAAAGAAAAAAGATTCCGCAATATCAACTACTATTATTGGCGCAACACCTGAGTGGCTTAAAAAAGAAGGTGTTCAAGACGACTCCATAAAAGGCACAGGCTTTGTGGAAGATATCCGTCCTTATCTTGCTGAGTCAGCAATTGGTATTTGTCCTGTTCGCTACGGCTCCGGCACCAGACTTAAGATATTAACGTACATGGCTGCTGGCTTGCCTGTAGTTTCTGCATCAAAAGGAGCAGAAGGAATAGAGAAAAATAACGGTATCGCAATAGCGGACGCACCAGAAGCTTTTGCCGACACTATACTTGACATTTTGTATAAAAATATGCAATATGATGAAATGTCTGCAGCGGGCAGGGAATTCGTTCTTACTCATTACGATTGGGATGTTGTAGGAAAAGCCTTGTTGTCTATATACCCATAATATGGAATACGAAAACGATACAAAACCACAGTACTCCCTCCAGACCTCGTTGGCCTATTTTATTGCGGCTGCTCCTTTGGTAAACCTGGTAGCACTCTTTCAGATTCATCAGCCTGCCTTAGCCTATATTGCTCAATTCTTAGCTTTTCTTTATATCATTATTACTCCCGGCCTCTTCTTATTGCCATTCTTAACAAAAAGAAAAATGCCATTCATGCTTGGCGTCGCATTCAGTGTTGCATTGAGTATTTTTATGCTCATGTTCTTCGGCTTGATAATCAACACAGTGCTGCCCTTAGTAGGCATTCAAATGCCCTTGAGTGTTTTGCCGTTGGTTATCACGTTTGATGCAATCATTTTTATCTTGTTTGCTCTCAATAGAATATTTGAAACAGATTTCGAGCTTCGTTTACCGCGATTGAACGGCCTCAGCATCAGCCTTATTTTTATATCAGTGCTTCTTCCTGTACTGTCTGTGCTAGGTGCTCTGCTTCTTAATAACGGCCAGTCAAATATTTTGACGATGGCGGCACTGGGGCTTGTCGTTATCCTTGTGCCTGTCGTAGTTCTTACGAGGAAAGAAATTGATGAGCCTGTAAAGCCGGTCATTTTATACATGATGGCTTTGTCATTCCTCCTTATGAACTCTATGCGGGGATGGTTCATTACCGGTCATGATATCTTGCTTGAGTATCATGTCTTCACATTAACCAACGATGCCCATCACTGGCTGATGTCCTTATATCAAGATCCGTACATGGCATGTCTCAGTCTTACCATTTTTCCGACTTATCTACAGAATCTTATGCACGTTGCAAGTGATGCATATATCTTCAAATTCTTCATTCAGTTTGTCGGGGCTCTGCCTGTCGTAGTGGTGTACTATATTTCTAAGCAATATGTTTCTGAAAAATTGGCATTTTTAGCAGCGTTTATCTATATTACCTTCCCAACATTCACTGTCGATATGGCATTCCTTAATCGACAGGGAATAGCCTTTCTTTTCTTCGGCTTAATGGTTTTTGTACTGTTTAGTGAAGAGTATGTCAGTGAAAAAGTAAAAATGCTGATTCTTTTTATCCTGGGAACCGGTATGGTATTTTCTCACTATTCTACTTCTTACATCGCAGTACCTTTGCTGATCGCCACGTATCTTATTAATAAGATTTTGCGCTTTATTATGACCCGTAAGCGCCCTCGCTGGCTTGTACGACTCACGGACAAAGTCGGTAATAAGGAAGTCTATGAAAAAAAGAGTGCTCTGAAATTCATATTTGTTATCGGCTTGCTTGTGATAATGGTGGTATGGTCAACATTTATTACCAAGACTTCAACTAGTTTTATTAATACCATTAAACAGATCGGTACGAGCTTGACCAAGCCTTTTAGCTTGGATGAGCAAACTGGCCCGGCAAAATACAGTATCCTTAGCTCTCAAACACCAAGTCCTCAAGTATTATTCAATCAATTCCTCGATCAGGGTATAAAAAATCAAAAAGTTAATCAGCAGCAGTCAGAATTTTTCCCGCTCGCATTAACTGAAAGCTACCCAACGAAGCCTGTATCGGAATATATCGCTCCTCTGACAAAAGTGGGACATGTTGTACAAGGAGTGGTTCGTGTCAGTCTCACTACATTTTTTGCATTTATAAAGCAGGCGTATGCAAAGATCCTGCAACTCCTTCTCCTTGTGGGGCTTATAGGATTGGGGCTCGGCTATAGCTTTAAAGAAAAGATTTTGCACAAAGTGCCTGTAGAGTTTATTTCAATCTCTTTTGCCGGCATCGTTGTTCTTGTCGGACAGACTGTGCTTCCTGCAAACGCCATTGACTATGGGCTTTTGCGCCTATTTCAACAGAATTTGATTTACCTATGTTTGCCTATACTTCTCGGCCTTATGGCTATCATAGGAATGTTTACTAAAAATGCTAGAAAACAATTGGCGGCATCAGTAATAACAGTATTATTCTTCTTTATCATTCTATCCGGATTATTGCCTCAGATTACTGGAGGAGCACGACCATTACTGCCGCTTAATAATGACGGCTTGTATTACGACTCTTATTATACTCATCCGCAAGAAGTAGCTTCTGCAGACTGGCTGGCTAAAGCAGACGCCATTAGACTTCCTATTCAGGCCGCGCACTTTTCGGATATTAAGATGCTTGCGTACGGCCGTGTTACTTCATATATCGAGCTACTGCCGGAAACAACAAAAAAAGACTCATATGTGTATCTGAATTACGACAATGTTAAAACAGGAAACATTCTTGAAATCATTAATGGCTATGTCGTGTACTACAGCTTCCCGATGGATTTCTTGAATAACAATAAGAATCTTGTCTATAGCAACGGAGGGTCACGAGTATACCGTTAGCATCTAAGAGTGATATATGGAAGAGAGAGGAGGGAATAATCTAATACTGACAAATAAGAGGCTTCTGTTTGTAGCGATTTATTTGATCGCGATCATGACTGTCGTAGTGCTTGTTTCCTCTGTACCTTTATGGATTACAGTTCCGATTGTTCTAGTGGGCCTTTTCGGCTTAACCGGTTTATTGTTGTCAGTGATACTGAATATACCCTCTGATAATACTGCTCAATACATTGTCTATGCTCTTCTTACAGGTTTCGGCTTCGTACTCTTAGGGGGGGTGATAGCCAATTTTCTATTACCTTTATTTGGTATTCATCACCCTCTGGCAAAAATTCCGCTCGTAGTATTTTTTGACGTTATTATTTTAGGGCTTTCGCTTTTCATATATTTTTTTCAGAAGAACGTTACTCTTACAGTAAAGTTCCAAGTTGGAAATATGATAAGTCGAATATTCTTAGCCATAGCTTTCATTTTTCCCATACTCGCATGGCTAGGAGCAGAGCGTTTAAACAATAATGGCAGTAATACGATAACAGTCGTAATGATTGCCGCAATAGCTGTCTATGTTATCGCTCTGGCATTTTGGAATAAAAGTCTTAAAGAGAGCGTTTATATTGTAGCGCTCTACACAATCAGCCTCTCTTTGCTTCTCATGTACTCTCTCAGAAGCAATCATATATTAGGATGGGATATCAATCAGGAGTATGAAGTGTTTCAAACAACGCTCCAGCATCTTATGTGGCACGCGTCTTATTATGCAGGGCTGGACTATAATGCATGTCTTAGTATTACGATATTGCCAACCATACTTGTTCAACTAACGCATATTTCCGGAGAATATGTATTTAAATTCCTGTTCCAGATCTTCTTCGCTCTTTCTCCTGTTATGGTATATGTGTTTGCAAAGCGATATGTAAGCACTAGCATCTCTGCTTTCCTTTCTGCATTTTTACTTCTATCGCAAACATGGTTTTTTGAACAAATGCCAGCGCTTATAAGACAAGAGTATGCTTTCCCTTTTTTCTTGCTATTGTTGCTAGTGCTTCTTGATAAAAATCTGAAAAAAGTAACGCGTAATATATTGGTGGGAATTAGTTTTATGGGCATTGTTTTGTCTCACTACTCAACTGCCTATGTGGCAATTATTTTGCTGGTAGTAGCATCACTGTTTTCATATATTTCAAAAAAGATCAGTCTTTTTAAAGATCAGTCCTCCGTGTTCAAGCCGGTATTTATTGTTCTTGCTGTAACAATGCTGTTTATATGGCAGGTACCCATCACTCGAACTATTGGAAAGGTTACAGAGTTTATAACAAATAAAGGTACGGTTATGAAGCCTGCAACAGAGAATGCACCTATTACAGAATCTGAAATCGTTACATCCTCACAACCGTCATTTTCATCAGGCGTATCAAAAAACGGAGTAGCAAACATTGTCGGTCCGAAGAATACGATCGATACAATAGAGGAAGCAAAACAGAATGCTATTAAGACATATTACTATCAATTTTATCCTGATTCTCTGACTGTTAGCTATCCATCCTACCCCGTAGATTCAGCTGTACACGCTCAAAAAATGCTCCCTGAGGTTCTGTCGAAAGCACTTGCTTTTATAGCAAACACAGCTAAGATTATGGCGATCGCGGTATTTCCTTTGGCTGGATTAGTCTTTTTATATAAAGGTTTCTCTAAAACAAGGTCCAATAAGGAATACCAGCTTATTGTTCTTAGTGTCAGCGGGTGCGCCCTTATTGTATTGATGGTTGCGGTTCCGTACCTGCAGCAGCAATATAATCTCACCAGATTATATCTTCAGATGTTCCTTTTCCTGAGTACTGTAGCTATTGTAGGGGCTATTAATTTGACGAAATATTTTAAACGAAATGAACTCGTAATTGCTTGTGTCCTATCGGTAGTATTTTTATCAACAACGGGTCTGGTTGATTATTATACGGGAGGAGTGATTCATATTACCTTGAATCAACCTCCAAGTACTATGCAGGGACTCTATATTCATGATTCGGAAATAGCCGGAGCTCATTGGATTTTGAATGATAGAAATTACGACGATCCTGTTGAAGCAGATGCTCAAGCGAATCTTCGCTTAGAATCTTTTGCAGGTATGAGCTCTGAAAATACGGCCGTGTTTCCAGAAACAATTGACCCAAAGGGATATGTATACATTAGTACGAATAATATTATGACTGGCATAGCGTCATTCCAATATAAAAATGATCTGATTACTTTTAATTATCCAATGGAATTTATTAAAAACAATAAAAACCTTATTTATAACAGTGGAGGTTCACAAATTTATCACTAACAGCTTATGAAAATACTTATCTCACATGTTTACTCAAACGATAATAAAGGAGACGCTGCGCTCCTCAGTGTTTTGATATCGGATATCAAGCGCGGTTTTGATAATCCTGATATGACGATATTGACGCTCGATACTCTTGCTCCCGGAGAAACGTTTGACGGAGTAACAATGAAGCATGCGTTTATGTATTATGCTAGAGAGCAGTATAAAAACCGTGTGCTGCAAGCTATCTATGCTGCATACATCACTACACTTACCTTTATCACGGCATTTTCCTATAGATGGTTTAAAGTAAATATTCCTTTACCGAAATCCATTCAAGAAGTCGTGAAGCTATATGAAGATGCTGACATCGTTATTTCTGTTGGCGGCGGATATGTGAGGGGAAAAGAAGGCCTTATGGGCACCTTTGGGCTTTTCTTCATTCTTCATCCTTTTGTCTTCTCTTATATTTTGGGCAAGAAAACAGTCGGCTATACCCAGTCTGTGGGACCATTCGGAAATCGTTTTCAGGAGCGAATGGCTCGTTTTGCAGTAAAACGACTTAATGGAATTATTGTGCGAGAACATATCTCGCTTGAGTTGTTGAAGAAATGGGGTATCAAAAAGAACGTTTCTTTGTCTGTAGATAGCGGTTTTGCTTTCCAAAGCAATACCTCTGTCAATCTTCATGAAAAATTCCACATCCCGGAAGAAAAAATGATTGTAGGTGTTACTGTTCGGGCATGGCTCAATTCAAAAGCTCAGGAACATTACGAGCGTTCAGTAGCAGCCTTAGCGGACCATATTGTGACCGCGTATAATGCCGCTGTTATTTTTATTCCTCAGGTTACTGTTGAGCTGCAGTCAGATGATGATCGAGAGAGCAGTAAGCGTGTTTACAGTTATATGGAGGAGAAGGATAAAGCGTATGTAGTAAAGGAGCGATATGATCACCATATTGTAAAAGCAATGTATGCCGATCTGGATTACCTTGTTGGTACCCGCTTCCATTCGGTTATATTTGCCCTTACTTCGAAGGTGCCAAGCATGGCTATTGAATACGAGCACAAAACCAGAGGCATCATGGCTGACCTCGGTCTAGAACAATGGGTAGTAAATATTAAGAAAGTAGAATCTGACAACCTTATTGATATGTTCGATCGTCTTACGCGAGAACGCTCAGTCTATCTGCGTCATCTAGATACAGTTTTGCCTGGATATATTGAAGAGGCTAATAAGGCTATTTATACAGTAAAAGATATTTATGAAAATTAGCAATCTACAATTAAAGATTGATGCAAAATTCGCAACTCTGATGGCTGATTGTTTTATTCGTCCATTCGGGCCCGATAAGATTTATTTCAAGTTTGATAAAAAATATGTTGACTTTATTGCTCTTGATATGAGTCCTTTTGCTGCTGCATTATTGATTCCTTCAATGAAGTTGGGCAGTAATCTTATTATAGAAGGAGAGATATCCGAACAGCTTTATAAAGGATTACATGAAGCTATGGAGCTTGTCTTTTCTTGGAATATTGGATTAAAGAAAATTAAAATTGTAGCTAATAGCCTGAAAAAGGATACCTATAAGCCTGCTGCAGCGGCGTCATTTTTCTCAGGAGGTGTTGATTCTTTTTATACCTATCTTAAAAACAAAAATAATCCCGCTGTTCAAAAGATACAGTATTTCATATTGGCAAATGGCTATGACATTAGTCTCAGAAATAAGAATTTATGGGAAAGATCATTGGCCACTGTAGAAAATGTTGCAGATCATGAAGGTATCGAACTTATTACCGTAGAAAGCAATGTTCGTCATTGCATTGAACCAATATTGACGTGGGACTATACGCACGGAGGTTGTTTGGCGGCTCTTGGTTTGGCTTTGCGAAAAGAAATCAATAACGTATATATCGCATCGACATATACAAAAGATCAACAGTACCCCAATGGAACCCACCTACAACTGGACGGCTTATGGGGTACCGAGGTTATCAATTTTCATCATGATGGTACAGAAACAAACAGGTTAGGGAAGACAAAGTATATTGCTCATGAGCAGATTGTTTTAGAAAATTTGCGTGTGTGCTATTTAAATAAGAGAGGCAAGTTTAACTGCGGCCTTTGTGATAAGTGTAATAGAACCATGATCGGTCTTCATATTGCAGGAACTTTAGAACAATCGAAGACATTTCCTCGGTCTATAGATTTACAGGTTGTAAAAAATCTAAGAACGTACACTGAAGACGGTGCAGCATTTCAAATGGAGAATTTATTGGATCTCAATAAAATGGAATCAGACAAGGAATTGCGGGATGCATTACAGGAAAGCATTAGCAAATCATTTGCTCATCCTCATACTGGCCAGGGGCGTAAGGTCCTAGAAAAGATCTGGTTTTATGATTACTACTACACAAGAAGTCGTCTCTACAAAGTAGCTTCTTTAGTCAGAAATAAATAGTTTAATTCTGCTTTACAAAGTTAAAGATAGAATTATTAGAAGGGGTTTTACTCTCATCTTTAATTACGAAACCTGCTTGTGAGAAAAGGGAAATGATATCATCCCGAGAAAAGGCATTAACCCACGCCTGTTTTCGTCTGAAGCTTATATTCGGAAAATCTTCTATTAAGCAGTAGGAAAGGATGCATTGATTTGTATGCTTTGCGATATCTGCAATAAATACAGGAACATTTTCAACATACTCTAATACGCCAGAAACAAATGCGATATCTGCATATCGATCTGGAAAATGATGTCTATTAAAATTACAGACAATAGTTCCTTCTCCGCGATCTTTGTAATCAACCGGGTAGTACGTGTGGTTTAATTCAAGGTATTGCTGGAGAAGCATTTTGCCGCAACCAAGGTCCAAGATACTTGCACCTGCAGGGATGTACTGAGCCATTTGTCCAATGCGATCTGACCATGCAGAGTCAAAATATTCTATGTCTTTCCACGTGCGTCTTCCTAAGAGATAGAACAGCAAAGCGTTCTTAACTTTTCTATATGAAAAATATACTCCAAGTTCAACACTCATAAATGCCTGACCTAAAAGAAGCGCCCATCCCATGCCGAGAATGCCGTGCGAGATAAGCAAAAAGATAAAAGCAATAGTGGCAATAAGAAAACCAATACTTATCCAAACAAGGGTTTTTATATTACGATGAATGCGAAGTACAGTTTCTCCTAAATTGTTAATAGCAACGAAAATAGCAGCAATGGCCATGACAATGAGCAGGTTACGGCTGTTGGCGGCATAATTCCTTCCAAATATAAGCAGTACGAATTTGCTGAGTGCGATAAAGGCGCCGATGCCGAGCAAAATAATAACACCCAACAGTTTCGCGGCACTTTTTACCAGCCTACGAAGGGCTCTCTCATCATATGACCCTTCTGCGAGAAGCGATTGGCATATTGCTACAGGAATGCCATATAGTAGTGCGGCAATTGTAGAGGCAATATAAAAATATGCCGATTCAGTTGCCCCCATAGTGGTCACTATAATAGTCGGGAGAATAAGAAGGGGAAGCCCCAAGATAAATGTTGCTGCATAGTTGCCAACAGCAAACAGTCCTACATTTTTTACTTCAGTTTTAGAGATTACTACTTTAGGAGAGTATCTAAATTTCTTAACAAGATAATAGAGCGTTACGATTAGTGCCACAATAACAGACCCAGTATAGGCAAAAAATACTCCATATGTACCCAGCGAGACTAACAGCAAAGGTAGGCTTATTTTTGCGATGCCGAAAAAAATATATTCTATAAAAATATATTTTGCCGCACGAAAAGCAATAAAGATGCTGTCAGTGAGCATGTTGATACTTACTAGTATCATGAAAAATACAAAAAATACTCCGTATGCCGGCACTTTTTTTAGAAGATCAAATTGAGGAGCAATGCGGCCGATACTGAGTACGTATACAGTAGCAATTACTATTGTAATCAACGTGACCACTGTAATTGCAGTGTTTATGGTTCTGTTCTGATTTTCAGATTTCGGTAAAAAGCGTACTATGCTTGTGTTAAATCCGAACAGGCTGAAAGTAGAAAGAAGAATAGTGGTAGAAATAAGAGCTGTTGCAAACCCGATTTGGCTTGTTGTGTAAAGGCGAGTTGTAATGATCCAGAAAGCAAAGCCAAATAAGGACATTGCGATAGTACTTGTTATCAAATATACCGAGTTTTTAAAAAGGCTGTCTTCTTTAAATCGGACAACCATGTTTTTCATATATTGGCGAAAAGACATTTGGTTCGCGCCAAAAAAAGATTTTAGAAGGCGAGTGATAGGATTTTCCATAGGCGTTAAGCATTGCAAATGCTTCACTTTATTGCCGATATATTGTAGCATAGATAGTAATGTTATTAAAGAAGCCAGAATCAGGCGGCATTCCATCTCAAAAGAATAGGGCGGCGCGTAATACAACCTTTTTTTTATGTTTTCTTGCCATTATTTTTTTTGGGTATCGTTTGGCACTTATATATAAAAATTCTAAAATAATGCCGGTAGTAGCGCCTATTGCACAAAACCCAGCTACTGCTGATACTACACCATTGGCGATCGATACTAGTACGCCTAATCCTATTGATACTAGTACCAAAGCTACCCTCAGCGATGCCACAAAACCTCTTGGCGGTCTTTATACTCCTGTTGCACCACTTCCACACCGTATAGGCATGGCTATGGGTAGCCAACTAACTGGTTTGAATGATACAGATCTTGAAAAAGAAGTAAGTGGCATGCAAGCTATGGGTGTGAAAATTGTTCGATATGACATCGATTGGGGTTTTGTACAACAAAACTCTGCTTCACAATACGATTGGAGTAAGTACGATCGAATTGCAAACTCATTAAAGAAACACGGTATTGTAGGGCTCGGTATTATTATTAACACTCCGCCATGGGCTCGAACGGCCGGTTGTACTGGAGGCGCTCATTGCCCACCAAATGATCCGAATCAGTTTGCGACATTTGCTACAGCTTTAGTTAATCGCTACAAGAGCTACGGGATGCATTACTGGGAGATTTGGAATGAAGAAAATGATTACGATTTTTGGGCTACCAAGTCAGATTGTGGAGCATATACAACTCTACTCAAAGCTGTATACCCAGCTATTAAGAAGGCTGACCCGGGCGCGTATGTCATAACAGGAGGGTTGGCTCAGGTTGCTAATACTAATGTTAATATTGCTCCTCTAGATTTCTTACAGTGTGTTTATAAGGACGGTGGTAAAAATTACTTTGATGCAGTTGGCTATCATCCGTACACATTTCCTGCGCTTCCTTCTGCAAATTCTACAAATGCATGGGCTGGCATGAGTAATGGTAACCCTAGTGTACGAAGTATAATGAATGCGAATGGTGATAGCGCAAAGCAGATATGGATCACTGAATACGGCGCTCCAACAAATGGTCCTGATTCAAAGTGGTATCTTAGTGAAGATCAGCAATCAAAGATGGTTACGGATACCATAAATCTCTATAAATCATATAGTTGGGCTGGCCCACTATTCTGGTATACCTACAGAGATGGGGGAACTACAACTGATACTAATGAAAACTTTTTCGGTCTTGTTCGAAATGATTATTCGCAAAAGCCTGCTTATCAAACAATGCAAGGTTTTCTCTCGAGTGGGTTGAATTAATATGAGATTTCTAAAGGCTTTTACATTTACCTTATTTTTCTTTTGTTTTTCAGGCTGGTTTTATATTGCAGAGAATGCAGTTTTTCATCCAACGACCTTGGCACTACCTCTCACGCATTTACTCCCATGGCCACGGGAAGATACATTTGGAACAGTGTGCTTTTTCGTATCTTTTGTAGCTCTTTTCTGCTTTATGCTTATAAAAGATCTCTCAACGCGCAGATAGTTGACAAAATAAGAAAGGAGATGTAGTGTGCAGATAGTCACTATTTTATTAAGTTTTGAGGAATTTTTTATGAAAAAAAGTCATTTATTGTTAGGGATGCTAGTGTTGCTCGTGAGCGCTTCTTTGTTATTCAAAGGAATGGCTACTGTAGTACATGCTGATGACAATACGCAGAGTCCTGTAGTCACTGAGCCTTCTATCGTAACTGAGACCCCTTCAGTTCCGGATCTTGTTATTACTACAGATACAGATGAAACTCAGAGTCCTGATGTTTCTAATCCTGATATTGATACTCAGACTCCGTCTGTACCTACTATCACCATAGAAGCAACCAAGGTGATTTGTGATACTGACGACTACTCACCGCATCTTGGAAACGGCACATCAATTACCGCTACTACGGCTTCAGATTATGTAGCGAACAGTAATGGTCACTGTCACTTGGCTCCGAATTGGAGATTTCAGTGGAGTTACCAGGATACCAATCCTACCGATGTAGCCAATGACTTCATTGGTGAGGCATCTGGGGACTGGAATACTTTTGGTCCTACCGATGCAAATGGCTCAACAACTGTTACTGTTCCATTTCCTAATACTGTTTCTCAGTACCACGTACGTGAAGTATTGCAGACAGGATACATTCCTTTCACCTTCAATGAATCAACTCGCGATAATAGCAATTCAGACAGTGCTGAATTCTATTGCGAAACCGACGGTTTGAATTATGACAACTTCGAATATATTAGAAATCCTGTAGCGGGCACAACTTACCACTGTGTAGCGTTCAATGTTCCAACCACACCAGCGACTACTCCATCAGATGGAGGTGGTAACGGTGGCGGGGGAGGCTCAAGCGGTATTCTTCCTACCACAATTCTTGGTGGTAGTGGATCAGGAGGTACTTCTGGAGGAAGTACGGGCGGCAAACCTGCAGGCCAGGTTTTGGGTGCAAGTACAGACACCCCAAACAGTTGTGGAGAATACATTACTAGTTATGTGAAGCTTGGTGCAAAGAATGACAAACAAAATGTAACAAACTTGCAGGCTTTCCTCAATTACTTTATTCACGCAAATATAAAGATAGATGGTTCATATGGACCTCAGACCTTTGCAGCAGTAAAGCAATTCCAAGAAAAGGAATCAGTACAAGTCTTGGTTCCATGGAAGAATCTCGGTAATCCGAATCTTGTCGGTACAGGCTATGTTTATAAGACGACTAAGCGTGACATAAACAATATTGTCTGCCCAAGTCTTAACCTTCCAATGCCTCAGCTTCCATAAGCTTATTGTAAAAAAGCCCTCCGTCCGAGGGCTTTTTACTGCACTATAGACAAAACATTAATTTTTATGTATTATATTTCTATGTTTCAGTGGTTAAAATTACATTTTATCCCGCATGAAGGAAATGGCCATCGCCCCCTTATTTTGCATGAAAAAAATGCTCATCGTATTATCGGATTTGTATTTTTTATTGAAGTATTTGCTTTCTTAATACCTACTATTGCACTAATTAGCAGAGCGGACACGGGAAATATTACTCCGGAGGTTCTCTCAACTTTAATAAATAATGAACGTGCGCAGTATAGCCTACAACCCCTCACTGTTAACTCATTGCTTAACGAAGCAGCACAGGCAAAAGCTAATGATATGGCAGCGAATAGTTATTTTGCACACACTAGCCCGGATGGGAAAACGCCATGGTATTGGTTTGATAAGGTGGGGTATTACTACTCATCTGCCGGAGAAAATCTTGCAGTTGATTTTACAAACGCAAATGATGTAACAGCTGCATGGATGAATAGTCCGACGCACCGAGAAAACATTTTGAAAGCAAATTATACGCAAGTAGGAACTGGTGTTGCCTCTGGGATGTATCAGGGATATCCTGCCATTTTTGTGGCACAAGATTTTGCTCATCCTGCTGCAGTTCCTGCGCAAACAGTATCTACTCCTATTACTTCTGCTTCAAATTCAACAGTTCATGTTCTAGGAGCTGAAAGTACCACTAAGACCAAGCCTTCAAAATTGGTATCGAAACCCGCTGTAGTTGCCATTGCACCTGCGGTAGCGCCAGTAGTACCTGTTGTTTCAGTAGAACCTGCGGCTCCAGCACAGCAGTCAAACCTATTCCAGCGAATGTTCGCTTCTCCTCGCACGACAACAAATATTATTCTAGGGATTATTTTTGGAATTGTAGCTCTGGCAGTATTTCTTAATATTGGGATTAAAATCAGCCATCACCACCCCGATCTTATACTAAATGGAGTAATGGTTGTTGCAATCATTGGCTGCACCTTTGCGATTAATCACTACATTGCTAAAGCAAATGCCATGCAGACGCAAACCATCGATTTTACTGCCGAGCATACAATTTTATAATAAAAAAACACCCTATATATTTTCTATAATGGGTGTTTTAGTTTTTTGATCTCAGACTCTTGTCCTTGAAGTTATTCTGCGCAAACCTTTTCCTTGAGGATCAAATTTCACGATGATCCTTAGTAGCCATTCTTTGACAAGCTCTTTGCGATACTCAATCGTCTCCTGGTACTGGCGAACATATTTTTTCTGTTCAGCAGTGCCGTGCTCTAAAATAAGATCTTGGGAAGAAATGCCGCCTGTCTCCATGTTTGCAATATTGCGAAACAGTATCTGGGACCGACGCAAATGCTGCCGTACAGTCAGAAGGATCACAGGCGAGTCTTTTTGTAACAAGCCGGCCTGAAACATATTCTCTATGTTGCCAAGCGTATCGATTGCACAAGGCTCGACAAGGATCAGTTCAGGATCTACGTTGCGGAAAAGTCTTATAAAGACTCTTTTCATTTCCGCAGCTTCCGAAAACCAGTCTTGACCCTGGGTTTTGCCGCCAGTGAAGACGATTTGTTTGACCAAGCCGAGCTTTATTAATATGCCCGCTGCAACGACATTAAGCATTGCACCATGAGGAAGGTAGCTGGATATGCCAGCGAAAAAAATCTTTTTACGAGAAATTCCTCTTCCAAGCGAGACGCCGATCGGGAGAGGGAGTGATTCTGAATGCATTGTAAAGGGTTTTTGTTTTTTACAAAATAACATGCAAACAATATTTTGTCAAATAAAAAACCCGGAATCATCATTTAACTCCGGGCTGACAAATTTGGTACTTGTTTGGCGAGCAGAAACTATTAATCACAATTATGACTGCATCACCATTTGTTCAACAACTATAGGGTATTCTACGACCCTGTTTATGAACATCTTTACTATATCACACTTCTCAATAAATGCAAGCTATCGTGGCGGGTTTTCGTCAGGATCTTCGCTTTCGAGGGCGTAGTCGCGCTTGCAGACCAGTGTATCGTCTGCGCCTAGTTTGAGTAATCCTTTTACTCGAACGCTGGGCGGCATATCCATTGAAGTCGTTTTTCCTTTGGCCCAGAAATCAAAGCTATCTGTTTTAACAGCGACCGTAAAAGGTTTGTGGTAATACTCGTCGTCCAAAGTATCTATAAGGATAGTTTCTGTGTACCCCGGTATTCTGTTTGTAGAAATAGGAGAGGCTACCAGTAAGAATCCAGCTACTTTGATAGGCTCAGTACGACGGCATGCAACTAATGGTAGAAGGGAAGCGATAATAAATACTTTTTTCATATTGTATAGTTTTTTGGTGTAACAATTTGTTCCTATATTACAATATAAAGACCTGTTTTGTCAAATAGGGTGGAGTTTTGACTTTTTGCAGATGGTCGGGTATTATGAGGAAAGCTAATAGTTAGTTTAGCTAATAATTATGACAAAAGCATTGCCAAAAAAGAGTTTTGATATTGATGAATTTCAGCAGCTGATTGGCGTGTTCAAGCGCAGCATGAGCGACTGGTATCGCAAAGAGACTGCGAGCTTGCACTGCCCTCATTCGCATTTGGAAATCATGCAGTTTATTCGGGAGCGCAAAAATCCGACCATGAAAGAGATTGCCGGATTTTTGCGCATTACGCCGCCGTCTGTGACGACCATTATCGATGTGATGGAGCAGAACAAGCTGGTGAAGCGCGTGACATTGGCCAATGACCGCCGCAGCGTGCGCATTGCGCTCACACCCAAGGCTCAGAAGCTGGCACTGTCTTTGCAAAAGAAAAAAGCCAAGCTCTTGGCTATCATGCTCAAGAAATTATCAGCAGAACAAAAACAGCATTTATCAGATATTATCAGTACGCTCGCAAAATAATATGACAGCATTTATACATAAACCGAAACTTATCATTCCCATCGTGGCAGTCATTGCCATTGTTGCTGGATTCTTTTTGTACCGCAGTGTCGGGGTTGCTCCCATCGTCAGCCTTCCTGCTAGTCAGGTCTCCTCAGGGTCTGCGACCTCAGGGACAGTTATTACAAACTCATCAGACAACCAGTTTGACTTAGCATTCCCACAGGGAGGCCGTGTCGCATCTGTCTCTGTCAAAGTTGGTGACCATGTCACAAAAGGGCAGACTCTTGCTTCTTTGGACAGCAGCAGTGCTCTGGGTGCTGTCAGTCAGGCCAAAGGCGCTCTTGAGCTGGCACAAGCTCAGTATGCTTCTCAGGATGTGCAGTATGCCAATGCCAAGAAGCAACAGGATGTGCTCGTACAGAATGCATACCGCACGCTTCTTTCTAGTGGTTTGACTGCTACGCCAACAGTTCAGGACGATAGTCATGTACCAACTATCAGCGGTACATATACTTGTGAACAGCAAGGCTCTTACACTATTACTCCATATCCATCAGGCGCTACTTCAGGATTTTCATTCACCTATAGCGGTCTTGAAAAAGGCGGAGGTCAGGTTACCTATAACACTCCTCAGCCGCTCGGCTCTTGTGGTTTGTTCGTAACATTCGTGCAAGGATTTTCTGGAGCAACAAAGTGGACAGTGAATATTCCAAACACTCAGTCTTCAAACTATGTTCAAAACAAAAATGCGTATGACCTCGCTGTGTCTACTCGCGATCAGGTCTTGAGCCAATATGAGGCTAATCTCTCGGCTGGTTCAAAAGCTAACACTGCCAAAGCAGCTGTGGATTCTGCTGAAGGCGTCTATCAAGCTGCTCTTGGTGCATACCAAAACGATCTCATCGTGGCACCGGTCAGCGGTACTGTGTCATTCATCGACACCGATCTGAAGTCTGGACAGTCAGTCGCTGCCAACAAAGCCGTTATCAGTATTACTATCAATCAATAATATGGAAGAACCTAAGAAACAATCATTATTTCAAAAGCCCTGGGTACAAAGCGTCGTCGGCATTGTTGTCGTAGCGCTCTTGCTCGGTGCAGTGATCGTATGGAAGTCATTATCTTCATACGTATCTATCAAAGACTCACTTGTCAGTGCGCCAGTTATTAATATCGGCCCTCAAGCAGCAGGCATCTTGCAAGAAGTCTATGTGAAGGCAGGCGATAAGGTTACCGCCAACGAACCTGTGGCTCGCGTTGGCTCAGAAACATTGTCTGCGCAAGTAGACGGCATTGTGACAAGCGTGCAAAACACTCCTGGTCAGGTCTTTCAGCCTGGTGCTGCAGTCATCACTATGATCGATCCCACCCAGCTTCGCATTGTCGGTACCTTGGCGGAAGACAAAGGCTTGGCAGATGTGAAAGTCGGCCAGCCTGTGACATTCACAGTGGATGCATTTGGGAACGACACATTCACCGGCATTGTCGATGAAGTCAGTCCTACTTCCAATCAGTCAGGCATCGTCTTCAGTATTTCAGATGAGCGTGCAGAGCAGAACTTCGATGTGAAGGTTCGCTATGACGTTGCTGCGCATCCAGAATTCAAGAATGGCATGTCAGCCAAGATTAAGGTCTATATAAAATAAATATGGAGGAGAAGAAATCCAACTTGCGCTGGTGGATTCTTTTGACCGTTATTGTCGGTACTTTTTTGGGGCGCTTGGATCAGACTATTGTGAATCTGGCGTTGCCGGACATAATCACAGACTTCCATATTACCGTTTCTGCGGCCGGATGGATCGCTACTGCATATATTCTGGCAAACGCTGTCTTCGTGCCAATTTGGGGCAAATTGGGGGATACTATAGGCCGCAAGAAGGTCTATATCCTCGGCTTTACGATCTTCATTATCGGTTCAGTATTAGCGGGCTTAGCATGGAATCTTCCTTCTATGATTGTCTTCCGTGTCATTCAGGCTATTGCCGGATCTGCGGACTACCCAACAGCCATGGCTATCTTGGCGGTAACATTTAAAGAAGGAAAGGAACGTGCGCAAGCGCTTGGCATCTGGTCTAGTTCATTTGCAGCTGCCAGTGTCTTTGGTCCGCTGATCGGAGGCCCACTGATCGACCATTTGGGATGGCGCTCAGTCTTCTTGGTGAACTTACCGGTCGGTATTCTCGGACTCTTGATGGCTATTCGCTTCATCAATGAGTCTCGTTCAGAAACAAAAACTCAGTACTTCGACTGGTGGGGCGCATTGTCTCTTGGCGGCATGCTTTCGGCACTTGTCTTGGTGCTTGATCAAGGCACAAGCTGGGGCTGGCTGTCATCATGGAGCATGCTGTGCTACGGATTGATCCTGCTTTTGACAGTACTCTTCATTCGCATCGAACGCAGAGCCAAAGAGCCGATCGTTGATTTGCGATTCTTCAAGATACCAGCATTCGTCAATACATTGTTCAACAACTTCGTGGTCTTTATGGGCTTGATGGGCGGACTCTTCCTCTTGCCAGTGTTTGCGCAAACATTCCTTGGCTACAATGCTACACAAACAGGCTATCTCTTCATGCCAATGGCGGCCGCACTGATGCTCGCAGCACCGCTCGGCGGATCATTGATCGGTAAAGTGCAAGCGCGATACGTGATCTTCTGGAGCACTTTCGTGGCTGCTATCGGTTTGTATCTCTTCTCATTCCTTGATCCAAAGTCCACAGCGCTCAGTCTGATGCTTCCATTATGCGTCATGGCCTTTGGTCTTGGTTTCGGTATGGCGCAGCGAACCAATGTCATTGCCTCTGTTGTTGATCCAAAAGAAATCGGCGTTGCATCATCAATATTGGCATTGGCTCGTAACGTAGCTGGGGCCTTTGGTATTGCCATCTTCGGTACTATTTTGACCAGTCGCACCAAATATAATGTCCTTCATATCAATTCATTGAGCATTTTGAGAAGTCATGCCGCTCTTGATATTCAGAAATACGTGACGCTGGTGGAGCTCAAAGCCCAGATTGATGCCTATAACTACGTCTTCTTGTTCTCAGCTATCTTGGTTATGGTCGGAGCATTCTTTGTGCTCGGCCTCAAGCTGAAGAATGAACGAACTGATATCAAGGTTCATGTAGAATAGCTTGAAAGAAATTTGATCGAAGGAGCGTATAATTTATTCGTACCTGTTATTAATAATTATTTATATTTATCTGTTTTATGAGAAAAATCATGATTTCCTTGGCTGTTGTAGCCTTGGGAGTAACACTTTCAACGGTTCCTGCTCACGCTGCATCGACTATCACTTCTGCTCAGGTTATTGCTAAGTCCGACACCGCTATTAGTGCACGAATGGCGAGCTTGACGAAAATTAAGAATACTATTGGCACCAAATACAAGCATTTGACTGATGCGCAGCGCACTTCTATCACGGGCGCTATCCAGAATGCTATTGATGCTATGAACACACTGAAGGCAAAGATTGATGGCGAGACCGATCTGACACTGCTCCGATCTGATTATGCGTCTATCACCAAAGACTACCGCATTTATGCTGTAGTGATTCCTAGCGCGCATGACCTGGCTGTGGCTGACAGCGGCATGGCAAGTATTACAACGTATCAAAATACGCTGACTACGTTGAACACGCGCATCAGCACTGCACAGACTGCAGGCAAGGATGTGAGCGCCCTTCAAACAGCGGCGACTGATGCCAGCGCAAAACTCACTGATGCGCAGACTCAGGCGCAGGCTGTCATTACTGCCGTGACTTCACTGAAGGTTGATAATGGCGACAAAACCATTCAGGCAAGCAACAAAGCTGCAGTGGCTGCTGGCAAGACTGCTGAGAAGGCCCTTGCAAGCGCTCTAAAATCTGTGAAGAAGGATATCAATACTATCCGCACAGGATTGAAGACACTGAAGGCATAAGCCAAAAAAAGAGGAAGCCCCGCACATACGCTGCGGGGCTTTTGCTTTTCTTTTGTTCTTTAACGATGGGCGTTAATGATGGAACGTGGTACATCGCCAGGCGGCGACATCTTTTCGTGGTAGTACACCACTTCCTTCAGCAGTATGCCACTCTTTGCCGTCGGAGCCGAGCTCAACAGTGGCACTAATGCGTGATCCATTTGTAATAATAACTTCAAAATTGTTGGGCAGGTGGTTAGGGGGCCACACTACATTGAATGGGAAGCCTGAAAGATGTTCGCCGAGCTTACTTTTTTTCACGATTTCAGAAATAGAATCGTAATGAAGACTTCGGTCTTTAGTAGCTGGCAGGGTTTCCAACTCTTCCAGTTCTTTTGCGGGCACTTGGGTTTCGGTATTCATATGTTAGTCGTTTTGTATACCTTACTCCTCACAGCAATATTTTGTCAAACAAATATATTTAGATACAATAGGGAAATGGCAGAACCATCGAGTTCCTCATCTAAGAAAGAACGTCTCGGCGTGAGAGGCTTTTTAAAATTACTGGGGCCCGGCTTAATTACCGGAGCAGCTGATGACGATCCATCAGGCATTGCGACATATTCTCAGACGGGTGCCCAGTTTGGCTTCGGTCAGTTGTGGACATCTCTCTATCAAATACCGTTATTGCTAGCAGTGCAGGAAGCATGTGCGCGTATCGGTATTGTGACCGGCAAGGGCTTGGCTGGCATTATCAAGAAGCATTACACGCGGAATATCCTCATAGGGGTAGTTTTTTTAGTGGTAGTGGCAAATACTATCAATATCGGTGCTGATATTGGAGCGGTGGCTGCTGCAGGCCAGCTAGTAGTAAACGTACCATTTGGAGTATTAGCTGCCATTACTGCTGTAGTCATTATCTTGCTGGAAGTATTTATCAATTACAAAACATATGCCAAGGTATTGAAGTGGCTGGCATTAGCATTATTGGCATATCCTATTACGGCATTGATCGTGCACGAACCATGGAAGCAGATCTTCTATGCAACAGCAGTTCCTCATTTTGAATTCACCTTTGCATTCCTCTTCATCATTACAGGCGTCTTTGGTACCTCTATTTCTCCCTACATGTTCTTTTGGCAAACATCGCAAGAAGTAGAAGAAGAAATAGCAGAAGGTGTTCCTCTTGTAAAAGAAAAACCGAAACTTCCAAAGTATTATTTGCGCAATGCGCGTATTGATACTACGGCCGGCATGATAGCGGCTGAAGTAGCGCAGTGGTTCATTATCATTACTACCGCCACCGTATTGTTTAGTCACGGTATTACTACTATCAACTCAGCGGCCGATGCTGCAAAGGCATTGCAGCCTCTTGTCAGCTCATTCCCAAACTCTGGGCAAGTAGCAAAGGATCTTTTTGCAGTAGGCGTCATTGGTCTCGGCTTGCTCGGTATTCCGGTTTTGGCAGGATCTTCCGCGTACGCTATGTCTGAAGCGTTTGGTTGGAAAGAAGGCTTGTCCCGCAAATTTAATGAAGCTAAAGGATTCTATGGAGTGATCATTATCGGCACATTGGTAGGCTTGCTCATCAATTTCATCGGTATTAATCCGATCAAAGCTCTTGTCTTCACCGCAGTGTTCAACGGCATTGCTGCTGTACCGCTTCTGTTCTTGATCGGCAAGATTAATGGCAATAAAAACATTCTTGGCGATAAAAAGGGCGGCGCATTGTCTCGTACGATGGTATGGCTGACATTCGGCATCATGGCATTGTCGGCATTGGCATTATTATATACACTTGTATTGCATTAACATGAAATGGTTTTATCGCTATAGCTATATATTTTTTATTCTCACATATGTCTTTTTAGCACTCTGGCTCTTCAAAGGTATTGGTCAAAACTATTCGTTCTGTCTCTCAAATCGAAGCTCGTACAACGTATTCGGCGTTCTCACTGGTATTAGTGCATTGCTTACTATTCCAGCATATGTCACTCATGAGAAATTAACCATGAAAGCATTTGATCTCTTCACCATTTTAGTTGGCCTGAGCGCACTCGTTATTGTCTGCTACCGATTCTTTATGGTGATAAAAATCTGCTAAATGAGTCAACGGGGTCAGACCCCGTTGACATTCCTTAAAGATATATTGTCATTAAGGAGATCTTTATAATTTTCTGGGAATTCAATTGGAATATCTGTTATTAATTTATTTTTACTTCCAAATCTATGTCTTGCACTTGAGAATCTCCAATGAATCGCTTTATCGACTAGTTTTGCTCTTACAGGATTTCTTTCCACATAGACTAATTCAGCCATAAGGTGTCTGCTATCTTTTATAAGAAAGGATTTGTATCTTCCTTGATATAAATGACCTGTCCCTGTGGTACCGTGTTCCTTGTGCCATAATTGTGCATGCATAAATGTAATCCAATGCATAAACTTCTGCATATCTCCATCTTTAAGAGGGTAGAGAATCAAATGGAAGTGATTGGGCATAAGGCAGTAAGCGATTATTCTCATGTTAAATCTTGATTTTGCTTCACACAGTATTTTTTCAAGCATTAAATATTCTTTGTCCGTAAACAAAATTTTTACACGAGCATTAACCCTGTTAAGTACGTGATAAAATTCTCCGCCTACATCAATACGAGGTTTCCTGGCCATATTTTCATTATTGCAAAACAGAGATCAAATAATTTTAAATTTTTATCCAACATATTTGAATATTTAGCAACGGGGTCTGACCCCATTGCTAAATGAAAGAAAATGAGGGGGAATGCTGTATAATACAGAGATGCAGAAATTGAAACTGTACGCACCGAGCGTGTTGCGCTATGCCATGGCCATAGTTATTTTGTGGTTTGGCAGCCAGCAATTCATTAATACGGCAAATTGGCTTGGCTATGTGCCAGACTCTGTCGTAACAATGAGCCATCTTAGTAGGGAAACCATCGTGTACCTTAATGGTGCAGCTGAGCTCATTTTGGGCGTCTTGCTGCTCTTTGGTATTTGGACTCGCTGGGTAGCATTGCTATTAGCGCTGCATTTGCTCGACATCATGTTTACTGTTGGGTATGGAGAAATTGCCGTGCGCGACTTCGGTCTTGCATTGGCAACATTTGTTGTATTTATGAATGGCTCCGACATGCTCTGTCTTCACGAATAATTATTACATTAAAGAGAATATATTTATGGAACCAAATCAAACACCGTCATCTTCAGGAAAGAAATTAGGCATCGGCATTGCTGTTGTTGCATTACTCGCTGTTATTGCAGTCGTATTCGGCACAAAGAAGTCTGCTGACACTACCTCTACTGATACGAGCACTGTCTCTACCGATACAACATCGGACACTAGTGCAAATGGCGGACAGACCACTACCAGTACTACTAGCGCTCCTCACGAAACAACTAACCCTAATGCATCTGAATACAAAGACGGCACCTATACTGCCACTGGATCCTATCAGTCACCAGGCGGTCCTGATAAGATTGAAGTAACACTGACATTGAAGAATGATGTTGTGACAAAAGCTTCGGTGAAAACTGAACCGGGCGATCGAGAGTCAGCGTATTATCAGAATATCTTTGCGAACAACTACACACCATTAGTTGTCGGCAAGGACATTAGCTCTATCAAGCTCAGCAAGGTTTCGGGCTCTTCTTTGACCTCAGGCGGCTTTAACGATGCTGTTGCTCAGATTGAAGCACAGGCCAAGGCCTAATACTCGCCATGGCTTCACAACTGAACTTTGAAGCTATTGGTACACGTTGGCATATTGATATTTATGAAGCACTGACTTCTGACCAGGAGTCGGTGCTTTCTGTTGCGATACATGAACGTATTGCTATATTTGACTTGAACTATTCGCGCTTCCGAGCTGATTCACTGGTGACAAGAATGGCGCATGCTGCAGGCACGTATGACATGCCGCAAGATTTCAAAAAGATGCATGACTTGTATAAAAAAATGTATGAGGTTACCGACGGATATGTCACGCCATTGATCGGACAAACACTATCCGATGCCGGCTATGACGCAGAGTATTCCTTACAACAAAGAGCTGAGCTTCACACTCCTTCACCGTGGGAAGAAATCATGCAATACGACCACCCAGAGCTTGTCATAAAGTTTCCGGCGCTTCTCGACTTCGGTGCTGCAGGTAAGGGATACTTAGTAGACATCGTGGCGGAAGTAATAGAGTCCTACGGCATTTACCAATATTGCGTGGATGCTGGGGGAGATATGGTACATAGAGGAGGCGTGCCAATCAAAGTGGGCTTGGAACATCCCGACAATAGCGACCAAGTTATTGGTTTTGTAGAGCTACGGAATAATAGTGTATGCGGATCAGCAGGCAATAGGCGAGTATGGCAAACCAGTAAAGGTACCATGCATCACATTATTGATCCAAAAGAGCTTTCTTCTCCGACAAACATCTTGGCAGTCTGGGTTATTGCAGATACAACATTACTAGCGGATGGTCTCACTACGTGTCTCTTCTTTGCTTCACCACAGGCACTGCGCGAACATTTCACTTTCGACTACCTCATCATGAGGCCAGATCATTCTGTGGAATATTCGGATAATTTCCCTGTCACTCTTTTTACCCAATAAAACAACAAGAAGTGATATAATACCTATATGACAAGGGCAAAACGCTTTCTTCAAAGATATTGGATCGTGATTACTGTAGTGTTGCTGGTAGCCGCATTATGCTGGTCAGTCTGGTATTTCATCTATTCATTCCGCACTTCATATTCAGAAGGAGAGCTGCGCCCAATGTATCATTCGTATATCTACAACCACTCTGATCGAAACGATAGAGGCTCATCTCAACAGCAGCAACACCAGCTCTCCGCAGATGATATTCAATCGTGGATGACATTTGATTACATAAACGTAGTATTTAAAATACCGAAAGATTATTTTAAGAATATTTTTGGTATTACCGATTCGCGATATCCGAATATCCGCATTGATACCTATGCTCGAGACTACAGCATCAACCCCCTTGTTATGATTAGCACTGTGAGATATTACATTAACGCGTACACGAGTCATTAATATGGATTTCTTTGCCCAAACCATTCTGCCGTATGTTCTGCTGTATAAGTATTGGGCACTGCTTTTCATAACCTTTCTTTCGTCCTTAGCGATACCGATACCAGCAGGGACGCTGCTGGTGGCATCATCGGCCTTTGCCAGCCAGGGCTATTTTAATTTTTACCTCGTACTCCTTGTCGTCATCATTGCCAACATTGTTGGGGATAACATTTGTTATTGGATTGCGCGCAAGTATGGCAAGCAAGTCTTTGATTATTTTTCATTTACGCGAAAAGTTGTTGAATCAAAAAACTTTAAGCTTATTGAAGCAAAGCTTCGTCAGCGCCCCGGCTTTGTCATATTCATCAGCCGTTTTGAGGCTATTGCTACATTGAGCGTCAATGCGATTTGCGGGCTGAGTAAGGTACCCTATAAAAAATTTCTGCTCTTTGAAGCTATTGGTGCAGTCGGTGATGCCGTACTCTACGGCATGATTGGCTTTCTCTTCGGCGATAGCTGGGAAGCGGTAAATAATCTTATTGGCAATTTCTCAATCATAGTGCTCATTGTCCTGATCGGCTGCGTCATCCTCTTCTGGAAACGCATCATGAAAAACCTCGACACCGAACACCTTATGCAAAATAACTAATTCCCACAGGTCCAACCTCAGGGGTTAGGAGTATAATGAAAGAATATGGAAAAACAGAAGAAGTTATGGTTTAGGCGAAAAAGATATGGATGGGGATGGTATCCAGTGAGTTGGGAAGGCTGGGTAGTTCTTTTGCTGTATGTAGTAGGAATGGTGCATTTTGTCCTACTATCTAATAGGCAACATTCTGTTAGCGATGCGCTATTTGCATTTGCTGTACCGTTCGTGATTTTAAATATCGTTCTCATCATGATTTGCTACCAAAAAGGCGAGAGGCCGAAATGGCAGTGGGGAGAAAAAGACGGATAGGTGTTATACTTGGGGATATGGAAGAATTCCCGCGAAGAGATGAGAGTATATTTGATCAAGAAAAAATCTTATTGCAAAAGATTCAAGAGGCGAGAAGCTATATCATCCAATTTAAATTTCTTAAAACTATAGAAGATGTGAAGGAGGCAGTAATTGATGCCGACTTAAGCACGCTTGAAGCCCGTACCGGGGAAAGTGCAGAAACCTTGGATGGTGTTATTCCGCATATTACCGAAGACTACAATACACTTGTACACGACCTGCTAAACCCTGATCTTACGTACGAACGTTTTCAAGAGATAATGAAAGAGGGAGCTAATCTAACAAGATAGAGGTAATGAGTCTAATATTGACTTTTTATTAAATCTGTGCTATTATTTAAATATAGCGTTCTTTAAGCATTTTAATGGTTTACCAGAAAGCCCTTACAGGATTTGCGGTAAACCATTAAAAAATGAAAACAATAGCACTTATCGTATGTATGGCATTTAGTTACATAGTGTCTGCTCAAACCAGAGATACCACAAAAAAATCTACCTGGATGCAGAGAAATGTATTGCCATATGCCGCTCCCGATTCAGTATCAAAGACTGATTCAACCGTTACTATGTACTTTAAGAAAAAGGGTACAAGAGTAACAGTGAGCCATGCAGACTATATAGGGTATATGAAGATAAGTAATTACTTCGCCGAAGAAGCGCTTGAAATGCGGTCACGCGAACTTAAGCAAGCAACCTGGCCATCCTCACAAAGAATACAACAAGGATCAGGACCTTCTGGTAACTAGGGATTATTTATCCATACTAATGAGAGTCACTTTAATAAAAGTGGCTTTTTTATTTGTTATACTTACTACATGAAGAAAAAGAAGGCTGTTAACGGTTTTGCCATACTAGGGCGGCAATTTCAGAATGCTTTAATATATCTATTGATCGCAGCAAGTGTTATTTCTTTTATCATCAAGGACTATTCTGACGGCATTGTCATTCTTATTATTCTCGCCATCAATACATCGCTCGGCTTTTTTCAAGAATACAAATCGGAGCGCATTATTCAAAAGCTTGAAACGTTTATTTCCAAAGTGGTGCGAGTGAAGCGCAACGGTGAAATAGTGCTTCTTGATGAAAATGACATCGTAGTAGGAGACATTGTTATCTTGCATGAGGGTGATATTGCACCAGCCGATATGAACGTGACGGAAGTTGATGATGTAGAGGTAGACGAGTCAGCTCTGACCGGCGAATCGGCATTCGTAACAAAAGCTATCGATGGCAAAGTCTATGAAGGCAGCATCATTCAAAAAGGCGAAGTCACCGGCACTGTCACAGCTATTGGAGATAATACAGAGTTTGGCACTATCGTTCGTTTGTCCGAAGAAACCAAAAAAGAAACTGAATACGAACGATCATTAAAATCTTTTAGTACTTTTCTTTTGAAGACCGTTCTTTTGGCACTGGTGGTTATTTTCTTCGCAAAGCTTTTCTTGAATAAAGGAAGTGTCAGTACCACAATCCTTCTTATTTTCGTTATATCCATGGCTATTGTCGTGGTACCAGAAGTCCTGCCAGTCATTGCTACAGTATCGCTCTCCAGCGGAGCATTACGCCTGGCAAAGAAACACGTGGTAGTGAAGCGGTTGTCATCTGTAGAAGATCTCGGCAACATTAGCGTGCTCTGCACTGATAAAACCGGCACTATTACCGAAAACAAGATGGCTATTCAGACTATTGTTTCTGATGAAATGGAATTATTTCAATTGCTAGCCAGCGCTACTATTGCGACACTAAAAAATAGAAAACGTCGCGTAATGGATGCATATGATGATGCATTTATCGGCTATGTGCCAAAGGAGCTCCAAGACAAGGCAAAATGCTTCGTCATCATGAAAGAATTGCCATTCGACCCAACTGATAAACGCCGACGCGTAGTGGTGCACGACAAAGATGCTGACAAGTATTACTTAGTAAGCATTGGTGCTCCGGAAATTCTTCTCGATATTTCTAAGAGCGATAAAAAAGCTGATTACTTGCAAACTATTTCAAAGGAAGGGGAAAACGGTTTGCGCCATGTCGGTATTGCGTATAAAACTATTGCTGCGTACACCGAAGACTACGATATTGCCAAAGATGAAAATAATCTGACTTTTCTTGGCTACGCCAGCTTAACTGATCCGTTGCGCCCCGGAGCAAAAGCCACTATCGAAGAAGCACGGGGTCTTGGTATTCATATTAAGGTACTGACTGGCGACAGCAAAGAAGTAGCAACATATGTCGGACGGGAAGTCGGCTTGGTAACTGACACTAGCAGAGTCTACTCGGGCGATGAGCTTGAAACACTATCACCGGAAGAGTTTAAAAAAGCCGTAACCGAACACCACATCTTCGCGCGTGTCACGCCAACGCAGAAGTTCGCCATCATTAAGGCATTGAAAGAATCCTTTGTGGTTGGCTATCAGGGTGATGGTATTAATGATGCGCCAGCCTTGAAGTTGGCCGATGTCGCTATTGCTGTAAACACTGCTACTGATATTGCCAAAGACAGTGCCGATATTGTGCTTTTGAATAAAGATTTGCAGGTTATCGTGAACGGCATTCGATACGGCCGAACTATTTTTGTAAATATCAATAAGTACATCACCTATACGATGGTAAATAATTTTGGGAGCTTCATGGCGCTTGCCGTGCTGTATTTGTTCTCACACGATCTGCCATTGCTGCCTATACAGGTCTTGCTCACAAATGTCTTGACCGATATTCCGCTTATCACTATCTATTCCGATACTGTTGAAAATAGCGATATAGTGAAGCCGCAGCGTCACAATATCAAAGAGCTCCTCTTCATTTCTCTTATGCTCGGCGTACCGACTGCATTGTTCGAGCTACTGTACTACATGGTGATTCGATCGCAGCCGCTGCCGGTCATTCAAACCAGCCTCTATGCATTCTTCACATTTACCGCACTGATCGTCTTCTACGCATTTCGCAATAAGAGCTATTTTTGGAAGAGTAAAATGCCATCAGGCCTCTTAAATCTCTCATTCCTACTGACATTCATTATTTCATTCGGTATTATTTACATACCAGTCATACAGCATGCCTTTCATTTTGTGCCATTACGCCTCAGTATGCTGGCAGGATTAGTAGGAGTAACGCTTATCTATTTCTTCATTCTTGATCAAATGAAGGTTTGGTATTATGGGCAACGGTTTTAAAAGAAGAATAATCATACGGTTCGTACTGCTAGCGCTCGGTGTCATTGCGCTCTTGAGCGTGGCAGCCTATACGGTACAGACACAAAATAACAACAATACCACTGATGCGTTGCGCAGAGCTATGCCGCACATGTCATTACCACCACATCCTTCAACAAGCTCAGAGCAAGCTTCTCAAGAACAGCAACCGTCTTCTGAAAATGACGGCATTGATACTGATACAAGTACCATAGAATATAAAACAGTTATTCGAGACGGCTTTACATTCGAAGCACCGATCGGCTGGAATAGTTTTGAAAAGAAAGTGAAGAACTGCACAACAGAAACAATCGTTGGTCCGGGCAATGTCACGATCGATATTAGTCCGACATCATGCGTCATGCAGAGCTATGCCAAAACGAGCGAGCAGGGAATGTACTCCATCTCCACCAATAGTGCTGACGATGCAACATACAGCCACGTTTTGGCAACTTTCCACGCCACCTCCTAATGCTATACTAGGGGTATGAAAAAAGTACAAGATAAAGTAATCATTGTAACAGGAGCGTCTGCTGGCATTGGCTTGGCTACGGCACGCCTATTAGTACAGCACGGTGCAAAGGTAGCGCTGGCAGCACGCTCACGCGAGACATTGGAAAAACTGACGGAAGAATTGCCAGGTTCATTTGCTATACCAACTGACATGAGCAACGAGACCGACATTAAGGAAATGATCCACAAAGTGAAGGAGCACTTTGGCCGTATTGATGTACTGGTAAATAATGCCGGACAAGGCTTGTACGGCCCGATCGAGCATGTGGGCATTCATGACTATCGCCGTATCTTGGAACTGAATGTTATCGGCCCGCTGATCGCTATGCAGCAAGTTATTCCTATCATGCGCAGCCAAGGCTCTGGTCACATATTGAATATCAGCTCTCTGGTATCAAAAAATTATTTTCCAAACCTTGGAGCCTATGCTTCAACAAAATATGCACTGAACGCTATTTCATTGACTGCTCGCGCAGAGCTAGAAGGGGATAATATCGTAGTGAATGTTATGCACCCAGGCCTCACTGACACAGGCTTTGGGCAGAACTCACTGAAGACTGAAGGCGCACCAGAATTTAGCCGTCCAGGCAACTTACCGGATGCTGATACTGCAGAATATGTAGCGGAACGCATCCTCGAAGCTATTGAGACAGAGCGAGCAGAAGTATTAGCCCATGATTGACACATACTGTAAAGTTTGTTATAATAAAGAAAAATTAATTATTTATTATGACAACTGTACCTTCAATCGAACAACAGCTCACCGGGGTTAGCAACACCCGCACCAATGCCTACCAGCAAATTGACTCTTTATTCATAAGAGTAGTAAAGGAATTGAGTGCGTGGCGCGCTGTCCGCAAATGCTATGTTTCATCTTCCGGCCTGCAGACCGTAACGCGGACTGGAACAATAAAAGCTCTGCCAGCGCTTTTAAAACTTCATTTCTTCGATGATATATCTGATGTAGCCAAACTCTGCTTCATACAATGTCTCGAAAATGAAGAAAATAAATCGTCTGAAGAAGCTTTAATTCGAAAAAAACGAATGGAGGAGATACTCCTATCACACTTTCCACCAGGAAAAAATCTTTTCGAAACAGTTTTCGAAAACAATTAAGAAATTAAGACACACTGGGGCCCCAAAGCTAGCAATAGCAGCGGGGTTCTTTTAATTAGAGGGTGCAAATAAAAAAACAGGCTTTATTGCCTGCTTTTAATCTGATGATGAGTATGAGGAGCATACTTATTGATGTAATATACTTTTTTGGTTTCCTTATCAATAATAAGCATTTCGCCATACTTAAGGTACAAAGGAAGTGGTTGATTGGCATCAATACTCCGTGCTATGTGCTTCAGCTGAGTGCTTCCGCTTACCAAGATAACTGAATCAAATTTTTCATACTGGTATTTTTCTGATACAAAATTTACAACAAGTTCTGCGCACCTCTTTTTCCTCTCATCTTTGCCCCATTTCATTTGTATTGTTTCTAGGACATCAAGATTGAGACGTTCCGCCAGTATAATAGCTGCTTCTTTTTCTGCCCCTTCGAATGAGGGAAAGATGCCTGATTTTCCAAGCTGGAGAACTGAAAGCTTTTCTGCGGCTGACTTGATTTCTTTAAGGTCGTTGTTGGTGGACGCCTGAGTATCACCAGTACTTACAAGGATCAAAAGTTTCATATATAGTTATTTTTTCTTTAGATTACTACGACTCTTGCCTTTGTCAAAGGAGCTATAGCTTTTTTGCTCGTCTACAGAATTCTCTGTAAGCAATCTGTTCAACATAATCATCAAGGATGAATGCTGGACGAGCAAACATTTGAAATAATTCATCAGGAAGAATAGATTCCTTGAAATGCTCAAAACGAATCATGGCCACAAGTGCTCGCACTTCTGGATATTCAATACTGTCATCATTAACTATTGCCAGTAAATCTTTAATCATTTGAGCGAGTTCCTGCGGTTCTATGTTGGGATCATACTTAATATGACCAAACGATAGTACAAAAGCCTGCTTAACGTAAAACTTAAATTGCCGCGCATCAGAAAGCTCTTTTTGAAAGTCCTTATCAGATAGAACACTTTTTATTTGCTCAAAGGATAATTCTATACGTACTTCTTTGGCTGGAACCCAAGAAAGGTTGTAGTCCAAATGAAGGAGATGGTGTGTCTTATTTTTTCTATCTTTCATTTTTAGGTATTTTTTATAAGTGATTCGGAATCAAGTTTCTTAAAAATCATTTTATACAAAATAGAATCAAACCTAACGGCGCAATATAATCCGATCAACGGAATAGTGGAGCTGATCAAGATATGTGTACCGTGTTTTACCAGGTATGCATGAAAGAATTCACCTGCAAAGATAAGAACTGTTCCTAATAGGACGAGCCAGGCTTCCAAGAATTCTCTTTCGGTCTCTGGATAATCTTCATAGAAGCAAACAATTAAAGACAGGTTGCAAAAAGTGGCAACGCCTGGCAGTAGCTTAATAGCGATAATGTCATTCGTTGTTGCACCGTAATGCCACAGTAGGTAGCCGATAACAGCAAGGAATTGCGTAACAATTACGAGGACCATAAGCGGTCGAGCGAGTACTAGAGTGATATTTCTCATAACGATATTTTTAAAGTTTGGTAAAACATTACCATTTATTCATGAATTGTCAAATAAAAAGCGCTTTACCTGTAAGGTAAAGCGCTTGAATTTAATTACTGAAGATTTCTTCCTTTTCTGCATCCTCCGGAGAGTTAAGCATGCGGTAGTAGATACCGTCGGTGTCAGCTGCCAGTTGCTCATGCGTGCCATCTTGAACAATAGCACCATTCTCAAGAACGATAATACGCTCACAATGACGAACCGTTGATAAGCGGTGTGCAACAGTGATGAATGTTTTATCTTTCAATTCGGTTTGAAGGATCTGCTGTAATTGGCGCTCCATAATATTATCAACCGATGAAGTCGCTTCATCAAAGATGACAATGGGTGCATCATGCAAGATCGCTCTGGCGATAGCAATGCGTTGGCGTTGCCCGCCGGAAAAGTTCGCGCCATTTTCACTGACCGATGTTTGATACTGCCGAGGCAAATCCATAATAAAATCATGAATGAATGCTTTCTTAGCCGCAGTCATAATTTCATCTAAAGTAGCATCCTGCTTACCGTACGCAATGTTCTCCGCAATACTGCGATTGAACAGATTGATGGTTTGAGGGACAATACTAATGCAACGCTTCAATGCCCGCTGCGTAATGTCAGTCTTGATATTGTATGGACCAATATATATTGCTCCATACTGAGGATCGGCATTACGCTGGATCAATTTAATCAGCGTTGATTTACCTGCACCTGTTGAACCAATAATAGCTACTTTTTGTCCTGCAGGAATATGCAGGCTAAAGTGGTCAAAGATCGGTATTTTAGGATCATAGGAAAAATGAACACTATTGAACTCGATACTGGCATCAGCAGGCAATAGTGATATCTTCTGATACGCTCCTGAATAATCATGGATCGTCAGTGGAATATCAATAATATCTACCATTTCTTCTGCATCAGTAATGCAGCGCATGTAGCGCTTCAATGTCTTTCCAAAATCCCAGAAGGAGCTCGAAAGCTGTCCAGCGTAAATACTGACAAGGATAACTTGGCCAGTAGTCATGCCATGATACATCCAGAAAAATATCGCCAAGCCAAAGCATCCAACATGGATAATGAAAGAGAAGATGCTTTGTATAGCATGTTGCTTCTCCGCATAGTTCCATGCTCTTTTAAATGCTTTGAAATGCTTTTTCGTCAACGAATCGAAGCGAGAAAGCTCTTCTTCGATCATGCCGAATGCTTTCACAGTCGGCATGTTTGCAGCGACGTCAGCATACATGCCTGTAACTTCTGACTCTACCGCAGATTCAGCATATCCGAATGCCAGTCTTTTCTTTGAACTCATTCGTGCATTAAGGAAATAAAATAATATCCATATCAGCACAATGCCCATGATAATAGGTGAGACAAAATACATAACTATCGAAACTCCAATTGTTTGGATTGTCAGTTGAATATACTTGTCATTAAGTTCATCAAAAAGGACTTCAGCTGCGCCGACAAAACGTTTCTGCTTAGCGACGAGCGACCCTGAGGGGTTGGTAAGGAAAAACTCAAGCGAGCGAGTGATCATGGTCGTGAAGCTGAGATTGCGCAATATGCGCATTTGATTCAGCTCAAACCATACCTTCGATCGGCCTGAGATCCGAAACCATAGCTGTGCTCCGAAATGGAACAAGGCAAACAATCCAAACTGTTTCCATATATATGGATGATCAAATTTGTGAACTGTTAAGCCGTCGATAACATTCTTCATAGCTAAGGGGCGAAGGATATCGCGAAACAGCATAGCCAGAGTAATGAAAATCATGGTCAGTACGCCAAAACGGCGAATGCCTTCAGTGTGGATCCAATAGGTGGTGAGTACTTTCTTCATATTGTTAAAGTTGTGTATGTAATTGTTTTTTATTAAAATAACACGATTTTTATATCTTGTAAAGCAGATTGACACAACGACGAAAGAGGGTAGAGTAATAAAAAATCCTAAATTTAACAATATGAAAAAGATCTTTTGTCTTTTGGCCACAGTACTCATCGGGATGATGAGCTGGGCACAGAATAAGCATAAGCATACACATCCTGACGCGTATGTAACGATACATTCTATCCCTGACAGCATCGACGAACGCTTTGGTCTGCCGGTCAGATTATTCGAGATTACTGTTCCTGAGGAATATGACGAACGGTCTTATATTGATAGTTCAATGGCTATAAAATACGACGCCAGGATACATGGGAGCCATTCATTTGTGTTTTCTATGGATGAAGACTGGGAACATTTTAGAGGATGTTACTTCTGTAACCCTTCGTGTAAGCTGATTCCAGGAAAAACATACACAGTTGAAGTATTTACTGTAATAGAAAAAGTGCGAATCAGTACTAAAGAAACATTGACATTTCTACACAAGCATCATCTGCTGCTTGTCGGTGCCCCAGGACTACTTCTTGCCTTAGATCAACATAAGGAATACTTGCCGAGAAATTGCTACATCAATTCGTTGGATGAACAAGAGAATCTTTGGGCTGATGACCGTAACGGTGTCATCAACTATCCTTGGATTTTCATTCGGAATGAAGAGTATCAACCAACAGAGTTTGGTTTGTATAGTATGGCCGAACCAATTGAAAAAGAATACTGTATATTGGCATTTGCTGAAAAAAAATAGATCAGTATATTAATACGTAAAAAAAATAACGGCTACCATCATGATGGTAGCCGTTTTACATTTCAAGATTGTTTATTGTTTAAATAGAAAGACTTGCAAGCAGAAGCTTGGCAGTGTGGACAGCGTGAGAGCGATCCATAAGAAGGTTGTCAGAGAATGGCTCAAACCGCTCTTCAAGCGTACAGTGGTGAACAAGAAGATATCCTTGTGATTTAGGATTCTCCATGTCTACAGCAGTAAGCATACTGACATAGTCATACTTTTTCATAGCACTTTCAAGAGAGGAGTGCCTTTCATCACAGAAAAAATTTCCCACAAGCCCCGGTGGGGTTTGATTGATCTCTTTGTGGTGTTCAAAAAGATTCATGGGCAAGTAATTTGTTTTTCTCGCAACACACCTCTTTTTGACAAAGTATTTCTGTATGAACTTTGTAGCCATCGCCAGCCTTTCCTTTTTATCCACTACTTCATTAAGAATAGGGAATTGGGTAAAGATATCCTGCTGCATGCATAACGCCGTCCGAATATCTTTTTTGTTAGTACTGTTTCTTTCAAGATATTCTCCGACATAGGGAGGAATATTCAGCAACATGACATGAGCCGTTGCTATCTGTACGTTTTCCAAGTTTTGCTTATTCATTGTTATAAAATTGTTTTCTATATAATAACAGTTTTATAACACTTTGTCAATAAAAAAATCCCTCTCTATTTAAAATAAAGAAGGATTTTATTCTTTTGTGTACCAAAATATTATTTAAATTTCTTTACGCAAAATGAAACGGAAAATCTGGTAGCCAATGGAGGCAACGTAGGATCTGCTGCATTTACATCAAAATAATAGGGTGCAATATCAAGTCTGACTGAATCTTTGCGAGCCCTCATTTTATCATGAAGCCACAACTGACCACCTTTTGTTGGAAGCGTATTTTCTCGTGGGTCAACAAATAAGACGTAGTGACCGTCTTGTTTTACTGCGGCATACAACGGAATTTTTTCGTAAGCCTTGTATGGACGAACATCAACAGACTCCGGTATTGTATCTTTTGATACGGTATCCTGTGCCTTAGCGGCTAATGCAGCAGCACCGAACCCTGGAAAACGAATGGCATCTTCACCAGCTATATACCCCACATGAGCAGTAGAATCATGCGCTAATGCTATTTCATCTCTAATATATTGATTGGTCGTAGAATCTTTGGTTAATCCAATTTCTACTACGCATCTTTTCATAGAGTCAGTTAGCGAAGCCAGCCTGGCAGCTCTTTTCCTACGAGAGAGGAAATTATGCATTGTAAATTGTTTTCCTGTATTCGCTTGCATAGCACTGTCCATCTGATGATGTGACATAACTAAGCGTTGAGAATATACAGGGGACTGCGGAATAACTTCTTCTTTTTTCGAACAAGAAGCGATAATAATTACCATAAGAGCGAGAAGGGCAAACAGGAGATTTTTCATGGTGTTTGAATTTTGGTTTTTTATTTATGTGAATGAACTTGACGCTTTTTACCATAAAATAAAGATAAAGTCAATATTTATTCAAGAACAAAAAATCCCCCGAACCATTCACAGTTCGAGGGGTCTTATTAATCACCGTACAATTATGAGAAGTTACCCCATAACAGTTTCTTTTTTAGGAGCTATTGGCTCAACATAGGATTTTCTGTGCCGGCGAAGCGGCCAGAGAAAATAAAGTACAATTGTAACGATAACCAATAAAAGGGAAGGGATTTCAGGAATTTTCATGATTTCAGGAATTTTTAATTCAGTTATAGAATAGCATTTATGCGATCCAGCGAGAAGGAATTATTATTTCTCTCGATAGGATAACAGGGCATACTTTTTTGTAAGCTCAGCACGAAGGGAAGGAAAGGTTTCTGTCGCATTCCATAAATCATCGCACATGATATCAAGATCCTTTTCCAGGTCTATCCAACGCTTCAGTAATGATGTTGTTCAATGATTTTTTAGCTTCGTTCTTTTTGTGGCGTCGAACAATAATGATAACGATTATGGCTATTACTACTGCGAATACCAGAAGGTCTACAGCAAAATGGCTAATGAAATAATCTTCAGCCTTTTCCAAAAAATTGTTAAGTTCCATTTCTTTCGGTTTTGAGTTTGTTTTATAATATCATAAAAACACACTTTTGTCAATTATCTTTTACATAGATCCAACCTATGCAAGAAGCTATACTATGGGTATGAAAAAGATGATGAAGGCTGTTGCAACTATTGATGAATATATTGCATTGTATCCAGAGGAGATTCAGGTACTGTTAAAAAAGATGCGTCAGACTATAGCGAAAGCAGCGCCAAAAGCAGAAGAAGCGATACGATACGGCATTCCAACATATAGATTACATAATAAGAATCTTGTTCATTTTGGAGCATTCAAGACACATATTGGATTTTTTCCTACGGCTTCTGGCGTAAAAGCGTTTAAGAAAGAGCTCGCTGAATACAAATGCAGCAAGGGCACTATTCAGTTTCCGTTAGATGAACGATTGCCGCTTACGCTTGTAACAAAGATCACAAAGTTCAGAGTAGGAGAGAGGGCGAAATAAAAAACTCTCAGAACTTGTCTGAGAGTTTGCGCTGGCCACCGTAGCGGCTGATAGCTAATCATTTTGTCGCAGGAGTGTTGCCACATCCACAATGCCACCTTCGAGCATTTTGGTCGTAGTTCATCACTACAATACTTTCCACCGAGGCAGAGAACAAAAAGTCTGTTGATGATGATAGTCCCAATCCTTTTATATGTCAACAAAGGAGCTTATTCAAGCCAAAATATAATTTTGACAAACCTAGTTTTTTATGGCAATATTGCAAAAACCATTTTATTAAAAATATGACAGCACCTAAGCTAGATAACACACAATTCGAGGAATTGGTGTGTATGTTTACCTCAGCCAAAAATATTAATGCCGTACCGCCATCCGTAGTAGACCTCTTTAGAGACCTGCTGGAAAGGAAAGATTTTTTTCTCAGACCTATTAGGTTAAGCGTACCGATTAAGGATGCTAAAGACTTCGAAGAGGCTCAGAATATTTATTGCAAAACGCCGAGACACTCAGACCAAGAACAAGTTGCCCTTCGACAAGTCATTGATCTTGCACAATCGGCACAAGAAATCGGTGATTTCTTCAGCACATTTGAGATCATCGATCTTGATAAAATCACGTACATTAATTCCGCTAAAGAAATCTCAATCTATGGCGTCCAAAGAGCCGCTGAGCTTCTACAAAAAAACTGAATAATGATGGACCGTAAAACAGCAAAGCCGCGATTTTAAGTCGTGGCTTTTATAGTGCTATACTTATCATATGATTAAAAAAGTTACACCGTTTCTTATGTACGACCATGACTTGGGCGAAGTGCTGGAGTTCTATGGATCAGTTTTTAAAGAGCTTAAGGTTATTAGCGCACCAAAAGGTCCGGACGGCAAAGTCGGCATGGCGACCTTTGAATTGTACGGGCAAGAAATCCGTGCCTTTAACGGCGGCCCATACTTCAAGTTTACTGAAGCAGCTTCATTATTTATTGATTGCGAAACTCAGGAAGACGTAGACTACCTTTGGGAAAAGCTTTCTGAAGGGGGAGCGGAGAGTCAGTGCGGCTGGGTCAAAGATAAGTTTGGCGTATCATGGCAGATCATTCCTGTCAGACTCATGGAAATGATCCAAGATCCCGATAGAGCAAAGGCTGACCGCGCTACTCAAGCCATGCTCAAGATGGGCAAGATCATCATCGCTGATTTAGAAAAAGCATTTAATCAGGAATAAACAAAACCCCTACTACCATTTGGTCAGTAGGGGTTTGTTCAAAAAAGTACTCGGGATTTAAGCTTGTGCCATAACACGTATTGATTGACAAGTCAAATATTTTATGCTATAAGCATACCAAATGTTTAATTAAAAAATCGGAGGAAATAATCATGAAAAAAGCACTTATCGTGTTGTACAAAATAGGATTTTGGTTCTATTTTTTATTTAGCACCGGTGTTATTTCAGGAATTATTTTCCTTAACACCGACAAATCAAAAAACAACATCTATGATCATGCGTATATTCCAAAAGAAAAAATATCTAAGGAAGATGACAACGAACAATGGATGAAAGTGAATGCGTATTATGACCAGCTTGTAGACAAAGCGAGTGCAAAAGTAGCACACGGTGGATTATATTCTCCTTATGACTATTTTGGCGATATGAAACGAGTTATTACGTTTAGAGAACAGCGTGGCTACACTATGGGAATTTCAAATTTTGAGACACTACTAGGATTGATGAATAAAAGTATTAAAACTGGTGGATATTCTTATGACGATGTTGTCAAAGCTCGGGCGAATTTATTTCCTGAATACAGAGAACACAAAAAAGAAGAATCTATTGATTGGAAGCTTGTGCGAAAATGGTTCTTACACCTCTACCTCAAAATGCTTCCAGCTGTAGTGATACTTTTTCTTTTATGGTTATACGAAGACTCAGATCTTCGAAAACTACGAATGAGAAGTCCAATCGGCTTCATGCTTGCTGTCGCATTTCACCCTCTGATACTGCTTATATCTACCATTCAATGGTGGAGAACAGTAGAGATGGAGAGTGCAGTTAGAATAAGGAAGAAAGACTTCCTTTCAATTCTCTCTAAAGACGAACTCGCTCAGCTATCACGCTTTGCAAAAGGAATGATAACAAAAGCTGAGCTTCACAGTATGCTGAAGCTTGAGCAAAAGATTATTCATCATTCATTTCTAGTTGCAGTATGCATTACTATTATCCTTCGTTGTATTCCATGCTTGGCCAGTACGTATCACGTATATCGCGACAAGAGGGAAGCAATACGGGTAGTAACAACCCAGCACGATCATTACGGTCAGGACTGCGGGGCTGTATCATGCACATATACACACCACGCTCCATTCATACCGATTGAGGCATGGGTTGATGACTGCGCCACCGGACTCGTGTATTACGCACGGGTCACTACGCAATGGCTTAAAGAATGTTCATTATCGTTATTACGCGGGTTCCCACAATTAGTGGAACCTATTCCATTAAGGACTACTACTTTTTTACCGAAGAAAAACAGTAAGTAATGTAGTATCAAAACCTTAAAAGAATAGTAATGAAAAAAGGATTCCTCACACTTATCATCTTGGTAAGTATTGTGAGCTTTGCGAAAGCACAAAGCATCACCGCATTTGTAACTTCTAACGGATTAGCTCCGGTGCCAGCATTCAAGCTTGGCAAGCCGGCAGCATTTCTTGCATTTGATGGCAACATCATTTCTACCAAACGATTCAGTTTGGAGGCCAATCCCGATCTTGGGATCGACCTCACAAACGGTCAAGGGTGGTTTGGCGATACGTGGCTTCAGGGCAACCTCAAGCTCGATACCGCTGGGCGTTGGATAGCCAGTGCAGCCATAGACTGGTCTCTGATATTCGTACAACAAGCAAATGGTAAAACCATGAGCGTACCGTATCCGACTACCAAACTGCAGATGCGATTCACTATGGATCCCAAAAATGCCTTTGATCTTGAATCATGGTATACCAAAGCGATTCCGCTGAGCGACGGTATAGCGGGAACTTATACAAGTTTCCAATATACTCGCAGTCAGCAACTCGGCAGCACATATACGATTTCAGCAACAGCTAATCTTTTCTATCTGGATTATTCCGATGGAACACAAGGCTTTGCTCGTTCGATCAGTGCTTCGTTGACTCACAAATCAGGAGTATATGTTGCATGTCAGTTTACAAATGACATCAACGCTCCACATGTGACAGCGGTTCATGCATTTACGCTTGGATTTACTTGCAAGATAAAATGAAGAAGATGTTTGTGTGATGTTTCTAGGGGGGCCGGTTCACGAAAGTGGGCCGGTTTTTTATTTTGTGATATAAATAGATCAATCGTCGATAGAGTAGAACGAGACGTAGTGCTTATTGCTCAGAAGTAAAAAAGCGCCGTGATCCTTGCGATCGGGCGCTTTTACATCTACCTATGAAAAACAGCTTTCATCTTACGATGAGAAATCTTTATTAAGTGTATACCTATCAAAATAATTGTAAAGAAAAATAAAAATAAGATATACTATTGAAACATGAAAAGGTTTTCGTCTTTGCGTATTGCGTCAATTATTTTTGCTGTATTCTTTTTATCGTTTACACAATCTTTGTTGACAGCACATGCAGCTGACATTACCAGCAACCTTACCGACTACTGGAATCTTGATGATGGGAGCGGTTTTATTGCTAACGATAGCCCGAGAGGTGCCAATGCACTTCTCGTAGGAGGACCAACATGGACAACAGGCCACACCAATGGAGGACTATCATTTAATGGCAGCGGACAAACGGCTGATACAGGAGTGGGCAGTTTCCCTGGTGATGGCACTATGTCAGCCTGGGTGTATCCTACTGCGTATAGCGATTGGATTAGTCCAATGGGCTGGAAAATAATCGGAAGCGGCTACATGCTTATCGACGAAGGAGGGAATGGCTCACCAGGAACCTGGCGCGCCATAATAAATGCCGATAATAGCCATGAAGTAGCAATAGTGGGGCCAACCATTACCCAAAACCAGTGGAGCCATCTGGCAATGACATGGCATTATGCCAATGGTGCTTATACATTTTCACTTTATGTAAATGGAGAACTAGCAGGAACTAATACATGGACAGGTCCTACTATCGGATCAAATGTAGGAAACTTTCATTTTGGCAGCTCTGGTGATGATAATGATAATTATTTTATCGGCACGCTTGATGAAGTTCGCCTATACAACAGAGTCTTGAATCCTACGGAAGTGGCAACGCTGGCTGATGTTCCCATCATCGGCCAATACATGACCCTTGATAGTATTGACGGCATTCAGCAAACCGCTGCGACCTTTCATGGCACATTATCTGTAGGTACAAGTCCTGTTACCACTCGTGGCTTTCTATACTCAACCGATCCGTCATTTTCAGATTTTGACGCTGTGACAGACTTTAATGGCAGCGGTTTTTCTGATGGAACATACTCATTGACCGCCACTGATCTTGTGTGCGGCACGCACTACTATGCTGAAGAATTTTCAACGACAAACAACAACTTATTTGACACAAGCTCTACTTCATTTACTACTTCTGCGTGTACACCGCCGCCTGCGACCGTGCCTGTGGTCGCTTCGCAAGGGGGAATTAGCGGCGGATCAGCATGGTTTTGTACTGACCCAAATGCAACCAACTATCAAGGGTCATTTCCTGGCGTGAATGTGACAAAAGGCTGCACCTATGCCACGCCAGTCGCTACGCCACCAGTGATCGCAACTCCGATTACCACTCCGCCAGTCGCGTTGATGTTCACACTTACTCTTTCCCTTGGTTCAAAAAACTCTGAAGTACAGGAGCTTCAGCACTTCCTCAATACTCATGGATTTTCAGTTGCTGCTACCGGTCCTGGCTCACTCAATCACGAAACCGACCTTTTTGGTCCTGCCACCAAAGCCGCCGTCATCAAATATCAAAAAGCTCAGCATATTGTTGCTATCGGCGTCGTTGGTCCGCAAACAAGAAAGGCTTTGAACGAACAATAAAAAACCTCCGGCTTCAGTCTGGAACACTGAGGGCCGGAGGAACTAATCAATTAAAACAATCCCGAATAGAGTATACACTTACCAGTACCGTTTTGGAAACCTATTTTCATTTTCATGCAAACTTGCAAGAAGATTTCTCCCTAGCAATCCAGGTTTTCTTTCAGGACCAGGAGGATTGGGGTCAAACTTATAGCCGGTAATGGTATTCATTAAAGCCATGAAGAAATTCCTAAAGCCGAGTTCAAACAATCGAGTCTCAGAACCATCAGGAATTGAGAATTCCAGCGTACAGGTATCCCAGTGACCTTGCACTGGTGGCACCATCTTCTTTTCTTCTTCCGTCATAGTCTGTAGAAACTCTTTTGCCTTCTCGACATATTGTTCATAAGACGACTCAAGCGTAAGGCCGGAAGGAATAAATCCCTTTTTCAATATCCTATCAAAAAGAGGATCCTTTAGATGAACTTCAAAGTTTTGTGTTGTCATAACAATCGATTTGAGAGGATTATACATAAAATCGGCAAATAAAAAAGACGGAAAGCCTCGCGCCATCCGTCTTATCACAGATACTTAATAATATTAAACTGAGGCACTTATTTGCCCTTCATTAATAGTGTATCAAATAAATCAAAGATTCATCCTGTGAACAAAAAAACAAACCCCGACCTTGGTCGGGGCATTCTCTGGTCACCGTAGTGTGAGAACTATTCTTTATTATTCGTGCCTGAGCAACTCCATACGGATGGATCCTTTTTCCGTAACAAAGTTTGAATAACTCTAAACTGATCACATGTTAGCTTTTTACTTTTATTTGTCAATTAAAAATAAAACGATCCGATAGAAGGCTTAGTATTGTTGTTTTTTGCAATTACAAACATCTTCCTAAAAGGGAACTCGTTTTCAACAGGATCCCGAAAGGAAATATCAATAACCTCAAACCCATAATGTACTAAAAGATATTTAATATCAAATGCTGTGAATGTGTTGATCCAGAGATTCATCTCAGGTCTATATGGAATCGAATGTTTTTCCCATGTATACCCATCTTGATCATCTAGACTATTTTGCAAAGAAAGATACAGATACCCATCTCTATTAATAAGCTTTTTAAAGTCCAGAAGAGCATATTGCAACATATAAGGACTCAGATGAATCACTGAGTATGCACAAACAATTGCATCAAATCGCAATCCCATTTTGAACAAATCTTTACTTGTAGCTTTTAAGAAACCTATCTCAGGATATGTCTCACGTGCCAAAGAAATGAAGCTTTCCGAGACATCAGATCCTAATGGTTTAAAACCGCGCTCCCATAGTGTATGAGAGAGATTTCCTGCACCGCATCCATAGTCCAAAACAGTTGAACCGGGAGTTATATACGTAAGAAACCGTAGCAAGTAGGGAAGGTCAATATCATCAGAGTGAATCGATTGTTTGTAATCGCTAATGATTAAGACTGTATGTTTCTAAGTTTTTTACATCTACTTTTCGTTGTCCGAATACATAGTATTTAATTGCTTTAGAAATTACATTTTTATGCAAGACTAAATCAAAGATAAAATATATGCAGAGTATTGCACAAGGGATGCCAATGATACATCTCCCCAACGTGCTCAGAAAGAATGCATCTGTATTTGTCATTTTTTAATGATTTAAGTTTTATCTAAATTACAATATATAAATGATATTGTCAAACCGCTTTGAGTCAAAAGTCTATCTACCGCAGGAAGCTGATATACTATGACTATGAAATCAGACATTATCGTTATTGGTGCAGGAGCATCAGGATTGATGGCAGCAAGGGAATTAGGGAAAAATGGAAAGAAGATACTCGTTTTAGAAGCTAGAGACAGAGTTGGTGGACGTATTGCGCCTATTAGTGAAGAGATGCTAGGTTACCCATTGGAAGGAGCTGCTGAGTTTGTGCATGGCAATGGAGCAGTGACCAGAGCATTGCTCGCAGAAGCAAATATGCACGTTGTGCCTGTAGAAGGAGACTATTGGAGCGTGCACAGCGGCTCTCCTAAGAAGAATGACTTTCTGGAAGTTGAAAAGGGGGCTTTTACTGAAAAGCTCAGTACGCTTACTGAGGATATTTCTATGAGCGAATTTATCTCTGCTTACTTTAGCGATGAAAAATACGAGGTCCTCCGCAATGACGTGACACGAATGATCGAAGGCTACGATGCTGGTGATTTGGATCGCATCAGCGCGCTTGCTATCCGTGACGAATGGGCAAATGAAGAAGGATGGGAGCAAGGTCGTGTTATGGAAGGCTACGGCGCTATGGTCGCTTTCCTTGAATCAGAATGTAAGAAGCAGGGCACAGAGATAGTGCTCAATACAGAAGTTACCGGCATTGAAATGACTGATCAAGGGGTGGCTATACATACCAAAACAGGAGCTGCGTATGAAGCCGAAAAAGTTATTGTGACTGTAGCATTGCCGATCATAAAAACTATTTCTTTCACTCCCGCTATTCCTGAAAAAATGGCTGCCATAGATGCAATGGGTTTTGGTCCTGCTATAAAAATGTTTTTGAAATTTAAAACTGAGTTTTGGAAACCGCTGAACAATGGCGAGTACAAAGACATGCAAATGATCATTTCAAACGAACTAATGAGCACTTGGTGGACGCAGTATCCTCACGATATACCAATCATCACAGGATGGTTCGCTGGCCCGAAAGTATGGCAATTCAAAGAAAGCTCTGATGAAGAGATTCTTGATATTGCGCTGACATGCCTTGCAAAGACATTTAGCCTAGAAAAAGAAATGCTGCAAAATGAGCTTGTTGCAAGCAAGGTCATGAACTGGGCCGCAGATCCGTACACGCAAGGTGCGTATAGCTATCCCACAGTAGGATATAAAGAGTCAGCAGATATCCTACTTGAATCAATTCAAGACAAATTATTTTTTGCCGGCGAAGCACTCTACACAGGCAAAGAGATCGCCACCGTAGAAGGAGCTCTGGCAAGCGGAAAAGAAGTGGCAGAAAAAATTTTATCGATTCCAGCCTGATTGCCAATACAAAAACCCTCTCTTATTGCCACGGCCGAGGCTCAGAGAGGGGGGTCCGTATAAAATTAACATTCCCTAAGATTGTACAATAAAAAACAGCTTGATGTGATATCAAGCTGTTTTACAATTTAAACCCCTAACGTACGACTATAAATCGTCTGGTACAGGAGGAATGTTGGAGTTTGCAGCAACGATTGCTTTCAACTCAATCCATTTCCTCGTTACTTCCTCCCATGTGCCTTTGAAACCAAGGGTGGGGGAAATTTTCTGAAGCAGATCTTCTGGTGCACCACTTTCGTTATCAAAGTTATAGACTTCTTTACCAATTTCAGCGACGTTCTTGTCTTTAAAATTAATTACGACGAATACAGTAGTATCCGCTTCGGGCGTAATATCCGAATGAATATTAAATATTGTATCGTTGTCGATATCCAGATCAAAAGAAGTATTCTCTTTTGATCTCCTTACTATCTGTGAAGAGGTAAAGCCAGCATCAACTCCTATTTTTTGAAAAACCAGAAGCCATTTAATTAAGCTTTCCTGAGAGTAAGCTACAGTATTTTCTGCTGCAGCTTCAAGTTCTTTTGAAGGTCCCATTTATTTCTTTGTTTTAATTTTTTATTATATTACATCATTTCTTGACTTTGTCAAGAAATAGGGTAGAGTAGTAGGAAACAAACAGCACTTTATATGGCCACTATAAAAATCATTGGTACCGCTCACTCCGAGAGCTTTGACGCTATGTATCAAAGAAACATCCTGAGCGAACAAGCAGATGTACTGTTTATGGCTCGCTATGGGAAGATGATTGACTCCCATACGCTTATCATAAGCGAGGGGCAGCTCGACAGTACGGTTGTAAAATCTAGCCATCCTAACTATGTGAAGAAGCTTGCGAAAATTTCGCCCCTCCTTGCTAGTAATGGATATACTCCTGACATACTGCTTTCTGATTACAGAAATTCATTCAATCCTTCTCGATTCTTACAGTACGGAAACCAGCTGCAGAGACTGCAGAAACTTGGTAAGGAATACATCAATCAGATGCGTTTTCATCGACCAGAGAGCATGGTGGAAGCCCTGCACATGATCCTTAATGATCAATGCGACTTTTCTCTCAATGTAGATTCTTCTCCGGAAACAATTAAATTGTGCCAGGAACTTCTTGAGATTGAAAATAAAACAGACAGTTTCTTCATTGATCGTGCTCGACAGTATCAGAATGATTATAAGAACATATTTATAGTCGTCGGGAGCGTTCATGCTCTCTCTATTGCAAAAGACACTAGATGGGAACTTCAGGTCATGGAAAATCCTCTGAACTTCCAAGCGATGATGATTACTACAATGTGCTACATACTCCTTCGTGAGTTTCCGAAAGCACTAGTTAAAAAATAGGAAGTTAATTTAATAAACCCCCAATGTCGTTAGACTTATTGGGGGTTTTTCGATGAAGCGTTTGCAATTCAAGCATGCCTTCCTTTTGATTTTTTCTGAAACTCGTAGGTGAGGTCATAGATCTCTTTTGCCGAGTATACTTTGATGCCTGACTCATGCCACAGCACCCAGTATGCAATACCAGCGTCATAGGCCATGCGGCTGCAAACCGTACAATATGGATCACCAGAATATTCGATCTCGCCGTCTTTGTCGACGCGAGTGAAGTATAAGGTACTGCCTCTGATATCTTTGCCAGACTTCAAGGCATGCATGATGGCACGCTGCTCAGCGTGCATACAGCAAGTACAGTCAGTCTTCGGTTTTAGTCGATCAAGAGGGAACTGATACTCGCATTTACGGTCATCAGTATGATTGCCAGGTGGTGAGTTGTAGCCACTAGCAATCACGTCCTCGTTGAGCACAAGTATGCTGCCACATTTGTCTCTAAGACAAAGTGAATGAATGGCCACATGAGCGGCAATTTGAAAGAATTTTTTATGAAGTTCCAAAGCTCCTCCTTTTGATTAATTTAGGGAATAGTACCAGCAACTCAGATCCAGCGCAAACGCTGCAGATATTTATATATAAAGCTTTATTTTTGATATATACGTCGTAAAAGATATATTGTGCGACGTTAATACAATCTCAGGGTAGTGCTCCCCTCAGCCAACAATGGAGGGTTGTATCGATAGTCAGCGAGCGTATACTAAATGTATGAATATTATTTCAATCAGTTGGCTTACATTTTTAATTTTCTGGATCGCGACGTGGGGATGGACGAAGGAGACAGCGAAGAAGCGCAGCGGCAAAGACCGCATATGGTATGTCATTACCCTATTCATCGGCTGGATGTTCCTATGGGAGGGCAATATCTTTACAAAAATTTTTCCATTCAATATTTTTCTCATCTACCCTACGCATCACGTTATTATCATCGCGAACATTCTCGCAGTGCTCGGAGTAGCACTTGCTATCTGGTCTCGCGTGACTCTTGGCTCAAACTGGAGCGGCTCAGTGCAAATTAAAAAAGGCCACGAGCTTGTGACCTCCGGACCATATCACTATGTTCGCCATCCTATCTATGCTGCCATCTTTCTTCTCCTTCTCGCTACCGGCCTCGCTATCGGTACAGTCGGCGCGTTGCTAGGATTCATTATCATGATGGCCAGCTTCTACATTAAAGCCGCGCAAGAGGAGGCCTACATGCTCGAACAATTTCCTGATCAGTACCCTGCCTACATGAAGCGCACAAAACGTATTCTTCCCCTACTCTTTTGATTTAGAAGTCTGGTATTGAGAAAGACATTTGTTGAATGCTACAACTTGTTTGTTGTATGAACTGATCTGTGATTGAGATGTCACCAGCTGAGAGTTGTACATAGAGACCATGCTGTTGAACTTACTGATGAGCGTTGAGTATGTCGAACCTGTTGGGTGGTTAGGATCTTCGATCTGTGCGCGAAGACTTTCGATCTGTGCCTCTTCATTCTTGAGGGTGGCATTAAGTGTATCGATAGTCGTCTTGAGAGTTGTATCAAGCGGAGGACAGGCGGTGCGCTCTGTGCCGAAGTGTTGAACAGCGAACCAGACCATGTGACCCTGGTACATTCCCTGTGCGGCATAGACGCCAATGTCTTGGTACGTGTCATTAAGAATGTTGGCGCGATGACCAGGACTTTTCATCCAGGCCTGAAGAAGGTCGTGAGCACTCGTGAAGTCGCCGAGAGCCAGGTTCTCGCCCATGACTACGTAGTCATACCCTACCTGTTGTCCCAAGTCAGCCACTGTCTTGCCTGAAGGAGAGGTGTGGTCAAAATATTGATTGGTGATCATATCCTCTACCTTGAGCTTCGCTGACGCTGCTAGTTCATTATTGGTCTTCAGTGGAGGTAGCCCATCATCGAGACGCTCCTGATTGGTAGCATCAATAATATCTGCCGCAGAAAGCACAGAATTATCAGCACTGGATGACTTTAGTGTTTGAGTATTAACGGCACTGGCGAGTTTGTTCGATAGAGTAGCGACAGGATTGCTTATAAGCGAACTATTGCCGATACTGGTCATCTCCCCTAGTACTCTTTGCGCCATTTGATTAGTTTGCGTGGGCAAAAGGATCGCTAGGATCAATAAGCCGATGGCTGCCATTATTGAGATTGAGAGAATTGATTTTAACATTTTCCTGGGGTGTACCCTTGTATTTGAGCATCTTCTGCACTATTGAACCAGAGGTAATTCTCCGGCTTGATACGCTTCACTGCACTGCAGGTAGCGGATGGATAGTATTTCGTACCGTTCTTTGATCCGACATATGCCCCGCCTTGATGCGCCATAGCCGTGCTAGCGGCGTCCGCAGTTTGCAAATTTGCTAGTTTTTCCAGAGGTATTGACAATTTACTTAAAATGTTTTCTTTGCAAGATAGGACAACTTGCTGACTAGGGGTACTCTTCCCTTCTAGAAAGCCAGCATAGAAAGCAAAGCCAATAATAAAGACCAAAATCAGGGCAAACAGAGGCTGATAGTATCGGGAAATAAAGGTCTGCATGGCTCTAGTATACCCCAAAAAGCCTTTATTGACATAGTTGTGACTCTGGGCTATGATGGTACCACTATGGCACATAAGAAGGCTCAAGGAGCAGCAAAAAACCTAACGGATTCCAATCCACAGTATCTAGGTACTAAGCTTTATGACGGACAGAAGGCATTGGCTGGTTCTATTATCGTGCGTCAGCGCGGTACTAAGATCTTGGCTGGCAAGGCAGTTGGCATGGGCAAGGACCATACCCTCTTTGCAATGAAGCCTGGCTTTGTGAAATTCTCACAAAAGCGCAAAGGCAACTTTGACGGAACCACTACTGTTCGTAAGGTAGTAAGTATTCAGGAGACACGAGGATAATAAAAAAGCGACACCGTTCCGGTGTCGCTTTTTTATTTCGTAACCTCTAGCGTAAAACTATTCGTATAGCTTCCCTCTTTTACAGTCACGGTATAGCTGCCGATTTCTTTTATTGCTCCGCCTTCAATAGTCAGTAATTTAGGATCAATATCGACACGATGTTGATCAAAAAGAGCTTTGCTGATATCACGTTCATCTATTTTAGAGAAAAGACTTCCCTTCTCATTAGTCTTTACCTTATATGTAAGTGTCTTGTTTATGACTTCATCAATAGCCTTATCAAGAAGGCTATGTTGGATTTCTTTTTTAGTAACATTGTTTTGCTGAGTACGCTTCAATGCAGCAACAGCCTGCTCAGTTGCAACAACAGCCATGCGCTTCGGCAACAGCACATTCTGACCATACCCATCAGCAACGGTAACAATATCGTCTTTCTTACCGACTTTTGGAACTGATTTTAATAATATAACTTTCATAGATTTAACGATTAGGGTTCGGGAGTGTTGGAAACATATCTACAGTCTTCTCAAGCTGCGTGTCTGTCTTCGCTGTTGGATCAAATGGGATCAATACTTGCGGCGTAAGACCTTTGGCAGAGATAGAAGTACCATTTGGCGTATACCAGTGAGCAACGGTGACCTTTAGTGAAGTATCATTGTCGAGCGGAATAACTTCTTGGACAGATCCTTTGCCGAATGTCTGCGCACCCACCAATGTACCGATATTATCCTGACTGAGTGCTCCTGCTAAGATTTCTGCGGCAGAGGCTGAGCCTTGGTCAGCCAAGACGACGAGCTTATCGCCTTTTGGAAATAGCACAGGGCCGGTACTAGTATGTACTGTCACATCTTTTGGATCCTTGCCGATCTCTTTCACGATAGTTTGTCCCTGCGGAATAAATTCACTACCGATTTGCACTGCTGCATCGAGATAACCGCCTGGATTTCCACGAAGATCGAGCAGAAGATTATGGTAACCAGAAGCAAGATAGGTATTAAGAGCCTGCTTGAAGAGTGTAGGAGAATTTTCTGAGAAACTGTAGAAGTGAATAATAAATACGCCCTTGTCTGAACGAGTTTCTGTATCTACTGTAGGGAGATTGATAGTCTGACGAGTAATAGTGAGCACTATAGGAGTACTTGTACCCTGGCGCGCCAATGTCAGCGTAACAGTCGTGCCGCTCTTGCCTTCAATCATGCTGACTGCCTGATCAACGGTAATATTGCTTGTATTAGTATCACCGATCTTAGTAATGACATCCCCTGCCTTAATACCTGCCGCTTCAGCTGGAGTACCCTTCAATGGAGCAATAACAGTAAGCAAGCCATCTTTCTCCCCTATTTGAATGCCGATACCACTGAATGAACCAGCAATTTGGGCTTGGAATTGGTTATTCTCTGATGGCGGGAAAAAGTCCGTATAAGGGTCACCAAATGACGATACGAGGCCTTGAATAGCACCATAAATATGATCTTGATCACTGATCTTCGGAGCATTTGGTGCAGGAGCGAAGTTTTCATTCACCAGCTGCCATGCCTTCCAAAACTGGCTAAGGTCCTCGTTATTACTTGTCACGGGCGTAATACTAGAAGTAGCAGCTTGTGGGTGTACGATACTGGTCACACTGGCAAATGCAGGACGATTGTCATAGCCAATATACACTCCACCAAGAAATACTGCGGCTACTATTATTACTCCGCTCAAAATACGCAAGCCAAGCTTTACGTGCTTAGGAATTTTTGTCGTTTTTAGTTGTGTCTGTTCTTCATTACTCATGGTGAATTGGCTGTTCGATAACACTATGTTCTAAGGTGCGAATCATGTGACGCAAGCTGCGATATTTTCTTCGCAAGAGTATAGAAAGAGCAATTAGAGCAATGCCGATAATAACAGCAATAATGGTTTTCCAAGTATTAGGAATACCCAAAAAAGGCAAGAAAAGCATGAGTACGCCCAGCCAAAATAGGATTCGTAATTTCCCGATCATGGGCCTATTATACCATAGGACTTATGACGATGACGAATTCCCCTCTGACCTTGTCAGAATGCTCTGTGTAGTAGTCTAGGAGCATTTTAGCAGTGTTTATTGGATACTCTTCAAACTGTTTTGTCATCTCCCTGCCCACCATCACAAGACGATCACCGAGTACTTCTGACAGTGACTCCAATGTTTTCAAAATACGATGCGGAGACTCGTACAACACGACAGTATGTTCTTTACCTGCAAGTGAGGCGAAGAGCGTCTGACGGCCCTTTTTATGTGGAATAAAACCAAGAAATTCAAAATGGCTAGCGGGAAAACCTGAAACAGAAAGTGCTGCAATAACGGCTGATGGGCCGGGTATAGGTACAATGGCAGCCTCTGGATACATAGTACGAAAATGTTTAATGAAGAATGATCCTGGATCAGAAATAGCAGGCGTACCGGCATCAGTCACTAAGGCAATATATTCATGCTCTTTGCAACGCTCCAATGTCTTTTGTAAAGAAACGTCTGAACTTTGAGCGTGTGAAGAAACGAATTCTTTCTTCCCCTCTATGCCAAGCAATTTTAAAAGCTGCCCTGTTGTGCGAGTATCTTCAGCAATAATAAGCGTTGCTTGAGCAAGCACTTCTTTCGCTCGCGGCGAACAGTCTGCAAGATTGCCTATAGGTGTAGCGACAATTGAGAGATTCATGAGAAATATTATACAGTATATTTGACTTTTTGTAAATAAGTGCTATATTTAAAAAAACTTAATTCTTCCCCGCCATGAGAAAGCTCATTTCCGTTATCGCAGTTGTAGCGGGTGCCGTATGTCTGGTTTTATCAGCCGCCGCGCCTGATTTATTAACAAATTCATTTAGTCAAAACAAAGGACTTTTTATCATCACAGGAGCTGTTATCATCGTAATAGGTGTTGGCTCCCTTCCTAAGCGAAGACAAAAAGCATTGTGAAGCTGTATGGCTTTGAAGGGCACTTCTTTAAAAGAGGTGCCTTTTTATTTGTGCGTGTACTTGGAATCGGACCAAGGACCTCTGTCTTATCAGGACAGCGTTCTACCACTGAACTATACACGCAATTAATGGCTGAATAACTATACCAAATTTTTGCTATTTTTCAAGCAAAAACCGGACAAACATGTTTCCAAAAGGGGTATGGGCGGGGTCTGGCCTTTTGGGAATATGTTTGGAAAGTCCGCAGCTTTTTATTCCTCCTCTGCCTCGCCGACTTCCCCGCTCTGCATTGCATCAATAATCTTATCCAGCTTACCGAGCATAATACCTTCAAGGTTAGAGAAATTTTGGCGGATACGGTGATCAGTCACGCGATCTTGTGGGAAGTTATAGGTACGGATTTTTTCACTACGATCAGCGGTACCAATCTGATTTTTACGATCACCGGCATATTTCTTGGCTTCTTCTTCCTCTTTCTTTTGTTGAAGTTTAGCCGTCAAAATAGCCATAGCCTTCTCACGGTTTGCCAACTGGCTACGCTCACTCGTTGAACGAACATCAATACCTGTCGGTTTGTGAATAAGACGCACGGCTGTCTCCACCTTGTTCACATTTTGTCCGCCCGCTCCCCCTGAACGAGAGTACTCCATATCCAAGTCTGCCGGATTAATTTCAAATTTCACTTTCTTGCGGATTGGCAAGATGGCAATAGAAGCAGTAGAGGTATGAATGCGGCCATTCTTTTCTGTCACAGGCACGCGCTGTACGCGATGAACGCCTGTTTCAAAGCGAAGCAATTTATAGACGTCCTTTCCTTTTATTTCGAGCGTCATGTCATCAATAATCTTGACGCTCCAGCCTTTTGATTCAGCATAGCGGGTGTACATTTCTACCAATTGCTGCGCGAAGAGTGCTGCTTCATCTCCACCGGCGCCAGCACGCGCTTCCAAAATAATTTCATTAGGAAATTCCTCTTCTTCTTTCTCAGATGTTTCAATAGCAGCAATTTGTTCTTCGATAGCAGTTTTTTGAATAGCGATAGCATTCATTTCTTCTTCCGCCATTTCTTTCATAGAAGGATCGCTTTCAATCAATGCTTTTGTTTCTTCCTCCTGTTGCAAAAGACGCTCGTATTGTTCTGCGAGATATTGGGTCTTAGGATTCTTTTTTAATGTTTCTAGATCCATATGATGTTGCTGCGATTAAAGCACAAACACTTCCAAAGGGGGTCTGGGCGGGGTCTGGCCTTTTGGAAGTGTTTTGCGACAATCGCAACTATTATAGAATTTATTTCTTTGTAGCAGAAGCTGCACGGCGCTTGTTGAAGCGATCAACGCGTCCAGCAGTGTCGATAACCTTTTCAGTACCAGTATAAAACGGATGAGAGGCACTTGAGATTTCTACGCGAAACAATGGATATTCCTTGCCCTTATGCGTGGTAGTTTCAGATGTCTTTACTGTAGAAGCAATGACAAATTCCGCCCCAGAGGAGTTATCGTGGAATACCACGTCACGGAAATTGCTTGGATGAATGTCTTTTTTCATAGTGGAGCTATTGTAGCATAGTTCTAAAGGATTTCAAGTGGTCAGATTAGCGCTTCGAAACACCATATTGTACCAAATAGTCAATATCTGCCTGGATACTTCGGGTAAGCGTCATAACACTGTTTCCATAGAAGCTATTTGGCGGCGATTTGCCGTCACAAGAACGCCCAGAGTAATACTTACATGCCGCATTACGCTGATTTGTGGCATTGTTGTCTGCTCCGCGAGCTTTGAGGTATACAGCAGCAGCTACAATAGCATCTCGAGCATTCCAAGGGTTCGCAGTGCCTTCACCAAGCGCAGAGGCCACCTGAGGAGCAATAAGCTGCCATGTAGAGGGAATAAACTGAGCAGGACCCATAGCACCTCCCCATCCGCCTCCGCCAATAGGACATGAGACTGGCGTAGTGTTTGGATCAAGACCAAGAGCGGCAGTAATTTTCAAGAAAATAGGCTGGTCGCGGGTAGGATTCATGACATTGACATAGCTTTTTGATGGAGGGTCACCGGCACGATTACAGGTACCGACATTTTTACCAAGATTAGATTCTTGAGTAAGGATAGCCAATGTGAAGGCTGCTGGCACTCCGGTAACATTTTGTGCAGTCGTTGCATAGGCATAAGCCTGACTAAACGGAATAGCTCCTGTTGCACCTCCGGCGAAGCTGAAGAGCTTGCTTTGGATAGCGGCAACCTTGGCTTGTTGTTGTGCAACAAGTGCAGCCTCGGTTTGTTCGGCTGATTTACTATTGTTAAGCAGCTGTTGAGCCTGTTTTTGTGAAGCCGCAAGCTGAGCCTTGGCACTGGTAAGAGCATTTTTGGCATTGACTGCTTGAGACTGCTGGTCCTGCAACTGTTGCTCTTGAGTCTGAGTAGTGGTTTTGATCTGCTTCACATAGTTCAATGTAGAGTACAAATCCTGCTTGATAGAAAAGAAGTCATCAAGATCTTGATAGAAGTCGGAAATAGAGCCGGCGCTGAGAAGGACATATGTCGCGCCTTTTTGGTCGAGTTCATCGGTGCGAGTGATAAGTTGTGCCATGGAAGCATTTTCGCGATCAAGCTGCGAGTTCAAATCATTGATAGCTTTTTGCTTTTGGCCGATCTGCAAGCTGAGACTGTTGATAGTGCTGATTTCACCAGAAATTTTGGCTTGTGTAGCAGTGATTTGAGACACCAATGCATTCACATTCTTTTGTAATGATCCGCTTTTACTCTTCTGATCAGCTAACTGAGCCTGAAGTTGAGCTAAGACTTTGTTTTCTGCTGCATAGTCGGCACAGGCTTGCGCAATATCAGCATTGCTTGGATTGGTACAAACAGCTGGCGTAGACGTTGAAGTAGTGCTTTGAGCATGTGCCACAGATGTTGCAGAGAACGGAATGATAGAGGTAGGAACAGAGAGTATAAGAAGGAGGCTTAGTATTATTCTGGTTTTGTGTTGTGACATAACAATAAGACTCCTAGTATACCAGGAGTCTTACATAAAAATCTATTGACAAGGTTGTGATGGAGTTATTTATTCTCCGTCGGTTCCCTCTTCTTCTTGTTTGCCTTTCTTCTCTACTTCGATAGCTGAGAGGTCAACAGGCGCTGTTTCTTCTTTTTCTTCAACGAATGGCGCAACGAGTGCTACTACTTCTTCGCCGTCAGTCACCATAGTGACACCTTTTGGAAGTGAAATATTCTTCACATGGATCTGATCTTCAAGCGTAGCGAGACCAGTAACATCTACTTCAAGATTGTGTGGCAAATCTGCAGGCAATGCTGATACGTGCACTTCATGAAGAACTTTCACGAGTGTACCAAGACCACTCTTTTCTGCTTCTGCAAGACCCGTGAATTCGATAGGCACAGCCACTTCGATTTCTTTCTTCATGTCGATAACCAAAAAGTCGATATGAGTCACAGAGCCATCAACAGGATTGCGCTGAAGGTCATGGATAAGGGTACTGATCTTTTCACTACCAATAGTAAGGGTGACAGCAGTTGTTTCGCCCGCCTCTTTCAATACTTTTGTAAATTCCCGTGCAGGAACAGCAATAGACACAGCGTCTTTGCCTGATCCGTAATACACTGCCGGGATTAATTCTTGAGCGCGAAGGGCATCCGGAGAGCCTGTGCGCTGCTTTGCTTCTAGGGTAATCATAGGCTCCTAGTATACTGAAAAACCCCGTTTTTGCAACCCCGTCTCTACCATAGGTCTTTCCTATGGAGCTCCATAGGAAAGACCTATGGGATTAAGAACCGTGCTCAGTGTTATGAGACTGCACAAGGTGGTGCTGAATATAGTCAAAAGAGCCTCCTACCTTCTTTCCAGGGTTGAATATATCGAGAGGGTCGAAAATCTGCTTAATTTTGGCAAAATACTGAATAATGTCAGGCTTGTACATATAAGGCAGGAAAGGCGTGCGGATAATGCCGTCGTTATGTTCGGCGGTAATAGAACCTCCGTAATCAGCCACCAAGTGGTAGACCTTTTTAGAGAGCTCAAGAATGATATCGCCTGAAATAGGATTATTAAGATCCATCAATGGAATGATATGGAAATTACCGTTTCCGGCATGGCCCGCAATAGTGTATATAAGCTTATATTGATCAAGAATAGCTTGAAGCTTGGGCAAGAATTCCGGCATTTTGTGCGGATCGACAATAATGTCATCGATGAATGGCGCAGTTTGCTTGCCTTTGACATGCTTGCGCAAAAGATTGAAGCTTTCGCGGCGAATCTTCCAATACTTCTCTACCTCTGCTGCGCTATGTGCCACATGTGTTTGATATTTGAATGGCTTCACAGCTTTTTTAATATCGTAGGCACGCTTCAAAACTTCTTGCTCATCATCGCCTGTCACTTCTGCCATAAGAATAAGTTTTGGTACGCCGCCGATCAATACTTTAAATAAGTCGGGAATAAATTGAATACCTAGTTTGATAGCACCCCAAAAGCCAAGCTGTGAAAAGAAATCAAAAGAGAATTTGATAGCCAGCTTCATGCTGTAGTCATCGTATGATTCAAAACTTTCTGGTTCGTATTTCATGACAGTATCAACAATGTCTCCGAGCTTTTCGATGCTTGGCAAATACATGACAACCATTTTTGAAAACTTTGGCACTGCTACAAGTCCCATCTCTACTTCGGTTGTCAGACCCAGCGTTCCTTGTGCGCCGACAAGTAGTTTATTCAGATCAAAAATTTGTTTTTCTTTATCCCAGACATTCCACAGATAATATCCAGCGCTGTTTTTTGTAACATGCGGCTTGGCTGCTTCAATTTCATCGTAATGCATATCGATAAGATCGTAGACCTGCTTGTATATCTTTGCTTCGAAATCTCCTTGAGCAATTTTGAGATCAAGCTGTTGTTTTGTTAATGGTTTGATCTCATATTCATTGCCATCTGACCAAACCATTTTCTGCCTCAATACATAGCGCTCTGTCTTGCCATATTTAATAGCTTTTTCTCCGCCACTATTGTTGCTTGCCATACCGCCGAGCGTATTAAGTTCTTTTGAAGCCGTATATGAAGGCAAAATGCGACCTCGCTTCAATGTTTCCTTTTCAAAGTCACGGTAAAAAAGCCCTGGCTGTGCGACACCTTTTTGATCATCAAGCAAAATCAGCTTATTCATGTACTTAGAGAAGTCCATGATAATGCTTTCGTTCAGCGGTCCGCCCGACATATCCGTGCCAGCACAACGACCTGTCACAGAAATAGTAGGATCCACTGCTTTGTTTTCTGACACATATTTCACTACTGCTTCCACATCAGCTGCATCCTTCGGGAATACCACTGCCTCCGGTCGCACTTCAAAGAGTGACGCATCCCTCGAATATTTCACCAGCGTTGGCTCATCCGCCATCACTTCCCCATTCACTCTTTTTTGTAAGTCAGAAACGTTTAGCATATATTAATTCTCATATTTATAATTATATGTTTCTAAATCAATACGAAGATAGTCCACGAGTTTCTTTGATTCCAAATCGTAAAAGCTGTTTTGATAGACATTTTCAGGAACATCAAGATTAAGAGGGTTTTTTTGATAGACATATGCCTGTCCTTTTAACGGAACCCCTGGATAACACCACAACACCCATTCTTCACGGCCCAAAACAAATTCATTTGGTAATGCTACACATTTTTTTGAAAGGAGGTAAAACATAAAGTGTTCTTCAAGAAAGAAATTTAACTGCTCCTCTGTTAACTCTCTCTTATAGTAATCTGCATCATCCTGAACATACTTTTGGAATAATGCATCTTCCATATATTCTTTTTTAAATATTCGAAAATCTGCATCGAAGTCTCCGTTATAACTAAGGTAGAGTTGGTTCCATACTTCAAAAGAAAAAGCGTGCTGAATTTGAAAATCTTTCCATTCTTTTTTTAAAATTTTCTGGAAAGCGTTTTTATGATTCAAAACAACATTCATAAATTTCTGCTTTAGAGAACTCGCTTCTTCTTTTGAGTGAAGATAGAGAAAATCACCGTAGACCATATTCAATCCAACTTTTGTTTCATTAATTTTACCAGGGGAAAAGTGGTGAATATATTCCATACACTGCTCTGGTCCTTGCCCCGTTCTATTATCAGCACGAGCAATAGAGATTGGAAATACAATAATTCCAAACCCTTTTGGTAGTTTATTAATATCAAAAAATTGATTCTTGCCCGGAGCTACTGATTTCATACCATTCGATTAAAAATCTTCAATTTTTCGGTTACGGCTTTTTCCATAGCGAGAGAGGCGCCGGCGGTGTATTTGTAGGGTGCAATGTCATCAGGGTGTTCGTTGAGGTAAGAACGGAGTGCGTCAGTAAAGGCGCGGCGAAGTTCAGTGTTTACGTGAATGACACTGATACCGGCATCGATAGCGGCAGCAAAGTCCGCTTCTTCTCCGCTACCACCATGTAATACGAGAGGTTTGTCAGTAATAGCAGCAATACTTTTAATACAATCGATATTTAGTCGTGGCTTCGTACCCTGCTTCAACATGCCGTGGAAGTTGCCTACAGCAGGAGCAAGAGCATCAGCGCCTGTTTGCTCCAAAAATGATTTCGCCTCCTCTGGACTAGTCACTGCAGCAATGCCTTCAGGAATAGCGTCACGAAGCTGTGAACCTTGTCCAATAAAGCCGAGCTCTACTTCTACCAAAATATCGCGGCCGGTTTGAGCGCTTACCTGTCGTGCATACTCTACACATTGTTTGGAGATGGCAATATTTTCTTCAAATGATTTATCCGCTCCATCATAAATGACACTGTCATACCCTGCATCAATACATTTCTTCACTGTTTCAAAACTATAGTGATGGTCTGCATTTAAGAAAATAGGAATATTCCACTTCTCGCGAATGATTTTCACTAGAGCAACAGCCGCATCAGTACCCACCGCTTCTTCTTCACCCTCGGCAGTGCCGACCAATACTGGTACATTCAGAGCTTTCGCCGCGCGCGCAATAGCATACAACCCTTCAATATTGGAAAAGTTGAAGTGCCCAATCGCTCTTTTTTCTGCCCTAGCCTGTGCCAAGTATTCCTTCAAGGTGTTCATGATATAATTGTAGCATATGCAAAATGACGACGGACAGATGGATTTTCTCGCTATTGGCGATGTGGTGACAGACTGCTTTATTAGAGTGAACGATGCGGTAGTGAAGACCGATGCAGATGGTAGTAATCCCCTGCTCTGCGTACGATATGGCGACAAAGTGCCCTACGAGTCTGCAGAAGAAGTTCGCGCCGTTGGCAATTGTGCTAATGCTGCAGTGGCTGCGGCTCGTCTTGGTTTGAAAAGCGCTCTTCTGGCCCATGTCGGTAAGGATGCAAATGGCGATGCCTGTCTTGAAGAATTGAAAAAAAATAATGTCAGCACGCACTATGTCTTTTCTCATGAAGGCATTCCTACCAACTATCACTATGTATTGTGGCACGATGTTGAGCGAACAATACTCGTGAAGCATCAAGCATACCCCTTGATCATGCCAAATATTCCGGTAGCGCCGAAAATGCTCTACCTTACTTCTCTTGGTGATCATACCGAGCAATACCACCACGACATTGCTACATACATCAAAGCTCATCCAGAAATGAAAGTTGTTTTTCAGCCTGGCACATTCCAAATCAAGCTTGGCGTGGAGACACTGAAAGATATTTATACCAATACGTATGCATTTTTCTGTAACTTAGAAGAAGCACAGCAAATCACTAATAGTACAAGCCATGAGCCTGCTACCCTTCTTCGTGCTCTTCATGCGCTTGGACCTAAATTGGTCTGCATTACTGACGGTATGAAAGGCGCCTATGCTTCAGACGGCGCTGAACAATGGTTCATGCCAATCTATCCTCACGATCCTTTTGAACGCACTGGTGCCGGCGACGCATTCGCCTCTACTGTCTCTGTGGCACTTCTCATGGGCAAATCTCTTACGGAAGCATTGCAGTGGGGTCCGATAAACTCTATGTCAGTCGTACAGTACGTTGGCGCGCAAAAAGGTCTTCTAACAGAACCCGTGCTTGAAGACTACCTCTCTAAAGCTCCTGTCGACTACAAACCGACCATAATGCTCTAAAGAAAAAATCAATTTTTTGATAGGTTTTTTCCACATTTTTTCTCGATTTTTGTAGAACGCGTGTTTATACTGTAGGCATCTAACAATAGTCTATATGCGTATTCTACTGATTGAAGATGACAGCGACATGCAGGATTTCCTGAAGGGACGCCTAAAAGAAAGAGGGTTTGCAGTTGATACTGCAGACACTGGCACGCGCGGCATATTCCTGGCCAAGACAAATGAGTATGACGTTATCATACTTGATTACGGCTTGCCTGAGAAAAATGGCTTTGTTGTCTGTCAGGAAATTAGAAAAGACAGTACTGTGCCTATCATTATGCTTTCGGTCAGTGATTCTCCGGATTTTAAAACCAGAGGCCTCACCATTGGAGCGGATGACTATGTATCGAAACCGTTTTCTTTCGAGGAACTGTATGCCCGCATTCAAGCTATCCTCCGCAGACCGCAAACTATGCAAAGCCATATCTTCACCATCGATGACCTTGTTCTTGATAGTACAAAACAAAATGTTACTCGTGCCGGCAAAGTTATCAATCTGACACGCAAAGAATTCGCTCTTCTCGAATATTTACTAAAACACAAAGGCAATGTCGTCACTCGCGGCATGCTAATGGAACATATCTGGGATACCGAACTAGATCCATTTTCAAATACTATTGAGACGCATATTCTGAATCTTCGAAAGAAAATTGAAAACCCTGAAAAGCCAAAGCTCATTCATAGTGTTTCTGGACGCGGATATAAAATTGAGATAACAGACTAGTCTGGAGATTGCGTTTGATCTGAAGGTGTTGTTGGTGCTGGATCAGAAGTCTCCTGTGACTGCGTTTGATCAGTATTGTCGGGAGTAGCTTGTGGTGAGCTTGTCGAATCCGTAACTACAGGCTCATTAGTATCCGGTGACTGAGGTCCGACCTCAGGGGTCTGCGATGAATCACTAGGAGTTCCTCCGGAAACACTAGCTTGCTGCTGTCTTTCTTGAATAACTCGTTGAAAATCTGCCTTGGTCAGACAAACATCTTGAATACAGACTTCATTGTTAGCTTTTAGGTTATTTGCCACAAAGTCTCCAATGCCATTCTTGGTGTCTGCAAACCAATTATTCAATGAATCTCTCCAAGTATTCGCCTTTGTCAGATCGTCAATACTCGTAATATTAAAATTCATTTCCTTGATAGCTTCGATAGTATATGGAAGGAGGCCGGTATAGTTCAATGAAAGGAAGTGGGTTGTTGGATTTTCTTGTACCAAATCCGGGAATACTTGCTGTACTTCTTGTGCAATGAAGCCGGTATGCTTGGCATCGGTGTCTTGCTCGGCATCCCAGTTATAGTTCACAGGATTAAGCGCAAGGATATCCTGAAGCACTGAATTATTTGCTGTAGAAATATTATTATTGAATGACCATGAAGAGTTGTCCGCTAGGTTCGTAATATTTTTCTTCAAATTCATATCAGACGAACACGTAATACCGCCTGACACTGACGGAGTGATGTCACAAGTGCCTCCGGCATTTTGGAACTCTGCTACGGCAGTGCCGGTTGTCACGGCAGATGAACCGACGTCGAGGATGAAAGTGGGGCTTGTATTCTTGATACCAACAAAGCCGTGATTCTTGACTGTAACGAAGTCGCCGCCAGGCACGCTGTAATTCGCCGGCGATGCGTTGGCGGCCGTGGAGTTCCAGTTTACAGTAGTAGCCATATGAGTGTCATCAGTAATAGTTTGGATGATACGCGTCACTCCGGCAATGGTGATAGTATCACCAACAATGAAATTATTAGTGAAGGCAGTACCATCACCGACAATATTCTTACTGCCATTATTAACACTTACGGTGCCAGCTCCGGTTGTCGGTTGGCTAACTTGCAGCAATGTACCGAGTGCCGGTGTACCGGTACCAATACCCACATTGCCGTTCTTCAGGACCATCACTGCATCATGACCACTTACATTATCGGATCCAATTCCTATTTCGAATAAAGGATCAGTAGGGATCCATGTTGTAGCATTTCCTCCTGCGATATTGCCTATACCAAACGCTGCGGAACCAAACGCTGCAGCATTTGCTCCATTTGCTGAAAATGCATTGTTACCAGTAGAAATACCACCAGCAAAACCGGCTGAGTCGGTGCCACTAGCGCCGGAACCAGAACCTGCTGCAAATCCACGGGTACCGGATACATTTGCACCAGCAAAAGCCACGGAGTTTGTACCAGTGGCACCAGAACCATTACCTTGCGCAAACGAACCAGTGCCGGTTGTACTGCCAAGAATAGCAAAAGAATTAGCACCCTGCGCAGTTCCGCTAATGAAAGCAACGGAGTTGGAGGCAGAAGCAGTAGCAGTACCGAATGCTGTTGCATAAGTGGCAGTTGCCTGCGCGAACCCTGTGGCAAAGGACTGATCTCCTGAAGCCGTACTACCGGTGCCAAAGGCCACTGAATTGGTTCCAACGTTGCTATCGTTCCAATTGGTACCACTAGCCGTTCCTGCTCTGAAAGCGCCTTTACTTGGTATCCACATCAGTCTCGTACCGGCACCAAGATCTGGCACAGCCGCACCAGAACCGAATGTTCCAACAGCTAATAGCGTACCGTCCCCTTCCAAATCAAGCGCAGCAGCAGGAGTAGTGGTACCGATACCGACAAGACCTCCGGCATAGTTAATACCACCGGTAACATTGTCCCATTGCGAGGAGCCGCCGCCTCCGCCACAACCACTGCCGCAAGTTACGTTACCCGTAACATTCAAATCTCCGTTAATAGTGGTATTGCCATTCTTAAGCACCAAAAGAGCATCACTTCGAGTACTATTTTGCCCATTACCAATTTCAAAAAGAGGATCTGTACCTATCCAAGCCTGAGGATTTCCTCCACCTACATTCAAACTTCCTATGGCTGTACTTTCCAAAGCATCAGCAATAGTTTGATCTCCAAAAGCTGTTGCATAGTCTCCACCTGCCACTGTAAAGCCGCCCCATGTAGTCGCTCCACTACCAGAAGCAATAGACCCGTTTCCAAAAGCAGTAGAAAAATTTCCAGAAGCGGTGCCTTCTTCTCCAAACGCTGTTGAGATTTGTCCTGAGGCAATAGTATTCTGCCCTGCCGCAAAAGACGAAATACCAGAAGCGGTAACTCCTACGCCTAGTCCGATAGAGCCAAGACCTACATTGGCACTGTCCCATTCAGTACCAGTGGCAAAACCCGCTCGAAATGCTACGGCGCTCGGTATCCACTCCAGACGCACTCCTGAACCAAGATCAGGAACAGCGACACCTGAACTAAAAGCACCGGCAGCGATAATAGCTCCATCACCCTCTATATCCAGAGCGGTTTGAGGTGTAGTGGTACCAATTCCTACTTTTCCTCCGGCATAGTTAATGCCGCCTGTGACAGTATCCCACTGCGAGCCGCCGCCTGAAATATTTACCGTACAATTTGAAGAACCTGGTGCACAGTTTGGATCAAGCGTTGCGCCGGCACTGTAAGGAGAGCCTGGCGGAGTAGCGTACGTGACCGCGAAAGAGAAGACAGTCAAAAAGCCAACCGATACAATGAGAGTCTTATGGTTACGAAAAAAATTCTGCCAACGCATAGTAGTACTAATATTCTATCAGATTTTATTAAAACTTTAGAGTGATTTTATCAACATTTTCTTATACTAAAGGCTCGCTATTGGTCGAATAGCGAATAATCGATATACTTACTTTGCAATCTTTATGAATAAAGTCATCGAACGCATGCTGAACAGTGAGTCTGCTCGCTCTGTTGAAAATGCGAAAGAGTTCGCTGCATCTCAAAACAGCTTCACTCCATGGGAGGGAGGCGAATAATCCTGCCATAGAAAAACATATGAATACCGATGATCCAATAAGTAAACCTCGACTGTCTGTTTTTGGCTTATTGGGTCGCGGTATTCATTTTGTATACGAGAAATGCATAGTTCCTAAATCAGTAGAAGAGGACGACAGGCGTCATGAATTCATCCTCAATACCATTCTCGCTACTATCATTCCTCTGCTTGTCATCTTCGATGTCTTCATCGATATTGCAGTGCGCCAAGAAGGCAGAGCATACCGCGGCGTACCCTTTCTACTCTTCACTGCTATCGTTCTGCTCTTTATTTGGTTGCTATTCATCTCTCGCAAAGGATATTACCGACTTGCCACCTATCTCATGCTCCTTACCTACTTTTCGGCAACCACAGTTGGCGCACTGCATTGGGGCATAGAGCTTCCGATGACTACAATAAGCTACATTGTCATTATCATCATTTCGAGCATTCTGGTTTCCACATTCTTTGGCTTTCTTGTTACCGCTTTTACCTCTCTCACTGTCTTATCAGTAACAATGCTGCAGCTTCATCATATTGTCAGTCCGCACTTGTATTGGAAATATACTCCTATTCGTATCAATGATCCTATTGAGCTTTCTATAGTATTTTTCGTTGTCACTACCGTGGCATGGCTTTCAAATCGAGAAATAGAAGCGTCTCTAAAAAGAGCTCGGGCATCTGAAAAAGCTCTAAAGGATGAGCGCGATCAGCTTGAAATAACCGTAGAAGAAAGAACGCGCGAAGTGAAAGAAATGCAAAAAGAAAAGATTTCTCAACTGTATAGGTTTGCCGAGTTCGGACGCTTATCTTCCGGTGTTTTTCACGATCTTATGAATTCACTTCATAGCGTAGCCTTGAATGTCGAACAATTAGAGCAATCGCCAGACAAAGTACCGAATGTGCAAGAGCATCTCGAAAAAGCTGTCATGGCAAGCAAGCGCATGGGCGGATATATTCAAAAAGTTCGCAAGCAGATTGCCGCTGAAAATATGGCTACTACTTTTTCTGTCGAGGAAGAAGTAAGCAATGCATTGGATATGCTTCGCTTCAAAGCTCAAGAAGCATCGGTTACTCTGAAAACAACTATTCATCACTCGCCTGTTTTATACGGCAATCCTATTAAGCTTTATCAGGTGATCTTAAACCTTGTCGGCAATGCTATAGAAGCCTGCGAAGAAAATAAAAATTTCGGCATTGTAGAGGTTGTTGCAGATTTGGATAAGAGCAAGAAAAACATCTTCATTAAAGTCAAAGATAACGGCTCCGGCATTCCTCCTCATCTCCATACCGCAATCTTCACGCCATTTTTCAGTACCAAGCAATACCAGAAAGGTATTGGGCTAGGACTCTCTCAAACAAAAGAAATCGTGGAAAACGACTTCAAAGGCACTATCGCCGTCACAAGCAAGAAACACCATACTGTCTTCACTATTACTATTCCTCTTATTATTCCTGACATTAATGAACAGTAAAGAACATCTTTATTTCATACAATCTGAACAACGACCTAATGGCAGTTTTATAAGCACTAACAATAAACATACTACTTTTTATACCAGTCTCATTGTTGAAGCCCTAAAAGACATTGATGACCCCATTAGTGTTGATATAAAAACAAAAGCTGTAGATTTTCTTCTGAAAGAGCAATACTCAGATGGCTCTTGGAATTACTGGCAGAAAGAAAGTTCTGACTACAAAAGCACTCCTTACCCTAACGACCTTGATGATACCTTTGCGGCACTGCTTGCTATTCATACAGTGCGCCCCTCTGTTATAGACGAAAAAATGTGGGTAAAAATAGTAAATATTCTTACCGAAAGTGAGACCTCTGTTGGCGGCCCTTACTACACCTGGATTACCCCACACTCCCATAGGTCCGACCTATGGAATAACACCGATATTGTCGTGAATTGTACAGTCGCACGATTTTTGAAGGAATATTCTATTGCATTGCCGAAAGTACAAGCCTTTTTTGACACTGCGATTACAGACAGCGCTCTACAATCCTCTTATTATCACAAAGAAGTATCCGTAATTTACTTTTTATCGAAAGCGTATGACGGTAATTACAAAAACATATTAATTCGGAAGATTTTAGAAAAGAGAAATAACGATAGCGTTTGGGATACACCTCTAGAAAATGCACATGCTATAACAGCTCTCTTAAACTTAGGATTTGAAAATAGCACCGATGTGCTTACACCAGCAGTACAGCATCTTCTCTTATCTAGAAGGTTGGACCTTCGTGATAACCAAGATCTCTTTATAGAAAGCAAAAACGCCAACTCTATTATGTATAGCGGGTGTGATGCATATACGAGCGCCTGTTGTATAGAGGCACTTCACCTTTATTACGCAGCGAACAAGGATCTGCTTAAGAATAATAAAAAGGAATCTGAGTTTGTTGAAACAGTATTCCAATCATGTACGCAATTGTTTACTGAATGCTCCGAAGAAATGCAGCAGCAATTTCAAACACTATGCGATAGTATAAAAACAAAAGATCCTTCAATGGAAATTATTTTACTGCCGTTTTATTTTGCACAAAATATGCATGAGGAAATTCCACAAGAAAAAGTACATGCGCTGGCTATGGCCAATCTTTTGGGATGGATTGGGTACAGCATAAAAGACTCCCTCATGGACAGAGAACCTGTAGAGAAGTATTTACCTTGCGCAACGCTTTGCATAAGAAAATGCATTTCCTTATTTCAAAGCGTTACAACAGATTCGATGCTTATTGAGAGTATTCTTGATGGTATAGAAGAAGCTCTTTTGTGGGAATATCTTGCTTACGATTTGAATAAGACTGTCCAATCTCCTTTTACTCTAGCCGAGATTGATACGTCTGCAGCATTAAAATCTTTTGGGCATGCGCTTGGCCCTCTTATTTTGTGTGAAAAAGAGGATCAGGATAGCGTAAGAAATTTCTTTATGCAATACCTGATTGCACGACAATTACACGATGATGCTCATGATTGGCAAGAAGATCTGGAAAAAGGTTTCGCTAATAGTGTCAGTATTTCTTTTGTAAAAAATAATAGACCAATCAAAATAACACGAGAAGATTTTTGGAATTTTCACATTGATACAATATGTGAAAAAGTGTTTGACCACATTGCTAAAGCGCGAGTGTATAAACAAAAAATCACCTCTTTGAAAGACAGTGATTTTTTAGATCGCATACTTATTCCCTTGGAGCAATCTTGTTTTGAAGCCCTCAGAGAACGAGATAAGGCGAAGAGATTTTTTGAAGCCTGCGAGATTACGCAATAGCGGTAATCTTCACTTTGAGGTATGGCTGGCGGTGGCCGTTTTTCTTCATGTAGCGGCTCTTTTGCTTGTATTTGATAACAGTCACTTTTTGAGCGCGGCCGACAACGGCAACTTCCCCGGCAACAGTTGCACCTGAGATATAGGGTGTACCGATAGTAGTATCAGAACCATTATCTACAAGAAGAACCTTATCGAAAGATACACTGTCACCCTTTTTGCTCTCTTCCTTGAACTTTTCGATAGTGATAGTGTCACCAACTGATACACGGTACTGCTTTCCACCAGTTGCAATAACAGCAAACTCTTCAGGAGAAGCTTTTTTGGTAGTCTTTTTCGCTGCAGGAGCCTTAGCTGTAGCAGAAGTTTTTGTGGTTTTTGTCGTTGCCATATATGTCTAAATTAGAACCCATAGTATACCTATATATCAGCATAAAGCAAGCCCCTGGCTGGCTTTATGAATTAAATAGCGCAAGTCCTGCCCAAAGGGCTTTAAAATGCTATAATGAAGCATTCTATGCGACTGTATAATACTAAATCCCGTTCTATTGAGGACTTTTCTCCCCTTTCTGGCAAGACTGTAACAATGTATGCCTGCGGCCCTACGGTCTATGACTATACCCATATCGGCCATATGAGAAAGTATATTGGCGACGATATTCTCCGCCGGACCCTGACAGCTCTAGGGTATGAAGTGAAGCATGTCATGAATATTACCGATGTCGGCCACCTTACCAATGATTCTGATACCGGCGACGATAAATTCGAAAAGACTGCTCAAAAAGAAGGTAAAAGCGTTTGGGACATCGCAGCTTTTTATACCAATTATTTTCATACTACTATGGAGGCAGTGCATGTACTCCCTCCTGTTATCGAGGCAAAAGCTACTGATCATATTAAAGAGATGATTGCATTGGTAGAAAAATTGGTGGCTGAAGGGTATGCATACGAAACAAGTCAGGCAGTGTACTTTGATGTTTCAAAAGATGCTCACTATGGAGAATTATCTGGCCAAAAATTATCAGAGAAAGAGACTGCTGCACGTGACGATGTCGTTATTGACCCGGACAAGCGAAACCCTGCTGACTTTTCTCTTTGGTTTAAGCGCGTCGGTAAATTTGCTGATCATGCTATGTACTGGCCAAGCCCTTGGGGTGACGGCTTCCCGGGCTGGCATATTGAATGCTCTGCAATGAGTATGCACTACCTTGGCGAAACTATTGATATTCACACTGGTGGCATTGACCATATTCCTGTTCATCATGAAAATGAAATTGCACAAAGTGAATGTGCAACGCATAAGCAGTTTGTTCGCTACTGGGTACATCATGATTTCCTTAATGTCGAAGGAGAAAAAATGTCTAAGAGTAAAGAAAATTTCTATACAATCGATGATATTATTGCCCACAAGATAGATCCTCTCGCTGTCCGCATTCTCTTCATGCAAACAAGCTATCGCAAGCCATTGAATTTCACATGGGAGTCACTTGATGCTGCTGATCAACAGTTAAAAAAGTTGCAGAAATTTGCTGCCCATCATTCTGAAGCGGGTTCTATTAGCAAAGAATACAAAAAAGTCTTTTTGGAAGGTCTTGAAGATGATCTTAATACCGCGAAAGCAATAGCTACTGTATGGGAACTGATTGCTGATACTACCCTCTCTGAAGAAGACAAATGGGCTACTTTACTAGATTTTGATACAGTGCTCGGACTCGGTCTTAAAGATGCTGAGAAATTCCTTATCACTGAAGCTGCGGATGCTCTTGTTACGGAGCGCGACGAAGCACGAAAAAACAAGGACTACGAGAAGTCCGATCAACTACGTCATGAGCTGGAAGCACTGGGGTACGAAGTTCTTGATACTTCTGATGGAACGAAACTTCAGTAATTACTTCTGTCTTTCTAAATTTTCTACTCTTACTACTACTCCGGCAAGCTCCTGCTTTGCGGCATAATTGTCTTTTATTTCAAAAATATCCTGCCTGACTTTTCTAAAGTTCTCACGAGTCTCGTATTTGAATTCTGTAAATTCCATAAAGCCTTTTGCTGTAGCAGAGGCTAAACTGTCAATTTTCTCATTAATTTTTCGACTTAGTTTCTTATCAAGATTCTCAAACTGATTAATCATAAGCTTCGCTAACTCAGCAACGGTCATTTCCTTTTCAGTTTTTCCGATTTGCTTTTTCATACCCCTAGTATACACCTCAGGTATAAAATGCTCATAAAGAAAAAATAATCTTTATATTATTCGTTTTTTGGCTTAAGAAGCGGGAAAAGCTGGGTTTCGCGCAGAGGCTTATCTACAAGAAAAGCAAAGAAGCGCTCGCCCATGCCAAAGCCGAATGCTGGCGGCATGCCGTGCTCAAGCATTTCTACGAATTCATCATCAGGCATCATGGCTTCTTCATCGCCTTCTTCGATTAGTTTCTTCTGTGCAGCAAAACGCTCTGCTTGATCAATAGGATCATTCAACTCTGAAAATCCATTAGAGCACTCTGCGCCTGCCACAATAAGCTGTACGCGTTCGGTAAGGAGAGGATTTTCTGGCTTTGCTTTTGCAAGCGGAGAAACGATCTTCGGAACATCAACAAGCCATACCGGACCAGCAATCTGCTTGCGGCAATATTTCCACAATGTATCAGTCAGACGTTCGCGATTTGCTCCTTCATACGCCACACCAAGCTCTTGCAACTTATTCTTCATTTCTTCTTCTGTCGCTTCAAGAACATTAATGCCTGTCATTTCTAACACGGTATCAACATACGGAATGCGCTTCCATTGTTCTTGTGATAAATCAAATGAGTATCCTCGTGAAGTGAATTGCAATGTACCGAATGTTTCTTCTACTATTGTCTTTATCATGCGCTCTGTCAGCTCAATACCTTTGTTGTAGTCCATGTACGCCGCGTAGAGCTCTACATTAGTAAATTCTTGCAAATGTTCAGAGCTTGATCCCTCGTTGCGATAAACGCGCCCTACTTCGAATGTTCGAGGAAAGCCTGCTGCCAAGAGGCGTTTCTGCCATAACTCTCCTACCGAAATACGGAGGTACACGTCCATATCAAAGTCGTTGTGATGAGCTTGGAATGGTCGCGCTTCTGCTCCACCGGTAGTAACTTCCAATGTCGGCGTTTCTACTTCGAGAAATCCTTCATCGATCAAGAACTTGCGCACACCCTGCCAGAACTTCGCTTTCTTAATAAAGAGATCGTGCAGTTCCTGATTCTGAAGAATGTCTAAATATCGTTTGCGATAACGTTCATCATCATCTTTTAAGCCATACCAGGCATCAGGAATAGGTCGCAAACTTTTTGAAAGCATGCCCCAGCCGCTGACAAAAATACTTGGCGCTCCGCGCTGTGTGGTATACGCCGCGCCTGTCACTTCTATAAAGTCACCGATATCAACAGTGTCGTTGAAAAGCTCGTATACAGTCGCATCCATTTCATCAGCCTTGAAAAAAGCCTGAACCTTAGCAGTGCCATCATACAGGTCACAGAAGGTAATGCCCCCTTGCCCTCGCTTACTCATAACGCGCCCAGCAAGCGTAATAGTATCCTTACCCTCTTCATACAGTGAGAACCGATCAAGAAAAACCTCGATAGTATCCGTGCGATGAGTTTCTGCAGGATAGGGATTAATGCCCTTTTCTATCAATAGCGCTTTTTTCTTCAGACGATCCGCCCGCAATTCTTCAATAGATGCCATATCGATAAGTATACTATATTCCCTCTTTTTTGAGCTCTTCTATTACTTCCTTGGCATGCTTTGAAAGTTTTTCTGGCAACGTAATATTAAGCTTCACAATAAAGTTTCCGCGTTTATGAGCACTGACCGGTACACCGTAGCCCTTAAGTGTAACAATATCGCCAATTTTAGTACCAGCCGGAACTGTCACTGACATCGAACCATCAAGCGTTTCTACGGCGTACTGCGCCCCAAGCAATGCATCAGTAAGCTTGATTGAAAGAGTAGAAACAAGATCGTTCTGCTGGCGAACGATAGTTTTGTGCGGAGTAACAGCAATACGAACATAGAGATCGCCAGATGGACCGCTCTTAATAGCCTCACCCATGCCTTGCAAGCGGAGTGTTTCGCCATTTTGAATACCAGCAGGTACTGAGACTTTGATAGTACGAGCTTCATTCACCACGCCCTTACCTTTACAAGTAGTACATGCTTCTTTTGGAATCTTACCCACCCCATCACACTTACTACATACTTGTGTTGTCGCAATTGATCCTAAGATAGTGCGCTGAACATTTTTTACTACCCCGCTGCCATTGCATTGATCGCAGGTGTGAAGTTCTGTCCCTGGCTTTGCGCCATTTCCCTTACAGGTGAGACAGGTTGAAGGCTTGGTGATGCGAATTTCTTTTTCTGCACCAAAGATAGCTTCTTTGAAATCCAAACTGATGCTTGTTTGCAAGTCATCGCCACGGCGCTGCTTGCGGCGACCGCCTCCACCAAAGAGATCTCCAAAAATATCTCCCATATCAAAACCGAAGCCTTCACCGCCTTGCGTGAACTGCGAGAAATCAAAGCCTTCAAATCCTCCACTTCCGTAGCCACCGCCCATATTTGGGCCGGCAGAACCAAACTGATCATACTGCGCTCTTTTATTGTCATCAGAAAGAATCTGGTACGCTTCGTTTACCTCTTTAAACTTCTGATCATCTCCATTATTCTTGTCCGGATGATATTTGTGTGCAAGCTTGTGAAAAGCCTTCTTGATTTCATCCTTTGAAGCCTTCTTGTCTACACCTAAAATATTGTAATAATCTTTTCCCATGGCTTAATAACAAAATACCCTACTAATAGGGTATTTTGTTTGTAGAGAATACCCTTCAACTACGTTCAGGGCTTGCATTACCTATCGGTAACGCAAGGACACTGTCTTTCCTTCCTTTTTGCGCTTCTTTTTAGCGGCAACTTTTCGTTTCTTGTTCATAAGTGACAATACTATAGCACACCTTTTGCTTTTCCCATAGGTCTTTCCTATGGAGCTCCATAGGAAAG
>DATJJU010000002.1:0-34026 GCA_035491955.1 Minisyncoccota bacterium | reverse complement strand
CAACAGTGTAACCGAAGAGGTTCAAGAAGTGCTGGAGCCATAGAACTTGCGGATTATTCATACCGTATGACAGGTTGATAGTGATAAATCCTCCTGTATAGCTGTCACAAATCTTGCCTGATGAAGGACTGAATGGTGTTGCAGCTGTACAATCGTCAGGTTCGCCAGGGGTAGTAGGTCCACCACCAGAAGTGCTTCCTGCAGTGAAGGTATAGTCACCAGAAGTTGTCACTAATCCATTGGCATTAGTACTAATGATACGGAAGTGGTAGAGCTGGTTGGTCGTCAAACCAGTAAGGAAGATGCTGTGAGTCGTTAACAGTGATGAAGACCATGAGCTTGTACCATAACTTGTTGTTGTGCCGTATTGGATCTGATTGCTTGTTGTCTGATCAGTATTGAAGGTAAGGGTTTCAGTAGTACTACTTGTCATAACAGTATTGACCGCACTGATGACAGCAGGAACTGTTGGATTAGGAGGAGTAGTCGTATTATTGACCGTTACTGAAACACTCGCCGCGGTAGTGGCATTACCTGCAGCATCAGAAGCAATTGCACTAATGGTGTGAGTACCGTTTGTTGCAGTAGTAGTATCCCATGTATATGCATATGGAGTAGCAGTATCAACTGAACCAACAAGAGTACCGTCGATTTGGAACTGTACAGTTGTTACACCGACATTATCAGATGCGATAGCTGTGATGCTATTTGAACCTGAAAGTGTTGCACCTGATGTAGGGTTCGTAATTGAAACTGTTGGAGCAGTAGTATCTGGAGCTGCAAGGGTTGTGAATGTTGCATCAGGGGCAGTAGCACTTATGCCGCTGCTATTGATAGCAATGATTTCATAGTGATAGGTAGTACCTGCAATCAAACCAGACATTGGGAATGAGTGTGAAGTAGTGTAGACCATCTGTGAAGTAGTGGTATTACCGTATGCAGCAGTAGTACCGAACAAGATCTGGCTGTAGGTTGGCTGACTAGTTGTCCAGTTCAATGTTGCGCCTGTTTGAGTGATACCTGTCACACTTACGCCGCTAATAGTAGAGCCTGTATTGAGAGTGCTTATTGATACCGCCGTTGCTGTACCAGTGTTGCCTGCTGCATCCTTTGCGATTGCACTAATGGTATGCGTACCATCTGTAAGAGAAGAGGTGTTGAGTGTATAGCTATAAGGAGCAGTCGTAAGCGCTGAGCCAACAGGACTGCCGTCGACTGTGAACTGAACACTGGTTATGCCAACATTGTCTGAAGCAGATGCCGTAAGAGATACAGATCCTGACGCCGTAGTGCCTGCAACTGGAGCAGTGATAGATACTGCTGGTGCTGTCGTATCCGGAGCACTTGGCGTTGTAAATGTGAAGTCTGCAGATGTTGTAAGGATATTGTTTGCAGAAATACTCTTCACCGCATAGTGATAGGTTGTATTAGCAGCAAGACCAGTGAGGCTTACAGAGTGACTTGTAGTTTGAGTACTCACAAAGGTTGAGGTTGATCCATAGCTTGCAGTAGTACCATATACGACTTGTGTAGTTGCAACCTTGTCGGTAGTCCAGTTGATAGTTGCACTATTGTATGTGATACCAGTTGTACTAACTCCGCTGATAACAGGTCCGGCATTATCTACAGTAATACTTATTGCTGTAGCTGTACCAGTGTTGCCTGCTGCATCCTTTGCGATTGCGCCGATAGTGTGAGCACCGCTAGAAAGCGTTGAGGTATCCAATGTATATGTATATGGAGATGCCGTATCAATTGTTCCGATAGCGGCACCGTCTACAGTGAATTGAACACTTGCAACACCAACGTTATCTGATGCATTTGCTGACAAACTTACTGATCCGGTAAGTGTAGATCCACTGGTAGGAGCAGTAACTGAAACTGTCGGAGCGGTGGTATCAGGTGCGGCAGATGTAGTAAATGTGAAGTCTGCTGATGTGGTACTCAATCCAGCTGCAATAGTACTTACGATGCGGAAGTGGTAGGTAGTACTTGCTGCAAGTCCGGCAATGACCATTGTATGAGCAGTGAGCAACTGTGCAGAGCTAGTAGTACTACCATAGGCAGTTGTAGTACCGTATTGAATCTGAGTAGTTGTTGCCTGGTCAGTGTTGAAGGTAACAGTTGCATTGTTGTATGTAATGCTTGATGTTGCCACTCCACTGATGATCGGAGCAACACTATTGTTAACAGTTACTGATACTACAGAAGATGTGCCGCTATTCCCGGCCGCATCCTTTGCGATTGCGCTGACGGTGTGAGTACCGTTACTTAATGCTGATACATTCCATGTATATGCATATGGAGCAGCTGTGATTGGTGAACCGACAAGTGTTCCGTCAATTATGAACTGAACGCTTGTGACACTAACATTATCGCTTGCACTCGCAGTGACAGATACAGCAGAACCGCTAACTGTTGAGCCATTCGTCGGAGCCGTGATTGAGACTGTTGGAGCAATGGTGTCTGGAGCAGCTGAAGTGGTAAATGTTTGATCTGCAGATGTTGTAAGAACATTGTTTGCACTGATGCTTTGTACTGCGTAGTGATAAGTAGTACTTGCTGCAAGAGCAGAAAGGGTAACTGAGTGACTAGTAGTCTGAGCATTATTAAACGTGCTGCTTGAACCATAGCTTGCAGTAGTGCCGAAGACGATCTGCGTAGTTGCTGCTTTATTAGTTGTCCAGCCAATCGTTGCGCCGTTTGAAGTAATACCCGAAACGCTAATACCACTGATTGTAGGACCCGCATTATCGACAGTAACGGTAATAGTTGTAGATGTACCAGTATTTCCTGCTGCATCTTTTGCAACTGCCACAATCGTGTGTGAAGCATTAGTCGCTGAAGTTGTATTCCATGTATAGGTGTAAGGAGCGGTAGTAATTGCAGAGCCTACGAGCGTACCATCAATCTTGTACTGAACGTTTGATACGCCAACATTATCTGATGCTGATGCAGTGATTGAAACTGCTGAGCCGTACACAGTACTACCCGTTGCCGGAGCAGACACTGAAACTGTTGGAGCTGTGGTGTCAGGCGCTGCAGGAGTAGTGAAGGTAAAGTCAGAAGAAGTAGTTGAAAGGCCTGCAGATATGGTAGCGACGATATTGAAGTGATATGTCGTACTTGCTGCAAGACCGATCAAGCTAGCAGTGTGCGCAGTAAGAAGTGAAGATGAAGTAGAGGTTGAGCCATATGAAGTAGTTGTACCGTAGTTCACCTTACTTGTTGTAGATTGATCTGTGGTCCAGGTAATAGTTGCACTGTTATATGTCACACCTGATGATGCTACTGCACTGATGACAGGAGCGACAGCGTTGCTTACTGTTACGGTTACAGTACTTGATGTTCCTGTATTCCCTGCTGCATCCTTGGCTACAGCCACAACAGTGTGTGAGCCGTTTGAAAGACCAGTAGTATTCCATGTGTAAGTATATGGAGAAGTTGTGAGAGCAGAGCCAACCAATGTACCGTCGATCTTGTACTGTACGTTTGCCACAGCAATGTTATCTGAAGCAGTAGCAGTAATAGATACCGCTGAACCGCTGACAGTTGCACCGCTTGTCGGAGTACTGACAGACACTGTTGGAGCAGTGGTGTCAGTTGTAGTAGTGAATGTCTGGTCAGCTGAAGTGGTGGTAAGTCCACTCGCTACACTGACAATCTGATAGTGATAGGTTGTGCCTGGTGTAAGACTAGCAAAATTGATCGTGTGGGCAGTAGTTGCTGTACCGGATACGATAGAGCTTCCGTAGCTAGCAGTAGTACCGTAGTTAATAGTGTTGGTAGTTGCTGGAGCTGTAGTGAAGGTCAATGTTGCAGTAGTAATAGAAGGAACAACTGAAATTGCGCTAATTACCGGAGCGGTTGCATTGCTTACAGTTACTGTAATAGTTGCAGATGTGCCAGTATTTCCTGCTGCATCCTTTGCAATAGCTACTATTGTATGTGATCCATTTGCAATACTACTAGTATTCCAAGAGTAAGTATAAGGAGCGGTAGTAATTGCAGAACCCACAAGAGTACCGTCGATTTTATACTGAACGTTTGAAACGCCGACATTATCACTTGCTGTGGCAGTGATTGAAGTTGTACCGCTAACAGTTGCACCATTTACTGGAGCGCTTACAGATACTGTTGGAGCTGTCGTGTCTGCCACGCTATTGCTTACTGTTACAGATACTACTGATGATGTGCCAGTATTCCCTGCTGCATCCTTGGCTACCGCACTAATAGTATGAGTGCCATTAGTAAGAGTAGTAGTGTTCAATGAATATGAATATGGAGAAGTGGTAATTGGCGAACCAGTCAAAGCTCCGTCGAGGACAAACTGTACGCTTGCAACGCCGACATTGTCAGACGCTGATGCGCTTACTGTTGCTGTTCCAGAAATAGTTGAACCGCTCGTTGGCGCTGTCATTGAAACAGTCGGAGCAGTAGTGTCTCCGCTTGTTCCTCCGCTGATAGCGTTTGGCGTCGTTGAAAAAAGTGGATCAGGAGCAAGAGAATTCGTAACTGTTGTATCAGCTTTTGAATCCGCCGTATTTGTATTCCAACCAATCGGCGCTGCACTCACACTGCCGCTATCCCACCATTTATTGAAAATACTGCCAGTTGATTGAGTCCAGTTGATCTTATTATTAATATTTATGTTATTACTAACTCCGACGCCTGAATAGTTACCGTACGACAAGCCGACACTAGAGTATGGGAACTTTGCGCCATACACCAGGTTGTCAGACATGTTGATGTTTGTTCCGCCTTGAATCTGTTCACCCACTGCACCGGCATTTAAGAAAATATTATCAAAACCGTATTGATTACTTCCACCCACATCTCCCAAGATCAATGCTGCCTTACCGCCACTGCCTGGAGCACTCGCTCCTCCGCGAACAATATTACCGAAGACCAGAATCGGACTAGTGGTTGTACCATTTGATTGATAAATACTAAGGATGTCTCCAACGTTTGGTGTAGTACTCTGTCCAACAGTCACAGGGGTGTAGCACTGGTTGTAAGACAATTCTTGTCCTGAGCCGTTCACATTATCGAACTGGATACTACTACCTCTGAAGTTTGACCCTGCCACGTCACTGATCGTTGAGAAATAACTATGCGTTATTTTGATATTTGCTACGCCGCCTGCACCTGAATGGTATGCATTAATTCCGCGTAGTCCATGATAGAAATAACTGTTGTAGACAGTGATATCGTGAATACCACTTCCTATATACATGATAGCGTTAGTGTTCTGACTGTTTTGGAATGTTAAGTTGTTGACGGTAATGTAATTACCGCTAATTGTAATAACACTACTAGAGCCATTTCCGCCATCCAAGATAGGAGCAATTGATGCTGTACCGTACGTATCAAGCACAATAGGGTTGCCAGATGTACCAGAGTTTTTGATCGTTATAGCAGCATTAGCAAATGTGTCGCCGCGATTGAAAAGAATATGGTCCCCTGCTACGAATGTAGTGCTAGCAATTTTTGAGATTGGCCATGGAGATGTTGAAGATTTACCGGTATTAGAAGCTGAACCAGCCGCCGCAATGTAATATGTAGTGCCCGTGGTTACAGGAGCTGAGTTGCTAACTGTAACTGTCACACTGGCTGAAGTAGTGTTAGCACCGGAGCTATCTTGCGCAATGGCAGTTATGACGTGCGTACCGTTTGCAACCGTACGAGAATCCCATGCATAAGAGTATGGTGAAAGTATTGCCCCGCCAACATCCTTTCCATCGACTTGGAATTTGACGCTGGTCACCGTAGTGGTACCTGAAGCCGTAGCTGCAATACCAACAGTCGATCCAGCAATGGTTGATCCAGCAGCTGGTGATGTTAATGAAACAGTGGGAGCTGCATAGGCAGTGCTGTTAATAGTATTAAAATGTGTGAACGGAGAACTGATAAATAATAAAAGTGCGATAACGGGTACGATTAAACTTTTCTTCATAGACCTATATATTGTATCACAGCAAGGTCTTGATTTTGTAAAGGGATTTTAGCTTTTTCCCGGAATCTGTGGATTGTCCTTCATGTGCTCAACTATGTATCTTCTGAGCAATCTATTGCGGTGCCATAGATAGAAACAGATGATAATGAGCAAAATAATCCAGAAAATTGATATTTTAAGGGTTATGAGGGCTACTACCCAGCTCAAAAGTACAAATGTAAGCGGATTTTTAACAGTAATAGAGACAGTGGTCTTCTGTCCATCTTCAGCACTAATCGTTACGGTATATACTCCATTTTTGACTTTGTCATCAGAAACATAGGTGAAGAGACCGTTAGAATCTACCGGGACATTACTTTGCTGAGCGGATGAATTGCCAGAAAGGCTTATAGTCAGAGCACTATTTGGCGTAGCGGTACCTTTTATAACAATGAAATTATCTGACAGAAGAGGGTTTTGATATTCAGTTACCTTTGGAGCAGCATTCTGAACAGGCGTTGCAGGGCTTGAAGGTATTACTACAGGAACAACAGGTTGCGCAGGCTTGCTAGGCTGAGCATTTGAAGCTGGAGTAATAGTAATAGTATCTCCGCTTGTACCTGACAGAACATTTGTGCCATTGCCATCATTTAATAATACTGATGAATTGTCGCTTGAAAGGCTTACTGCGGCAGTTCCAGGAGCTTTTGCTTTGAAAGTAAGAGTGAGGATTGTTCCACTACCAGTAAAACCGTTGAGTATTACCCCTTGAAATGAGGCGGTGCCAGCACTATTTGAATAGCTTGGCGCTTGGGCCCAGAGTGAAACAAGTGACCCTGCTTTGGAAATACTGGTCAGTGTTAGAAGATTATTTGAAAAAGTCACACCGCCGGAAACAGCATTGATGGATTGTCCGGCACTGTTTACTACTACCCTGACAGTGACAGTACTGCCAGTAGAAACTGTTTGAGCGGAAGGACTAGTGCTCAGCGTAGCGGCATGTGCAGCGTTTACCTGAAAGGTAAACGCTGCACACAGCACTACAAAACTATATTTCAGTATGGTGATGATATTTTTTGATGACATAGATAATGCAGCACACCATGAGCAGTCCGATGATAAGCCATAGCGTAGTACGAGATTCATGCGGAGCAGCATTGATAGTGACAATTGTTGGATTGCCTGCAACATCAATCGCGCGCACTAAAAGTATATCGCGTCTTGCTTGATCGCGCAGTAGATACGGGCTCTGCACTGTGTGCCAATCACCATTCCCCTCTTTCACCTCTACGTGATCGATGCCTGATTGTTTATCAGTAGCAGAAAAAATTAATGCGTATCTACCATCATACAAATCTTTATCAGAAACGATAGAAGCAGAAAGTAGCGGTGATATCGTATCATGCACACCATAGAGCGATGGTGCCACAGCAGTAGAAACTGATAAGAAAGATTTTTGGTCCGGTACTGTTTGCAATGTTCCTTGTCCATCATTATTTGCCACAGTGATTCCTGTTGCAATAATTTGTGCTTCCCCTGCAGTCTTGCCAGCAAAGACCAATCTCATTATCTCCCCCGGAGAAGTATGCGTAGAATCAAACGGATCAATTAAGCCATTGAACCCGCTCGGAATAATGCCGGAAAACATGACAGTATTTCCTTTTATTGTCGGTGGAGTAATAAAGAATGGAATAATAGAAGAACCAGTTTCTATTCGAACCAATGAAAGCGCGTCGTTGGAAAAAATAATGCTGCCCTGAATGGCATTAAGAGATGTATGCTGAGGATCAATAGTGACATCAACATAAAATTGCTCTTGTTGCGCGACACTTGTCGGTACATGAGTAAGCGCAATACTTGCCGCATGCGCAGTGTGCGGCAATGACAGTAATGTAAACAGTAATGCAATTGTGGGTAAAAAATATTTCATATTATCCTGTCCAATGGTACGCGAGAATACTAAAGTCTATGAGAGTAATTTTTCCATCATGGTTCAAGTCAACGTTTGTCGGTGGTGTAGCACCCTTTTTATACCAATACGCCATGATAGAAAAATCTACAAGGTTAACTTTTCCATCACAGTTTATATCACCAATCAATTTGCCGCAGGAAGCGCTGGTATTGGGTTGAGTAGTAGTTTGTGACACGATAAACGATACAGGGTCTGTTTCCGCACTGACACGATTAAGCAGGATAGCGTGAGCCGCTGCTGTATGACTACCGTATTCCAATGGACTAGTGTCAAAATTATACAGATACACACCGGTCTTGCTTGCAATAGTCGTGACCAGATGATTAACAGCAGAGTGCACATTGATATTGACCTGACTGTTCGGCGCAGCAAAACCAAAGATTGGCTCCGTCTGTCCTCGAATAACCTGGCTGTTTCCTACAGTGATAGTAGGGGCCAAAACAATATCACCGATATTTACTGTTGTGCCGGTAGTAATATAAATAGGAAAAGAGAAGCTGACAGAGTGCAGACCATTTTGATCCTCAGTATAGACCGAGAACGTATAGCTTCCTTGCGCGAGATTATTAACCGTACCGGAGAAGTTGGCATTTACATCAGCATTAATAGCAAGAACTTGTACACCGTCTTGCAGAATAATCACTTTTGAGTACGGATACGCCATGCCAGAAAAATTTACCACTGTAGGTGTGCCTGATAGTGGGCCACCGCCTCCCCCGCCACCGCCACCAGAGGAAGAGCCGCTACTTACTTGGGCTGTAATAGTAACAGTACCAGTGCTCGTAACAGTAGTGAGTGCATAGACAACGCTGTGTATAAATAACACAGCAAGAATAAGAGAGATCGCTATTTGGCTGGCACGATTACGGACGCTTGGCATCTGACTGTAATGCCCGAGCTTTGCCAATGATGTACCGATTGTACCGGGTAATCACTATCCTACCGAGTCTCCAAATAATGAAAAGACCGACAATAATACAAATCACCAATTGCCATGGGAAGACAAAGAACCAGGTACTGCCTTTTGCGTGCAAGCCTTTTGTACCATATGCCAGATTAATGTGAGCACTGTAGAGACCGAGCGCAAAGTTATGCCATTCGTATCCAACATTTGCAAAAAAACCTTGCGGCGGGATTGCGTAGACATCCTTTATCCAATCGACAGTAAACTGACGGGTACTGTTAGGCAAAATATTACCAATAACCTTGTTTGCATCGATGTGATCTGCTGGCAGGAAGAAAGTGTCGCGAATAGTCATCGTACCTTTTGGCTGAACACGGTCACCTCCGGCATTGTGAAATTTGTAACGCAATGTTACAGGAAGAGTTTCGTAAAAGAAGCCGTGGCCATTTCTATCAAACTGAGTAATACCAGCCGATTCACGAACATTGCCGTTCACGGTAAGCAATACCAGCATGCCGATCTTTGCACCAATGGAAACATCTCCGCTTCCTGCAGTAGGAGGCGTAGTACTCCAGAATATTGCGGCAAAATATCCACCTGGTTCTGTACCTTTTGGAATAGAAATATAATAAGGGACCGTTAATACTTCACCTGGTTTGATAGTAACGCTCTTATTTGGAATACTCATCCAACTATCAAGTCCGTCAGGATCTGCGCTAAATGCTGGAGAGCCGCTTTCTCCTTGAGCAGTAAAGTTTTCAAATGATGGATAAAAAGTCTGATCAGTTGATTGTTCATTAATTAAAGTAAACTCTCCCCCAACAGTGGCTCCTGGGTCACCAGTAATCTCTACTCGAGCAGGAGAAATAGTCAATGCTTCTGCATGATTAAAAAATCCAAAAGCAAAGACAGCAATGATGCTTGCTGTCAGAGTTTTGATGAGAAACGTTTTAAAACTAGAAGTTTGCGGTTGCAACATAAGTCAGAGTAGTACTATAGCTTCCGGCCGGTGTTGTTGGTGAAATGTTTGCGGCATAGAAGTTACTGTATGTTGTAGTAGCAGTGGCACCTGAAGCGGTTGCAAAGGCTACGTTTGAAAGTGGCGGTGTTGTTCCAAAGCCGTAACTACCAGATGATCCATTGAATGGAGAGCTGACAGCACCAGTACCACCCGATGCCGTGGCACGGATACCGAACTGTGATGAACCTGGAGACAATGCTGTTGGAGAAGCACCGAGAGCAGTAATACTATTAGAACCTGATTTCAAAGTGTCACCGGAAATAGCGATAGTGTAGCCACTGGTACCATTCGTACTGGCTGCGAGAGTATGTGCTGATGTTTCACTACCTGTACCGGTACCGGCAGCATTGGCATACGTCGAAGCGCCTGTTGAAAGAGTACCAAATCCGATACTATTACTTGAGATCGAAAATGACAAGGTCTGAGATACTGTAGCTGTCACAGCCACCTGACTATTGGTAATGATTGGAACAGTGATACTACCTGAGTCTCCCGTACTTGTAGCGATACTAATGGCATAGTTGGTAGCAGAAGAAGGGTTGGTGGAGTTGGTACTATCGTACGTCAATATGACCTTATTACCTGCCGCAATGTATGTACCAGATGTTGGCGCAGTAAGAGTCAGGATGACATTACTGGTTCCAGAAAAGACTGCCCCCCATGTTGTAGTAGCACCAGGACTGGCTGCCAATGTAGCAGTAGTTTCAAGACCGGTACTAGCACCATAAGTCAATGACAGCGATGCAATAGTCTTGGAGGTAAATACGAATCCTGATGGGAATGTCACCACAATTGTTTGCGTCGATGCTGTAACACCGGTTGGTGTTGTGAACTTGATAGTATGACTTGAGAGCGCGCTGATAGTTTGGTTTGACATTGTATCTGACAATGCAGTGAGAGATGCAGCATGAGCAATAAGCGCCCCACTGATGGTGAGTGCTATAACTGACAGCGCAAGAACTGCACTAAGAATCTTTTTAAGCATACTCATATTATATAGATAAAAAATATTTTACTCAATGCAAACTGTTGATAACATATCAATAATTTGCAGTCATTTCGTATGTTAATGTTGTACCATAATTTCCCGCTTGTGCGCCAGTACTGGCATTGGCCAAATAGTAGGCATTAAGCGTAGCAACGGCTGTCGGCCCGCTGGTGGTAGCAATGGCAGAAAGGGTGTTTTGGGCAAAGTTCCAGTTGGCGCTACTCTCATCATAACTAGTGGGAACACTGGCACTCCCTGAGGCTAAAAGAGCTAAAGCGAACTGATTAGCTCCTGCTGTACCAGTAGAAGAGCCTGTAATTGTTGCAGGTGTAATAGTATTAGAACCTGAGGTCAATGTAGTTCCTTGATAGGCAATGGTATACCCAGAACTACTGTTGCTTGAAGCGGAGATGGTATGCGCTGCTGCGAGTGATGCGCTTCCCCCTGAGGTGGTGGCATAGCGCGGGCCAGTAGTGGTCAATGTACCGAACGAAACACTGTTATTAGAAATTGAGAAGCTGACGCTTTCTTGAATAGTTTCAGTTACCTCATTTGAAGTAGCGATAACATTACTGAAGGCATCATAGGTTTGTAAAACAAAATAGTACGTACCGGGTGTTAGATTTGTATAGTTATAACTTGTAACATTTCCGGCATTGGTATAGGTGTACCCGCTTCCCGATGTAGTACTAATGCCAACATTGTATCCGGTAACAGTGAAGCCGTTGGCTGCAGTCGACGCTGTCCATGTTAATGATACTGTTGAACCGCTAACACCGCCAGATAGCACTCCGGATGTGATGCTCGGATACTGTAAAAAGCCATCGCGCAGTTGATAGCTCGCCGAGGTACCGGCATTACCTGAGACATTTGTATTGCCTGCCGAATACATTGTATAGCTGGCACTTGTTCCATATACTCCTCCTGTTCCTAATTCTGGATCACGAACGATAAAGTGCGCGCTGGTAAGATCAGCAGCATACACAACACTGCTTCCAAGCCACACTATAATAATCAATATGGTCGCCCATCGTCTCATATCTATAGTGTAGCAAACAATACTATCTAATTTCTAAACCGTGTGAATTAATTTCGTCCACTAATTTCTTGAAAGGGATTTCTACATCTTCATCAGTCAGGGTTTTTTCAAATGATTGAAATACGAAACGGTACCCCATGCTGGTCTTGCCGTCTTTCGTAAACGTATCGAATAGTGCCGCGGGACGAGCACAGTGTTCTGCTGCAAATGTTTCAACAATATCCTGTAGTTTTTTGGCTTGTCCTGAGCTTGTCGAAGGATCAGGCACCCAGACAGCGATGTCGCGAGTGATGAATGGGTAGATGGACCAAGATTTGAATGAAGTGACCGGTTCTTTGGGTGTCGAGAAAACGGGTTCAGCAAATCCGCTAGCGGATTTGCTGAGGAACTCTTGTAGAGAATACTCTTCCACTCCCTTCTTATCGGCAACCGCTACGTGTATCTCCTCTTTTTCATTTGTAAAAATCGTACCAACTTCGAAAATCTTTACTTCACTCACACCAAGCAATGGTGCGTTCAAACGATTCATTTCATAACTTTCTTTCAAACCATCTGCAAGATTTGTTCGCAATGCGCTTTTATCCTTCGCGCCATAGGCAACATAAATGTCACCCTTCTTTCGAAATGTGTAATTCATTACCTCAGAATATCCTTGTGACAATAAATACAGTTTGATTTTTTGGATAGCAAGATCAGTTTCATTTATTTCAATAGATGGAGCAAATGGCAATGACTTACTTTCGATATGCTCATATCCATATGCGCGACCAATCTCTTCAGCAATGTTGCATGCTTCGGTAAGATCAGGTCTCCAATACGGCACTGTTAATTCATACCCATCTCCGTTTACACTATATATATAGTGGTAGCTATTAAGCACTTTTGTGATGACATCAGAAGTAATAGCATTTCCAAGCAAGCGAGAAATATCTTTTGTAGAAAATACAATCTTTCTCTCCGGCAAGGGGTGCGGGTAATGATCAGAGACTCCCTTCACTTCCCCGCCAGCAACTTTCAAAATCAGCCCGGCTAGCTGCTTTGCAACAGGACCAACAGTTTCTGCAGAAATATTATTTTCAAAACGCTTTGCTGCATCTGTTAGCAAGCTTAGTCGTCGCGCTGTCTTGCGCACGCTCACTGCATCAAAGTGAGCAATTTCTAAAATGATCAAAGTAGTGCTATCAGAAACTTCGGCCTTTTTTCCGCCTTTCACGCCAGCGATAGCAAGCAAACCGCTATCATCAGCAATGACAAGATCGCTTTCTTTAAGCTCTTTTGTTTCATCGCTAAGAGTGACAATGGACTCTTGAGGCCTTGCTTCACGAATAGTAATACCGCCGTTAATCTTCTCCGCATCAAATGCGTGAGTTGGCTGACCGCTATCGAGCAAGACAAGATTGGTTACGTCTACCACATTATTAATAGACTTCTGTCCTACTGCTTCCAAAGAATTCTTAAGCCAATCCGGCGAAGGTCCGATCTTCACACCATCAATACGGATAGCGCAGTATCTATCGCACAAATCATTTTCTATATTCAAAGATATATCCAAAGGGTTGGTAGGAAGCTCTATATCTGTCGGAGCCGGTACAAATGTCAGGTTGAGTAGTCCGGCAATTTCACGTGCCATGCCTGCATGAGAAAGGCAATCTGCCGCTCGATCAGGCAAGACTTTGATTTCCATAACAGTGTCATTACCGACTGTCTCTATATCTTCTACTTCAAATGCGTGAAAAATAATTGTCTCAATTAAATCTTTTGCTTGAGGCAATGGTTCCTGTATATGTCGTTGTAACCAATTGTAAGAATATTTCATAGCAACCTAACTCCATTGATTCAAACGAAGATCTCCTTGATAAAATAGTCGCACATCAGGAACGCCGAACTTCACTACACCTAAACGATCGAGACCTACACCGAATGCGAATCCAGAAAACTTTTGTGGATCGATACCACCAGCTTTCAAAACATCTGGATGCACCATGCCTGCCCCGCATACTTCAAGCCATTTTTCTCCAACTTTGACATCAACTTCTACGCCAGGCTCAACGAACGGGAAAAAGCTTGGGCGCAAACGGATTTCTGTTTTCTCTCCAAACAACTCTTTGAAGAAAGAGAGTAGTGTTCCCTTAAGGTGTTCAAGTGTAATATCCTCACCTACTACCAATCCTTCAATTTGATGAAACTGGGCTTCATGCGTAGAATCGGTTGCTTCATTACGAAAGACTTTTCCTGGAGCCAAAATAGCAAATGGCGGTGTATGCTCTTTCATATAACGAATTTGCACCGGTGAGGTATGCGTACGCATAACGAAGCCTGGCTTATCCTTTATATAGAATGTATCCTGCATATCCCGTGATGGGTGATCCTTTGGCACATTCAATGCATCGAAGTTATGCCATTCGTCTTCAAGCTCAGGACCGGTAGCAATAGAAAATCCTTGCTTGGCAAAAATTGTCTTGATTTGTTCAAGTACAATTGTCAGTGGGTGCAGTGTTCCGTGTTCTATCGGTTCCATACTTCTTTTATTCTAGTCCAGAAACCAGTACTTGGCGACTTTCGGAGACTTCGACAATCATCTAAGCAGATTCTTTTACCATTTTTCTCAATAGATTTCTCTACACAGTCATCGCACATGATCATGTGACGATTACAGTTTTTATTTTCGCAATTAATAAATTGCTCACTTGGGGTACCGCAATAGTCACACTTACCCACCATTGCGTGTTTTTCATCATCAGTATAGAAGCCCATCATGACGCGATTATCGAAGACATAGAGCTTGCCTTCAAAGTCTTCATTTGGGAATTGCTCCATGTATGACACGATGCCGCCATCAAGCTGATAGACATCGGTGAAGCCTTGGGTCAGAAGATAGCCGCTCGCTTTTTCACAGCGCACACCGCCAGTACAGACTGTCACCACTGTTTTATTCTTAAGATGTTCAATACTTTTTATGATCTTTGGCAGGTCGCGGAAATTTTCCAATGGAGGAGTTATAGAACCGGCAAACTTCCCTACTTTGTGTTCGTAGGCGTTGCGCATATCGACAATATAAAATTCCTTTCCGCTATGAATCCATTCATGCAGTTCTTTTGGCGCAAGATGAATACCAGTCACCTCGTTCGGATTTACATCACAGACACCAAGATGAGCAGAGACAATTTCTTCTCTGACTTTTACTGAAAGTTTTGGAAAGGCACTACCTGTGCCAAGACTGCGCTTGAAATGAATATTCGCAAAGCGCTCGTCTTTTTGCATATCGACGAGAAATGCCTCTGTGTCGGCAGTCTTGCCTTCAAAGGTGAAGTTAATACCCTCAGTGGCAACAATCAATCGGCCCTTGAGGTTGTATTTCTGGCAGAGTTCAAAAATCCAGTCCCTTACGGCAACCGGGTCTTGTATATATACATATTTATAGAATAGGAGAATTTGAAATTCACTCATGGCTTAGAGAATACCAGAAAAAACTAAAAACGAAAACACAGGTCCAACCTGTGGGATTCCATAGGTCGGACCTGTGTTTCGTTCATCCTACAGAAGGCGGATGATAAACAAGATGATCGCTGCGATAAGCAAGATGTGGATGAACCAGCCCACAACGTGAAAGCCGATGAATCCGATTGCCCAGAGGATCAACAAGATAATTGCAATAGTAACTAACATACAAAAAGAGTATTTACGCTTACAATCACGACGATTCGATAATCGCCTCTCTATAGTAAATACCTATTCTTTTTGCAAATCAAGAGAGATAGAGTTCATACAGAAGCGCTGGCCTGTGGTATCTTCTGGTCCATCAGGGAAAACGTGACCGAGGTGAGAGCCGCATCGAGCACACACTACTTCTACGCGACTCATGCCGTGGCTAGCATCTTCTTTATACTCTACTGCTCCTGGCAACGCTTCATCAAATGAGGGCCAGCCGCTTTTTGAATCATACTTGTGTGAAGAAGAGAATAATGGATTGTTGCAGGCTGCACAATGATACACACCGTTGGCATGTTCGTTGACATACTTGCCGTCAAAGCGAGTCTCTGTCCCTTTTTCGCGAAGAACATGATACTGCTCAGGTGTAAGCTCCTCCTTCCATTCTTCTTCTGTTTTAATTATTTTATCTGTCATATTTTTATTTTAATAAATCTGCAAATTCTTTTTGAACCTTTTCCAACTTTGGATTAATAACAATCTGACAATAGCCAGCGTTCTGATGATTACTATAGTAGTCCTTATGATAATCCTCTGCTACATAAAATGTATCAAGTGGTTCAACCGTTGTCACAATCGGATCTCCGAATTTGCTTGATGCATTCATATCGGCGATCAATTGCTCTGCCTCTGCTTTTTGTTCTTCTGTCGTATAGAAGATGACAGAACGATACTGAGTTCCGACATCATTGCCTTGGCGATTGAGTGTCGTAGGATCATGAGAACCAAAGAATACCGTCATAAGGTCTTTGTATTTCACTTCTGTCGGATCATAGACAACTTGCACCACCTCCACATGACCGCTATCGCCGCGAGATACTTCTTCGTAGGTAGGGTTTGGTTTCGTACCTCCGGCATAGCCAGGCAAGACGCTTTTCACGCCCTTCATCATTTTGAAGACTGCTTCTGTACACCAAAAGCATCCTCCTCCAAATACTGCTGTTTCTTCTTTCATATAATTATTATAGATTAACCGAAGGTGAAGGTATAGGCATCGAGACCTGCACCATCCACTTCTATTTGTAATATATGTGCGCCATAGCTTGATCCATCGACAAGATCATACAACTGATTGGCTTGCACCGTAATTGTTTTGTATGGTTTTCCATCAAGTGTCAGTTTCAGAGTAACCGGACTTTTGGCGCTTGCCACCATGTACACATGCTTAGCATTGTAGCTGTATTGAATATGAGAAATAGGACTGACTGTTTCTGCATATTGATACTGAAAGTTCCAGGTACCATCAAGATAGAGCGTATTATTTTGGGTAGCAGAAGGAATAGTGAGTGTTTGATTTTCAATTTTACCCTGCACTCCATTCCCTAGATACTCATTACGCTCTGCACCAAAATATGTTTCTGGACTTTGTACGCCATTATCATTTAGCGCTATGGCATTACTCGGGTCAACAGTACCTGTTGGTATCGGCGCGGTAAGACCGAGTACTGTATTCCGTTCCTGTAGTGCAGATTGAATGACTTTCTCTGTGGCAGCATAATCGCCTTCACCAATATGATCGTGTACAACATATCCATCAATATCGATCAGGTATTCGTGCGGCCAATACTGATTGCTGTAGGCATTCCATGTGCCCATATTGTTATCCATTACCACCGGATACTGTATCCCGGCTTTTTGAACAGCGGCGACAACATTGCTCTTGTCTTTCTCAAAATCAAACTCTGGCGTATGCACCCCTACTATTACCAACCCAGAGTCTTTATACTTTTGATACCACGCATTGAGATATGGGATTGTGCGTTGGCAATTGATGCAGCTGTATGTCCAGAAATCTATAAGCACTACTTTCTTTCCAACAAGATCTGAGAGTTTGAAAGGTGCTGTATTAATAAATCCTGACGGTGCGATAAATTCTTTGGCTTTTGAATAGTGAGCAGCTTTCTTTGCCAGCACTGCTGTACGATCGTTTGAGCTTGTCGGTGTAACCGTAACATCTGGAGCGGTGCTGCTATCAATACGTACTGGCTTTTTCGCATTGATAAAAAGAATAGTTGCGACAATACCGATAAGAACAATTATTAGTATGATATTTTTTCTTTTCATATATGTACTCAATTATTTTTAACCTGCGTAATCGCCGAGCTGGCAAGGTAGGATAGAAAGCCTGGAATGATCGGCAAGATACAAGGACTAAAGAATGAAACCAGTCCGGCAAAGAATGCGATGCCGGCATTAATGATAGTGAGAGAGGTAATAGCTCCTCCTGCACTAGTGCCATGGTTTATATTCGTCAATGCATCTGTCAGAAACTGGATGTTAGCAATTTTTGAAAGCTCTGAGGTGAATATCAGTATGCCGATAACTATGAGCAGTACTCCGAAGAAGTACTCGAGGTATTCCATCCACTTCCCCGCCCTTTCTATCATGCGCTGAGCTCGATCGGTAAAAAGTCCTACCAACAGAAACGGTATACCGACTCCGAGTGTGTACGCCATCAATAGAATGAAGGCACTGCCGGCGTTGACACTGGCAAGAGCAAGGATAGCGCCAAGAGCGGCACTGACACATGGCGTCCATCCAACAGCAAACGCTGCGCCAAATATAAATGAGGTAAGATAATAAGAACTAAATTGGTGCTTCACTGCGATTGTGTGATTGCGAGTGAGAAAAGCTGGCTGTATCAGCTTCAGTAGAAATAATCCGAAGAGAATAATGATTACCCCTCCTACTCTGCCGAGCCACAGTTGCACTTGGTAGGTAGCATGTGACAAGACTGTCTGCAAAAGAATCCCGACAATAGAGAACACTACTGAAAACCCTAAGACGAAAAATACGCTGCTAAAAAATATATTCCAATTTCTTTTTGCTTCCATACCGTAAGTATAGTCGGCATGGTACCAATGTCAAGTTTACTTTACATTAGTAATTTTGATCAGCATAGGAACGAGAGCCAAGCTTCACTAGGATCATGGTAACGAATGCCACAAATAGCCATGGATCCACATTATGATGGAGACTCTGAATGAGCATTGCTAGGGCCAATACTGAGGTGCCAGCAATAAATGCCGAGCGCCCAGCTACGAAACGATGATGGGATTCGCGTTCATCTCTAACTTTTTCCTTCACAGCAAACGCCGCAAACAAGCCAAATATGACTAGCGCAATAATAAGCAGTCCGGCAAGCATCATGTCTGGCATCCACCACCCAAAAGGATTGAGTAGGATAAAAAAGACGGTGAGTAAAGCCACGATAATAATGAGTTCTTTTATTGAAACAGTGTCTTTTTGCATATTATTCTTTAGTTATCTTAAAAATTTTTTCTACCGGCTCTTTGAAGTATTTTCCAATAAGTAGTGCAAGATGGACAGAGGGGGTGTACTTCCCTTTTTCTATAGCGATGACGGTTTGCCTGCTGACAGAGAGTGCCTGGGCTAACTCCTCTTGAGTTATAGCGCGCTTTGCCCGCAATTCATATACATTATTTGATATATATTCTCTCATATATAAAGGCTACTGTAACAGAGCATATGCTATAAGTAAAGTTCGCTTTACATACTGCTTCCGGGCTTATAGAAAAACAGGTCCACCGAGTACTGGCTCCATGCTTCTATGATCGGCGTGACGATGCGCCAGTCTTCAAGGACCTCATCTTCAGAAATAAAGAATGTTTTGTCACCTGTCATGGCATCAAGAAAGACATTCGTATAAGCATTCTCTTTATCCTCCAAAGAAATAACCTGCGCTGCCTGATCTTTATAAAAGAGCTGTACCTCAGTGCGTTTCTTATCAAGAGCCTTGCCGGTCTTAAGCTCTATATTTGTCCCAGCCAGCATTGGATCGCTGGAATGCAGTATCACAGACACAAATGTTTCCACTGTACTATTCTCATTGTTCACATCTTTTCGATACCCTTCGTACTGTCCGCGGCCAACATACTTGGTAACATTACCCTGACCAGAGCTAGCTGCAGGATCAATTGGCACAGAGAGTTGCTTCAATACTTTCAATCGAGCATCGGTGCCGTATGGTGGAAGACCCGGAGCGGGAGCAACTTCTTTTGGCAGATCAACCAGTACTGTTGCAAGTACTTCCAATAAATGACTCTGTACGAAATCACGCAATGCTCCTGTTTGTTCATAAAATTCTCCGCGTCCTTCAGCGGTGAGCGTTTCAGTTGCAACAATCTCTATTTTTGTCAGGCCTTCTTTTTCAATATGCTGTTTGGATAATGCTCGGACAGAATCTTTGGCAAGATAGTGATCCACGCGATAGACCTGTTCTGATACGAAGGCATTGCCGATATTTTTTATAAGCATGGTGCCGTTTTCCTGATCGGTGCCAAAGGGTTTTTCCAAGAGTAGTTTTGTGTTCACAATCTTTGAAAGCCCTGATGTATCAAGTTGTTCAATGATAGGTAGTGAGACAGTCGGCGCAACAGAAAGATAGAATAGGCGCTGGGCAGGTTCGCCAAACTCTTTTTCAATCTCATCTAAACGCTCTTTGAGCTTTGTGTAGTCAGCCGCACTATCAAGATCCATCTTTATAGTTTCTGCTCCTTCAATAGAAACTCCCTCTTTGCGAGTGATACCTATGAGTTTAAATTTCTCAGGCAGTTTCTTTTGTTCTTTCAAACTTTCAATAGCCGGCAATAGCTTGCGCTTTGAGAGATCGCCGGTAATGCCGAAAATAATAAGGATCGTTGGGAGAATAGTTTTTTCCATACCCTAGTATAGCAGTTATAAGACAGGTTCTTTTGTATGCTTTTTGAAGAAGTGTCCTTCGAGAGAATAACGATCGTAGCCGTGGAAGATGAAAGCAATATTTATGCCAAACAAGACTGCGTGTGGCCAGACTACTTCACCAAAGAAACAGAGTGAGAGTGTAAGGAATAATAAGAAGAATAATGCGGTGAAACGAATTTCAATACCAAGTATGAAGAAGAAGCCGACAATAGATTCGATAATCATGGCACCTAGCACAATGAAAAGAGGGGCGAAGTGGAAATAATTTGTAAGATGATATTGATTCACAGTATCAAGTGCCAACTCACTATGGAACCACTTGGCATACCAGGATGCATATACAATAGCAATGCCGAATAAAATACGGAGGATCGGAAATGCATATGGCTCTAGCTTGTGCTTAAGAACGGAAAATTGATGAGTGCCTCCTTTGGCAAAGTAATGATCGAGCGACCATAGTCCCCCGCCAAGAATCAGGTTCATAATAATTTCTCCGAGATAGTTCACATAGTTGAGCATGTATGATTTGTATGCAATGACTGCAGCAATAAAAACGATCAGAGCAACAAGTGCGCTCGAGCGAACAAAGAGGCCGAGCAAAATGCAGATTGAAATAATATAAAGAACAATTTGAATAAATGTAGCGTAGTGGCCAAAGATAGCGTTCAGCGGAAGCTCGGGGCCAAAGAGTGCTTTGTAATATGCTGCAGCAAGGAGAGATAAACCAAGTGTCAGTCGAGCAACGAGTGGTGCGTAGCGTTTGATCTTCATCAGCACCGGATCAAGCAAGCGTTCTGCCCAGCGTGAAATAGAAAGAAGAAATACTCCGATCACTAAAATCACCGCGACGATAGTGCACACCAAAAATGTTGCACGAGTACCGTCTTGATCAATAAGACTGAGAGGATCAGGCGATGGATGCGTGACATCGTAGTGAACAGTTTGCTGATTTAGGACATAGACTTCATGAGCTGAAGCGAAGTGAAAGAAGGTAAAAAATACCGCGAGGAATAAAGTAACAGAAAGGAGGGCTTTTTTCATAGAATAAGTATAGCAAAATCCATCGGGGTGCGGTCATGAGTTGCTAAGGATTTTTCTTATGGGGTGCCCATCGGGGTTCGAACCCGAGATAACAGATCCACAGACTGTTGTGTTACCACTACACTATGGGCACCATATATTTGCTGGCAAATGCCAAGCGTTACAGTTATACCAGAAGCCTCTTTAAAAATCTAGTTAGAATAAAATAAAGACGCTGCAGAAGAAAAGGATTGTCGCAGTGACAGCAGAAACGATGCACCAGACGCACCATTGTTTGATGACAGTGCGCTGAATTTGGATGAGATAGAGAGAAAACGCAAAGCCACATGTTGTCATGAGGAGGAGGAGAACTTCCACAATACTAGACTTCCCTCCCATATCAAGACAGATCAAGAAAAAGAGTACTGCTGCATAGTATGCGATACCCAGCCCGGCATTTGAATGGCCAAAGGTCTTGCCTTGAGGACTATTAATGACCGCATCACAGGGTGCATTACGAGGACACATCAAAGGTTTGTTAGCATGCTGCTTGCGGTAAATATAGTACGAAACACCAAGCCCGATAAGCGATGCAAAGATTCCAATAGTAACTGCCATGGCTAAAGTATAGCCTATTTGTATGGGTTTAAAGGTACTTGACAAATCTATATAAATATGGTATATTGTATACAGAAAACACTTAACAATTAAAACCATGAAAAAGCACCTTTTGTTACCTGCCCTATTGATCGTAGTATTAACTTCAAACGCTTTTGCTCAAAGCAAGAAGCAAGCTACCGGTATCTCTAAAGTTACCAATCAAGAAGTATTATTGATCACTAGCCCTGCTGATACCTCCGTCTATGCGCATGTAAATGCATATAGTTTAGGCGAAGATGGCAATCTCTACTTTGTTTTCCAAAATGGAAATACAGAAGTATGGAGCCAGAAAGTTAGACATAGCGGCAGCACTTTGATCAGTACCATTTCGGGAAAGATTACTTACCCTGAATGGACCTCGCTCAGAGTGATCCAGCAAAGGAAGCCTCTGAACGAGTACTATGCTTCGCGCTAGTACCACAACATATGAAGCCGTATCCCAAAAAGATACGGCTTTACTTATTTTTAAAATACTTTTTACCTTTCAACTTTTCTGGCAACAAATCTTCATCCGTATATTTTTCATACCCTTCCCCATAGCCGATATCCTTCATCAGTTTCGTTGGAGCGTTGCGGATCTTTAGCGGTATTGGCGCATTGCCAAACTTTTTCGCATCTTCCATAGCGGCACCATACGCATAGTATGCAGCTTTGCTCTTTTTTGCCTGAGATAAATAGACAACGCCGTGTGAAAGATTAATGCCGCACTCTGGCATACCAATAGTCTCTACTGCTCGAAAGACTGCATTCGCCAACACAAGGGCATGCGGATCTTCCATACCGATATCCTCGGATGCGAATATGACCATGCGGCGCGCAATAAACTTCGGATCCTCCCCTGCCTGCAACATACGCGCAAGATAGTATAATGCTGCGTCTACTTGCGATGCGCGCATGCTTTTAATAAATGCACTGATAGTGTTGTAGTGTTCCTCTCCTCCCTTATCGAAACGCAAATGCGTATCCTGCAATGACTGCGTAATGGTTTCTACTGTCACTGTTGCGTACAACTTTCTCGTACTGTCGATCAATGACAATGCCTGTCGCGCATCACCGTTAGCAATTTGAGCAATGAATGTTTTCGTGTCATCGTCCATTGTCACATTCGTGCGCTCAATGATGATCTTGATTTCATCTTCTGAAAGTTCTTTCAACGTAAAGACGCGCAATCGTGAAAGCAAGGCTGATATGACTTCAAAGCTTGGATTCTCTGTTGTTGCACCGATCAATGTCAGCTGCCCGCTTTCAACATATGGCAAAAGAAAATCTTGCTGGGCTTTGTTGAAGCGATGAATCTCATCAAGGAAAAGAATTTTCGGACCGAACAATGATCCGCTATCAATGATCTTTCGAATATCATCTTTGCCGGCTGAAACTGCTGACAGCTCGTGATAGTCAGCATTCAATGCTTTGGCATAAATACGAGCCAGGGTGGTTTTCCCTACGCCTGGAGGACCCCACAATATAAAAGAGAATAAATGCTTTTCTTCAATAGCGACACGCAGCGGTGCACCGTCGGCCACCAAATGGCCCTGTCCAACAAATTCATTAAGGGTTTTAGGCCTAATAGCTGCCGCAAGCGGCATCCCGGAAGGCTCGGAACGAAGTGAAGAGTCCATTCCTGAATCGTAGCACTGCCTAATTATTCCGCAACAACCTCTGGTGCCATTTCCAGTTTGTATACAGAAATAAGGGCGTAAATGAAGCTCGTAAGCAATGGTCCGATGATGAAACCGATAGGACCCATCAGCGCAAGACCTCCTAAGATTGAAAATAGAACGAGAAGTGGGTGGATAGCAATCTGCTTGCCCACAATATATGGGTTTAATATGTTATCGATACTGATACTGAAACATACTGCCCAAATAGCATATCCGATGCCCGCACCTGTTCTGCTAGTAGCGAGAAGGAATATAACTGTGGGAATAGCGATCAAGCTGCTGCCGACAGCTGGAATGAGTGAGCAAAAGGCTGCGAGTAATCCGAACAGTGCCGGGTGCGGAATGTGAAAAAGATAAAACCCTATACCTGTCACAGTACCCTGAGCTAAGCCGATAATAAAATATCCTTTGAAGATGCCTGTCACTGCATTTTTCAAAATACTGATAACAGTTGTATTGCTTTCAAATGAAAGAGGGCTGAGTTCAATCAAAGCCTCTTTCCAAGCTTTGCCGTCTTTTAAGAAATAGAACATGGTCAAGAGCATGAGGATAAAGTAGACAACAGTAGCGGCCGTAGTGGTAAAGATTGAACCTAACTTCGTTGAAAGATTCGAAATAGTATCATTTATACTTGCTTGAATATTAAACGACAAGCTTGGGAAGAGATGATGGAGATGCAGTGAAAGATTGTCAGTGAGATGGCCGATGGAACCATGAGCAATAAGCCATGCATACATGCTATGAGTCTGCTTCAAAACAATGGTCCCAATAAAATAAATTGGTACACACAATATAATAACGAATGAAAGAATAGTAAGAAGAGCCGCTACTCGTGAAGAATGTACGACCTTATGAAACCAGCGATAGAGTGGGTGGAACAATACTGAGAAGATTACGGCCAAAATTATTAGTTTTAAAAATGGCCAAAACAATACGATGCCACCCGCGATCGCTACGATCAAAAGTGCTGAGAAGAAATATTTTTGGATGAAGGGGGCGTCCATGTGCATATTATACTATAAGACTTGTTGCTTGTGAGATATCTGATATAGTATCGAAACAAGCGCGGGTGGCGAAACTGGTAGACGCACTACCTTGAGGTGGTAGCGGGAGCAATCCCATGGAGGTTCAAGTCCTCTCTCGCGCACAAATAAAAATAGGTCCAACCTTGGGAATTCTAAAGGTTGGACCTATTTTTATTTGTGCGCTGTTCTATTCTGAAGCTTCCGCTTCGTCTTCTGCGCCTTCTACGTGGATCTTGCCTGGTGGAAGAGTCTTCATCTTGCGGCGGATTTCCTTAGCTGCCTTTTCACGGATGTAGTACAACTTTGAACGACGAGTCTTTGCGCGCTTCGTTACCTCGATCTTGTCTACCAATGGAGAGAAAAGTGGGAAGATACGCTCTACACCTACGCCGCTTGCTACCTTGCGAACAGTGAAAGTAGCGCTTGCAGTAGTACCGTGCTTGCGAGCAAGAACAATGCCTTCAAATGCTTGTAAACGGTACTTGCCCTTATCTTCGATTTTTGACCAAACACGAACTGTGTCGCCTGAGTTAAAATCAAGCTTTTTTCGCGCTTCAACGTCTACTGTAGTAAATTGAGTTGCCATATAGGACCACACTCTATCACGCATTACTATACTTTGCAAGGGCGCTTTGGAAATCAGAAGGATATGGAGCCTCTATTATTAAGCGCTTATTTTCAAGGTTTAAAAAGCTTATTTTTCGGGCATGGAGCGCTAAACGCTCGAAACCAAGGGCTTTTGGCTTCGTTGGAGCATAGAGGCTATCTGCCACAATAGGGCGCTGGAGGAACTTCATATGGACACGCAATTGGTGGGTTCGGCCGGTTTTTGGAAAAAGGTGCATGAATGAAAAGTGTTCACCATACTGGTCCTGGAACTGGTGCGCCACCTCCCATGTAGTAACCGCTTCGCGCATTTCCCCGCGAGCCCCTCTTCCGGCATGCCAGCGTCGGAAATCATTACTATTTCTCCCTATAGGCTCATCAACTATTCCTGAGTTTTCTTTAAAGTGCCCCCAGACAAATGCATGATATTCCTTTTCAGTCTCCCTATCCTGAAACTGCTTCTTGAGATGCTCAAATGAAGCCTGATTCTTAGCAATAATGAGTGCCCCCGATGTATCTTCATCGAGACGGTGAACAATACCGGGTCGTTCTACGCCATTTTGCACCTCGCCTACTCCGGCAATTTCTGGTCGCTCTTTCAAGATCCAGTCTACAAGGGTCGGTTTTTCAGTCTTGCCATCAGCATGAACCATGAGGCCGGCCGGCTTATTGATGACCAAGACATCCTTATCTTCGAATAAAATAGGTATTTCCATGACAGTAGCCTACCATAAAATTTGACAGATGGAATCGGAATGAGTACAGTGAGGCAAAACTGATAACTAATACTTTATTTTATGAATAACCTTACAGGAAGAGCCCTTGTGCTTAGTCGTCGCGTTTCAATAGAAACAAGTCGCATTTTTATAAAAAGAAGACTCTTTATGATCATTAGTTCCTCCCCCCGACCGTCTTGGTACAGAGCTCGAAAGCTGCGCCAGATTTATGTTCGTTCTTAAATTTTTCTCACAACAAATTAAAAGGTCCGCACTTTGTGCGGACCTTTCTTTATGGTGTTTATTTTACGCTTACTGCATTACTGAATAGAATCACAGCGCTGTTTTTATTTGTAGACTGAGTGGCAGTAATAGTGATACCTGTGGTACCAGTCTTCAGTGCAACAAATTCATACGTGTCAGTGCCATTAGTATTAGCGCCTGGTGTATGAGTATGATTAGCAAGACCAATAATAGCACTATCATATTGTGGCGCATCGATCACATATCCTGCGTCGATTGGATCAGTAACAGTTACGATTACATGCTGACCGACAACCATCTTGGTAGTACTGACATGCTGACCACCGCCAAGACGAATAGTATTTGGTATAACAGCCGGGCTTCCAGGGAGTCGTGAAGGGGTTGTTGAGCCTTTTGCAGAAGAAGTTGTCGTAGTGGTAGTTGTTGTAGAAGAAGCTGGTGGCACTGCTGGCGCCTCAGTTTTCTTAAACAAAAGAGACCATCCAATAAGTATTACTATTAAAACAATTAAAATGATGAACCATGTTCTTATTTTCATATAATTCATTATATACCTAAAAGGTCATTAAGTTCAGAGAGACTGTGGATTTGCTTCCAGGCAATGGGTGCGAGGTCTTTGTTATCTCCGAGAAGGACACCTTTGGCATTCTTGAAAATTTCGAGATCGTTGCCGCCGTCACCGACACAAATGACTTCTGAAAGTGTGTACCCATTGGTGTCACAGTACTGTTTCAAGAGAGAAAGTTTTGCATCACGTTCGTGACCACTATCCTCTATGGTAATGAGTTCGTCGTTTTCATTAAAGACTGCTTTGTTGGCAGTAAACAATTCTTCAATACCAAGCCGTGTTGCAAGTGACTGTGCCATGACGTCTACCGCACCGGCAATAGCGATAATGTGATAGCCTTTTGCTTTTGCATCTTCGATTGCTTTTTGTGACTCTGGGCGAGGAGCGATCGTGGTGGCGATTTGTTCAATATCCGTTCGGGTTACAGGTGGGTGTTCTTTGTAGAGACGCATGAGTTCTGTTATCCAATCTCCATATTCAAGGCTTCCCTCTTTGTATTGGAGGAATAAGCGCTGGTCGTCTTCTACACTAATGCCAAGTGCAGTATTAAATGCCTCCCAGGTAGATTGGGCAGTGAGGGTTCCATCGAGATCGAAACAGATTAATTTTTTATCCATATAGGCAGACTATAGCATGAAAACGAAGGTTGGACCTTCGTCGTGAAGCAAGGCGTCACGATTTATAAGAAAAAACCCATAGGTCGAACCTATGGGTTTTTTCTTTGTGCGCGATGCAGGACTTGAACCTGCGACCTTCGCTGTGTAAAAGCGCCGCTCTACCAACTGAGCTAATCGCGCGAGTAGATTTCTTCTAACATTGGTGTCCCCTTGTAAGCAGAGCTTTCCGGGAACACTTCACTCGGAAATATGGAAATGAATTTCCCTATCTCTCTCGTTTGTGTCCCCGGTAGGAATCGAACCTACATCAAGAGCTTAGAAGTCTCCTGTTCTATCCATTGAACTACAAGGACAAAGGAGCTCTGGTACTTTACCATCGAGCCTGTATTTTGTGAAGTACGTCCATAATTTGGATATGGACCGTTGGAATGGCGATAATTCTGGCTACTGCAAAGCCCACTGCTACGCCAAGAATGAAGCTCAGTATGATCTTCGCTGTCACACCCATGATGTGTTTGCGCTGCATTGCCTGCTTATGATCACCCGGGAGCATGTTTGCTCCATCATTGCTAACAAGGGCTGCACCGATAGCCACAGGATAATTCACCGCCTCTGATTGAGGAAGGTTTGGTACATATTCATCAAATGACAAGCAGTTCGCCCAGACATTCGCCACCTCCACTGGCAATCGCAAGCCAAGACTAATATATTCATCAAGACCCTTCAGCATACTCCCCGCCCCTGTTAGATAAATGCGCTCGACAGGCGGCAATGCTTTGTGCGAATGATGCCAGGCAACATATTCTTCATTGATGTGATGCACAAGTGCTGCACAATCATCTGCAAGTGCATCAAAAATCTTTTTTGAATCATCGCCAATAAGACCCTGATCCATTTTCAATGCAGCAACTTTTTCTTCACTAACAGAAAGTTTTTCAATGATAGCGTCAGTAAATGAATCATCGCCGAATGCAAACATGGTTGTCTGAGAAACTTTTCCATTTACACCAATGACAACAGTAGTAATATCACGATCAATGTTTACAACCATTGTTGGAGAGTTGTCACCGATAGGCAGGATGGCGCGAGTAAGTGCATGGCCAATAGAATCCAAGGTCAGTACAGTAATATCTGCTTGTTTGAAACAACTTAAAAATTCTTGAGAGACTACTTTGAGAATAGTAGTAACCTGAAATGTCGTAAGCGCTTCCGTGCCGCCAATAGCGTGATATTCATAAATAATATCCTTGGCTGGCAAGCCAAACATTTTTTCTACTGCCTCCTTTATATAGAGCGGAGCAGCGCCTTTGACAGAAATACTAAATGTTTGAACAAGCGGAGAAATAAGAACAAGGTTTATCGTATCGAAACGGTGGATCTTGCGAGCGGTCTTTAAGAAACTAATAAACTTGCCCTTGTTTACTACTCTGCCATTTTCAATAAGTCCTGCAGGTACATTAATAGTACCCGCATGCTGAGGCACAGACATTTCTCCTTCTTGAGCAAATTTCACGAAACGCAATGTACTATCAGAGAGCGCTACTCCTGTTGCATGAGGGTGTGCAAGTTGTAAATAACGTGCGGTCACGCTTGTAGTATACGATTTATCGTACTGTTGTGCCAGGCAAAACCGAGCGTGCTCGCCCTGAGGAATCTTCTGACGAAGGGTCTGCAACCAAAAAGACTGGCGCACCATCTGTACCATCCACTGCCATAAGCATGCCATTTGATTCCAAACCTCTGATCGCTCGCGGTGCGAGATTTACTACGAACAACATCATCTTCCCCACGAGTTTTTCCGGTTCTGGATACCATTCGCGAATAGCAGACAATATCTGTCGTGGCTTTTCTTCTCCAAAGTCGAGCTCAAAGCGAATAAGCTTGTCTGAGTCCGGTACTGCTTCCGCTACTAGGACCTTTCCGATCTTGGCTTTGATCTTTTTAAAATCATCAATTGAAATAAATTCATCCATATAGTTATTGTACCTTATGAGTATCGAGATATCTTTGTAAAATTATCGCTGCCGCAGAATCGTCTCTGTTGCCTGCATCTACCTGATAACGATGCGCCTCCACCGTAGAAAATCCTTCTTCCTGGAAATACACTGGCAAGCCCGTCACTCCATGGATCTTTTCCTTAAAGCTTTCGGCCAGAGCTACTATGTCATTCTCTGCACCATTTGAAGCAACGGATTTTCCAATAACAATAGTGCCGACACTCTCCTGTTGGCATAGACCCGCGATCTCCGCCACTGCTTCTTCTGCCTTCACTATCATTTTCGGAAACGCAAAACTCCCTTCCTCATCGGAAATGGCGATTCCTATTCTTTTTGTGCCAAAATCTATGCCTACATATCGCATAGTTCCAGACTACCACAGAAGAATTGAAAATCGAACCCCGGTATGCTAAAGTGCAAACACTTCACCAATTACGAAGTCCGCTAAAATGGAGGCGTGGCTGAGTGGTTGAAGGCAACTGTCTTGAAAACAGTCGTATGGGAAACTGTACCGTGAGTTCGAATCTCACCGCCTCCGCAAAATAAAATAGGTCCAACCTTGGGAACACTAAAGGTTGGACCTATTTTATTTTGCGGAGGCTATAATTCCTTTATGCCGTATCTATCCAGTACCTTTCCTTCTTCTTTAAAATAGAAATCAGCTTCGATTTTTTTGCCAGCAATAACAAGCGGTAGCCATAGCTTGTCGTCGATCCACATATCGTCATAGGGCACATCTGCAAAGGCATACCACTCCGGCTTCATTTCTTCACTTTCCTGCGGTTCATTTTTCCAGACCTTTGAAAGATATACATGGCATTGCTGGTTCCAGTCTGCATGCTCATCAATAAAGTGAAACGATAGTACTGCTACCTTTTGCAAATCGCTTGAATCAATCGATACTCCAATTTCCTCTTCCGTTTCTCGTATGATCGCTTCTTCGAGAGTTTCTGGTGCAATAACTTTTCCTCCGACACCATTCCACTTCCCTGTGCCAAAGCCGCGCTTTTTCATTGCCAAGAGTATTTTTTGATCATCTATAAGAAAGCAGAGTGTAGTTTGAGTCATAACTATAAGATAATATGTCCGTCCTCTCCTGTTGGTCGAAGTTCTATATCGACTTCCGTAAAAGGAATATCGTCTGGAAGATTAACATTCATAGGTACAGTGAGTGTATCATCATGAGCATTGGTAGTGCGATTGGTGCTGGACTTCTTTCTTCTGTATGCTCGGGCTTCGTACCAAAAGAGTGCCATTCTCAAATGTCGCAATGCTTCTTCTGTTTCTTTGCAAGGCAAGACCTCGTACAAATATTTTGTTCGATCAATCAATGCTCGTAGTACTTCTTGAGTCTGTAGTCCTGGCCACTCTTTTTCATACTGCACCGCGCCACCAGAGCGCTTAATAAAAGTCATGGTTTGAGTATTGTCATCCCCCAATTGTCTCAGTTCATATATATGTCCTGGATCAATAGTTTTCATACACTTATTATCTATTCTTTATTCCTTTTATACAATATACTTATTCCATGATCACTCCTGCGCTCCTTAGTTACATTCAGCAGCAGCAAGCTGCTGGCAAGAGCAAAGATAAAATTAAATCAGAACTTCTTCTTGCGGGCGGATGGCAGGAGAGCGAAGTTGATGCCGCGTTTGCAACATTGCAGACCGGTCCCTATAAGACAAGCGTTGGTTCAAAGATTGGATCATTTTTTCTGACACTTTTTATTGTCATTATTGTTCTTGGTGCTCTAGCATTCGTAGCTCAGAAATATCTTGGTTCAACGGTAAGCAGTATTGAGCAGAATATCGTTGCTGTATTTTCGTCAAAACAAAACCAGGCTCCTGCCCCTCAAGCTCTTTCTACTACCACCAACGTGCAACCTGTCGTCCAAAGCCCCGCTGTGTCGGATCAAGGAGTCAGCACTACCAGTACGCCAGAGGCCGGATTAACAACAATCACAGTACCGGCTACTGCATCAGCACAAGTCACTCCCTCTATTCCTGCTACTCCTATTAAATGCAAGACAAATGATAGCGATTGTTTGATGCAAGCAGTAACAAGTTGCGAGTCTGCAACTGAAACACAAACCACTTCAGTTACCTCCCCTTCAAAGGAAAGCTCTACTCGCCTCTACACTATTGTCGGTCCACAAAATAATCAGTGCTCATTCAAGTTCACTGTCAAAAGCGACACTAATAAAAAGTTTTCAGCTAAGAGCGCTTCTTGCTTGCTTTCAACAAGCGATCTCACTTCTCTATTAGGCAATTGGACTGCCGGTGATTTCTATACCAATACAGGCGTAAATCTTTACGGACAGTGTTCCGGCACATACTTCAATAATTAGTGATTGTTTCTTCGGATTTATTTGAGGTGCTTTTTGCGATACTCAACCAATGATAACAAAACATTGGTTCACCCATTTATTATTCATAATGCTCACAATCGTTCCCTTTATTGTTCTGGCTGTATTCCCTATTGAGGCAGTAGCTGCATATCGCTTCAATGATTTTCATGGACGTTCGCCGATTCATACACATGGACAAATCAGCCCTACTCCGCAAGGTCTTACACCGGACCAAATAAAGTCTGCGTATAATCTTCCGAAAAGTGGCGGTCATGGCACTATAGCTATTGTTGATGTCGGAACAGATGACACGATCGAAAGTGATCTTGCTGCATTTGATAAGCAGTTTGGACTAGCTGCCTGTACTTCAGCGAATGGTTGTTTTGAGAAACATGTGATGGCAAGTGATGAAAAAGATCAGGGTTGGAGCCTAGAAACTGCCCTTGATGTAGAGTGGGCGCATGCTATTGCTCCACAGGCAAAAATCCTGCTGGTAGAGGCTAAGACAGAAAGTGGTGCAAATCTCATGAGTGCAGTGGATTATGCACGCAATCGCAGCGATGTTGTCGCAATATCAATGAGCTGGGGCGGTGATGAGTTTTCTGACGAGGCAACATTAGATAGCCACTTTACAAGTAAGTATGGAGCATCATTCTTTGCTTCCTCTGGAGATGAAGGAGCTGGAGCAGAATGGCCGGCATCTTCACCAAACGTTATTGGGGTTGGCGGTACACATTTGAATATTACAAAAGCCGGCACTGTCTCTTCTGAAACTGCATGGACAGGATCAGGCGGCGGTATTTCAAAGTATGAATCAATGCCAAACTTCCAAAGCGGCTACACTATTGCAAAAGCAAAGGGTAAGCGATCTATTCCTGATGTATCATACAACGCTGATCCGGATTCTGGGTACTCTGTATATAAAGGTGGATACCATCCTGGTTGGTACGTCATTGGTGGCACTTCCGCTGGAGCACCGCAGTGGGCAGCCATTCAATCACTTGGATTATCGGTAACAAATGCAAAGCTCTACAAAGATAAGGCTTTGGCAAATAATGCCTCATACTTTCGTGATATTAAAACAGGTACGAATGGCAGTTGTGGGTATTATTGTACGACGAGAGCGAATTGGGATTATGTGACGGGGTTGGGGTCGCCGGTGACGTATAAGTTTTAGAAATTGATCCCGGTAGTCTCGGTCACGAGTTACTAATTCCCTTCGGTCATAAGTACTCTCGACCCCGGCTCAGCTGTCTCCGACATGCTTCCGCCTTTCGATTCCTAACGAACGGCAAGCAGTTGCCGTTCTCCGGGAGCACAAATATAAAAACCGTGATCGTTGCTTCATCACGGTTTTTATATTTGTGCTCCCGGTAGGAATCGAACCTACATCATAACTTCCGCAAAGTTACGTCCTATCCATTGAACGACGGGAGCAATATTGTTTAGAATCCGAGACGATCAAATAATTTCACGCTTCGAGATTCTCGCATTTCCTCTTCTTTACTATGAGGCTTCAATGCTTCTCGTACTGATTCTGCTGTTACGCCCTGCAGTGGCAAGACAAGCATCGGCATAAAGGCACCTTTGACGAGCAGTAACAGCTTATCTGGTTTCTCAGTTTCGTCAAGCCAAAATTGCTTTATTTCACCATACGGAATAAGCTCGCTATTTATTGCAACACCATCTGCAGTAATAGTGATAGTAATGTGACGAGGTGGACGCAAAGCATAGAGAATCACCGTCACCCCGGCAATGATAATGAAAATGCCGAAGAAAATATTACCGTAAAAGAATGCGATGATGGCAATAATGGCAGCGACCAACCCGGCATAGTAGTTCCAGTCGCGGTGACGATTTGGTTGCTCATATTCAAGTGTGGTCCATGTTACGTCCATACGCTAATTATACACCAGCCCAGTCTTTTATCTGCTCATATGTCACCTCTCCGCACAACCACTTCTTTGTTTCTCCATTGAAATAGAATGGTACACCTCCGCACGCATCCCCTTTATCCAACTCTTCCACAAATTTCATATTGGATTCATTGTGCCAAACCTCCTTGCGATTAATTTTAATATCAGGATATTCCTGCATCAGCTTATCTGTCAGCTTTCGCATTCTGTCGCAGTGCGGACACTCCAATCCATAAAATTCGTATAACATTCGTTTATTATAACAGAACAAATGACGTCGCTTCAGAAATAGCTCTCCGTTGGCCAGACCCCGCCCATACCCCAACTGAGAGCTGTTTCTTTCACGACTCAGAGCCTT
>DATJJU010000001.1:0-65512 GCA_035491955.1 Minisyncoccota bacterium | reverse complement strand
GGCCGCTTTTCTTTTTTGTGCGCCGGGAGCAACGACAACTGCTTGTCGTTGCGTTAGGATTTGAAAGGCACAGCGATGCGAAGCAAGCGAGCCGGGGTCGCGAACACTTTGTATTTTCAGCAAAGAAAATACTTAGTGATTCGTGACCAAATCCTACCCCAATAAAAAAGAACCCTTGATATTATCTCGGGTTCTTCTGTTGATTAATTTCGGCTAAACCATAGCCATGTGTTCATCATGTGCTTCTTCTTCGAGATACTCATTCAAGCTATCAAGAAAAAGTTTTGCCTCGTTATGAATTTCTTCGGTCGGCACCTTTCCTGCAATGTTGGTATACATGTAGTCTTCCAATTTTTTGTAGGTTTTCTCTTGCTCGTTCAAATAAATGGCACCAAGCTTGATACTTACTAATGTGCAGGGATCGTGTGATTCATAGAAGGCTTCAATGGCACGCCATCTCCGCTGTAGCTCCTCATTTTTTTCTGCTTTTTTACGAACATTTTCTACTATGAACTTCTTTTCTTCAGCGGTGAATCCAAATAACGGATCCTTTTCCATGATGATCAAGGCAATTCGCGCAAGCTTCTTTTGTTTAGAAGTTAAGTCGGAAACATGTCTGTTATTTTCTCTGAAATTGCTTACAACAAAGTGCCACTTGTCAAAATTAATTTTGTCACCCAGCCTTCTGTAGTTCCTTGAGCTGATAGGCATCCCATCTTTTCTCATAAGGAAAAGATTACCAAAATAATTAATTATCAGGATGCCTTTATCAAAAAATGCCTTTTCGCATTTACTGGCGTACGTGTCTCCGTACTCCATGTAAGAGGGTATTTTGTATCTCATTGTTATAGTGCTTTGTTTTTCTTTACACTAACACAAAACAATAGATATGTCAATATATGATATGAGCAATCAAGATAATGTTATACTTGGCTTACATGGAAACGACTCACACTCCTCGCAACATCATCATGTGGCTCAAATCCAAAGATAATGTTGATGGCAATTTTCAGAATGCTAAGTCGTCTGCGTACCACAAGTTTTTTGCAAAAATAAACGAGAGAGATAATTTTCGCTTTGCATATGATTTTGAATCTTTTAAAGGTAATGGTGAGTTTATAAATGTTGCTCGATATGAAAACGGTGAGATAACAAAAACTGAAGAATCTTTTAATGCCGATGTCATTTACCAATACAACAAAATGGTGAATATAGGGTTTGATCCAGGATCAGCTGTTATTACCAATACTCCGGAGTTCAGAAACCTTTGCAGTCCAAAAATAAATACCTATAACTACATGCCACAATTTTTCATGAAGTCCTATCTTACATTTAGTGAAGGGGAACTAAAGGAAGCGATAGAAAAAATCACCACTAGTAAGGTCGTCCTGAAACCAAACAATGGGCAGAACGGTGATGATGTTTTTATTTTTAATAAAGATGAAGTTGATCTTTCGGTTATTCCAGAAGATAAACTAAAAGAAAGAGGATTTCTTGTTCAGGAGTTTATCGATACCAGTGGAGGTATACCTGGTGTTGCAAAGTCATATCATGACCTTCGCATTATTACGCATGGAGATAGAATCTCACTCTGTCATGTTCGTCAGGCCCCCGAAGGAAGTATGGTCAGTAATTCACACAAAGGCGCTTCAATTACAGAGATTGATATAGATGCAATTCCAGAAGATATTCTTAACTTTTACAAACAAGTGCATACTGAAATAACGAAACAGTTTCCAAAACCTCTGTACAGTATGGATATTGGAGTAGGGAAGGACGGCCCAAAGCTCATTGAACTAAACTCTCACACAGCATTCCCAGGGGAAGATTTTAAATGCATGGACCGATTCATCGATAATCTTATTTATCATTTGGAAACCATATAATATGGAACTCTTCCACACCTTCAACGAAGAAAATGTTTCTGAACAGGAAGCGAGTACGTACAAAGTCAGAAAGGCTGTACGAGCTATTGTCATCGACCAGGAAGATAATCTTGGTCTTATTCACATCACCAATTCTGATCGTCAGTATTATGAATTACCAGGTGGGGGAGTAGAGGAAGGCGAGAGTCTAGAGCAGGCATGTATCCGGGAGTGTAAGGAAGAAATAGGCTGTGTTGTTGAAATTGTAAGAGAGCTTGGCATGACTCGTGAATATAGAAAGAAATTAGAACGAATCAATGAATCGTATTGCTTTGTTGTAAAGGTGGTAGGAGAAAAAGGATTACCGGAACTTACCGAAAAAGAAAAAGCCCTTGGCGTAGAACCGGTTTGGTTTTCAAAAGAAGAATCATTCCGTCTCATACAGCAAAGTCTTAAAGATTTGAAAGATCACATTGAGCTGTACGACAAATATATTCTTGAAAGAAGTATCGTCTTTTTGGAAAATATGAAATAAAAAAAGCCCTCGATACTATCTCGGGCTCTCAGATCAGTTAAAAGATTTTATTAGTCATTAAACGAAAACGGCTGTCGGTTTACCTCTTTTCCTAAGCGCACACCTTCATTAACAGCGGCGTCTAGTGATCCGCAAAACTGGAAGCCACAATTATCCTTAGTGAAATTTTCATAAATCACATCCAGGCCGGGGAAATTTCCTTCTGCTCCAATTGCGATGTTCACATGCTCAGGTCTTTCCTTATCGAAAAATTTGTAATGGTCTGGTGTAACAGTACAGGCTTTGCACATGCTCCAGCGCGCAAGTTCTCCATACGTATCCCTGGCGTATGGACCATCCTCTTTTTTACGAGGATTGGTCGCACTTTCACAAGGAAGCCAGAAAATAATACAACCGGATCGTGCCGCACGGTCCAAATAATATCTTTCCCACAGGGTTTGCCTGCTAAAATGCAATATCGAACCCTGGACGCTTTCGCTTAAATGGTATAACTCATGGGATTCATCGTAACGACGTGGACAGGCGACATAGCAGTGAGGGTCTTTTTCTGCGAGGAGTTTAACTGCTTCTTTTTGCCAGTCATCCGCGCCTCGTATAGGGCCAGCAAGAAAATAAATTCTCTCGCCCTGCTTTGGGGTAATGTTTATGCCTAGCACTTCACCATACACCCGTTTAGGTAATAATAACTTCATCTTCTTTTCAATTTTACTTCAGTATACATTATTATTCAGATTTGTCAATTAATCCTTAGATTATTTGTTTGACTTTCTCCTTTATTCCTATAAAGTTATCAAAAACAAACCGACACAATATGAAAAGTACTACAACATTTGATCTAGGTATCTTGAATGAGATCTGGTCTGACGTACATTCTGTTTTAATAAACAGTTACGGTGTAATAAAAGGATTGCCTATGCCGACACTTTCTCAGCCGGGTGAGAAAAGCGCAACATTTGTTGCCACATTTTCTAAAAGTACTGGTGTTAGAAAAGTCAGGGACTATATTATCCCTTTAGATGCAAAACTTAAGGAAAAATTTCAAAGGAATTTCAGTTGTAGTGCCGATGGTCTCAAAATTAAAATTTGCATGCGCGAAGAATATCTCATTCGTAACAATCAAAGAATGAATGGAAGACTAGCTTCGTAGCCGGCTAAAAAGAAATATAAAAGCGGTAAACATGAAATGTTTACCGCTTTTTTCTTGCGCTACACTTTTATATCTTAAAAGGGAAATATCTGATTAGTATTCTGCCGGTAAGCTTATGCCATTCAAATATGATCATTAATACGATCAGAATAAAGAATGCAATAATGCTCAGACCTGTATTTGCCATAAAGCTGCCAAGAGTCATGGCCAGGAACGGCAGAAGAAAAGTGTACCTTTTGAAATACATTGCAATTAAGATGCAGTGAAGGAGCAGGAAATTGATGACGAATGTCAGCCAAAGATGGTCGGTACTCAATACGAGGGCAGCGCCCATTAGTACAAAGCTTATAGCGATATAGCAAAGCCATAAGAAAAACAGGGTGATTTCTTTTACCTTTTTCATTCTCGAATTTTTTATAACAATAACATTGCATTATATTCTGTCAATAAGCGTGTCGTGAAGCAAGGCGTCACGACAAGACGAAGGTTGGACCTTCGAGAGATGATAGAATGTATGCATGAAAATTAAACCTCGCTGCTCCTGGGGCAATAGCCCTGAGATCTATACCGAATATCACGACAAGGAATGGGGAGTACCACTACATGACGATCAAAGACTTTTTGAAATGCTGAATCTTGAAGGTGCACAGGCAGGATTAAGCTGGATTACCGTGTTGAAAAAGCGAGATAACTATCGCAAAGCCTTTGATCATTTTGACGCAAAGAAGATCGTAAAATATAGCGACGCTAAAAAAGAACAGCTTATGAAAAACGAAGGCATTATCCGTAATCGTCTGAAGATTAATGCTGTCATTGAAAACGCTAAGGCATACATGGTTGTTCAAAAGCAGTGGGGAAGCTTCGACAAATATATCTGGCATTTTGTCGGCAACAAGCCAATGAAGCATGCACAGCAAAAAGAAGCGATCAAAATCAGCGAGATTATGAGCAAACAATTAAAGAAAGACGGCTTTCGTTTTGTCGGTGCTACAATCTGCTTCGCCTTTATGCAGGCTGTGGGCATGATCAATGACCATCCTCCGACTTGCTTTAAGTATAAGAAATAGTTTATTTACGAAAACCTATTTCTCTTGTACTATGCAGACATGAAAAAAGACCTGAGCAAAGTCTATCTCTACGGCAAGCACGCACTGCGCGAGGCTCTTTTGGCCAAGCCGGAATGTGTCCAGAAAGTCTATTTGGATGCAAATGCAGAAGGGGATAAAGAGCTTACACATTTGCTTGCGACCCATAAGATTGGCTTCACTACTATGAAGCAAGAAAAGACTAAAGTAGTCGAAGAAGATGCCGTACATCAAGGTGTTATTGCTGTGATCAATACTGATAAATTGTATACGTCACTCGAAAGTGTATTGCCTTTATTAGATAAAGGCGCAGAAACATGCTTTGTTCTTCTTGATGAATTGCATGACCCTCACAATGTCGGCGCAATCATTCGTAGCGCAGTAGCATTCGGTGCAAGTGCCATCTTGATGCCGGAACATAATCAGTCACCGATCACTGGTACTGTTATCAAGACTTCTGCCGGCATGGTCTTTCGTATTCCTATTGTGAAGATTGGCAATGTTAATCAGACTCTGCGGATGTTGAAAGAAAAACATATGTGGAGCTATGGTCTTGTTATGAATGGCGATACGAAATTGAAAGACGCCGTCTTTGATACACCAACTCTTTTTATCGTTGGTAATGAGTCTGTTGGTATTCGAGAGAAGACTATGGAGCTCTGCGATGTCGGTCTCACTATCCCTATGGATCCCAATTGCGAATCATTGAATGCATCAGTGGCTGCATCAGTGGTGTTGTATGAGTGGAGTCGAAAGAAATAAGAAGCAAAATAAAAAATGCCGTAAAACGGCACTTTTTTAATTACGCAGTAACTTCATTTTTTACCACGATATCTTTTATCGCTCTTGAGATTATTCTAAGAATATTGGATTCTCCAGCTTCTTTAAAGCTATTAAGTCGGTAACGGTGACTACCGGCGCGAAGATACGTAAGAATATAAATGAAAATACTAATAACTAAATACAGTTGTACAGCCTCTTGCACGGAGTTGCATGCGTGAACGCAATTCATTCCTGCTACAAAGAAAATACCTGCGAATAAAAACCATAGCGTACCAAATATTGTCAGCTCCACTCCTTGATCATCATCTTCTTCAATATGGAGATATACGCCATAAGGATCTCTTACTCGCCAGCATTCAAAAAAATAATACACTGATACAATTGCAACTACTACATAACCAATCAGGAATAGTATTCCCGATGAAATAATTACTTCCATGGTGTTTAATTTTTTTAGGGTTTTTCTTTATTGTAGAACTACCACACCTTTTGTCAATAAAGCCTTATTTTGCTAGTATGAGGGAATGGATAAACCTATTGTTACTCGCTTCGCACCGAGCCCGACTGGCAAGGCTCATGCTGGAAGCTATCGTACCGCTATGTATTCTTGGCTCTATGCCCGCAAGCACGGAGGCAAATTTGTCTTGCGCATTGAAGACACTGATGCTGCTCGCAATAGCGAAGAAGCAAAGCAGGATATTTTTGAGGCATTGGAATGGCTTGGTATCAATAATGACGAGCAATACATACAGTCAGAACATCTTGCTCGCCATAAGGAACTCATCAACAAACTGATTGATGAAGACAAAGCCTACGTTTCTCGTGAAGAATCAAAAGACGGCTCAGGTGCAATGAAAGATGTTATTCGTTTTCGCAATCCTAACAAAGTAGTGCAGTTCACTGATGAAATTCGCGGCACTATCAATACAGATACGACCGATCTCGGCGACTTCGTCATTGCTCGCACTATCGACGAGCCAGTATTTCACTTTGTCGTAGTTGTTGATGACCATGATGAAGGCATTACGCATGTCATTCGTGCAGAAGAGCATATTGCAAATACTCCGCGACAAATTCTTATTCACGAAGCGCTTGGTTTTGATATACCGCAGTATGCCCACTTGCCACTGGTGCTTGGTCCTGACAAGCAGAAGCTTTCGAAACGAAAGGGTGCATTGCCAATGACGGAATATGCTAAAGAGGGATATCTCCCCGACGCTGTATTTAATTGCATTGCTATGATCGGCTGGAATCCTGCTGATCCAGGTTCTGATCAGGAAATTTTTTCACGAGAAGAATTGATCGCACGTTTTGATTTTGCTCGCATGCAAAAAGGCGGAGCAGTGTTTAATATTGAAAAACTGAATTGGTTCAATAGAGAATATATTAAGAAACTCTCAATGAAAGAATTTTGGGATCATGCGCATGTCTACCTACCGGACTGGATCGGAGATACTGAACCTACTCATGAAATGCTGAAAAAGATTGAGCATATTCTCCGTGACCGCATCGACAGATTCTCAGATATCAAGACATTGTTTGATGAGGGGGAGTTTGATTATTTCTTCAAAGAACCTTCAGTCGATGAGCATATGCTTATTTGGAAAGCATTGAAGGAAGATCCTGAAGGATTGCAAAAGACCAAGGACTATCTTCGCCAGGCGCTTATGCTCATTGAGCAAGCTTCGGAGTGGAGTATCGATGGGCTCAAGGCAAGCCTTATGGAATACGCAGAGAAGGAAGGGAAGGGAAATGTTCTCTGGCCGCTCCGTGTCGCCCTCTCCGGCAAAGAAAAATCTCCTGATCCATTTGAGCTCGCAAGCATTCTCGGCAAGGAAAAAACTATAGAACGCATTCAAAACGTTTTGAAATAATGCAACTTTTCCGATCCTTTTTCGTATATATAGGTATGAAGCGTTATTTTCTACGTAACTTCATAGCGATATTTTTCATCATGCTGGCCGTAGGCCTTTTTTCAGGCACAGCTTTTGCGGCAGATAGTGTCTCAGCTACCTCTGCCAACTGGTCTGGGTATATGGCTCAAAATGGCACTTACACAGGCGTCAGTGGCACCTTTGTCATGCCCGAATTAACCTATTCTTCTACATTGGCATCAAATGCGACATGGGTAGGTATTGGCGGTAAACCGGGGACTAACGATCTTATCCAGGCGGGAGTATATGAAATTGCCAATAGCGACGGAGCAACATATCAGGCGTGGTACGAATTGTTACCAGCAGACTCTACGCCGATTGACTTGGCAGTTCACCCTGATGACTCTATCAGCATTTCTATTACTGAAACGTCTACCAATACATGGAATATTGTCATTACAAACAATACGACAGGGAAGCAGTTTCAAAAAACAGTAAGCTATCAATCATCATATTCTTCGGCGGAGTGGATCCAAGAACGTCCGCTTGTAGATGGCACATTTGCAAACTTGTCAGGATACACGCCGGTGAAATTCACCAACGCTACCGCCATACAAAATGGCACTCGTGTCACGCTTGCACAAACCAATGCTCAGCAAGTTAACCTTATGGATAATCCTACCAACACCGCACTCTCTGTCCCTTCACCAATCGCTTCCAACGGTACTGACTTTACCGTTTATCGCACCAGCGCGACCGTCTCTCAAACTCAGGTCGCTACGCCAACTACTATTACCATTCCATTTTCTACTATCCCTCCATTCCAACTTCACCGCACCGGCCGCATCATCATTCCTTTCGGCACTCCTTTTCCCATCCCCGGCACTCTTTACATCATTCATTTTTAAAAATTGATTACTTTTTAAATTTTCTGGGGATAGTTCCTTGACTCTTATTTTAATATTTGCGAAAATAATAATGTTCTCTTGTGGCGAAACACTTGAGTCCTATCCTATAAGGATAAAGAACAGCATTCCGCACTAATTACTAGACGTTAATTGTACTGTAAAAAGAACCATTATTTTGACTAGTACTTAGACCAGGATGACAATCGAAAGATTGAAATCCAAGTCTTAGTTTCGACTCTGAGGTTTGGATTTGATGAAAATCTAATTCTGAGCTGAGTGCTGTTCAAAGTTAAATGGTTCTTTTTTGTTTGGTTTTAAATATTCTCAGCTAACGAAAAGCGGCAAAGAAGAAACCGAGTTGTAGCCGTATGGCAAAAACAACAATCTGTCGCCCTTTCATTACTCTTCGTAATGGAAAAGTTTTGCTCGCCAGCTCTGTTGGTTTGCAAGCGTTCTGTTTTGAAGTAGACGAAGTGCGACCAAAAAAGCAAAAGTCTCCTCAGGAAACTGAAGAGACTCAAGCTTAAACCACACAAGACATCCCGAAAGGGGTGTTTTGTATTTAAATTATAGCACCGGCGCTATGGGCGGTATACTACTTTATCCACCTTATTTTTGCAACAAACTGCGATAATCTATCATAGAGATTATGCCTCTATAATAGCTATATGTTACAAACGTAATATATCTTACTTATTTATAAAGATTTTCTAAAGAAAATTTAAAGAATAAATCAATAAATGATCAAAACATTATCAATAGTGTACAATCTACCGTAATGACTCAGGAAAAGGCATTGACGATATTGAAGACGGGGGCCAATGTCTTTTTGACAGGGGAGCCGGGGGCAGGGAAGACGCATACTATTAATGAGTATGTGGCATACCTGCGCGCTCATGGCATAGAGCCTGCTATTACTGCATCCACTGGTATTGCCGCCACTCATATTCATGGGCAGACCATTCACTCATGGAGCGGTATCGGCATTCGCAAAAGTTTGTCACCGTATGATTTGGATAAAATTGCCAGCACAGAATATTTAGTGCGCCGCATTCAAAAAACAAAAATATTAATCATCGATGAGATCTCTATGATCGATGGCTATACGCTCGATCTCGTTGATAGTGTCTGTCGCACCATCAAACAAAAAGAAGAACCGTTCGGAGGACTGCAGGTTATTCTTGTCGGTGATTTTTTCCAACTCCCACCGATTTCTCGAAAAGAAGAAAATGTACCGTTTGCATTTCAGTCACAAGTCTGGCAAACAATGAGGCCACTGGTGTGCTATATCACAGAACAACATCGTCAGAGTGATGAAAACTTTCTGGCGCTCCTCTCAGCTATTCGCCGCAATACGGTAATAGATGATCACCTTATTCATTTGAAGAACCGTATGATTGATGAAAGTGATGTCTTCGAAAATACTGAGATGACACGGCTCTTTGCTCACAATGCTGATGTTGATGCTATCAATCAAATGGCGTTGCAGTCTATCGAAGGTCCAACCTTCGTATACACTATGAGCACAAAAGGTCGAGAGAGTATGGTGGAAAGTTTGAAAAAAGGCTGTCTTTCTCCGGAGCGACTAGAGCTGAAAACTGGAGCAGTAGTTATGTGCACTAAGAACAATACCCAAAAAGGATTTGTGAATGGTACGACAGGCACCGTTGTTCGCTTTGAAACAGGAACAAAATATCCGATCATTCGCACTAAGGATGATGAAGAGATTACTATTGAACCGATGGATTGGAGTATTGAAGAAGACGGCAAGATTCGTGCGTCTATCACACAAATACCGCTTCGTTTGGCTTGGGCTATCACTATTCACAAAAGCCAGGGTCTTTCATTGGATACAGCACTCATGGATTTGCGGCAAGTTTTTGAATACGGCCAGGGCTATGTGGCACTTTCTCGTGTGCGTACATTGAGCGGTCTCTATCTTACTGGGTGGAATGAACAAACATTCCAAGTGCATCCGCGCATATTGCAGGAAGATGTTACTTTCCGAGAGCAGTCTGAATCAGCTGAAGATGTCTTTGCCAAATTGCCAGTAGATCAGTTGGCAGAAATTCAGAAGAATTTTATTCTTACTAATGGAGGCACGTTTGATCCAAAGAAAGTCAAAAATGGGAAGATAGAAAAGAAAGATACGCTTGATCTGACAAAAGAATTGCTTCTAGAGAAAAAATCGTTAAAGGATATTATAAAAGAGCGAAAGCTTGTTATGACTACTATCCTTGACCATATTGAAAAGCTTATTCTTTTAAAGCGCATACAATATGACGATATTGAGCATCTTATTGATGACAAGCTTGAGAAAGCATTACCTGTCATCGTAGATGCTTTTGCTTCATGCGATACCACGCTTCTTTCTCCGGTCTACAATCACCTTGACGGCAAATATACCTTCGACACTCTTCGTCTCGCTCGCGCCATTATTTCTGCGAAGAGTTTAAAATAACTTTCAGCTTTCTTGAATCTTCTTGCTCTACACTTGGGCAATGAAAGATTTCGATAGGTGGAATGGATTAAAAAAGAAAATTGATCAACGAAATAGAAAACCTTATGCTCATTCTAGAGAAATATGGTGGTGCTCTCTAGGTATTAATATTGGAGTAGAAACAGACGGTAAGAATGATTACTTTGAAAGACCGGTATTGATTATAAAGGTTTATAATAAGGAATCTCTTTTAGTACTACCTATTACATCAAAAGAAAACAATGACCCCTTTCATTTTGAAATACATTTCAAAAACATAACTACATGGATAAAATTGACACAGCTAAGAACAATTAGTACAAAACGACTGTATAGGAAAATTCGAACTCTTGACCAAGAAACATTCACCGTCCTTATTAGTAAAATAAAAGAGTTATTATAAAACGAATCCTCCACATTTCTGGGGAGGATTCTCGGAGGCCGAAGCCATAATACCCTTAGTATATTCTAAGAGAAATTTCTGTCAATCAAAAAAGATTGCCACCTCCTTTAGAAAATCTTTAAAGTATGAGATCATAGAGCGCAATGATAGGAACTGCGCTATACAAGAAATATAAGGAAGAGGCGCGCGTGTTGGTGCACGCGCGCCTTGAACATTTCAACCAGTACTACAATCTTCCATACAAAAAAGTATTCATTAAAAACCCCAAGACTCGCTGGGGAAGTTGTTCTAGTGCAGGCAATTTGAATTTCTCATACAAAATCCTTTTTCTTGATCCGGCCCTCCAAGACTATCTTATCGTTCATGAGCTCTGTCACCTTAAACAGTTCAATCACTCCAAAGCATTCTGGGATCTTGTTTCTGAGCAGATTCCTGATTATAAGAAGCTCCATGTCGTACTAAAGCGAAAAAATAATCTAAAGCTTCTCCTGGATGCTTGGAGAAAGGCGATGTGATAGTATGCAGTCATGAATATTCGTTCAGCCAAATTTATAAAAGGAGAAACCAGGGGCGCTGCTTTGGCGGATTTGGCATTGCCGCAGGTGGCATTTATTGGCCGATCCAATGTAGGGAAGTCGAGCACTATTAATGCTCTGACCAAAGTGAAGGGTTTGGCAAAGACCAGTTCTTTTCCTGGACGAACTCGCCAGATCAATGTCTTCCTGATCGATAATATTTTTTACTTGATCGATCTGCCGGGCTATGGCTATGCGCAGGTTTCAAAAGCTGATCGTGCAGAAATCGAAGAAGTCATTAACAGCTATCTCTTTGATGCTACTCTCAGCCAAGCAATGGTGGTACTCATCATTGATGCTTTCGTCGGTCCTACCGAATCAGATTTAGAAATGCTTGATGCACTTCTTGAACATCGTAAGCGAGTCGTTATCCTTGCTAACAAAATAGACAAAGTGAAGAAGTCTCACCAGAAAAAAACCATTGATGATATACGTGTCACGCTTCACGGACAGCTTGTTATTCCTTTTTCAGCAGAAGATAAAATCGGTATTAGTGAAGTCTTGCAGGAAATCCAAAGCAGTTTAAAATAGGAGCCATGGATGAGGTCTGGAAATTAATGAATGCGGCGCATAAGTTCAAAGAAATCGATCCGCAGGCTGCTCTTGAAGGATATAATGATGCCTTCAATCTGCTTATTGATATGGCAGGGAAATATGCCTGTGAACAGGAGGCTGAAAAAGATATTCAGGTACTCCGCGCTAAAGCAGAAGTATTGTTTAAGCATTCAAAAGACTATTTGAAGCGTGATAGTACTGCGAGCACTATTCTCAATGAAATGGGACTTCTCTTCATGGAAATGGGCGAGCTCGATAATGCTAAGCAGAAGTTTATGGAGTCTATGGAATACATTCCCGATGGTGAAGACTACAGTGAACCCGCTGATAATTTGGAAAAACTAATCCTCATGACGCAACCTGAGGAGGAAGAAACTTTGGAATAGCAGAACAGTAGTTGTATACTTTCTCTAATTCATGGAACAGGAGAAACCGTCACATAAACTCGGCATCGTAATATTGGTAGTGATGGTTCTTGTTGTTGGTGGTTTTGGTCTGTATGGTCACGCTACAAATTTCAATCACCATAATGCCTTAGCAACCGTATCAGAACCTACCGAGAGTTCTCCTCTTTCGCAAAGTCCACAAGTTCAAACTCCTGAAGTAGTTCCTCCTCCTGTTACTCATATTACTACCCCTGACCCTGTTACTGCTGTCTATGCTTCCGGCTGGATTGCAGGTACAAAAAGCGGCATGGGTCATATTTTTGATTTACTCTCCGGCAATAAGCTCAATGCTGTGGTGATCGATATCAAAGACGCTACTGGTCGTTTGTCATACGAACCGCTTGATCCAACGTTGCTTGCAAGCGGTGTAGGCACAAAGCGTATTGCCAATCTTCCGGCTCTCATTTCCGAACTTCATGCAAAAGGCGTCTATGTTATTGGTCGTATTGAAGTATTTCAGGATCCATACTATCCGACTATTCATCCTGAAGATGCATTGCAGAGCATTAAAACCGGTAGTCCCTGGAAAGATCCTAAGGGTAACTTATATCTCCGTGCTGATAGTCCCGATGTTTGGCACTATACTGAGCGTATTGCTGAAGACGCCTATGCTCAAGGCTTTGATGAAATTAATTTGGACTATGTGCGCTTTCCTTCCGACGGCAACTTGTCTGATATTGATGAAAGTACTTTTACTAAAGACAAGGAGCATACTATTGAAGATTTTTTTGCAGACGTAGATGCGCATTTGCGAGGACAAGATCATATTCCGCTTTCTGCAGATATCTTCGGTCTGACACTGAGTGCAAACGATGACATGGGTATTGGCCAAAAGCTTGAGCTGATCGCTCCTCATGTCGACTATGTGTGCCCGATGATCTATCCATCGCATTTTGCCAATGGAAGCTATGGGTATAAAAATCCGGCAGAGCATCCATACGATATCATCCACACATCGCTTACAGCTGGCATTGCGAAATTGAAGGCTATTACTATTCCTGAGACCAAGCTTCGTCCATGGCTGCAAGATTTCAATCTAGGAGCAATCTATACTCCTGATATGGTTCAAGCGCAAATCACTGCTACCAACGATGTCGGCATCCAGTCATGGCTGATGTGGGACCCTCGCAACTTATACACATCCTCAGTTTTGAAATAGTTGCTATAATAGTAGTACATATAAAAAGGTCTACTCTTTGTAGGTACTGCTGCAAAGACAGACCTTTTTATATTTCTAGTGTATACTGAGATATATGAAAAAGATTAAACCTATATCAATTATTATTACTGTTGTTGCTGTTGCTGCATTAGTGTTTCTGTTGATGCAAGCGAAACACCATATGTCTGCACCCGCTACTACTGCACCTGTGGCAAACACTCCAGCCTCTCAAAGCATTTGTTATTATCTTAACAAGCCATCAGTTGGCGCTCCTGAGCTAGGAAATGATTTAGCATATGTAAAACTAACAGTAGGAGATGGTAATGCTGTTACAGGTACCATGGGCACTCAAATAGCTGGAAAAGATACAGAAGTTGGTACATTGTCAGGCAGTCTGACTGCGGGCACAAGCGCTGGGCAATTCATTTTTAATGGAACCTACACGACTAACAGCGAAGGTATGCATAGCGCTACTGCGCAGCGTATCGTATTGAATCCTACTGCGGCAGAAATTGACTACGGCAGCTCTTCCTTGTCTGTGCCTCACGTTGATTGTTCCCAGTACCCAGGCCTGGTATAATAGGGAAGTATTAGCCAAAACAAGCATTTTTATGATTATTTTATTTATCATTGCTCATCTTACTATCGGTATCTACTTCTTGAATAGCGGTCTTAACCATTTGTTCCATGTGGACTACTTGGCAGGATATGCGAAATCAAAAGGCGTACCTGCTGCAAAAGCAGGAGTAATCATTAGTGGTATCACTTTTGCTTTGGCAGGCATCTCTTTGACAGGCTGGATTGCTCCGATCATCGGTTTGGGTCTCGCTATTCTTACTTTGATCCCAATCACTACTATGATGCATGACTTCTGGAATATTTCTGATCCAGCACATCGCGCAACTGAGAAGATCATGTTCACAAAGAACATCGCTATCATCGGCTCATTACTCTTGATCTTGGCACTCTTCATCTAACATGCGCTACTGGCTCCTGAAAAGCGAAGGAGATTGTTACTCTATTGATGACTTACAAAAAGACAAGCAGACTGCTTGGACTGGCATACGCAACTATCAAGCACGCAACTTCATGCGTGATGATATGAAAAAGGGGGATTTGGCCCTCTTTTATCATTCCAGCAGCAAACCCAACGGTGTCTATGGCATTGCAAAAGTAACAGCACTCGCTCACGCTGACCCTACGCAGTTCGATAAGAAAGATGATCACTATGATCCGAAAAGCAAAAAAGAAAACCCGCAATGGGTTTGTGTAGATGTCGCATTTGTAAAAAAGTTCAAAGAACCTGTCTCGCTTGAAGAAATAAAGCACGACCCTCACCTCGACGGCATGATGGTCCGCGCCACCGGCTCACGCCTTTCCGTCCAGCCTGTTTCCGAAAAGCACTACCACTACATCGTAAAAGAAATGACGAAGTAGGGAATAGAAAAAGAGCGAAACGTGTAGCGTTTCGCTCTTTTGACTTTCTCGTGATAAATGGTATGGTGAAAACAAGTTGAACATTTAAAAGAAAGGAATATAGTGCCACGCGCATATCAGTTTACAGAAAAGCATTTTTTCGCATTTGCAGCCAAGGTTATTGCTCAAGGGTTTCGTCGTATTGAACCGTATGAGTTTTCTGCTGAATTAAGAGTAGCTAACGTAGAGCCTCCCACCCCTCGAATAGGTCGCGAAGAAGGATTTGTTTTTTGCACAATGGGTTTGGAAGTAAGAGTTTGGACATCGTTCATAATAAAAGAGGGCGGTATTCGAATACCTGATTCTGGCTGGGTTGTTATTAGAGAACATGGAGTGGCAAAATATTTTGCTCCGCAGATGTACCGAACAAAAAACTTTTTTAAGAGAATGTTAGATTGGGCGATTATCTGCAAGGAACATATACAAGCGCGTCCGGTATGTCCGAGCGGCAAGGCATTCATGTCTATTATTCGCAAAATACATTACAGGACAAAATCTGTTCGATATTACTGGGGATGTGAAGAGGGAGGACATGATCACCCTAAACCACCGACTGCTCCATGGGATATCGGCTTATCTCCTCGCAGTCTCAAGATTGTTGAACTTAAAAGAAAACGAAGAAGAAAGTACAACGAGAAAAGAAAGCTTGATAATAAACCAGTATTTGGTACTGCAAGAAAAATTAGAAAAGGATGGAAGAAAAAAACTTCCTAAAGCGGGCTCTGCACTATTGTGCAGAGCTTTTTATTTTTTCTTGCCGTTTTATTGAGCAGGGAAACGTTATGATGCTATGACGGCCAGAGCGCCGTCTGCTATACTTAGGGTATGACTGTACCGTACGATCCGGAACACATTACGTATTTCGCCGAGACTGACTATCGCAACCAACGCGCACGCTTTGGCATTAAGAGTCGCGACCGTACTCGACATATGTATGTCATCGGTAAATCAGGTGTCGGTAAATCTACATTGCTTGAAAATATGGCTATTCAGGATATTGTCCGCGGTGAAGGCATTGCAGTGCTAGACCCTCACGGCAGCTTTGCTGAAAAGATGTTGGACTATGTGCCGCAGGAACGTATTAAAGACGTGATTTACTTCGCGCCATTCGATATTGATAACCCTATCTCTTTCAATGTCTTAGAGGACGTTGGTGCCGACAAGCGTCACTTCGTTGCCTCAGGCCTCATGAGCACCTTCAAGAAGATCTGGGTAGATGCCTGGAGTGCTCGTATGGAGTATATTCTCAATAATATTCTTCTGGCTCTTTTGGAATATCCTGATGCCACGCTTCTAGGTGTGAACCGCATGCTTTCTGATAAGGATTTCCGCAACAAGGTTGTGGCGAATACTACCGATCCTGGCGTAAAGGCATTCTGGGTGGAAGAGTTTGCAAAATACGGTGACCGCTACATGCAAGAAGCTGGCGCCGCTATTCAAAATAAAATCGGTCAATTGACTGCTAACCCGCTTGTTCGAAATATCATTGGTCAGCCAAAGTCCAGCTTCGATATTCGCGAAGCGATGGACAATCAGAAAATCTTGATCGTGAACCTTTCAAAGGGGCGCATTGGCGAACAAAACACTGCGCTTATGGGAAGTATGATTATTACCAAGATCTACTTGGCTGCTATGAGCCGTGCTGATGCCACACCGGCACGCTTGGCAGAGCTCCCAAACTTCTATTTCTACGTCGACGAATTCCAATCGTTCGCCAATGAATCATTCGCCAATATTTTGTCCGAAGCTCGAAAATATAAATTGGCTTTGGTTATCGCTCATCAATATGTAGCACAAATGGAGGAATCTGTTCGCGATGCCGTCTTTGGCAACGTCGGTACTAGTATTAGCTTCCGTGTCGGCCCGCTTGATGCAGAGCTTTTGGAAAAAGTATTCGCGCCGCAATTTAGCGGAAACGATCTTATCAATCTCGGCATGGCGCAAATTTATTTATCGCTTCTGATCAATGATATGGGCTCTTCGCCGTTTTCGGCGCGTACCTTGCCGCCAACGCCTCGTCCATCAATAAGCTATAGAGATGATGTTATTGAATCTTCTCGTACTTTATTTACGCACCAAAAAGACCAGGTGGAAAAAGCTATCTTTGATTGGTACGGCAAAGGCCCTGCGCAAGCGCCTTCTGGAACATCATATCAGCCTGGTAACAGTATCCCTCAAAAGCCGGGATTTCGTCCTGCGCCGCGACCGGCATCTGATCAGCCTCGTCCGATCAAAAGTCCTACCCATAATCCTTTCAAGAAGGCATTTTCTTCAGGACTTCCTGAAGTACAAGCCCCAGAGCTTGCTGCCGGCAAATCAAAACTTTCTCGTCCCGCACAACAAAAAACACCAATTAGTCCTGCTCTCAATGACCTCCTTTCATCAATTGATGCTTCAAAAAAGCCAGCCCCTGCACCAGCAGTAAAACAAAAAGAAAATACTCCGTTTAGCGGAGAAAAGCCATTGCGTGAGGCCATTCCTCCAGTGAGAATAGCAGAGCGAGGCCCGACAGAAAAAAACCGCGATCTTCTTAAGGCGGCTCTACAAGGCGCGCTTGGTTCTGTAGCCCCAAAGACAGAGCAAGCTCCTGTGCAGTCTCAGCCAGCTGAACCTATTAAAGCTCAAGAAGCAAAGCCCGCTCCCACGCCAGCTCCTACTACTGCTATTGAAGCACAGTCTGCAGAAATCCCTTACAACACATTACGTAAAGTCTTGGAATAAATAATTACTACACAATATGAAATATTTTATTGCGCTTTTTCTCTGCGTACTCCTTTTGCCCGCGTATGCTTTGGCGAATGTAAAGATAAATGAAGTAGCCTGGATGGGTACTGCTTCAAGCCAATATAGCGAGTGGATAGAACTGCATAATGATGGTACTGACAGCGTATCGCTTGATGGCTGGAAGTTGTACAAGACAGGCAATACTGTGCTTTTTACTCTCAGTAAGACTATTTCTGCTGGAGGATATGTGCTTGTTGAGCGAACTACTGCCAGCGCTCCCGACGCAGTGCCTGGCGTTGCTGGTGAATCAGGGACATTTGGTGGCGGAGGATTGCGCAACACTGGCGAAGATCTCACCCTTGTCGATAAAACAGGAAAGATTATTGATAATTTGCCATTTGCGGGCGGATGGCCAGCGGGCGACGCGAAAACAAAAGATACTATGCAGCTAAATGGCTCAAGCTGGATTACTGCACCTGGTACCCCTGATGCGCAGAATGCATCACCGACTCCTGTTGAAAACACTACAACAGATGATACCGGGACTGCAGAGCAAACACCTGTATCTGTTACTGAAACTCCTGCTGTTCAGACTCCAGTAATACAAACTTCGGAAAGTGTTCCTACTACGGCTAGTACTATTGAAACTCCACAGGTCCAACCCGAGGCTGGACCTGTGGTAGATAAAAAGCCGGAGCAGATTCCGCAAGCGGAATCTGCTCCGAACACTTCTCTTATCATTTCCACTGTTCCTACAGCAATTGTTAATCAGCCAAAGCCTTCGAAAAAGACTTCTGTTAAAAAATCTGCTCCTGTTATTTCTTCTGCTCAAAATGATAACGAAGCCGCTCTGCTTGAAGATCCTGCTGAACAGACATCTGAAATAGATCCGGGGCAAAAAGAAAATAACCACGCCAAGATTTTCATCTTTGGAGCGGTTATTCTCATCGGTATGGCCTTGTTCTTACTCCTTCAACGCTTTAAGGCGCGAGAGGAGTAACTTTTGCAGGAGTGACATTTGGTGTTTGGGTAGCACCGCTATCAGGAGTTTGACTCGTACTATCGCTTGTTGAAACAGTTGTATCTGCAGAGGCAGTAGTAGGGACATTTGATACAGCAGTGCTAATATCGTCAATTTCTTTTGAAAGAATTTGTACTTGCTGGTTTGAGACTGTTTGCAAGGCGCTATTCACAGTATTAAGTGCAGCGGCTTTACCGTCTGCCTGTGCAGGAGTAGCAGCAGGAGCATTCTCTAATGCGATCTTATTTGCTTTCAAGGCTTGTTCAAGTGTAGCAGTGACGGCTAATGCGCTAGAAGGAGACTGATCGCTCAGTGTAGTAAGGTTTGCAGAAAGATCTGCTGCCTGGCTGGTAATAGCCTTTGCTGCAATTTCCTGATTTGCTGGAGTGAGTGAGTTTGAGTCAGCCAATGTTTTGACTTCATTGAAACGAGCAATGAAGCGATTTGCTAAATACGGAGTCTGCGCTGCAGGGCTGGTGCCAACAATAGCGGCTGCCACTCTTTCATTTATATTGCGCTTGAATCCATATAATGGATCGCCCGGTAATGTGTTATTTGCAGCTGTAGCAACAAAGCCAAAAATGAAAACAACGAAAAGCATGCTTGAGAGTGCAATACGAAGGCCGTGCTGTACGCCGCGCTTGAAGAATGACTGTGTCACCAATACTGGAGTGGACATGATAATGCGGGCTGCATGCGCGCGCATCAAACCGCGCTCTTCTTCGGTGAGAGAGATCTTTTTATACGCTTTAAGTTTTGATAAATTATTGTCCATTGTTGTTTTCTTTTTCGTCAAAGCGGCTGCGCAATTTTTTGACAATGCGATGAATGCGAACAGTCATAGCGTTTATGGTAGTACCAAAAATATCGGCGATTTGCTCGATAGGCTTTTCTTCCGTGTAGCGCATGAAGATAATTTGCTGACTTTCTTCATCAAGGGTCTCCACAAGCGCTCGGACCGTTTCAATATCATCATCACGAAAGACATCGTCGACAGTTTTCGTTGAGCCGGGATCAAACCCTGCTTCCATCAATGTATCAAGAGAAGCTGACTTTGATTTTTTGAAGTAGTCGATGACTGCGTTGCGAGCCGTTCGGTAAAGAAAGGCTTCGGGGTAGTCAATCGTCTTGCCTCCGGCCAGGTACAGCCAGGTCTTGGTGAAGGTATCTTGGGTAATATCCAGGGCTACCGCACGGTTGTTTACTCGGAAGTAAATGAAACGGAAAATAGCGTCCTGATATGCTTCCACCATGTCAAAAAAGTGCTGTTCCTTGTCCTTAGACGACTCATTACCGTGCATCTTACAAGTATACATCAAATGTATGGTTTTGAGGCATTTTTTGTTATACTTTTGCCATGAATGAGGAAGTAAAGCAGTACGAGGTGGTGATAGTAGGGGGCGGATTTGCAGGGCTGCAAGTGGCTCATGATCTCTTAAAAAAAGACGCACCGGTTGTGGTTACGGTAGTCACCAGCAATGCTCGCTTTCAATACTACCCAAGCCTTTACCGTTTGGTAGTCGGAGCAAATATCAATCAGGTTTCTATTCCTTTGGTTCATGCTGTACCACATGGCGTACGATTGATAGAGGACACCTATACAGGTCTTGGTGAAGGCACCCATACTATTACTTTGAAAAGCGGGAAGACTGTGAAATACGACTACCTCGTCCTCGCACTTGGCAGTGAGCCAAACTATTTCGGCATTGAAGGCATACAGGAGAAGGCTCGAGATTTCCTTTCTATCGAAAAAGCATTGTCTTTGAAAGAACACTTCATGGAAAGCATTAAAAAGGCTAAGACGCTTTCTGCTGAGGAATCAAAGAAGCTTTTGCACACTATTGTTGTTGGTGCTGGCCCTTCCGGTATCGAGCTTGCTGGCGCATTGCCGGACTTTTTGAAATCTATGGCAAAGAAAGAAGGAGTGAATCCAGCGCATGTCACGATAGACGTGCTGGATTCATCTCCTCGCGTTCTTCCTGCTATTCCTGCAAAAGCGTCTGCTCGAGTAGAGAAACATTTGAAGAAAAAAGGCGTGAAGTTTTATCCTAATCATGGTGTGAAGGCATGCACTGATAGCGGTATTACCGCAGTAGAGAAAAAGGGTGACAAAGAAGAAATAAAAGAATTTTCTGCGGGTACTATTGTCTGGACCGCTGGTACAAAAATAAATGCAGGCTTCAGCACCATTCCTAATGTTGTCATGACCGACCGCAAGCGCGTCGAGGTTTCTCCAACGCTGACATTGCCAAACGATGACACTATTTATATTGCAGGAGATGGATCCGGTACGCCATATAGTGGTCTGGCACAAACCGCTATTGATCAAGGGAAATATGTGGCCAGCGCTATCGCTAAGCGTATCAATGAGCAGCCAGTAGAGCCATACGAGCCAAAACCGGGAGTGTTTGTCATTCCTGTCGGCAAGGGCTGGGCAGTGCTTAATTATAAAAACTTCTTCTTCACAGGTCTTGCAGTGTGGCTCATGCGTATTGCTGTAGATGCTGACTATTTCCTCAGTATCACCACGCTTCGATATCTTTTCTCAATGCTTAAGAAGCCGAAGAAATCTTAGTCAGAGCCAGAGGGATTTTTTGAAAATCAGACATCAGCTCTTCACGCAATCCGCCGTTATAGAGAGCGGCAGCAGGGTGATAGAGTGGAAGAAAATACTCGGTAGGAAAGCCTGGTATTTTCTTTTTCAGTAGTTTGCCGTGAACGGCAGAGATTTTTTCGGTAGGAAAAAAGTTGCCCATGGCATGCCGTCCCAAGAACACAATGAGCTTTGGCTTAATAGCATGAAGCTCTTCATCAAGCCAGGACTTGCAGGCTTCTTTTTCTTCAGGCAAGGGGTCGCGATTGTTGGGCGGGCGATATTTCACCACGTTGGTGATATAGATATCTTCGCGCTTCATTTTAATACTCTCAAGCATTTCCGCTAAGAACTTGCCAGCAGCACCTATGAACGGACGGCCTTCAATATCCTCGTTCTTGCCCGGCGCTTCGCCGATGAATACTACTTCTGCGTGAGGATTGCCGTCGCCTGGCACCGCCTGTGTCGCTGTAGCTTTCAGGTCGCAGGTGCAGTGTTCTTTCCAATGTGTATTTATTTCTTCTAAAGTTTTCATAAATTTGGCGACCTGGTCGCCAAGTGGTGGTCACGCTGTAAATATGATAGCATGCAGGGATATGGGATTTAAATCATTTTTAATGAAAAAGACCCTTCAAATGAAGGGGGTAGACAAGGACCAGGCTGAGAAGATCGCCAAGACGCTTGAAGAAAATCCAGAAATGGCAAAGACCTTGAAGTCTATGGAAGACAATAAGGAGCTCAAAGCATTGCTTGAGAAAATTCAGAGCGAGATTGAAGAAAAGAAAAAGGCCGGCATGCCTGAGCAATACGCCGCTGTCCAAGTCATGGGCAAGTACAAGTCCGAAATCGCTAAATACCGCAACGAACTCGCACCACTCATGCAGCTCATGATGTCCGGGAAGTAATACAAAAAGAAAAAGCGCCGTCTGAAATCAGATGGTGCGCTTTTTGTTGAGTTTATTTAAATTCTCTAAGGTTCATCATAATAAACAATGTTGTCTGTGAATGGCTGAACCATCATTCCGTGGTGCAGGGACGGACCAAAAATACTAGCCCATTCCCATAATGTGTATCGAGTAAGGCCTTTTCTGTCTATTTTTGGTTCGTAATTTTTTAAATCTATTTGAACCTTACTGTTTTTCAAAATATTGGCATAGTGCTCGTTATGAATTCTTTTGCCGTCCTCAGTGAGTTTTACCCAAATTGGATCATTAATGTTTCCTTTTATTGCCATGGTTGTAAGTTTTAGATTACATTACCATTATATTTTTTTATGTCAATAAAACAGCGACCTGGTCGCTGTTTTAGATTTTATTTATTTCTGCTAGTATAGAGGCCTATGGGACTAAGTATAGGAATCGTAGGATTGCCGAATGTCGGTAAATCTACACTATTTAATGCATTGACGAAGAAGGGGGTGCCGGCGGAGAACTATCCGTTTTGTACTATTGATCCGTCAGTCGGTATCGTGGCCGTGCCCGATGAACGCTTGGGCAAGCTCAGCGCTTTTTCGCAGTCCGCAAAAACTATTCCGGGAGCGATAGAGTTCGTTGATATTGCCGGCTTGGTAGAAGGCGCGTCAAAAGGCGAAGGCTTGGGCAATAAATTCTTAGCTAACATTCGGGAAACCGATGCTATTTTGGAAATGGTGCGACTCTTTCCTATTGTAGGAGGGGGAACGGAAATCGCGCACGTATATGGTACCGTTGATCCGCTTCGCGATATCTCTGTTATCAATCTTGAGCTAATCTTGGCTGATTTTGAAACTGTCACAAAACGTCGCAGTAATCTAGCCCGTGATGTGAAGCGTGGGGACAAGCTTGCTGTAGCAGAAGATGCAGCGCTCGGTCGCCTAGAAGCAGCGCTTGAAGCAGGCAAACTTGCCAATACTGTTGATGATCTAACTGAAGAAGAAAGTAAAATGGTAAAGCAGCTCAATTTGCTTACAACAAAGAAATTCCTCTATGGTCTTAATAAGCGCAGTGGCACAGCCAACCTCGATGAAACTGATGCAGAAAAATTTAAAGAGCTCACCGATACTATTATTGCGTCTGGTGCCCAGTATGTGGTGCTTGATGCCAAGATTGAAGACGATCTGAAGGATTTCGAGGGTGAAGAAAAAGAAATGATGCGCAGCGAGCTGGCAGGCGATGATGACGGCATTACAAACCTCATAACTAAAGCATATGAATTGCTTGGTCTTGAAACATTCTTCACAACCGGTGCGGATGAAACTCGTGCCTGGACTATCAAAAAGGGAAGCACTGCTCCTATCGCCGGTACTGCTATTCATACCGACTTCAAGGATAAATTCATTCGTGCTGAAGTAGTCTTTTGGAAAGACCTCCTCGATGCCGGTTCATACGGTGAAGCTCGCGCTAAAGGCCAAGTCCGCACTGAAGGCAAAGAATATATCGTCAAAGATGGTGACGTGATTGAATTTAAAATCTAATGGATCTTATTTCTGTTTTAAAGAATAACAATATTGCTATTGTCGCTACCGACACTCTCTACGGCATTCTCGGTAATGCATTCAATAAGGAAACTGTAGAGCGTATCTATGATGTGAAAGGCCGTGATGAAAACAAACCTTTTATCGTTCTTATCCCAGCTATTGAAACAGTATCACAATTTGGTGCCACGCTTACCGATGACAATAAAGCATTTTTAGAAAAGTACTGGCCAGGACCACTGACAGTTATATTGCCTATCTCTCCAGAATACCAGGAACAATTTTCATATCTCCATCGTGGAACAAATGAGTTGGCATTTCGTTTACCTGCAAAACAATCTTTGCAAGAACTGCTTCGGCAAACCGGCCCGCTTGTAGCACCAAGCGCCAACCCGCAAGGCTTATCACCAGCCTTTACTGTAGAAGAAGCAAAAAACTATTTCGGTGACGGTATAGATTACTATCAAGATGAAGGCAGGGTAGAGGGCCTCCCTTCAACCATTGTTCGTATATCTAATGGTGAAATTACCGTTATTAGACAAGGCTCTATATCTATTGCTTAACTCCATAGGTCGGACCTATGGAGCTTGACTTTTAACAATAAATCTGCTATAATAGTATCGGAAAACAATGAATTGAAAACTAAATAAAACTCCGTTAAATGAAAACAACTAACTTAGTGACCGACCAAGGAAATGTAAAATTCTTTTTCTCAATGTTGCAAAACTTTACTGTAATTGATTGGATCTCAGCAACTAATATATTGTTGATGATATCTTTCTTTTTCACAGTAAACATTGGAACACCGACAGTAATGATTTTTACAATATATGCCGGCTTTGTAGCCATGACATTGCCTCTATTGGTATCGGTTATACAAAGAAAAAAGATTGAAAATTTCCAGATAGCATCTTTTGCCTTAGGTTTCATTGTCTGGGTACCGTTCTTTATTGGCTTGTTATAAATTACGATTTATAATCACTTGCTACAAATCATAAATCTCCACAATTACAATTGTGGAGATTTTTTTATTTCTTCTTAAGTTGTTCGATTTCCTTATGAAGATTTGTCAGTATGGTTTGGATAGAGCTGAGAGCCTCCATTTCTTTTTGTTGTTGCATTTCTTCTTTTTTTTCTTCTTGCTGGTCTTCTTCAATATCCTCCTGAATCTCGTCGACATCCTTTTGAATTTCGTCCACGTCTTCCTGGATTTCATCAACATCTTTTTGAATTTCATCAACATCTTCGCCGATCTCTTCAATATCCTCCTGAATCTCGTCGACATCACCTTGAATCTCCTCAATGTCAGCAGTGTTCTTATTTACTGCCATCTGAATGAAGATGTTCATGTAAATTGCCTCCAGCGATACCGCCGTAGTTAAAACAAGAAGTATGAGACTGAAATCAATACCGAGAAAGGGAAGAATACCTGCTAGAACAAAGAGGCAGGTATGAAAAATAAGTGATGAGGTAGAGCCAAGCCAACGCGTTGCGCGTTCAGCATTTGCTTCAAGCCATGTAGGTTGTTTCTTTTTCTTCACGGCAGTCATAGACCTTCTGTATATCACACATTGATCAAAAAACACAACTATATAAGGTAAAAAAGTCAAACCCGTGAGCTATATTGCCCAAAAATAGCTCGTGTGCTATAGTTTTGCCACTATGGCATACGAAAAACTAGCCCGAATGGTCAATAAGGAAACAGGCGAAAGCTATGTGACTCCTAAGAACAAGAAGAAGCTTGCTGATAAGAAATTCGAAATGAAGAAATACAGCAAGAAGCTTCGCAAGGTTGTGATCTTCAAGGAATCAAAGAAATAAGCAAAAAAAGTGGCTCAATGCCACTTTTTTTGTTATAGTTTTCTCGCACGGGCGATTAGTTTAGTGGTAGAACGAAGGTCTCCAAAACCTTTGGTGGGGGTCCGATTCCCTCATCGCCCGCCAGTTTTATATCCTCAATTTGTATCCAATATAAATGCCTAAGAATCCTCCTATGGCAGTGAAGATAACGGAAGAAAAAGAGAGCAGATTATCGCCCCATAAGAGGGGAATAAAGCTACCGATAGTTCCGCCAATGATAGTAAGAAGAATGATGGTCTGCTTAGTGTTCATAGTGAAAGTATACGTTACTTGGCATATTTCTTGAACCAGGTGCGTTGGCGTTTAGCGTAGTGCCAGATCGCAGACTCTAATTGTTGGGTCATATCTTGTTTGTTCATTTTATTTTGCAAATACAGTGCAACAAATCGATACTCTAAACCAAGTGCCTCAAGGCGCTTCCAAGAGAGTCCTTCATCATGAAGTGTTTGTACTTCTTTTACCATGCCTTGCTTCATGCGTTTCAGAAGGCGAGTGTGAATGCGTTGTTTTAATTCCTCATCAGGGAAATCTAAATAGACCCACTCCATGTCGTACTTAGCTTTTCTTTCTGTTTTAGGAACTTTACCCAAAGCTTCAGCAATTTCGATGGCTCGTATCAATCGCACAGGATTTTTTGTATCAATAGTTTCGTATCGTTCTGGATCAAGGTCTTGTAGTACTGTTTGTAATTCTTCCAGCGATCTCTTCTCTAACTTTTTTCGCAACGTTGTATTGGGCGGAACTTCCGGCAATGATTGGTCATAGATTACTGCATCAATATAAAAACCTGTCCCACCAACAATGATCGGCGTTTTGCCTTTTTTCAAAATAACTTTGATGGCTTTGTCAGCCAACTTTTTGTACTGAGCGACAGAAAAAGCGCGACGAGGATTTGCGACATCAAGCAGGTAATGAGGTATACCCCGCATTTCTTTTTTTGTGATCTTGCCGCTGCCAATATCAAGACCTTTGTATACCTGGCGTGAATCGGCAGAAATAATTTCCCCGCCTACTTTTTTGGCGAGCTCAACAGCATAGTCGGATTTACCAGTAGCGGTCGGACCGCAGACCACGATAATCTTATTCATTTGTGCCGGAAAGAGGACTCGAACCTCCACACCCTTGCGAGTAATCGATTTTGAGTCGATCGCGTCTACCATTCCGCCACTCCGGCATTGGCCTCCATCATGCCATTTTTTCACAATTTTTTCAAATCTTGGATATGTTACACTATTGCCATGTCCAATCTCTATACGAATTCAATTTTCTTTATCGAAGTCGACAAGATCGTTCCCAATCCGTATCAGCCTCGCCGAGAGTTCGAGCCAGGACCATTGAAGGACCTCTCTGACTCTATTCGGCAGTATGGTATCTTGCAGCCGTTAGTAGTGTCTCGCGTGGAGCGTGAGACAGCAGATGGTGGCCTTGTTACAGAGTACGAACTTATTGCCGGAGAGCGCCGTTTGCGCGCCTCAAAGCTGGCTGGGTTGCGCGAAGTGCCGGCCATTATTCGCGTTGGTGACGACTCAATGATGAAGCTCGAGCTTGCTATTATCGAAAACCTGCAGCGTGAAGATCTCAACGCTGTTGAACGCGCTCGTGCCTTTGCTCGTTTGGTAGATGAATTTAAATTCACTCACACGCAGATCGGGCAGAAAGTAGGCAAGAGCCGCGAGTATGTTTCCAACACTGTTCGCCTGCTTAGTTTGCCACAAGATATTCTTGATGCCCTTTCAACTGGCAAAATCAATGAAGGGCATACTCGTCCGCTGATGATGCTATCCAGTCGTCCAGAAGAGCAGGCGACACTCTTTAAGGAAATTCAATTTCGCAAGATTACTGTCCGCGAAGCAGAGCGCATTGCTCGCCGTATTGCTGTAGACAAGGTTCGAAAGAAGGAATTGATCCCAAATGCTGAGCTCATGCAGATCGAACAGAAGCTTCAAGAGACCCTTGGCACGCGCGTGCATATCGAACCAAAAGAAGCAGGAGGAAAAATCACTATCGACTATTTCTCAAATGATGATCTTGATCTTATTTTAGATGTTCTCAATAAAAGGGAAGTAGCCGCCATGCCGACCCTTCCACCTATTGAATCAGCCGAAGTTCAAAAAGAAGAAATGGAGTTCCTCGACGATCGCGATACTCAGGAAAAACAGGAATCTGAAGAAGAACTGGAAGATCTTTATAATCTCAAGAACTTTTCACTTTAGGTAGTAAACATTGACAATTCAATATTTAGTGCTAATGTTTTCACAAATGTAAATTAAAAATGAAAACAAAAAATCTATACCTTGTAACGATACTTGGAGTATGGTTACTGATCCTGCCGTGTATGGCAGCGGCCGCCGATGATGTCGACACAACGACTCAGAAAAGCGAATGGGTCCAGGTTCACAAGAGTGATATTCCTGCTGACCTTTACACATACCTTCAAAAAGGTGGTTACATTCGTTATGAAAATCCGTACTTCCAGCCTCAGAAAGTGAGCAACTTTATGAAGAACGTGGTGTACTTTGGAAAGGTAACCGATATTACTCTTTCAAAAATTACAGATAATGCCGAAAAGTTTTCAGAAACGAAGCTCGGCAATCTTTCACTTTTTTTGATTGCCTATAAAACCATTGGATCGGATATCTTATCTTTCGTCCTTCATATTTTAACGATGATTATCTTCATGGTTTTATTTGTAGGACATTGGAGGAAAAGATTAGTGGCGCGAAGCGAGCAGTTACATATAGATAACGACTTAAATGCAACTTATAAAGTGTATGTCCCCACCTGGTGGCACCTACTAGTATGGTTTATTGTCTATTTAATTCTCTCATGGATAATTATCTAAGAAATGAAAAGCATTGTTATCGCAGTGTGTATGCTACTAGGTTTGGCAACACAGGCATCAGCCGGAACCGATTCTATTGTCTATGTTAGAAGAGGTGCTTTACCTCCAGATATTGCAAAAAGATTTGAACAATCAACACCAAATGTTAAAAGCGTTGATGATATTATGCAGAGCGTTGAACAGTTCAAGGATAAGGTTGATCCAAGAGAAATTGGATTAGCCATCGATACTGTTTCAAATATCCTCTCCAGGCAATCGAATAAATTTGCTGACAGTAGAGTAGGGAAATTCACTATTACTGTTATTTTGTGGAGGATATTCGGTCATGGCGTTCGGGTGCTTATCAATAAGATAATATTCTTTGTCATTTCTTTGATAATCTTCTGTGTTACCTGGAGACGATGTATAGAAAAGAGAACTTTTGTTAAGCAAGCAAAAATTAATCCCAAAATCTTTCAGAAAAATACTGTTTTAGAGACGTATGTTTTTGAAGATACTAATGATCTGTTGGAAGAAAACAAGGATAACAATAATGATATTGACGCTGATTTGGGGGCGAGTGCTGTCTTTAAAATTATTCTTTTAGTATTTTTTGTTTTTGCAAGCCTTATAACACTATTTGGTTAATTAATTTTTTGACCAAAAATACCAGTATTTTTAATACTGGTATTTTTTATTCTTTCGCTAAAAACTTCTGCAGGAGGCCGCCGTGTTCGGCAATGTAGGCGCGGATTTTGCGGCGGGCGAGAGTAGTCTTGGCGTAGTCTAGCCATTTATTGGAAGGCTTGGCATTCTTGCTGGTGACGATTTCTACGATGTCGCCATTTTTTAATTTTGCTCCAAGGGGTGCCATCTTGCTATTGATGCGGGCAGAGGCTGTTGTTTCGCCGATAGCGGAATGGATAGCATATGCAAAGTCGACAGGGCTGGCATCTTCAGGAAGGTCGATGACATCACCTTTAGGCGTGAAAACGAAGATGCGATTTTTAAAGAGGTCATGATTGAGTTGCTCAAGGAAGCGGCTTGGCTTTGCTACTACTCCTTGCAGTTCGCGCAATTCATCAAGCCAGCCGAGCTGCTTATTGCTCGGTACGCTATTCTTATCAAACACTTTTTCTTTGTAGAGAAAATGAGATGCGACACCCATATCAGCTTCTTGGTTCATGGCATAGGTACGGATTTGTATTTCTATAATGCCATGCTCTGTGACAACAGTGGTGTGAAGAGACTGATAGCCGTTTGGTTTCGGTAAGGCAATATAGTCCTTAATGCGGCCAGGGATAGGCTTCCACAGCATATGCACGAGACCAAGGACCTGATAGCAGTCTGCCACAGTATTCAGCTGCACGCGCAATGCCACAATGTCATAAATGCGATCAATATCCATTTGATATTTTGTCAGTTTGCGATAGAGGCTGTAGAGATGCTTCACGCGCGAGTCTACGGTCGGATTATGAATATTGAATTCCTTCAATGTTTTTTCAATAGTGGTGTGGACTTCCTTAATAGTTTTTTGCGCTTCGGGCATTCGTGCGTCAAACAATGCTTTGGTCTGAGCGTACTCTTTTGGGTAGGCGTAGGGGAATGCATAGTCTTCAAGCATGCCTTTCAATTTACCCATGCCGAGACGGCCAGCCAGAGCGGCGTGAACAGCAATAGTCTCTACGGCAATACGTACCTGCTTATCCGGGCGAACATGTTCCAGTGTCTGCACGTTGTGAAGACGGTCTGCCAGCTTGATGATAAGCACGCGCAAGTCTTCTGACATAGCCACGAAAAACTTTCGCATACTTTCCACATGGCGCTCTCGTCCTCGGTATTTCAACTTACCAAGCTTGGTAACGCCTTTGACCAAGAATAGAATGTTCTCACCGAACTGTTCGAGAATTTCTTCCTCTGTCGCATCGGTGTCTTCAAGTGTATCGTGTAGCAATCCTCCAATAATCGTTTCCACATCCATGCCCAGCATGGCGCAATTCTTAGCTACAGCAAAGACGTGCACAAAGTACGGCTCGCCGCTATTGCGCTTCTGTGTCTCATGCTTTGATTTCGCGAAATCATACGCGCGCTGAATAAGAGATTTTTCATCCTGACTCAGCGGGTATTCAATCAATGAAAATAATTCCTGGATATCCATAGGTATTAACTACTATAACGCACAATAAAAAATCCGCCACTGTAGTGATAGTGGCGGCATAAAAATTTTTTATTAATCAACTTGATGTCGATGATACCAATAGCCATTCTTTTTGAGAAGTTCCTCATCGAAGGTAGAGTAGACCTTAATGTGATTTAAGTGATATGCCCACATCATTATAATACCTACGATATAAGCGAGCAGCATAAGGCTTCCTCCTTCATCAGATATCGGTCGGGCTGGACAGAATATAATACAGGCCGTAATTACGACAATGTAAATATAAGGAGAAACAGGACTCTCCGTATACCCTCTGTAAAGTCCAATAAGGATAATGATGATTGAATAGGCAATCATGCCGACAGATAGCCAACAGGCTTCAGGGTTAATTTGAAAGTTGTGCATTTTGATATGGGTTTGATAAGCAGCTAATTTTTCAAATTTATAACCATTTTTTCCTATAATGTCAATATATCAGTTATGTCAAACATTTTTGAGTAAAAAGTTGACATCATTTTATTGATGGATTACGATTCGTATGCCACTCACCGTGTACCCTTTTCGAAGGTGCGGACAGGGTGAGCACCTTTGGCAAATCCAGACTTATGAGTCTGGATTTTTTTTATTCTTCCTTTTTCTTTCGCTGGAAACCTCTTGGTCTCTTTTCTTGTGCGAGGAGTTCTAATGCTTGCTCAAGAGTGATAGTGTACACATCAAGCGGTGGCTTGATTGAACGGAAATTTCCATCGTGAGCGACATAGGGGCCGAAGCGGCCATTGTTAGCGGTGACATCTAAGTCAGTAGTCGGGTGTTTGCCAAGGGTGCGAGGCAACGACAAATACTTCAATGCCATCTCTACGGTGACAGTAGTAGGATCCACTTCTTTTGGAATACTTGCCATCCGTGGCTTCTGCTGTTTCTTGCCTTTTACTTTTGGAGGCATTTCACCGAGCTGAACATACGGACCAAAGCGTCCGATCATAGTGAAGATTGGCAAATTAGTTTCTGGGTCAATGCCAATAGGTTCGTCTTTTTTAATTTCCAAACCATCGATAGTCAGTGCACCATCACAATCAGGGTAGCGTTCGCATGACAGGAATTTACCGCCACGCCCCAGCTTCACTACCATTGGACTGCCGCATTTTGGACATTTATATTTCGGATCAGCCTTTTCGAGAGTGGTTGCCTTATCAAGCTTTTGTTTCTCTTTTACCTCTTTAAGGAATGGAGTATAGAAATCAGACAAGACTTTTTTGTACTGACGATCGCCATTAGCAATATCGTCGAGCTCATTTTCCATCTCAGCGGTGAATGTATCGCTGATGTAGTTCATAAAATTCTGCTCCAAGAATGATGACACTACTTCACCAGTATCAGTTGGTTTCAATGATCGTCCTACTTTTTCTACATAGCCGCGATCTTCCAATGTCTTCATGATAGAAGCGTAGGTAGAAGGACGGCCAATGCCGCGCGCTTCAAGCTCTTTCACCAATCCTGCCTCTGAGTAACGATTTGGTGGCTCAGTTTGTTTTGCAATATCTTCAATAGAAATGAGTTTCAATGCTTCTCCTTGCGCAATAGCAGGGAGCTCAACATCTTCACCGCGCGCGTCTGTGTCTACTGCCAACCATCCAGGGAACAGTACCTGACTTCCTGTAACAGTGAAGTCCGGGATGCTGTCGCTTTTGACATTGCCTACCACACGAGTCTTCAATACTTTAGCATCAGCCATTTGTGAAGAAATAGTGCGCTCCCAAATCAAACGATAGAGCTTCTTCTGCTCTTCAGTATTTCCGGCAGAACCTTTTTCTGGGTGAGTAGGACGAACGGCTTCATGGGCTTCCTGTGCATTCTTGGCTTTGGTCTTGTATGTTCGTACTTCTGCGTAATTCTTGCCGTGCTCTTTTTCAATAATCTTTATAATGCCTGGAATAGCTTGCTCTGAAAGAGTGGTAGAGTCAGTACGCATGTAGGTAATATGACCAGCTTCATAGAGCTTCTGTGCTACCTGCATAGTGCGCGCAGGAGAAAAGCCGAGGCGAGAACTGGCTGCCTGCTGAAGAGTAGAAGTGGTAAACGGTGCTTTTGGTGAACGCTTCTGCTCACTCTCCTTTACATCCTTCACAATCCACTCTTCTTTTTGTGCCACATCCAAAATACGGTCCACTTCTTTGCGATCACGTGGCTCTTCCGTACATGTCAGAGTGAGCTCTGCGCCCTTTTGTGTTTTTACTTTTGCTTGCAATACCCAATAGTCTTCAGGAATGAATGCGCGGATTTCGCGTTCGCGCTCTACTAATATGCGCAATGCAGGGGACTGCACGCGTCCCGCAGAAAGGCCGTAGCGAACCTTTTGCCAAATAATGCCGGAGAGATCATACCCAACGAGGCGATCAAGTACGCGACGCGCTTCCTGTGCTTGGCGAAGATCAGTATCGATATCGCGCGGATGTTGCAACGCTTCAGTCACGGCCTCCTTGGTGATCTCATTGAATGTTACGCGCTTGATCGGTGCTTTGACTTTCTTGTCTTCTTTCAAAAGACTTTCAATATGCCAGGCAATAGCTTCTCCTTCACGGTCCGGGTCGGGAGCCAAAAAAATCTCTTTCGCTTTTTCCGCTAATGATTGCAATTCATCAACAACTTTCTCTTTGCCTTTGCTGATTTCGTAATGAGGAATAAAGCCAGCGGGAATATCGATGGCTTTCTTATTTGATTTCGGCAAATCGCGCACATGTCCAACAGAAGCGCGCACGGTGTATTCGCCTTCGAGATACTTTTCAATTGTCTTCGCTTTTGAAGGCGATTCAACGATTAATAATTTCATATAATGATTGCAGTAGTACCATGTATATTATTTTTTGGCAATCAAGCCGTATTCTTCTTTTATGATTCCTTTGATCTCCAGAGTAGAAAAAGCGATGGCTGCAGTGACAGGATCAAGCCGCAATTTCTCTATAATAGTATCTCGTGAAAGCGGAGCGTTGAGCGCGCTCATGATCAGTTCTTCTGTCTCATTCAATATAATAGTAGGGCCCTTATTGGCATAAAATGGCAGCTCTCCCGGCAATGCAAAACCAAGCTCTTTTAATATATCCGCACTTTCGGTAATAGGAATAGCGCCAAGCTTCAAAAGCCAATTTGCCCCCACCGATGATTCAGCATTTATCGGCCCTGGTACAGCCCCGACTATTTTGTTGTATTCAGTGGCCAGGCGGGCAGTGATCAGCGTGCCTGATTTTTCTCTGGCTTCAATAATAATAGTAATGCTGGCAATGCCGGCCTCTAAGCGATTGCGTTGCGGAAATGTCCATGGTGCACCGATAACGCGATGTTCAAACTCGCTTAACAGTGCTCCGCCGTTCTGTAAAATTCTTTTTGCTAATTTTTTATTGTTAGCAGGATAGAGCACATTCCAATCTAATCCTGAACCGGGAAATGCCACAGTGGGCAATCCGACATCCAGGGCAGCTTGATGGGCAATGCTGTCGATACCAATAGCGAGACCAGATACTATCGTGACAGGATAACCACGAAGACCGCTAATTAATTTCTCACAGACAAACTTGCCATAGGGCGTATAGCTGCGCGATCCTACGACTGTTACGAAGGTCCGACCTTCGGAACTTTCAAGGCTGCCTCTCATGTAGAGCTTCTTGGGAGGCTGGGGAATTTCTTTTAATTGCGGAAAATACTCATCAATGGAGATCGTTTGAATGGGGAATTCTTCCATCTGCAGAGTGTACAGTACGGAGATCAAGAAAATTTAAAAACCATAAAAATGTGGTATAGTAAGGCTACTATGCTGGATATCAAGTTTATCAAGGAAAACCCGGATATTATCAAAGAGGCTGCGCAGAAGAAAAATATCTCATTTAATCTCGATGAGCTTTTGGTAGTGGAAGAAAAGCGACGAGAAGCTCAGGCGCATTTTGAATCTCTTCGTACCGAACAAAATGTTTTGTCAGATAAGATCCCTCAGACCGCTGATGCCGATGAGCGAGCAAAGCTTATCGAAGATCTAAAGCCATTGAAAGAAAAAGTACAGCGGGCTGAAGAAGCCATCCGCGTCATTATGAAAGAATGGCAGACATTGATGTTGCAGGTGCCAAATATTCCAGACATGTCTGCGCCAGTTGGTCCTGATGAATCAGCAAACGTGGTACAAAAAACGTGGGGCGACAAACCGGTCTTTGATTTCACTCCAAAGGATCACATCGATATCATGACTGCTCTTGATATGGCGGACTTTGAGCGAGGCGTGAAGGTTCACGGCTTTCGCGGATACTTTTTGAAAGGTGAAGGCGTAAAACTCTGTTTTGCTATTTGGAACTATGCATTGGATTTTTGGACTCAGCGAGGATTCAATCCGATCATGCCTCCTATCAACACCAAGCGCGAGCCATTGATGGGCTGCGGATTTATTCCACAAGGTGAGGCGGATATTTATAAGGCTCAAGATGATTCGTATTTTGTTGGGACATCAGAAGTGCCGCTCATGGGTATGTACATGGATGAGGTATTACCAAAAGAACAGTTGCCTGTGAAGATGCTCGGCTTCTCACCATGCTATCGCTTGGAAGCCGGCTCTCACAACAAGGACATCAAAGGACTGATTCGCGTTCATGAATTTTATAAGATGGAGCAGGTAGTGTTGTGCGAAGCGTCGCATGAAGAAAGCGTTCGCCTTCATGAAGAAATTAATACTAACACTGAGCAATTTATTGAATCATTAGGTATTCCATATGAGACTATGGTCAATGCTACGGGCGATATGGGTCTTTCTAAAGTGAAGATGTACGACATCAATTTGTGGGTGCCAAAAGAAGAAACATATCGAGAAATTTCTTCTGCTTCATATTTCCACGATTTCCAAACACGACGTCTTGGTATTCGCTACAAAGATGCTGACGGCAAGCTTCGCTATGCACATTCTTTGAACTGTACCGCTATTCCTACGCCGCGCATCCTCGTTTCTCTTATTGAAAACTTCCAGCAAGCGGATGGCACTATTCTTATTCCGCAAGCCCTTCGTCCCTATATGAACAATAAAGAATACATCGGCAAGTAACATGTATGAGCGAACCTATCACAAGACGGTTTTAAAGGATGACGAAAAAGAGTCAAAGAAAAAAGAGGCTCGCGTCAATTGGAAATTATTACTCCGTATTACCGTTGCTATCGTTATCATAGCCGCAATTATTTTTGTCATTCGTATTCCTCGCGCGCAAGTCACGCATATTACTGTTGAAGGCGCAAAGGTGGTAGATCCGGGAGATATTACTGAATTCATTCAGCAAAATTTACAAGGCAAGGAATTATTTGTCTTGCCGAAGAGCAGTATTTTCTTGGTGCCGATTCATAAGTTAGAAAAGAGGATCAAACAGCAGTTTTCTCGTGTACAAACGGTTAGTATTAATCGCGTGAATTTCAATACGCTCAGTGTTTCTATCACAGAGTACCAAGGAGTGTATCTGTGGTGCATCGATGAGAGCACTTGTTATTTCATGGATCAAAACGGCGTAGCATTTACGTCTGCTCCGTACTTCTCAGGAGATGCCTACCCAAAAATATTTTCAGGTAGTATGCAAAACATTCCCTTCCAAGCAGTGACCAGTGCTCAGCTGGCAGATATCTCGCTTCTTCTGGATCGTTTGGCTACTATTGGCATTACGGCAAATGAATTTCATTTTAATAGTATTCATGAGCTTGATGTAGACTTCACTCATGAAGGCCGTCCGGCAGTATTGATGTTTGATCCAACTACCAGCATTAGTGATGCGTTGACTGATTTGTATACCGGCTTGCGTACAAACCCGCTGGCTACGAAGTATAGAGACACAAGCAAAGTTTTGCAGTATATTGATCTTCGCTTTTCGAACAGAGTAGTCTATAAGTTTCAATAATGAATTTCTGGCAGCAGTTAAAAAATAAAAAGAGGCCCTTCTTTGCGGTGGCGCCAATGGCGGATGTAACAGATCCGGCTTTTCGCCGTTTGATTGCAAAATATGGCAAGCCCGATGTCATGTGGACAGAGTTCGTTTCTGCTAATGGCTTGATGAGTGCAGGACGCGAAATGTTGCAGCGTGATTTGGAATTTTCAGAAATAGAACGTCCGATTGTGGCGCAGATCTTTTCATCAAATCCTGAAAAGATCGAAGGAGCGGCACGATTGTGCAAAGAGCTTGGCTTTGATGGCATCGATATTAATATGGGCTGTCCGGATAAGACTATTGAAAAGCAGGGTGCAGGTGCGGCTATGATAAAGACGCCGGAGATCGCAGTACAGGTCATTGCAGCAGCCAAGCGGGGAGCAGGTGATCTGCCAGTGTCAGTGAAGACTCGTGTGGGGTACAACAGCGTGCAAATAGAAGAATGGATACCGCTGCTCTTGAAGCAGAATATTGCAGCACTGACTGTCCATGCTCGTACAAGAAAAGAACTGTCAAAAGTGCCTGCGCACTGGGACTATATAAAAGAAGTAGTGAAGCTTCGTGATGTGCTGGCGCCGAATACGGTAATCATTGGTAATGGCGATGTGACGAGCTTGGCTGATGGCAAAATAAAAGCTGCTGCAAGCGGAGCGGATGGCATCATGGTAGGGCGTGCACTGTTCGGCAACCCATGGTTTTTTGATGAAAGCAGGGAAATGATTGCCAGTATTCCTAAGAAACCATTGTTGCAAAAGCTGCCTTTGATAGGAAAGCTCTTTGAAACACGGCGGACTGCTGCGCAGTCCGCCGTGCGCCCTATCACTATCACCGAGCGTCTGCATGTCCTCGTGGAGCACACCAAACTCTTCGAAGAGCTCCTCGGAGATATCAAGAGCTTCTCTATTATGAAGAAGCACTACAAGGCCTACTGCACAGGCTTTCCTGGGGCCAAAGAGCTCCGCATGAAGCTTATGGATGAGGCTCATAACGTTGCAGACGTGGAAAAGATTATTGGCGATTTTCTGTTATAATAAGGCCACATGCACGACCAAGTACTGTATCGTAAATATCGTCCGAGCAATTGGGAGGAAGTAGTAGGGCAGGAGCATATTGTCTCTGTCCTCTCTCAATCTATTGATAATGGCAATTTCTCTCACGCATATCTTTTCACCGGCAGTCGCGGTACCGGTAAGACCTCTGTAGCTCGTATTTTTGCTAAAGCTTTGGGCACTAACCCAGAAGACATTCTAGAAATTGATGCAGCCTCTAATAGAGGTATCGATGACATCCGTGCGCTGCGCGAAGCAGTGCGCGTATTGCCATTCTCATCACGCTTCAAGGTCTATATTATCGATGAAGTGCACATGCTTTCTCGCGATGCTTTTAATGCGCTTCTGAAGACATTGGAAGAACCGCCAGCGCACTGTATTTTTATTCTTGCGACGACAGAGCTCGATAAAGTTCCTGAAACCATTCTTTCTCGCTGCCAGGTATTTTCATTCCGCAAACCAACAGAGCGCACGCTTGTAAAAGAGGTGGAGCGTATCGCTAAGGAAGAAAAAATAGTGATCGATGGCGACAGTGCATCGCTGGTAGCATTCCTTGGCGATGGCTCATTCCGCGATACGCTTAGCATTTTGCAAAAAGTATTTTCTTCTGCGAAGGGCAGAACCGTCACTCGAGAACTGACGGAGTCTGTGACAGGCGCGCCATCGCTGACTGTCATTCATGAGCTGTACAGCGCGCTGATTGAAAAGGATATGGATGCACTATACAAGACCCTCGCACGCGCAGAACAGCATCACACGGACATGATGCTGCTCGCTCAGCTCCTCCTCGATACCATGCGTCTCTCACTGATGTATCGCTACTCGCCAAGCGCTCGTGAACAGATCGAAGCTGACCACTCTGAACAATACACTGAGGTCATCAAACGCGGGGCAGTAGAAAATCCTGACGCTATTTCCTCTCGCGGCATCGTCGCCCTCATCACCGCCATCGAACGCATCGCCTATGCCTCTATCCCAACCCTCCCACTCGAGCTGGCTTTCATTGAAATGACAGGAATGGAATCAGCTTCCAAAGAAGCATAATTTGTGTTATAAAAACAGAGCAATTTTATTGCCTACCTTGTCGGATCGTCTAATGGTAGGACTACAGGTTTTGGTCCTGTGTATCTAGGTTCGAGTCCTAGTCCGACAGCATAAATAAAAAAAGAACCCTTGATATTATCTCGGGTTCCAAAGTTTCTTTTTAAGCTTAAGCGGTTTCCATTTTGGGCTCGCCAACCATGATTCCTTTTTCCACGTTGCCGTTTGTCAGCACCTTAATTAAATAGGCGCCGCCTTTTTCTTCCAAAGAGAGTATTTCCTTGAATTCGGCCGAAGGGTCATGATACATCGGTTTTGCGCCGCATGGGTTCTTTTCGATGGTGTTGAAGTAGGTAAAGGTTCTCGATGGCTTTGTGTAGACAAGTGACATTGAACGATTCGTTACATGAATTTGCGATGCCTCTTCTTTTTCGCCGCTCTTTCCTTTCATCGTCATCCGTGTCAGCAGCACTATGTTTCCATCAAAAATTTTGCTCGCAACAACTTTGGAGCGATAGGTGCAGTCGAATATTACTCCGCCTGCTGTAAGGTTGAACATTTCTATTGCAAATTCAACGTCACGGTCAGTTAGTGTTTCCATATTGTACTTTTAAGTTTTATTTTATATTACATATAAATATGAATTTGTCAATGATATCAAAGTTCCAACATCGACCCAAACTGCCAGCAAATAAAAAAGACCACATATTAAGCAGTCTTTAGTAACTTTAAAAAATTATTAATCTGAAGGTCTTACAAATGGATCAATGAATTCATGTTCTGGGTAACGGAATACTAAGCAATCAATCTTTAATTCCTTAATCATGTCTTTAATTTTGAAAAACGCAGGCTCGCCTACTATGACCAGCTCGAGATTACTCTTGTCAAAAGAAAAAATCTTTTGAGTTTGAGAATTTATAGAAGTCTTAGTATCAAACACAATTGTTTTGTATTTTGATAAGTCATAATCATCTCGATGATAAAGATTATCCTCATGGGTGAACGGTACCCCGTCTGATTCAAAGATAAATTCCATTGCAAGCTCAAATTGCTCCATGTGTCCTCCATTGCAAATTGCGACGGGGTATTTGATCCTTTCAAAAAAGTCTCCTAGCCAGGTTGTCTGCATAACGTTAAGTTTTTCTGAATACTACGTCTTATCACGATTCTGTCAACAATACGGTTCCAACATCGACCCAAACTGCCAGCAAATAGGGTATAATAAAACATATGAGAAAAATCGTATTATTTTTACATCAGTCGCTGGATGGCTACTGTGCAACTACAACAGGAGGATTGGAATGGATCCCATATAATGGAGCGCTTGAGAAGTATGCAGAAGGCATTGTTCAGAGTGTCGGTATTGCAATGTATGGTCGCAAGACATATGAATTGATGAAGGGCTATTGGCCAGCATTGTTAAATGCTGAGTCAGCAACGGAACATGAAAAGGAACATGCACAGTGGATTGAGGGAATAGAGAAAATTGTTTTTTCAACGACGTTGGATAAGGAAGAGTGGAACAATACACGAGTGATCAGTGATAGTGTAGAAGAGGAAGTAAAAAAGCTGAAAGAAGGTGAAGGGAAAGACCTCGTCATTTTCGGCAGCCCAACGCTCGCATTCTCTTTGATGCAAATGGACCTTATCGACGAATTTCAGTTTACTGTCAGTCCAGTTGTACTAGGACAAGGTTTGACCTTCATCAGAAAAATTGAAAAACAATACAATCTTGAACTCGTACACTCCGAACAAATCGAAGGCGGAATAATGGCGCTACACTATAAAATTGTAAAATAGTCAACGGGGTCTGACCCCATTTACTTTTGGTATAATTATCGTATGAAAAACATAGTACAAAAAGCAATCGTTGTTGGGGTAATTGTTGGCGTTGTTATTGGCACCATTACACACAGTCTTTTGCAATGGATCGTGATCGGCGTGATTGTCGGTACAATCATCGGATTGGTATTTAGAAAAAAATAAAAACGCCGCCTATTTTTCTATAGTCAGCGTTCGTTAGCGCAAGATGTTATGCAGCAATAAATTCGTATGCTTCTGGTTCAATTTTTTCCAGAACTGATATTTCTACTCTAGTTATGCCGAGATGTTTCCGTCCTCTATCTCTTATCATTTTCTTAACGAAGGTAATAGGGGTACCGGCAGTTACTTTGAGAGCCATATCGATCTCTTTCACCGCGAGCTCTTTTTTCGGATTGCCGACAATTGCATAATAACAATCCTTTTCTGCGTTCTTTTTTCTTTTCATTATTTAATTGTTAGTTCGATAAAAAAATAACATTAAAACATATAAATGTCAATAAGAGAAATTTGACTATATTGCTATTTGAACCCATTTCAGTAGAATGAGCCCAAATACACATTTCATTGAAAAAAATCAAAAAAAGGAGGTATACAATGATCACGCAAGTCTATCAACAAAACGATGGCAGCGACCATGAACTATGCTTTTGTGTGGAAACAAACAAGCCACTCAATGCCGCAGAAATGCAAAAATTATACTGGCTTCTTTCGGAAACATATCAGCCAGAACTCACTACTGCCGATTCGCATCTTGCGGGTCACGATCTGATTCAGATAGGGCCACGCCCTGCTGTTGAGACAGCGATGTCGAGTAATGCAGTAGCGATTTGTGCTGCTATTGGATTGGAAAAAGTATTGCGGATTGAAATCATTCGCAGATATGCTGATGGTAAAAAAGTCGTACAGGATTTGTATGACAAAATGACCGAGTGTGTCTACGATCAGATTCCGCAATCATTTGCCATTAGTGTTGAACCTGAGAAGGTGTACACTGTCCCGCTTCTTGAAGAAGGTCCGGACGCCTTGCGGCGCATCAACGCTTCAATGGGGCTGGGAATGGACGCCTGGGATATTGATTTCTACTATCATCTATTTACAAAAGATTTCAAAAGGAATCCCACAAACGTCGAATGCTTTCAGCTTGGCCAGGCCAATAGCGAACATTGCAGACACTGGTTTTTCAAAGGAAAGATTTTTATTGATGGTAAAGAAATGCCGTTATCGCTGATGGATATTGTAAAGTATCCGTTAAAAGTTCGAGGAAATGCTCACAACAGCGTGATTGCATTTTCTGACAACTCCAGCGCTATCAAGGGCTTTACGGTAGAAACGATTATTCCTACCTGGCCTGGCTTGCCTTCGCCGTTCCATAGTGCTCATCCTCAGTACAACATTATCTTTACTGCCGAGACTCACAATCATCCGACGATGATTGAAGCTTTTCGCGGAGCAGAGACAGGTACTGGCGGTCGCATACGGGATGTTCAGGCGACAGGCAGGGGAGGCTTAGTGATTGCCGGTACTGCTGGTTATTGTGTGGGAAATCTGACATTGCCCGGATATGTGATTCCGGGAGAAGACAGAGCTTTTTCTTATCCTAAAAATTATCGCTCACCGATAGAAATCCTTATTGATGCGTCAAATGGCGCATCAGACTATGGAAACAAATTCGGCGAGCCGGTAGTAAATGGTTTTGTAAGAAGTTTTGGTCTGCGCCTACCTGGCGGTGAACGCCGTGAATGGGTCAAACCAATCATGTTCACTGGCGGTATTGGCCAAATGAATGCTATCCATACGCACAAAGAACAGCCTTCTGCTGGAATGCTCATTATTCAAATTGGCGGACCGGCTTACAGAATCGGACTGGGTGGCGGCGCTGCATCAAGCATGACGCAGGGCCAAAACACTGAAGATTTGGATTTCAACTCAGTACAGCGAGGAAACGCGCAAATGGCCCAAAAGGTTAATCGTGTTATCCGGGCATGCATTGAGCTTGGTACTGACAATCCTATTGTCAGCATTCATGATCAGGGTGCCGGTGGCCCGTGCAATGTAGTGACTGAAATTGTTGACCCTGTTGGAGGCCGAATAGATATTCGCGCCATTAACGTGGGAGACAGCAGTATGTCAGTGCTCGAAATTTGGGGCGCTGAATATCAGGAGCGATTGGCGCTGCTTTTAAAAGACAGCAGACTTAAATTGTTTAAGGCTATCTGCGAGCGGGAAGATGTTCCATGCGAAGTACTGGGAACAGTAACAGGCGATGGGTTGATAACACTTTATGATTCGTCAAATGATACAACGCCAGTGAAGCTTGAACTGGAAAAGATTCTCGGCAATATGCCGCAGAAAACTTTTTCATTTGAACGCTCTCCGCAGCTACTTACTGAAATACAGATACCTGATGTGCCCCTGGCGGAAATTATTGAACAAATGCTCAAGCTTCCATCGGTGGGATCAAAAGGATTTTTAGTTCGGAAAGTAGATCGCAGTGTTACAGGATTGATTGCTCAACAGCAATGTTGCGGGCCGCTCCATCTTCCGGTAGGAAATGTCGCAGTCTGCGCGCAAAGCCATTTTGGTCTGACCGGCATGGCAACAGCCAACGGCGAGCAGCCCATTAAAATGCTGCTTAACCCGGCGGCTGGCGCAAGAATGGCAGTAGGCGAAATGCTTACTAATATTGTATGGGTGAAGTCCGATGGATTGTCAGCAATTAAAACTTCTGGCAATTGGATGTGCCCTGCAAAATTACCTAGTGAAGGCGCTGTTATATACGACGCTGCAGAAGCTGTGAAAAATTTGCTCGCAGCTCTTGGCGGAGCTGAAATTGATGGAGGAAAAGACAGCTTATCAATGTCAGCGAAAGTTGACGGAGAAATTGTCAAAGCGCCATCTCAGCTTGTGATATCAGGATACGTTTCAGTGCCTGACATTACAAAAGTAGTAACGCCGGATCTCAAAGCAAAAGGAGAATCGATCGCACTGATCGACTTGTCGCGCGGCAAGAAACGTTTGGGCGGTTCTGCGGTAGCGCAATCATTAGGCCAGCTCGGTAACGACTGTCCTGATGTGGACGATCCAGAGCTTCTGAAAAACGGCTTTGCTGCGATACAGGAATTAATTGATCGGGGATTGATCACAGCCGGGCATGACCGCAGTGATGGCGGACTTATTACCACGATAGTAGAAATGGCTATGGCCGGAAATAAAGGAATGGTCATTGGTCTGCCTGACGAACCTGTAGCCAGACTTTGTAATGAGGAGCTTGGCGTGGTGATTACCCATAAGTACCGTGATGTTGCTGAGATTATCGATATTATGCAAAAACATGGCATAGGAGATTGTCTTACTACAATCGGTACTACGACAGAAGCGCCAACGATAAGGATATTTTGTGACAAGGAAGAAGTTTTCAATGAAGAGCTTGTCACCATAAGAAAATGGTGGGAAGCAACAAGCGATGAACTTGAATTATTACAAATGAATCCTCTTTGCGCTTTGCAAGCAAAGGAAGCCATACAGGCACGTCAAACACTGCCTCAATACGGACTGACATTTGTCCCCGAAGAGACAGACCATTCCCGTTTGGTTGAAACCTCAAAGCCTAAGATCGCTATTATCCGCGAAGTAGGAAGCAATGGTGACCGTGAGATGACCTCAGCATTCTTTGCTGCAGGATTCGAACCATGGGATGTTACTGTGACCGATCTCGTAAGCGGAGCAATAAGCCTTGATAGGTTTAGAGGCATCGTGTTTGTGGGAGGGTTCTCCTATGCTGACGTCTTTGGCAGCGGCAAAGGATGGGCTGCTATTATTCGTTCCAATAAAAAAGTTAAAAAAATGTTTGATGCGTTTTATAAACGCCCCGATACATTTTCTTTCGGAGTGTGTAATGGTTGTCAGCTTATGGCGTTGTTAGGATGGATTCCTGGAACCAAGCATTCAAAAAAAGCTCAGCCTCGATTTGTTCATAATGTATCGGGGAGATTTGAATCAAACTGGGTGCATGTGCAAATTGAGGATACTCCTGCAATCATGCTGAAAGGCATGGCAGGATCGAAGCTCGGAATTTGGGTTGCTCATGGTGAAGGGAAGTTATTGTTTCCTGACAAAAATGTAGAACAGGCAGTTGCTGAGAAACAGCTGATTGCGATGAGATACATCGATGTGGCAGGAAATCCGACAGAACAGTATCCGTATAATCCTAACGGTTCACCCGAAGGAGCTACGGCACTTTGTTCGCCTGACGGCCGGCATCTGGCAATGATGCCTCATCCGGAGCGTTGTTTCCTAAAATGGCAATTGCCATGGCTGCCGCCGGAGTGGGAGCAGTACAGCGCCTCTCCTTGGTTGAAACTTTTTCAAAATGCCCGAATATGGTGTGATGAAAATAGTTCCTTGTAAGTAATAATACCCTGAAGTCGATATCGACTTCAGGGTATTTTTTAGTGTAGGATTGCTCCTACAACGATTCCTTTATCAAGAAAAATGCTTTTATTGACAACCAGGTTGGTGATTTTTGCTTGCCACATATGTTCAACTTCATTTACTCGCTTGCCAAGCGTGTCAGTAGTGTCATCAGGCATTATAGGAACAGGAATACGAAGAATATGTGGTCCTTCATCATATACCGGTGTTACAAAATGCATTGTTACAGCAGAATGGGTAACTTCGCCGCGTTTATAAGCAGCGAGCACTGCTTCATGTACGTGATGCCCATAGAATCCTTTGCCGCCAAATTCCGGGAGGGGTCCAGGATGAATATTAATAGTAGTACGAGGATTCAATCCTTTTACTATTTTTATCCAGCCTGACAATGCTGTCCATTCTGCTTTGTATTGTATGTTTATCCGCCAATATTCTGATGCAATATAAGGGCCATTAAAATGCTCAAAAGGTATGCTGTATTTTTCGGCAATTTTTCTTACGCCGCCATTCTGATGGTTTGATACAACAGCAACAATCTTTGCCTGCAGGGTTCCGTCTTGTGCGGCAATACAAAGTTTTTCAAAGCCAGATCCGCCACCTGTGGCAGAGCCTGAAGCAAATACAATAAGTCTTGGTTTCATAAAGAATGATTAAGTTTTTCCTATCCTACGTTTTCTCCCTTTTTTGTCAACAATATTGCCTGATCAAAACTCATAGGTTGGACCTATGGAAAAAGGTATAATGGAAGTATGAAGAAATTCATTATCGGTTTTATAGCGATGTGTGTAGTTTTTGCGGGAGCTGGGAAGGTTTTTGCTGTAGCACCGACAGTAGTGATTACGCCGACCGATCTGATACAAGGTGATCCATTTATGATAAAGGTGGAGAATGTAGCGAAAGTATCCAGTATCAAAAGCATTACCTTTAATGGAAAGAAGGAAGGAGTGTTCTTGTATAAGTCCGTACCAACCGTATTGGTCGGTATCGATATCCACCTCAAAGCAGCTACGTACGATGTGGTGACAACAATGACGAACGGTGATGTCATCAAAACACCGGTAGTAGTACAGGAGCGCCCGCAAGATGTGAAGCCACTCGGTATCCCTGATAAGTTAGGCGGAGATACTGCGCAAAGTGCAGCGAATGTCGTAAGCGAGCTTAAAAAAGAAGCAGTATATTTCAGTAATATCAAAACGAATAAAAAAACATTATGGAGTGCGCCATTTATATACCCACTAACCAGTATCGCTATTACTGATCCCTACGGCTACACTCGTAACACTGATGGTTTTGATATTTTGCATAAGGGCACTGATTTCCGCGCACCAGAAGGTACGCCTATCATGGCTATGGGCAGAGGCATCGTACGCGTAGTGAAAAAGAATAGTGTAACGTACGGCAATACTATCGTGATCGATCACGGACAAGGACTGATGACATACTATCTCCATCTTTCGAAGTTTAATGTGAAGCAAGGGCAGATTGTAAAACAGGGACAGATCATTGGCTGGAGCGGCCAAACCGGCTATGCCATTGGTCCGCATCTGCACCTTACTGTCAGAATAAATAATGTTTCGATTGATCCCGTGAAGTTTATGAATCTTTTTCAATAAGCGTATACTGCAGTTATGAAGACATGGAAAATACTGGTACTCATAGCACTCGTTCTTATCGGCATTAGCATTGCCGCACAAAAGCTTTTGCTTAAGAAAAATTCTGTGCCTATATCTATACCTTCAGTATTGACGCTTCAAGACGGCAGACAGTGCTACACCTATAGTCATGATGCAACCAAGGATGCGCCATATACGACGCATGAAAAACTTGATATCACTATCAATGGAAATACAGTAACGGGCACTAAGACTGGCACACAAGAAGGTCCAGATATGACCAATGGCTACAATGGAACTTTTGTTGGTACCGTGAAGGGCAATGCTATTGATGCCGTGTACTCATATACGATTGAAGGCTCAAAGAATAAAGAAGAAGAATTATTCCAGACCAATCAGACAGGGCTGGAGCAGCTTCGTTATCCGCTTATATCGAAGAATGGCATGCTTGTGCCTGATACAGCAAAGCAGTCAGAAATTTTGCTCTATCCACGAGTAGAGTGTGATCCGTCAGATGGCGCGCAGAGCGTACATATCAGCGTACCGGCGGGCGGTGAAAAATTCACAGTAGGGCGGTCATATACTTTGAAATGGACAGGAGGGCAGAATCCGATCGACATTTTTCTCATCGATGATGCGTTGAAATCAGTCGGCGTATCCGTCAGCCTTGTTGATCGTGTGTATCATGTTTCCAATACCGGTTCATACAACTATACATTTCCTTCATACCTGAAATCCGGCATGTATCAGTTCGAAATCGGCGATGCTACCAGTAATACCTTTGAGCTTATCGCAAAATAATCTACACTATAAGTTGTTAGTGTTTTTATAAGTATTTATTTATTTTTTATGGTTAATTATGTAGCGATCCTTGTCTGCGGTATTGCAGCAATGATCATTGGTTCTATCTGGCATGGTCCATTGTTTGGCAAGGCTCAGATGGAAGTTATGGGCGCTCCGGAAATGACTCCAGAACGCAAAGAGGAAATGAAGAAGAAAATGTGGGGCATGTACTTCGTACAGTTCGTTCTCGCATTGATTCAGGCCTGGGCATTGGATCAAGTGATCCTGCACTGGGCTGGCATGGCTGGCGCAGTGGAGATTGCTATCTTCGTATGGTTTGGCTTCACTGTTACCGTTATGGGCGGCGGAGCGCTCTGGAGCGGCAAGCCGAAGAAGCTCTCATGGAAAATGTTTTGGATCGGCATCGGCAATGAACTCGTCACCTTCATTGCCTTCGCATTGATCTTGAATGCGTGGAAGTAGTAAGAAATTAAAAAAGCGGCTGACATTTGTCAGCCGCTTTTTGTTTTTCTCCAATCAATAAGATAATGCACGACAAGTTCCCAATTACCATTTTCACTTGGATCGATTGGCTTGCGGTAAATAGCAATCTTGCCCACCGGAATATTCATCGGATCAAAGCTAACCATCTTTTTGATAGTAGGCCACACTTCGTCAAAAACGTCAGAAGTTTTCTCTGCAACGCTGATGTGAAGCGTATTGTCATGATCGAATTCTCCATGAACATATTCTTTCAGCCTGCTCAATAAATAATTTATGCCCACCCAGAATTCTGCTACTGCTCGTGTAGCATGAACCGGGAAAACAATGTATTGTTTTCCAAAAGGAAACAGATCGCTGATCGTAATGCGTGTTCTTCGCATTTGAAGCACCATGCTTTTTACAAAATCTTTTATTACCTCTTCTTCAATATTTTCTATCGGTCTGTGAAAGGTGATATGGGGAACCAGTCTTTTGTAGGGAGGCTCAATGCCGGTATAGAGAGCGATGATATCCATTATCTCTATAATCCGCTCCAGATAAGGGTCGGGAATCGGAAAAATAACTATATATTTGTATTTCATCTCAATGTGTTTTTCTTCAAACTACTGTTTTTTACAGAAAAGTCAAATAAGAAATAATACAAAAGCCCCGCCAACATGTTGGCGGGGCTTTTGTATTATTTCTTCTTTTTACTAGTCTTTTTCGCTGCAAGCATTGTGCGCTTGACCTCAAGACGCTTTTTGGTCTTGTGGGATTTGTTTGATTTCGGATGAATACCGATAGTTTTGCTTCGTTTTGCCATGGTCATCATTATACCCGAAACAGCTCATTTTACAATGGTATACTTGTTGCATGAAAACAGTTGTAGTCAATGACCTAATGCAACAAGACTATAGCTATGATTGTATTGAACCCATAGGGAAAAATTTTGCCCCTGACTTCAAGCCCGATCTGACACCAAAGGAAATACTCGAACTCGGAGTTTTTGGCGGCAAGTATATGACCGATTGCCGCGAAGAATTTCCTAAAGACTGGTTTACCAAAGCCAAGCTCTGCCACGAACGCCACGATGCAGAACTGAACTATTTTGGGGTCAATGCTTCGCAACCGCTTTCTGTCTGGCGAAAGAACGGCTGGATATACAAAGATGATCCGCGAGGATGGTTTCAATGGTATTGTCGCTATTATATGGGACGACGCATCCCTCAAGAGGATGAAAGACAAATTAAGCGGTGGAAAATGATGACTCGTCATGTAGGGCAAATTAGGAATAATTGTCGTCGTGGGCAAGAGACATGTCGACCAAAACAGCGCCAGGCATTATTACATTGGGCCTACGATAGCAGAGTATTGTAGTATGAAGTATTACGTGTATATTTTGGAATGTGCTGATGGCTCGTATTATATTGGCTCAACGAACGACTTAGAGAAACGCCTCCATAGTCATAACTATCTGAAGTCTGGTGCTCGGTATACTAAAATTCGCAGGCCGGTCATTATGAAATATAATGAAGTACACAAAGATCGAGGACATGCCCTTAGCCGTGAGGCAGAATTAAAAAAGCTTACGCGAGAACAAAAAACAATACTTATGAAAAATACATCAAATAACCATACTGCTGCGATGAAAACATTCAGCGATCGTGTTGTGGAATTGGCGCTCATGGTGCCTGCCGGAAAAGTTACAACGTACGGACTGATTGCACGAGCAGCTGGCGGTGGTTCAATGGCGTCTCGTAGTATTACCGGTATTCTCGGCAAAGCCTACAAAGCAGGGGAGAAGAATATTCCATTTCATCGCATCGTCTACTCTGATGGCCGAGCCTGGTTTGATAGTACACACGAAGCCAAGCGTCGTGCGCTCTATAAAAAGGAGGGAATACAGCTAGATAAGAAGGGTCGTATCGAAGACTTCCGCGATAAACTTTTTGAGTTTAAATAAATGGGGTCAGACCCCACCCATTACACAACAATGGTCGGTAATTGCAAAAAAACAGATATATAGTAAAATCACTTGTACTTGAATATTGGGCCCTTAGCTTAGTTGGTAGAGCGCCTCTTTTGCAAAGAGGAGGTCAGGAGTTCGAATCTCCTAGGGTCCACAAGAAAAATCCCTCTGTTAGAAATAATGGAGGGATTTTTCTTGTGGACCCCAATTTAACAGCGTCCATGTATGGACAAATCTTTTTCTTATTGACAAACAACCCATTTTCTTTTATTGTACGAAAAAAATCACTATGGAACTTTTAGAAGATGATATTTATGTGTGGTTTAACGACCTACAAGCTAATGCTAAGAAAGTTGATGGCCGGGTTCGCATGCTTCCCTTGGAAGTGAACTACATCAAACCATTTGAGGAGGCTGCTATGGATGCCAGCAATCAGATGCGGCTGTCGTACAATGCCCGCATGTTTGCCGATCAATATGCTATGCCGCAAGAAAGTGTAGTACAAGAAACCATCGTCTTGTTCAATTGGTCGGATATTAGTTATGGCTACAAAAAAGCATTAGAATGGGGTTTACAAAACAAACTGCGCAAGACAGTACCGCATGCATTATTTGCTCTCGGTCGGCAGTACCCCGATCTTAACCGTAGGCTGGATCGAACAAAGGTAGAAGTTGTTGAGACAACAGGTTGTCTGATCGATGGTTGCGGTGAAGCATGCTATGCCTGGTGGCGGGGTCGTGATCGAGGGTCATATGTCCGTATGCAGGGTCTCTTTATCCATGACAGCGTTTGGTATGCTTTTCTTAAATAAATAATAGTAAATTATATATGAAGCGTTTTTCCCAAAGGGAAAAACGCTTTTTGCTTTGTGCGGTATACTTATATCCATGAAAACCTTCAAAGAAAAAGTCCTTGATGTGGTACGCAACATCCCAAAAGGCAAGACTATGACCTATGGCGAAGTAGCAAAGAAGGCAGGGAATGCCAAGGCCGCTCGCGCTGTCGGTACCTATATGCGACAGAACTATGATCCGACTGTGCCATGTCATCGCGTGCTCCGTTCAGACGGCAGCATCGGCAACTACAATCGCGGTGGTTCTGAGGCCAAGCGTGCATTGTTGATAAAAGAAGGTGCTATCAAAAAATAAACAGTATATACTTGTGATATGTATTGGGAAAAACAACATCCACTTGTAAAGCTCGGCGCTATCTTGGGACTGAGTCTTATCATTGCCATTTTAATCGGCATGTACACCGTTTTTCGTGTTCGCGCTCAGAACGATGTTGTAACAGTTACTGGATCTGCAAAGATGGAAGTAACTTCTGACCAGGCAAAGTGGACGGCTCAGACCGCCCGTACTGTTACAGCAAGTAGTCTTAAGAACGGCTATGCTCAAATGGCATCTGATCTGGTTGCGACAAAATCCTTCCTGAAGGATCAAGGTATTACCGATAGCGAGCTTACTATTTCTCCTATTTCTATGAATGAGCAGTATCAGCAAAACCAGGCTGCAGAAAAAATTTATACGCTCAATCAAACATTTACCATTCAGTCCGGTGATGTTCAAAAGATTACTGACGCTGCGAATCACGCGTCTGCTCTTATTGATAAAGGCGTAATCTTCTCAACAAACTCTCTGGAATACTACTATTCAAAACTGGCTGATGCCCGCATCAAGCTTCTTTCTCAGGCTATTGCCGATGCGAAAGCTCGTGTGGCGGAGCTGGCAAAGAGTTCAGGACGAAGAGTGGGCACATTGATGAGTGCTAATAGTGGGGTAGTACAGGTTCAGTCCTTGAACTCTACTGATGTATCTGACTATGGCAGCTATGATACCTCTCAGGTAGAAAAGCAAATTACAGAAACTGTAAAAGCCTCATTCTCATTACGATAATATGAAAAAATTTTCTCTCATCTTCATCGCACTCTTTTCGTTTGTTATTTTCCACGGTCATGCTCTAGCAGTAGATACTATTCCTAATACCAGTGTCTGGTTTACTCCAAGCGATGCTGCTTCGGGTGCCCCTATTACACTTAATGCATTGGTCTATAACAATCAAACCCAGGATGCCACAGTCACCGTTCAGTTTAAAACCGACGCAGGTGTAATCGGTACTCAGAGCGCTCTTGTTGCTTCGCAATCTGCCAAGACCCTCGTACAAAAATGGCTCATGCCAGCAAAAGCTACTGTGGTCACTGCAAGTGTTACTGGCGCAGTAGATAAAAATAAGAAAAGCATTCCGGCCCTTCTTGGTACACTCGGTACGGTCAGTGTCGGCGTAGGCGTTACTCCTGTTATTACTACCGGATCATTTCCTGGATCTTCTACGCTCACTGCCTGGCTCGGTCCATTGCTTTCAAAAATTGAAACATTTCGCCTAAATCAAGCAGTCGCCTATGCTGCTCTTCGTGATCAAACCAAGCTGGCACTCGGTATTACTCCAAGCAAGACTCCTGCGCAAAATACTGGTGACGGCCTTCCGCCGGTGAAGTTCGATAATCCTCTAAACTACATTGTCCTCATTTATGCTACTGCCGCCGCCTCTTTTTTTGGCAGCGCTATCATTTTCTACATTGGCATAATCCTTGTCCTGCTTCTCCTGATTCGTTTTATCGTCAACCTCATTTTTTAGCCAAACTGTGCTAAAATCCCAGCATGATTCGCACTATTGCGGGGGTTATTATATTGATTGGAGTTGTATTGTGGTTTCCGGTATGGATTCAGGTGGTATTTTTCGCGGCAGCAGTTATTCTTTTGCCATATAAATTTCTCATCCTTATTCCTGCCATTATTGGTGATGCGCTCTATGCACCCAGCACCCAGCTTAGTCTGACCAGTCATTGGATGACACTTATCGTCCTAGCAATGCTTGGTATTCACTGGTATGTAATGAAAAAAATGCGAGTACAGCGCGTGTATGGTTTGGAAGCGTAAAAGAAAAAAGAGGCTGGTGGCAGAATTGCACCCAGATGAAATATTGCTCGATGTAAACAACTTGCCGGAGTTTGATCGCCAGCAGTTCGAAGGCCGCATGGAAAAGCCGATAGGCAAGAGTTCTTTCAACGCGCTCTTCGGCGTCATGATTGTCGTGGCGCTATTTTTCGTTGGCCGCTTGGCAATTTTGCAAATCACTAGAAGCGGTTTTTATGAAAAGAAAAGCGAACAGAATAGTTTGGACCACATCGCAGTCTTTGCCGATAGAGGAGTGATCTATGATCGCAACGGCGTAGAATTGGCATGGAATGCTCCCGGCAACGATGTTGTGCCGACATTTCGTGACTACATCACTCACCCCGGCTTTGCTACATTGCTTGGCTATGTCTCATATCCCGCAAAAGACAGCAAGGGTCATTTTTGGCAGACGCGTACGATGGGTAAGGATGGCATTGAGAAACAGTTTGATACCGACCTGGCAGGACAGAATGGCACGCAGCTTATTGAGACTGATGTGAATGGCACCACTATTTCCACCAGCACTATTGAAGATCCAGTAGAAGGAAAAAATATCTCTCTATCTATCGATAGCAAAGTTCAGCAGACTTTGTACGATGGCATACAAGCGCTAGCGCAACAGTCAGGGTATGTTGGCGGCGCAGGAGCAGTTATGAATATAAAAACCGGAGAGCTTATCGCCATGACAAGCTATCCTGAGTACGATGAAAATATTCTTTCTGCCGGCAAGGACAAAGCTACTATCACCGGATATATTCAAAGCCCGGCTCGTCCATTTTTGGATCGCGTAACAGATGGTCTCTATACGCCCGGCTCTATTGTGAAGCCGTTCTTGGCTATTGCGGCACTGCAGGAAGGTATTATTACTCCTGATACCGTTCTTCATACCAATGGCGTATTGCGCGTGCCAAACCCTTATGCTCCTGGTCAGTACACCATCTTCAAAGATAACGCCAATCACGGCGATGTTGATATGTATAAAGCTCTGGCTGTATCTTCTGATGTCTACTTTTATGAAATCGGGGGAGGATTTGGTGGCCAACAAGGTCTTGGCATTGCCAATATCGACAAATACGCAGAAATGTTTGGTCTTGGACAAAAGACCGGCATTAATTTTAGCGGTGAGCTTAATGGTACGGTGCCAAGCATTGCATGGAAAGCAAAGAATTTCCCAGCTGATCCCACATGGCGTATCGGCGACACCTATCACACGGCTATCGGCCAGTATGGATTTCAAGTTACACCAATACAGATGCTCAGAGCAATCTCTGGTATTGCTTCTCGCGGTACGCTCGTCACGCCAAGTATTTTGAAGAGCGTGGACGGCAAACCGATCGGCAAGATAGAACAGTTGCCATTCAATGACAGCGAATATAATGCCATCTTTACCGGTATGCATATGGACACAGAGACAGGTGGTACGGCTGCTAATTTGCAGAACCCTGCCTTTGGCGTGGGCGCCAAGACTGGTACAGCCCAGATCAAAGGGAACACTCGCGTGAACTCATGGGTAGAAGGTTTCTTCCCGCTTGATCACCCGCAATATGCTTTTATTGTCTTGATGGAGGACGGCCCTCTGATCTCTACTGGAGCAAGCCATGCCATGCAGCCTGTTATTAGTTTGTATGGTTCTGATCCTAGTCTTTTGACCGAATAAGCGAGGGGTAGTATAGTATTGAACTAATGAAGGAATATCTGACCAAAGAAAATAAAGAAGCACTTGAAGCAGAGCACAAGCAACTAACAACTGTGAAGCGCAAGGAAATTATTTCAGCTATCGAATATGCCAAGTCACTTGGCGATCTTTCTGAAAACGCTGAATACCATATCGCTCGTGAAGAACAAGGTAAGCTTGAAGAGCGCATTGCCGTGATCGAAAATATTTTGAAGCATGCAGAAGTTGTTGACCGATCGTCTGACGGTATTGTCGGCGTTGGCGCTACTGTGGTGATTCAAAAGCAGGGCGAATCAAACACTCGCACATTTACTATTGTCGGCAGCGAAGAAACTGATATGCTCTCTGGCAAGATTTCTTACAAGTCGCCGATCGGTGCAGCCCTTAATGGTAAAAAGAAAGGGGACAGTATCACTGTCAGCACTCCGAAGGGAGATATGGAATACGAAGTCATTAGTGTTTCGTAAAAACAATAACAAAAGGGCGCGCCACGTAGTGGCGCGCCCTTTTGACTTTTCTCAGTAGTGTTTCCAACTGCTGTTTTTTCGGTTTATCCACACCAACTTGTTTGCGGGAGGGGAATGAAGTGGGGTAAAATGGTACTAAGTGGGAGAAAGTGGTAAATGTAAGAAACATGTTAATCGGCGAATATACACACAATATAGATGAAAAAAACCGACTGTCATTGCCAGTCAAATTTCGCAAGGAAATGGGAAAGACGGTAGTTGTGGCGCCAGGATTAGAGAAGTCATTGTTTGTCTTCACTGCAGCTGAATGGAAAAAGAAAGCCGAGCAGCTTGCAGAAGGTTCAATGCTTCAATCTGATACCAGAAGTTTCAGCCGATACTTCTTGGGTGGCGCAACGGAAGTCTCAGTTGATGCCAATGGCCGCATCTTGTTGCCTGACTTCCTCAAGGAACGTGCAGGTATTAAAGAGAAAGTCGCAGTCATCGGCGTGTATAGTCGTCTTGAACTTTGGGACGAGCCTACTTGGCAGAAATACAAACGCCAAGTAGAGGCAAATGCTGACACATTAGCAGAACGCTTGGGATCAATCGGCGTACTCTAATATGAAATCAGCAGTCAGCCATATTTCCGTTCTTTTACACGAATCTGTCGACTCTCTGTCCGTACAACCCAACGATATTATCGTTGACGGTACGTTCGGAGGAGGAGGGCATAGCACGGTGCTGTACGATCTCATTCCAAAAGGCACGCTTATCTGCGTTGATTTGGATGAAGGAGCACAACAGCGCTTCGCGGACCTCTTCAAAGGCAAGAACCATGCAATCTTTGTCCATTCCAACTTCAAAGACGCTACTACCATCATCAGTGCAGCCAATGTGAACGGTGTAGACAAAGTATTGCTTGATCTTGGCACGAGCACTTTCCAACTCTTAGACGATACTCGAGGCTTCTCATTCCAAAGCGATACTCCTTTGGCAATGACATTCTCTGAGCAAGGTTCGCACACTGGCTTCAATGCCTATGACATCGTCAATAGCTGGCAAGAAGAATCCATCGCCAATGTTATTTACGGATACGGCGAAGAGCCGAAGTCTCGCAAAATCGCCAAGGCTATTATCGAAGCTCGGGCACATGGTCCCATCGCTACCTCAGCGCAGCTTGCAGACATTATTAGTACTGCTATACCGCGCCGAGGCCGCATTCACCCTGCCACGAAGACTTTCCAAGCCTTGCGCATTGCGGTCAATGATGAGCTCGGTACTTTGGAAGAATCTCTGAACGCCTGGTGGAATGTTCTCAACACGCATGGCCGCATCAGCATCATTACTTTTCACAGCCTCGAAGACAGAATCGTTAAACAATGGATGAAAAACCAATCCCAAGGACGCGTTATCACTAAAAAACCAACTCCTCCATCGCAAGAAGAATTATCAACTAACCCTCGATCAAGAAGCGCCAAGCTCCGTACCATCGAAAAACTATAAGTAGTATGATCACCGCCCTCCGAAATAAATTTGAATCAGTAGCAATGTCAAACGACATCAATACGACACTTCGTCTGGTTACTCGCTATGCGTGGATCAGCACGGGAGCACTCTTTTTGTGTTATAGTTATTTCGTCGGAGCAATCACATTTTCAGTTATTAATCAGCAGGCACTTGAACGAGCGAATAGAGCACTGGCTTCTACTATGAGTACCCAAGAACGCATCTATCTTCAATCCCAGCAAAACCTTACTCAGGACTATGCCAATAGTATTGGCCTGGTAAAGGGTACTGCCGTAGCATTTGCTACTGCAAAGCCTGCTCTTGCCTGGAATGTCGGACAGTAACATCCATCGTCAGAGAATACGGATCATCATGGCCGCCGTGACTTTTCTCGGCGCTTTGATTGTTGTTCGACTTTTTTATTTACAGATCATTCATGTCGGTGACTATCGTCAGCGTGCAGAACGTCAATACGTTACGCCTTCTACTAATATTTTTGATAGAGGCACTATTTATTTCACCAGCAAAGATGGTACTACTGTTGCGGCTGCTACTGTTCAGGACGGCTTCAAGGCTGCTGTCCGTCCAAGCGAAGTAGTGGATCCTCAAAAAGCCTTTGATGAAATCAATGCAATAATTCCCGTCGACCAGGCTTCATTTCTTGCCAGTGTCGCTAAAAAACAAGATCCCTACGAAGAAGTGGCACAACACCTCAGCCCTGATCAAGGAGCAGCACTGTCTGCTGATAAAATTCCTGGGCTAACACTCTATGCCGATAAGTGGCGCTACTATCCGGGCGGCTCGCTTGCTGCCAAAGCCATCGGCTTCGTATCGTTCAAAGGAAACAATCTTGTGGGCAATTACGGCCTTGAGCAGTACTACAACGATGTGTTGTCCCGAAGCAACAGTCAGTTCTATGTAAACTTCTTTGCAGAGATTTTTGCCAATATCCAATCATCAATTTTCAAAAACAATACGTCGACTGGTGATGTCGTGACATCGATTGAGCCAACGGTCCAGGCTCAGCTGGAGCAGACAGTGGCGGGCATTCAGCAAAAATGGTCCAGTCAGTCTGTGGGAGCTATCGTTATGGATCCGTATACCGGTGAGATCATTGCTATGGCGCAAGTACCGTCATTCGATCTCAATAATTACTCTGGACAGAGTGATGTCGGCATTTATTCCAACCCTCTTGTTCAAAGCGATTTCGAGATGGGATCAATCATCAAGCCGCTTATCATGGGAGCAGCTATTGAAAACCATGTCGTTACTCCGCAAACAACATATAATGACCAAGGGTTTGTAGTGGTGAACAATGCTAAGATTTCAAACTTCGATAAAGTAGGACGAGGTCCTGGTACTACGATGCAAACAGTGCTCAATGACTCATTGAATACGGGTATGATCTACGTTGAGCAACATATGGGCAATGCATTGTTCAAACAGTACATAGATAAATATGAATTGGGACAAAAGACCGGTATTGATTTGCCAGGCGAAGTCAGCGGCTTGATGAGCAGCTTGAAAGGGAACAATAATGTAAACTTCGCTACCGCTGCCTTTGGTCAAGGCATTGCCACCACGCCGATCAGTATTGTGCGCAGCTGGTCACTGCTTGCTAACGGAGGCTATCTTGTCACGCCGCATCTTGCTACGGCCATTGATCAGGAAGACGGTACAGTGAAGACGTTGACCTATCCAAAATCTCCTGAGCCGCTGCTAAGCCCGCAAACGCTTGCGACTATGACTACCATGCTTACACACGTAGTGGACGATGGCTATCATCGAGGTCAGGCGCACTATACGGTAGCAGCCAAGACTGGTACTGCCCAGATTGCTATGCCGGGCGGCGCGGGCTACTACAACGATCGAAATCTGCACTCCATGATTGGCTTTTTCCCAGCAACCAATCCGCGCTTCATGCTCTATTTCTATAACTATTACCCAAAAAATATCCTCTACTCCATCCAGACATTGGGTGATCCATTCTTCAATATGATACAATTCCTAGAGAATTATTACAGTATCCCACCGGATCGCTAATCATCTATTTATGAAATTTCATTTTTCTATCAAGAACGCAGTGCGCGAATCATGGCACGATTTTTGGCAACACCCATGGTTTTTCGCTATTATGGCACTCGTTGTGATGATTCTCGGATCTTTCAATAGTCATCATCGTGCCTGGCTTTCTATCATTGTCATCATTGCTCAAGTAATCTGGGGATATGTTTGGATGAGCGTGGCATTAGCAAGCGCGGATGGCAAAGAAGACCTGCTTACCTTCAAATCTCTTTCTATACACATGCCGAATTTCCGACAATTCCTCATGATCATTGCGATTAGTATTATTTCAATGCTTATCATCATTGTCGGTTTAGTGTTGCTTATTATTCCGGGGCTGTACTTTGCAGTGCGCCTCAGCCTTGCTCGTTTCAGCTATCTCGATCATCAGGGAAGTGTAAAAAAATCATTGGAGGATTCTTGGCACATGGTAAAAGGAAATATCTTCTGGGTGGTTGTGCTTACTCTGCTTATGGCAGTAGTGCTTCTCATTGCTGGCCTTATCGCACTCTTTGTCGGCTTGCTCGTCGCATACCCATTAGTAATGATGCTCTTCGCGCGGCTCTATCGTGCTCTTGATACGCATTACCGTACTATTCACGCTTCTTAAGGGAGGCTTCCAAAGAAGCAGGGTCTGCATACTCCAGCTCTGCGCCGGTAGAAAGTCCGCGGCCAAGAGAGGTGATTTTTAAATTTACAGCAATAGGAGAGAGTAGTTCGCGAACTGCACCGTCGGTATGCTCACCATTTGGTGTAATAGGAAATGCCAAGATGGTTTCTTTTAATATGCCTTGGGCACTGTCGTGTTGGATGCGATCAATAAGTTTCTGTGCATTAGTACCTTGGATAATATCTTTTTGTACAATAGGAATAAGTCCGCCAAGAACGAAGAAAAGTCCGTGATAGTCAGTGCGAGCAAAGCTCTCAATATCTTGGCTTTTTTCTACAACGATAATACTGCTTTGATCACGGCTCTCGTCGCTGCATATTTGGCAGAGCCCCGGATTGCCTTCGAAGATACGCAAACACTTGCTGCAGTGGTTGGCATTTTTGCGGGCCGATACCAGTGCGCGAGAAAGAGAATCAACGTAGCCTTCTTGCTGCGTAAGAATAAAGTATGCAAAACGACGAGCTTGACGCTCGCCAATGCCGGGGAATTTTAGAAATAGCTTCGCGAGCCGATCAACAGAGTCATTATTCATATTAGAAATCTTCTAGTGAGGTTGCTTTTGGGGCAGGCATGTGCGCTTTGTCCATGTTCAAGAATGAAGTAGTCTTGCCGTCAAACAGAAGCTGAACCATGCCTACTGGACCGTTACGGTGCTTCTCAATCAATATCTCAGTGATATTGTCCTTTTCGTGCTGCTCCTTGTAGCGATCTTCACGGTGAATGAACATGACCATGTCGGCATCTTGTTCAATAGAGCCGGAGTCGCGGAGGTCTGAAAGGCGAGGGCGTCCGCCGCGTGACTCCACTGCACGAGAAAGCTGTGACAATGCAAGTACTGGCACATCAAGCTCACGAGCGAGCTGTTTCAATGAGCGAGAGATCTCAGTCACTTGATTGACCATACTGTCATAGTTTTTACTAGTAGTCATAAGCTGCAAGTAGTCCACTACAATAAGTCCAAGGCCGTGCTCGCTCTTCAAGCGGCGCGCTACAGAGCGCATTTTAACGATTGAGTTGCCGGCTTGGTCATCAATATAGATAGGAGCCTTTTGCAAACGGCTGGCTGCTTCTTGAAGGGCAGTGAAGTGCTGCGCTGTCAGGCCATGACCTGTGCGAATACTCCACGCATCCACGCGACTCTCAGCAGAGAGCATGCGCTGTACCAGCTGTTGCGCGCTCATTTCCAAAGAGAAGATGCCAACAGGAATGCCGGCGAGCGCTACATTGCGGGCCATATCAAGAGCGAAGGTTGTCTTACCCATACTAGGACGAGCTGCCAGAATAATAAGGTCTGACTTTTGCAAACCTGCTGTGAGACTGTCGAGATCGGCATAACCAGTCGGTACGCCGCGAATTTCTTCCTTGTTCTCATGAAGCTTAATAGTCTCTTCCATTGTCGCCATCAAAGAGCTTTTGATAGAAACGAAGGCATTCTTCACATTCATGCCTGATGAAATACGAAAGATCGCTTTTTCTGCCGTATCCATGATGTCTGCTACATCCATGTCATTTTGATCATAGGCAACGGTAGAAATATTTTCTGATGCATCGATAAGAGAACGCAAAACATATTTCTTGTATACGATATCAGCGTAGTGACGGATGTTCACAGTAGAAGGGACATTGCCCATCAATTCGTTCAAGTAAGCGTTACCACCGATTTCATCGAGGTGTTTCTTTTCTTTGAGACGAGAAGCGACAGAGAGAACATCAATCGGCTCATTTTTATTAGAAAGCTCCAAGATAGTCTTGAAGAGAATGCTGTGCTTGCGAGCATAGAACATCTCAGGCACGATAAGATCGATGATATCGTGAATAGCAGAAGGACGAAGCATCAGCGCACCTAGGACGGCTTGTTCAGCCTCCAAATCGTGAGGAGGAATGCGCAAGTTATTACCTGGTCCTGACTGCTTTACCATACCGTTATTGTATACTAATTTTTTCTTGATAAAAAATAGGACGCCTTTCCACAGAGCCTTATTTTGTTGTATTATATCCACATGAAATCCCCAAAACCTCGTCTGCTCTCTGGAATAAAGCCAACAGGCAGAATTCATATTGGCAACTATTTCGGAGCATTGAAGCAATTTGTTGATTTGCAGGACTCTCACGATACATTTGTTTTTGTGGCCAACCTGCATGCATTGACTGGCTTGCCTTCAAAAGATTCAATGATAGAAGACACACACAATCTGGTTTTGGATTATTTGGGTGCCGGACTTGATCCAGCGAAAGTAACATTATTCAAACAGTCAGATGTGCCTGCACATGCCAATATTGCGTGGGTCTTCAATAATTTTGTATCAGTTTCGTATCTTATGCGCGCACATGCCTTCAAGGATGCAGAGGCGAAGAAAAGCGATGTAAATGTCGGTACGTTTGATTATCCAGTATTGATGGCTGCAGATATTCTTATCTACGATACCGATGTCGTACCGGTAGGGAAAGATCAGAAGCAGCACGTCGAATACGCACGCGACATAGCAGGGAAGTTCAACAATCAATATGGCGAACACTTTAAAATGCCAAACGAAATGATCCTCGAAGCAGTAGAAGTTATTCCTGGTACTGACGGACAGAAAATGTCTAAGAGCTATAACAACACTATCCCGCTTTTCGCTACTGACGAAGAAATCAAAAAAGCAGTCATGAGTATTACGACAGACTCTCGCGGACCAGAAGAAGAGAAGAATCCTGACGAGCTTATCATTTATCAGATTCATAAATTCTTCAATCCTTCGCCAGAGCTAAAAGCACAGTACGCTAAGGGTCTCGGCTACGGCGATGCAAAAAAGAAATTAATCGACGACATCATCACCTTCGTCACTCCTATGCGCGAACGCCGTGCTCACTTCGAAAAAAATCCTAAGCTTGTCCAAGAAATCCTGGTCAACGGTGCGCTCAAAGCCAACGACATTGCTATGAAAAAAATGTTTGATGTGTACGAGGCGTTAGGGCTAACCGAGTAATATGGAACTCCTGCATTTGGATAATCATCAAAAAATCTCCGATTATTTAAACGGAGTTTCTTTGGCTAATACGTTTTTTGCTTCACCTATTATGTTGAATACCTTTCTGAATAAGCCAGGATTCTGTGTCTATGGGGTCCAAGATAAGAGTGAAAAATATATCTTCATTCAAAAAGAGGGAACTAAAGAGTTACGATTTCTCTTTAAAGAATTTCCTGATGAAGTCGTTGAATTTTTGAAAAAAGAATTTAATCCGCCTTATATTGCTTACAACGAGTTGGTCATTAACCCAGAAAAAGAAAATCAAAATATTGAAGAAGATGCGTTTGTATTTATTGAGAAAACTTTGGAATTCAATGATGGCAGTATTAGAAGAAAATATAATTCTGCCTTGAAAAATAACACTGCCCTTGTAGTAAAAGATTTTTCAGAAGAAGACAAGAAAAATTTAAAGGCATTCTGGGAAACATGGTCTACACAAAAATCAGAAAGAAGCGAAACATTTATCCGCCATACGGATCACGACGAGCGATTTTTTGAACTTTATACCGACAAGGATTTTTATGGAAAATGTTTTTATGACGGAGAGGTACTTGTGGCGTATACAATATTAGTGCCACTGCACGGCAATGTTTGCCTCGGCGCCTTTAATAAGTGCTTGCGGGGCTACACTCAGCTCGGTCTAGAAGTATTTGTAGAAAGATTGAAGATAGCTCAGAAGCTTGGATACGAAAAGATCTCTATAGCGGGCGCTATTAATTTATTTAAGAAACAATTTAAAGATATTGAATATATGCCAGTGTATTGCTATGAACTTTGCCGCGATGAATCTTTTAAAACAAAGAATGCAAATGGCTATAGTACGGTGTTATTAAGATAGCAGATACATCTCTTTCTTAATTTCCTCTAATTTTGCAATCAATTCTGGATCGGTGATTTTGGTGAAGTGGGGGACAATCGTGTCGTGGTATTTCACTTCGTCGGTAAAAAGTTCGATAGGGCGGACGAAGGAGATCGGTTGCGCGAGATCTTCTATTTCATAGAGCGGGCGATAGATGACAAATACATCTTTATTTTCACTGTGAAGGCCTATGCCAGTCACTTCGTAGGAGTAGTTATTGAAGTCCTTCGCATCATCATGTTTGTAGTGGTAGTAAAATCCATTTTCAGGTATTTCCATGACGTAAGTGTACTACATTGTGCGCTGCTAAGCAGTGCACAGGAGGTATTGATTTTTATATAAATATATGTTATAATGATGAAAATCACTCACCTTTAAAAATCCTATATAAATGAGAAAATTAAGACAGAAAGCGTTGTCCAGTTGGAGAGTTATTCAACGGGCAAACAGTCTTTTATTGGCTAATAAAAGATATAGAAGAATCTTCATCCTTTCCTTCATTGTATCGTGCTTCTTAAATCAGGGATGGCTTTTAAGTTCTTGGTCATTTAGCCAGATTACTAATAAGCTGGCTGGACAAGCAACTATATTTGCATCTGTCCCGCTCGTCATTGCTGTCTTGTTCAATATTGCGGCAAATATTGTTCCGCGAACGTTGTCATATCGTATACAAAAATTTGATTTGCGTTTTCGGAGAATATCTGGCGAGGAAATTGAAAGACTGTACTGGAAATCATATGCGAAATTTGGTTTGCAGGATAGAGAAAATCACAAGCTACAGGATGCATTGGATGACGCCAGTAGAAATCAAAATGCTGCAATAGATATTTTTTATATTCAGCAAAGGCTTGCTCTGGCAATCATTACCGTCATTATTTCTGGCATAACACTTGCAACTATTCGATGGTGGTACTTTTTCATCATAGTGGCAACAGTTGTTCCAAGAATGTATTTCACCTGGAAAAGGAAAACCAGAAATTACAAACAGCAAAAAAGACTGAATGAAGTCAATCGATACAAAAACACGTTGTCGAACTATGTTTCAACAAAAGAAGCCATTCTTAATGGGTCACGAGATCATTATCTCGACTTGTTTGATAGTTTGCGCGCGCGATTGAATTCATTCCTGTACAGCGCTGATGAACATTTTGCTTCTATCAGCTACTGGGGAGACATGTGGTTCTATTCCATATCTGGAGGCTTGTTCCTCTTAATAGCGCTACAGGTCTATCACCATCAGTTGCTTATTGGATCGATGTTTATAGTGTTTTCTTGTACTGCTGCAATGTATCAAAGGCTTGATCAGGCTACTACCGCGCTGATAGATCTTCAGATTGGCACAAAAAAAGCCGATGACTTCTTCCTTATACTGGATACTGTACCTGCTATTCAAAATGCAGTTGATGCTATTGAGATCGATGATACTAAAACTCCTCGTATTGAATTTGATAACGTATATTTTAAATATCCGGGATCAGAGCAGTATGTATTAAAAGGAGTAAGCTTCAGTATTGAGGCAGGTGAATCGGTAGGACTGATCGCAAAAAACGGCGAAGGGAAGACGACTATCGCATTATTGCTATTACGATTCTATGATCCCACTGAAGGAAGTATTCGCGTAAACGGTATTGATCTACGGTTGATACAGTGTGAAAGTTTGCTGGCAATTACCGGAGCGTTGTTTCAAGACTTTGCTACTTTGAAGACTACTATCAGAGGAGCAATATTGGCAACACGTCCCGGATATAAATGCAGCGACTTCCAGATGTGGCAGATACTTGAACGAGTGGGCCTTAAGGACTATGTTGAAAAATTGCCTAAGACCATCAATCAAAAAGTTGATCGTATCTTCAAAGATTCCGTTAAACTTTCTGGCGGTCAGAATCAAAAACTGGGCCTGGCGGGTTTAATCCTACGAGATCCTAAGTTTGTCCTCCTTGATGAATTTACTTCCGCTCTCGATCCTGAGGCAGAGAAAAATATCATCGAACAATACAAGCAGATCATACAAAATAAAACGGCGCTGATTATTTCACACCGATATATGTCACTGAAAATTGTCGATCGTATTATTGTGCTGCATGAAGGAAAAATCGTGGAGTCCGGCAAAAAAGAGGACTTAATGGTTATTAATGACGGTATATTCCATAAGCTCTATAAGGCTGCGGAATTTGCTACTAGTCTTAATTAATATAGTAATGGCCGACGCTATAGCGTCGGCCATTTTTTGTATCTTATTGACGTTTTATTTAAATAAGGTATAAATAAGAAAAATTGAA